>DATLJR010000296.1:0-1683 GCA_035538755.1 Pseudolabrys sp.
GAGCTCCTCGGCGCTGCCGTCCCGCTTTATTCGGAATGGAAAAATCTTTTGGTCTGGAATAAGGCCAATGCTGGCCAGGGGAGTTTTTACCGTTCGAAACACGAACTGGTCGCGGTCTTTAAGAATGGGACCGGACAGCACATCAATAACTTTAAACTAGGCGAAAAGGGCCGCTATCGGACCAACGTTTTGGATTGTCCGAGCGTCAATAGCCTTGATCCGGCGCGGCGTGGTGATCTGGAACTCCATCCAACAGTAAAACCCATTGCATTGATCGCGGATTTGATCCGGGACTGTAGCCGGCGGAATGGCGTTATTCTCGATCCATTTGGTGGCAGTGGAACGACCATTCTAGCGGCCGAGCGGACCGGCAGAGTCGCGCGCGTCATCGAATTAGACCCGCTCTACGTCGATGTCGCCGTTCGTCGTTGGCAGAAAATTACGGGCACAGCAGCTCGGCACACCAAAACCGGTTTGACCTTTACCGAGATGGAAGCGCGGCAAGCCACGTCAGCGCCTAATGTCATTCCAGCCCGCCGCAGGGTGAGCCGACGATGAGCGAATATAAGGTTGGATATGGCAAGCCCCCGAAGTCGGGGCAATTCAAGCGGGGTAGATCCGGCAATCCGAAAGGCCGTCCGAAGGGAAGCCAAAAACTTGCGACTGATCTTGCTGCTGAACTGAACGAACAAATCACGGTGCGTGAAGACGGCAAATCGCGCCGCGTGAGTAAGCAGCGCGCCTTGATCAAATCGCTGATGGCCAAAGCATTGCAAGGCGATGTCCGTGCCAATGCCGCTGTCCTGGCGCTTTACGCACGCGTCATCACCGAACTACCGGACGATGAGGACAGGTTTGTCGAGGAAGATGAGTTGCAAATCCTGCGGCAGTTCGCACCCAGGCTTCTTCAATCGACTGCACCAGCAAAGAAGCGAAAGACGAAGTGAAATTCGACCGCCGCACCGCAGACGCTCTCTACCGGGTGAGCTTTGGCGCCTTCGCCTGTGCGGCCTATGCCGCCCTGTACCCGTATAGGCCGCTTGTCCCCAATTGGCATATCAATTGCATTTGCCACCACCTTCAGGAAATGGCGCGGCAGCTTGAGGTCAAACGATCTATTGCGATCGAAACCCGAGCCGTCTCGAACAACCTTGTGATCAATCTTCCGCCACGCTCACTTAAGTCTTTCTTGATATCGGTCGCTTGGGTGGCGTGGATGCTGGGCCGAAATCCTAACCTCCAGGTTATTTGCGCCAGTTATTCGGAAGACCTTGCGCATAAGTTTTCGCGCGATTGCCGGGCTTTGATGGAGAGCCAGTTCTACAAGCGAGTCTTTCGCACCAGAATAAATCCAAGGAAATCGACGGAAACCGAGTTTGAGACCACCAAGCGCGGTTTCCGACTGGCGACGTCCATTGGCGCCACTTTGACAGGTCGAGGGGCAGATATCTTCATCATCGATGATCCGACCAAATCGAATGATGCGAGTTCTGAGGTCGCGCTTGAGGCGGCTAATGAATGGTTCCGCTCTACGGCACTAAGCCGGCGCAACAATCCTGCCAAAACTTTGATGCTAGTCGTCCAGCAACGGCTTCACTCAAATGATCTATCGGGAACGTTGATCGAGCTCGGCTGGCCCAGTCTGGTTATGCCCGCCATTGCGACCGAGCCTCAAGACTACGC
>DATLJR010000297.1:0-3517 GCA_035538755.1 Pseudolabrys sp.
CCTGGCAAGATAAACATTGCTTCGGCTGGGCCGGGAACTGGACCACATGTCGCCTGCGAGCTGTTCAAGATGATGACCGGCGTCGATATGGTCCAGGTGCCGTATAAGGCCAGTTACATGACGGATCTCCTCGGCGGACAAATTCCAATAGCATTCTCCCCGATAGCGCAGATCATCCAGGACGTCAGAGCCGGCAAACTCACCGCGATCGGAGTTACCACTCCGACGCGATCGGATGCTGCACCAGAAATCCCCGCGATAGCGGAATTTGTACCGGGATATGCGGCGAGCGGCTGGTACGGGATTTGCGCACCAACGGGAACGCCCGACGAGATAGTCGAGAAGCTCAATGCGGCGACGACCGCCTCCGTTACGGATCTAAATCTCAAGTCACG
Source organism: Pseudolabrys sp. (assembly GCA_035538755.1). Taxonomy (GTDB): domain Bacteria; phylum Pseudomonadota; class Alphaproteobacteria; order Rhizobiales; family Xanthobacteraceae; genus Pseudolabrys. Next base: position 396 of record DATLJR010000297.1, read on the forward strand.
CTTGTTAAATCTCGGCGTCGAGCCGATGCCAATGTCGGTTGCAAACTTCAAAAAATTTGTTGCCGACGAAATCGCGAAGTACGCGAAAGTTATCCAATTCGCCAGCATCAAGGTGGAATAAGGCGTCCTTACTCTGCGTCCGCAAAATGCGCCGAAACCAACGGGGGATTGCCCAATTTGTATTGCTTTGTAATCGTTTTTCGCATGAACACGGTCGCCGAACGACGGGGAGGCGGGAACCATGTCAGCGCAACGCCGGCCAATCGGCACAATCGCATTTTGCTGGTGCGTTTTTAGCCTCGAGCTTGGCGCTCGGCGTGCCGGCTAACATCGCGTTCGCGGTCGATTGCCTTACTGCTCCAAATTCTCCCGCGCCGGCGAACAGCCACTGGCACTATCGCACAGCGCAAGACCGTAAGTGTTGGCACTTACAAACGGACAACCATCCTTTCAGAACAGGGAGCCGTGCAGGCTGTGCACGAAGCGCCAGCCAAACCATCGCGATCTGTTGCGGCGAGTGGTCCAGGTTCGGGCTTTAAGGACTTTGTGGCGCAGCACGCAGCCGTCAAACTATCGGAACAAGACGTTGAAAAACTTTATGCTGAGTCCTGGAATGGAAACGGCGCGCCAAGAATTAACACAGACCTTCAGCGGCGATCAAAATTGAGGCTGTCAAAACTTGGGACTCACAAACCCTATCGGCTGACCCGCTGTCGAATTGAGCAAACAAGCTTGGTGAATGTCGTTTGGTCGGTCGCGGCCGCGAAGCATGGGAACGGCGTATAAACGGCCGGTTTGACCTGATGGCAGCCGGGCGTCCCGGGAAGAACCCCCAAGCCCGGCATTTTTTTGGCTCATCGCGCCGGGTTAGGGAACTTTAGGACATCGGGGCTATTTTACTTTCACGCCCGGCGGAACCATTGTCATGACACGCTTGGCTTTGGAGCCTCGACATTCGGTCGAGGCTCTTTCCTTTTCGGCCCTGCCGAATTGCGGCCAACCAGAGGTTGTGGCGGATCGAAGCGCCGCCTGAGCTCGACAAGGCGCGCGAGTGCTTCCAATCAATGATAAGCGCTAGCCTTCACGCAAACCAAATAATTGCCGCCATCCGCGAACTGTACAAAAAGACACCAAGTGAACATGCGATGATCCAGATCAATGATGTCGTTGGCGAGGTGTTAGAGCCGGTTCAGGATGAGCTTCGTGTCGACGGAGTCACCGCTACCGCCGAATATTAAGAGAACATTCCTGAGATACACGCCTCTCATACACAGATCCAACAGGTTATTTTGAACTTGGTCGAAAACGCTATTGAGGCAATGCGCTTGGTCGCGCCCGATAAGAGGCGACTGCGGCTGGTGACCGGCTTCGACGGCAACTCAGGTGTTTCGGTTTAAATTCAGGACTCCGGGGCCGGAATCTCCCCCGACCGCCAAGATCGGATATTCGAGCCATTTTTTACGACTAAACCGAGCGGCACGGGACTGGGTCTCCCGATCTGCCGGACTATAATTGAAGATCACGGCGGTGAATTGCGTCTTTTCAAGACAGACTCCCGTGGCACCAGCTTTGAACTCGTATTTCCGTTGGTCCCAGCGAAACACGCGCGCGATCCGACTTCGCCGCCTGCGTTTACTAAACCGGATGTTGCCACACGGTGGTGAAGAACCGTGATTACGTTTTCACGAAGTACGGAAAGAGGTGAGCTTGTTGTCCGCTTTGGCACAAAGCGGGCGTTGCCCATCCCGCTAAATGACTTCGTTATCTCGGTTGGGATCGGTCTTCGGTCGCCGCACTGGCCGGGTTCGCCGGTGCATTAAGCACTGCGGTGCAAGCCGCCGGTAAATCTTTAAGCTTCAGGCCTGCGGATGAGCCGCCAAATTCCGGGATTTTTATACGCAGAATCGAATCGGTGAACCAATGGTCGAGCGACTTATCACACCCATCGCCGCCCGGCACGGGCGGCTGGGCACGACAATTCGGTGAGTCGGCGGGGCACTTCAGGCGCACATGGATGTGGTCATCATGGCCATACCAGGGACGGACCTTGGACATCCACCATCTATCATTCCCATTCTCAACGCGGCAGAGTTCTTTCTTTATCGCAGCATTGACGAGGACGCGCTCGACCTCAGGCTGCTCGGCCGCAGTACGGATGAAAGCCACATCCGCGGGACTCCAGGTTTTGTCATCGACGTGTTTTCCATCCGCCGCAACCACATTGCTGGCTAAAACATTTTCGCGTTCCGCTTTGCTTAAGACACGATCGGGCATCGGCATGAACCAGATGTCGACATCTAGTCCGATTTGATGGCTCTTATGTCCGAACGGAAGCGGACCGCCACGAGGCTGCGCCATATCGCCGATCAAAATTCCCTTCCAGCTAGTGGCTTTAGCGGCGAGCGGCGCGAAGCGTTCCAGGAATTTCACCAGGTCCGGATGACCCCAATTGCGATTGCGTGACAACCGCATCACCTGCCACGTCGGCCCTGTCGCCGGAAGTTCGACGCCCCCTTGGAGACATCCGCGCGGGTAGTACCCAATTGCCATAGCCCTCCCCAGGCTTGGCAGTTTCTTTTCTGAAAATAGAGCACTCGCTGACGTCGGATTTTGCTGATTTTCCCGTTCGGTATTCTTCAAAGGATTGCTGCGTGGCAAAGGTACAGGTGCCGTGCTTTTCGCCGCGGCAGCACAGATCAGCGCCACCGAAAAGGCGATTGCGACGGTGAGCCTTTTGTTCATGCCGTTTGCCTTAAATGCAGAACGCTATACGAGCCGCACGATCGCTCCCTCTCTATCTGCCGCTGTCATGGTCCTTTGACGACATGGGCGGATGTTTTGTCGCCAAGACTGGGAACCAGTAAAGCCCAGATCGGTTGTACAATGTTGACGGGTTGGTCTCTGCTTAATGAGGGGCAAGACATGTCCTTACTCGCTTCTCCGAGACATTTCCGCAGTTTGGTCATTGTCCCATTTTTGGCGGCGATATTCGCTTTTCCCGCGGGCGCGCAGACTGGCTCCGCGCCCCGGCCCAGACCGAGGTAACGGCTGCGCCTGCCAGCTCTAATCCGGCGACGCCCAAAACTGAGCCTAATGCCGCCGGTTCTGATGCCGCCGCTCCG
>DATLJR010000298.1:0-45534 GCA_035538755.1 Pseudolabrys sp.
ATATCTGAACGAGGGACTGGAGTTTCGATCGGTCGCCCGGTCGACGACGTTTATCACCGCTTTTGACTCGCAAAGGCGGCCAAACAGCTGACCGGTTTTGGGAGCAAACGTGCCTTCCTTGACAATGAAATCATGAAAGGCAGGCGGCACATCAAGCCATGCCACCGGGTGAAACAGGCCACGTTCGTACCGAAATACAATTCCAAACTTGGCGTCGCAAACTCGCGTGGCCTGCTCAAGTGTTGCCCGGAACACTGGCTCCAGCTCGCCCGGCGAGTTGGAGATGACGCGCAGGACCTCTGAGGTTGCCGCCAGCTGCCCGAGCGCCTCGTCGCGCTCACGCTTTAGGCGATCAAACTGAGCTGGTGAGTGAGCCAATACGCGCGCAGTCGGCGCTTTGAGCACCTTAGGCCCAATCGCACGCCGTTTCTTCCCGCGTTTTCCGCTGCCACGGCGTCGTTTCATGTCGCCCCTTCCGGCGGTCCGCGACGATGGGAAATCCTATGCAAATGTTGGGTTTCGCGCCATGCCGAAAGGCATTGGCGCTAGTGCCCGAATGTCCGCTTTAGGTCAGAAGCAGACATGTGCAACGCACAAGCCCATGTCCGCTTTACCCCGAAAGCGGACATAGAAGCACGCCCGCGTTTTAGGCTCGTACAGTCAGCCAATTTAACTTATGTATTCCGCTGTGAACGCCTTCGATGCCGCGCTCTAATTAGACAGTCAGGTCATGAAACCTGCCGACCAACAAGCAATCGGCGGAAGTGCGCCCAAGCTCGCGATTACTTTATGGGCTTTCATCGTTCTCGGTACTGTTGCTTCGATTGCGCAGCCTGACAGTCTTGATGATGTCTACACGACGCGCGCGGTGGTAACAGGAAAAGATGAAAGAAACAGGCCTCTCGGATTCAAGCTATGTTTTGAAGACGTTTTGGTCAAAGCATCCGGCGATGCCAGCATCGTGAACGACAGCCGATTTGAGGCCCTCGCCGCCGGTGCAGAGCAATATGTCTCTTCATTTTCCTATCGTGATCGGCTTGAGGGAAAACCCGTTCATGACGAACAGGGTACATATGACCGGCCGCATTTTTTAACATGTCGGTTTGATCCGCAGAAGATTGATAGCGTTCTGAAAACGCTTGGCAGAAAGCCATGGTCGGCGCCCAGGCCGCGGCTTGTCACATTGGTCGCCGTGCACGGCCGCAACAACCGCAGCGGCATCCTTTCGAGCGACGGCGCATTCGATCCAGATATGCGCGAGGCGTTGGCCAACGCCGCGCGACGTTACGGCCTATCGATCAGTGTGCCGAGTGTCGCAACCCTCAGAAGCAATCAGATTGGTATTGATACAGCTGTGCTCACCCGGAGCGATCAATGGCCGCACCTCGCTGGGATGTCGGGCGGCGAGTTATTACTTATCGGCAACTTGCAATGGAACGATGGAGCACTTGGGTGGGTCGCAACGTGGAGCCTCGAGGCGAGCGGGGACCGTCACCGCTGGTCAGTCAGTGGCGTCAACTATGACGAAGCGTTTCGGAACGCTGTCCGAGGTGCGGCACGGGTTCTATCCGGTAACGGTGAACCTCTATGAAGTTCGCTCATGTCTGCTTTACCCCCTAAAAGCGGACATGAGCGGTGCAAGAGCCAAGCTCCATTGTGGGCCAATAACGACCGCAATTAACTGGCGCCAATCTACCAGTTCGTCGGAAGTGGGCCCTCGAGGACCACGGAGCGGCTTTTGACGCTCGAGTGCCCGCCGAGCGCACTGACGGCCGAGGCGAAGAGGTCGCCCGCGGGAGGTCGCCTCGCTGCGTAGTGAGAGTCACGAGACGGGGTTTTTGCCCTTCGCCAGCGCCGCCAGCGCGTCGACAACCCAAGGAGCCCGCTGCAGGGCCTTCACGTAGGCGTGCTCGGTTCGGCCACCGCGCGCTTTGATGACGTCGAGCAAGCCGCGGCGCTGCGCGGGGCTCCAGCGCGACACGCCGGGAAGCGAGAGCACGATGGCGCTCCACTCTGTGAACGCGTTACGCTCGTGGCCGCGCAAGCCCTCGCGCACGTCGCGCTTGCCGCCGAGCAGAACGGCAGCTTCCTCGCTGGTGCGCGCGAGCCCCTCGCTGCGCAGGCCACCGCCGCGCTCGCTCAAGCAATGGGACGCCTGCAGACCGACGGGCCCCACGCCACCGTAGGGAAAGCGTGGCCTGTCGTAAAGCTGCAGCACCATGGGGAAGGCAGCGAGCTTGCGCAAGGTGCTTCGGCTCGAGCGATAGGAGGCGCGCTTGGTCGCGCGCTCTTGCTCGCGCAACGCCAGCGCGCGCGTCTCCCGATCGCGCGGGCGAAAGCCGAGCTTGTAATAGAACCACCACGCGCCCGACTCGATGGCCTCCTCGTTGTCCGCGCCGAGCTGGTAGGGATCGACGATGAACGTGGACACGTGCTGAAACGCGTTGATGACGGCGAGGCTGCGCGCGTAGATCGCGGCGGCGTCGCGCCCGCGCCACGGCGGGAAGATGTTGTAGTTGATCTCGGCCCAGCCGCCGAGCCCGCTGCCCTGCAGGTAGCCTACGGGCATGCCGTTTTTGACCACGAGATAAACGTAGGTGGCCTCGAGCACGAAGCGGCGCTCGGGCACTTTGCCGAGGGCCACGAAACACAGCCCGTCTTCGTCCTCGATGATCCAGGCGTCACCTGGATAGGCGTAGGCGATCTGCTCGAGGTCGCGCTCGCGCGTGAGCATGGCCACGCGCGCGGCGTCCACCAGTTCGGCGCCGCGCTTGTGATTGACGTGGCGCATGCGCTTCGGTGGGTGCTCGATCTCACGCTTCAGATTGGGTCGCGCCGTGGAGCGCGCATGGGTTTGCCAGCACAGTGGCAGGCCCGCGATTAACGACGCCGTGCGCGAGGGCGTGCCGCGCGCTGGGGCAAGCACGAACGGCACTTCGAGCGAATCGAAGAGGTTCTCGCGCCAGCGCTCGTCCATACTCGCCTCGGCGAACCGACGCACGAGGAAGGTGCCGTCGCCCTCGTCGTCGCGCTTGAGGCGCTGCAACCATTGCCGCGCCGTTAGCGGCAGCTCCTCGAGGGCAGGTGACTCGGCGCGCGGCATGAGCAGCTGGAGCAACGACGCCACGCGGTCGGCGTCCTCCACGCTGTCCCAATCCACGTGCAGCGCGCCCGGCCAGCGTTCGGCCAACCACCGCGCCGTTGGCCAGAAGAAAGGATAGGCGTTGGCCACGCCCGCCATGCCAAGGCCCTGCAACGCTTTGCCCAGCGCGTGCACGTCCGCGCGGCGTTCCCAACGATCGAGCAGATTCTGGACGAGATCGAGCACCGCCTGGTTGTCGGGGTACGCGCGCGCAAAGCACAGCGTCTCGTGCAGCGAGCTGAGCTCCCTGCCGCTGCGACAGCGCGCGCCCCCGCAGGCGCGCAGGAGCCACTCGCGCTCGGAGGCGGCGTCGGGGCCGAAGGTCTCGCGCAGCTTGGCCAGCCGCCGAATGGCGCGCACGCGTTGGGAAACACGGCCTGTCTTGCTCACGCGCGCTTCACTTTTTGCGAGCGATGCTGTACTTCTTCGCAATCATGTAGCGCATCGTAGCGGAATGATCCCCTCGTTTGGAGTTGCCGAAGACGCGGCAGCCCAAAGGAAGGTTGACTTCAGCTTAGCCAGACATTTGCAGTGCAAAAGGAATGTCCGCTTTACCCCTGAAAGCAGACAGCGGCGTGCACAAGCGGATGTCGGCTTTGGGCCAATAGCGACATTTGCAGAGCAGCAAAAATGGATCGCTATTCAATCACCTCGTCGGTACGAGCGAGCAGCGTCGGTGGAACAATAATGCCAAGGGATTTGGCGGTTTGCAGGTTGATAACAAGCTCGAACGTTGACAACTGCAACACTGGGAGCGCCGAAGCTTTGGCACCCTTAAGGATTTGCCCTGTATAAATGCCGGCCTGGCGGTAGCCCTCATTAAGGTTTGTCCCGTAGCTCATTAGACCACCAACTTCTGGATAATCGCGCGACGAATAAGTCGCGGGAATCCCATACTTTGCCGCCAAGATAGCAAGCTGGACCCGACGTCTGGCGAAAAAAGCATCTGACGCCACAAAGATCGCGTCCGGTCGCTCGCGCCCAAACGCTGCAAACGCATCGTCAATGCCCTGGCTTGTAACGGCTTTGACAACATAGCTTTGCAGCCCCATAGCGCGAGCGGAGGTTTCCAACTCCTTTTCCGCCAACTGTGTCTCTCCAGGGTCCCCAGGATTGATGAGCGCAGCAACTCGCGTGGCACTTGGCAGCAGTTCGCGCAAGAGTCCGAGCCGCTTGGCTGTAAGCTCGGCCGTAAACATATTGATGCCTGTCGCATTCCCGCCGGGCCGGCTGAGGCTGACGACGAGACCGAGCGTCACCGGATCTTGGGCGACGGCGAATACGATCGGTACGGTTGTCGTCGCCGACTTAGCAGCGATTGCAATTGCCGGAGGTCCTGGTGCAGCAATGACCGCTACCTGATGGTGGACAAGATCAGCAGCAAGCTCAGCAAATCGATCATAATGGCCACCTGCCCAGCGGTACTCAATCGACAGATTCTTTCCCTCAATAAAACCCTCTTCATTGAGCCCTCGCCGGAATGACACTAGGCGCTCAGGCAGCGAGCTAGGGTCGGTAACGCCGAGAAACCCAATCACCGGCATCGCCGCTTGTTGCGCGCGTGCCGCGAGCGGCCAACCGACTGCCGAACCAGCAATGGCTTTGATGAAATCTCGCCGGCGCACGCGACCATTCCCTGTGAGGTTTAGGACGACGCCAGTTCTGAGAGCCTACCAGAACTCGGACGAACACTCGGACCTAGTTGAATAACCACGCCGTAAAAAAGAAGGTTCATTTTTGCCGCGCGTAACCAATCCAAAGTCCGCTTTGGGCCGAAAGCAGACATGTGCAGCGCAACTAGGGATGTCCGCTTTGGGCCAAAAGCGGACTCATGCATCGCAGCAAAAAAGATTGTTATTCGATCACCTCGTCGGCGCGTCCAATGAGTGTGTTGGGGACGGTGAGGCCGAGCGTCTTCGCGGTCTTGAGGTTTAGTATCAGCTCGACTCTGGTTGCCTGCTGAACCGGCAGATCGCCCGGCTTCTCGCCCTTGAGAATTCGGCCAGCGTAGACTCCGAGCGGACGGTAAACGTCCGCAACAGGCGCTCCCAAACTCGCTAGGCCGCCAGACAATACAAACTCACGAAATTGGTAGATTGCGGGCATCGCGTTACGGAGCGTCAGAGCGGCTAGCTGTTCGCTCCGACTATTAAAATATGCGTCAGGCGCGATCACCAGCGCACCTGCGCGCAGTTGAACCAAGCTCATGAAGGCCGTGTCAATTTCCTGTTCGCTGCTGGCATGCAGGACATGGAGCGTAAGGCCCAATGTGCGGGCCGCTGCTTGCAGATCTCTCGTTTCGGGCTCGGCAACAGGAGGATTGGTCGGGTTGACGAGCGCGGCGATTATGGTCGCCTTAGGGACCAATTCGTGCAGCAGCTCCAATCGCTTTGCCGCTAACTCGACAGTCAAGCTGGCCACGCCTGTGACGTTGCCTGCCGGTCGGCTGAGGCTTGGGACGAGACCCAACGAGACCGGATCGGATCCTACGTAAAAGACGATGGGGACCGTGGTACTAGCCGCCTTTGCGGCCATCGATGCTAGGGTGCTCCCAAAGCAGACAATCACCGGAAGACGGACCAGTTCGGCTGCCAGTGCTGGCAATCGATCAAACCGGCCTTCCGCCCAGCGATATTCGATCATTACGTTCCGGCCCTCGAAGTAGCCAGTGTCGTTCAGTCCTTGGCGAAACGCACGCGAGCGGTCTGCCGTAACGGCATTGGGCCATTCCGCGCTGAGAACCCCGACCACCGACATCGACGGCTGCTGGGCACGCGCCGCAACTGGCCATGTCGCCGCCGCGCTGCCTACCAGCCTGATGAAATCGCGCCGCCTCATTGCCTCCCCGGGGGATCGCCCTCATGAGAGTCTTACCCAGTCTTCCGGCTAGTGACGCGTAAATTTGGTCTCAATAACAGCCGGATCGAATGCCCGCAGAAGCTGACATGTGCGGTGATGTCCGCTAAGGGCCAGAAGCGGACATCGCGACAAGACAGTGCATTTTGTATTCGATATAGTTCGATTTCTATTAGTGGGAGGCCGGTGATGTTCGGAAAGATCTTGATTTGCTCTGCTTTCACCGCGTTTGCGCTAGTGAACGTCGCGACTGCTCAGCAGCAACTTCCATCGATGACGCAGCAGACAGCAACCATCAAGCGGACGCCGTTGCAGAAGTTTGATGTTCGGGCACCAACTACGAGACGGTCATCGGAATGGCTGAGATCGTGCCGAACGTGAACGTTGGCCGTCACACACATTCTGGCCCGGAATCGGGCTACATGGTGGAAGGCGAGATGGTTCTGTATGTCGAAGGCCAACCGGAGAAAACCGTCAAGGCGGGTCAAAGCTACCAAGTGCCGCCCGGAGTCATTCACGATGCGAAGAGCGGCCCGAATGGGGCCAAAGTTGTCGCAACGTATGTGGTCGAAAAAGGCAAGCCGCTTGCCTCTCCGGCACCTTAACGGGAGCGACGCCCACCTCGGTCGCACGTATATGACCTGTCCGCTTTACCCCCGAAAGCGGACATGCGCGGTGCAGGAAGCAATGTCCGCTTTGGGCCAAAAGCAGACTCATGCAGTGCAGCAAATAGTATCGCTATTCGATCACCTCGTCGGCGCGGACCAGCAGCGTAGGCGGCACAGTTAGGCCGAGCGCCGTGGCGGTCTTGAGGTTGATCACCATCTCGAATTTGGTGGGCGCCTGAACCGGCAGCTCACTTGGTTTTGCGCCCTTAAGGATGCGATCGACATACGACGCCGCACGTTGGTACTCATCGGGAATATTAGGGCCGTAAGAGATCAGGCCGCCAATTTCCGTGAAAGAACGAGACCAATAGATTGCGGGGACACGCCAGCGAGCAGCTAGCCCAATAATTTCTGCACCATGACTAATTGTGAAGACGTCCGGTATAACGATGAAGCCACTATTTGGCTCGCGTGCCTGTGCCGTAAAAAGCGATTCGAGCTCGGACATGTCGTTAACAGGGCCGACAATCGCGTCCACACCGTGGGACGCGGCGGCAGTTCTGAACGGATTCAGATAATCTTTGACAAACGGCGCTGTTGGCGGGTTAAACACTAACGTGACCCTGCTAACGCGCGGCGCAATATCTCTGAGTACCTCCAGCCACTTGCCGCCCAGCGACCCCACGATAGGAGTGAAACCAGTCACATTGCCGCCAGGCTGCGCTAGGCTCGTGACGAAACCGCTACCGATGGGATCCCCAACCTCGACGAAAATCACCGGGATAGTACGCGTCTGCTGAAGCATCGCCGCAGTAGCGGGTGTGGAACTCGTAACAATGAGGTCCGGTTGCAGCGCGACGAGTTCCTTCGCGAATCGCTTGATTGACCCGACATCACCTCCAGCCGCGTGAATCTCCATCTCGATGTTGCGGCCCTCCGTCCAGCCGAGTTTTCGAAGCTCCTCCCGGAACAGCGCGAGCCCGGATTGCGCGTCCCGGTCGCTCTCGGCAAAGCCCAACAACACGCCGATGCGCCGCACCTGCTGCGCGTTGGCCGCAAGCGACCAAGTTGCCGCCGCGCCACCCAAAAGGGCGATGAAATTGCGCCTTTTCATCACGCCCCCGATGTGAGTCCAACAGCAGCGTACCAGCCAGCATCCATAGTCTGGAAGGGGTCTGGAACGAGGTAAGCCCGATGTCCGCTTGGACCAAAAGCGGACTCATGCGGTGCAACAAGATGGATTGTTATTCGATCACCTCGTCGGCGCGCGCGAGCAGTGAAGCAGGCACGGTAATGCCTAGTGCTTTCGCGGTGGTCGTATTGATTACAAGTTCGAACTTGGTCGGCTGTTCGACCGGTATATCGGCGGGCTTCGTTCCGCGCAGAATTCTGTCCACGTAATCCGCCGAGTGTCGGAACAACTCCGAGTAACTTGGTCCGTAGGACATGAGCGCCCCGGCTTTAGCAAAATCGCGTTCACTAAATACTGTGGGCAATCGCTCGGCCACTGCAAGGCTGAGAATGCGCGGGCGGTTAGCTACGATCAGTTGATCAACTGCAACGTATACTGCGTCGACTTTGGTTTTGAGGTCTTGGAACGCGGGCCCGATGTCTTCGGTTCGCCGGATAGCGAGGGGAATGATTTCGAGACCGAGCCTGCGCGCCTCAGCCTGTGCTTCACCCATTTCCAGTACGGGCTGAGTGTTGTCAGCATTAAACAAGATGGCCAGTCGGCGGAATTGAGGCAAAACCTCACGCAAGAGTTCAATCCGCTTTCCCGCAAGCTCGTTCGCTTGAATAGACAGTCCCGTTACGTTGCCTCCAGGTTTCGCGAGGCTTGCGACGAGACCGCTTCCCACAGGATCGATTGCCACAGCAAATACGATGGGAGTAGCCGTTGCCGTCTGTCTGACAATGGGGACAGCGCTTCCCACGGTGAGAATGACATCGACCTTTAGACGGACAAACTCAGCCGCTATTTCGGCATAACGCTCCGGACGGCCTTCTGACCAGCGATGCTCGATAGCAACGGTTTGGCCTTCGACCCAGCCGAGATCGCGCAAGCGAGCGGCAAAAGCAGCGGCCCATGGAGCAAAGCCGGCAGCGCTTGCGCCCAAAAATCCAACGGTTGGAAGCTTCCCCGTCTGTTGCGCGTACGTCGTGGCGGGCCACGTCGCCGATGCACCAACAATAAGCGCGATGAAGTCGCGTCGCCGCATGGCGCCCCCGAGGCTCAGAACGCTACATCGTAGCGGTTCGAATTAGGCTCGTTAAGGGGCGCCGCGGCTTTCCGCTTTGGGTCAAAAGCGGACACGGCCTCACTCGACCACTTCGTCCGCGCGGGTCAGTACGGACGATGGGATTGTGAGACAGTGCCGGTTGTGAGATCGAACACTTCTTCGCGGCACGCCCAAAAAGTGCAAACTCTGAACGAGGGCATCAAAGTAGCGCAGTTGACGTAGCGTCACATTGATGTCTTGGGCTGCGGAAGTGCTCCTAAACTCGCCACCACTGCGGTCGAGAGGAGCCTTCCGGCGAGGGCGCACTGTCTACTTCAATCTTTTTTGTAGCCAATGGCTGATCACGCCTCCGATTACGCCACCGGCGATCTGAGCCAGCGACATGGCCGCTTGCTACTCCTGATGGAGCCAGCGACCGATAATGCCGCCCACCACGCCGCCAAAGATCGGGGCTACCCAGAATAACCAAAGAGAGCCGAGTGCTTCGGAGCCGCCAAACAATGCTGTCGCAGTCGAGCGGGCAGGATTCAGTGAAGCATTGGAGATCGGAATTGCGATCAAGTGAAACAGCGTCAGCGAAAGGCCGATTGCTATCGGCGCAAATCCCGCCGGGCAATTCCTCGTGGTCACGCAGACGATCACAAACAGAAACAAAGCGGTGATCACCGCTTCGGTCAAAAATACCGCACCTAGTGAGAAGCCAGTGCCACCATAAAGGTTGGATGCTGCGGTGAAGGTATTCCACTTACCGTCGGCTGGCGCACCCTTTAGGACCAGATAGAATACAAAAGACGCCAGGGCCCCACCGATGACTTGCGTGATGATGTAGGGCAGCGCGCGATCCACTGGGAAACGCCGCGCCGCCACCATCCCGCAGGTGACCGCCGGATTGAAATGTCCACCAGAGATTGGCCCCACCGCGAAAGCCATGGCAAGCACTGAAAGGCCGACTGCAAAAGCGACGGCCATCAGCCCAGCTGATGGAGCAGAAAACAGTGCAGCGCCGCAAACGGCGCTAACCAACGTAAAAGTGCCGATGAATTCAGCCGCTAACTCGCGTTGCATGAAACGTTCCCTCGATTGACTTCGCACGGGTGATCACGGCTCGCGCGAATATGGTGGTTGGATGGATTGCTGAATGATCCCGGTATCAACTGAACAAAGTTCCCGAGCCGACTTGTGTCAGCGAGGAGCAGTTCGCGTCAAGAGTAGCTAAGTTTGCTTTGGGTCAAAAGCGGACGTCGCGCACAATTCACGAATGACCGCCTACCTGTTTAGCAACGCAACGGTATTGGCCCATGGTCCAACTTCAAAACCCTGCCGGACGCAGATTGGGTGGAGTCCGCTCCAAAAAAAACGAGGTTGAAAATGTCTATTCGTCAATTAACAGCAGCTTTGTTGCTTTCGCTCGCTGCAATCTCGCTTCCGGGATCAATTCTAGCGGCCCAAGCCGCTACTCCCCTTGCTCTCTGCAAGGCCGACGCCGAGAGAATATGCTCCGGGGTTGCTCCGGGCGGCGGCAAAATAATTGCGTGTCTGAAGCAACATAAGGACGAGGTGAGCGTCGGTTGCGCCAAGGCGCTAAAAGCACTGAAGGCAAAAAGGGGAGCGGAACTCTGAATGACGTCCGCTTTATCCCCAACAGCGGACAATGTCGGCATTTCCGGCCCTGCAAGGCGAGGCCGCGCCACTCATTCTCTGGTTGCCAGACTGGTACAATCCGCCGAAGCTTGCTCTTCCAGCTTTTTCGCCTCGTTCTGGTAGTGATCGCCGAGTTTCCGCAGGGCCTGCTTTGCTGGACGGTCTAGGGTCAGCCGGGCCTGCGAATGGAATAGCTGCGCGAGCTTAAGCAGTTCATCTTTGCGCGACATGAGAATCTCTAAGTCGCAATTCCTTTGTCGCCGATCTCCTATTAGCCTTCATCTGAACGCCCCATGTCTGGGAGATTAAAGTTCCGTAATCGGCCTTGCGAAGGAAATCGGCGATGCCATTTCCTGCGTGCTCAGATAAGGCTAAAGGCGTTGTTTTCCTTCGGCCGGCAAGCATCAGAGCGGAGTTAGCCAGTGTCGATGTTTGGATCGTTCAAGAATTTCATCGCGCACCTCATCGCGGGTGCGGAGCAAAATTCTGACGACAAGGATTGCCGGCTCGCAACCGCGGCACTTCTTACTCGTGTTGCTACCGTCAACAGTGAAATGTCGCAAGCGAGGCAGGAAAAACTGCACGCCGTTCTGAAATCGTGCTTCGGGCTCGACGATCTTGCTACGGCACTACTGATCAGTGACGCCGCAGCAGCCGACCGGAGTGCGGTTGATCTTTATCATTTCACCCGTCGCCTCAATAGTGTTCTCGACAATGAAGGCCGCCAACGGATCATTAAGATGATGTGGCAAGTCATTTACGCTGATGAACGTATGAACGAATTTGAGAGCAATATCATCTGGCGTATCGCCGACCTGCTGGGAGTTTCTTCTCGTCAGCGTATCGAGCTTCGCCAGCTGGTTGCGGCCGATAGGGCTGCGTTAAATCCGTCTAGTTTGGGAAGGACACTAATCGAATTGGACAAGGTCCAATCTAAAGTGGGTCGAGACAATGTCCGCTTTGGGTCAAAAGCAGACATATGCAGTGCACCAACTCATGTCCGCTTTGCCCCCGAAGGGAACATGTGCAGCGCAACTACGGATGTACGCTTTGGGCCATAAGCGGACATTGCGAGGGCCTTCATTCTAAAAATATTCCGCTGTCATTCGGACCAGTTCGGCCAAGGTTTTCGCGCCCATCTTTTTGAATACTCGGCCACGGTGCTCCTTGATTGTCCTCTCGGTGGCTCCCATGACGCCGGCGATTTGCTTGTTCAACAAACCCTTGGTCACGAGGTCTAGTGTCTCTCTTTCGCGAGGAGTAAGCTTTGCCAATCGTTGCAGAACTACTTTATTTCGTGCTTCAACATCGCGGTGTGTTTTGTCGCGCTCCTCAGCCGACCTTATCGCGTTCAGTAAATCGACCTTGTCTATGGGTTTGGTCAGATAATCCACCGCGCCCGCCTTCATAGCTTTTACGCTTTCTGCAATAGTGCCTCGACCAGTCAAAAATATTACCGGTCTGTAGATGCCCCGACGAGCCAGCGTTTCCTGTACATCCAACCCGTTTAACCCCGGCATCGTGTGATCAAGCACGGCGCAACCGGCGATCGAGGCATCATGCTCGGCTAGAAATGCTTTCGCCGACTGATACGCTTTGGTTCGATAGCCCGCTGCTCCCAGAAGCCTGGCGAGGGCCTTCAAAATGACTGGGTTGTCATCAATCAGGAAAACGATGAATTCTGTTGTGGTGGACGGAATGGCCGAGGCTCAATTTTTCTTTATCTTGCCGCCCAATTGTCATATGCCTGACGACAATCGCGCTGTCCAGAAAGAAACGATCCAAAATAACGGTGGCCAAGTTCCAGCCGACAAATATGGCCTAGCGAAAACCAGTTGTATGCCAGACGGCCGACACCGTTCCTCCTAAATTGTTGAGTGTCTTGCTCTTCCGAAAGGGGAGGGGAACTCTCAAATGATCTTCTTGCTTTTTGCCGTGCTCATTGCCGGCGCTTTTTTCGTGAGTTCACTGTTTTTGTTGAACTATGGGCGCCACCTCGGCTTGCGATACCTGAAACGAGAGATGGGCAATATGGCAGGCCTCGCAACCGTGGAAGGCGCCGTATTTGCGTTAATAGGGTTGCTGTTGGCATTCACGATTTCTGGCGCCTTACAACGGTTCGACGACCGTCGACAACTCGTCATTCAGGAAGCAAATGCTGCCGGCACGGCGCATGATCGCCTCGCCCTCTTTGAGGGCGATGTTGGGCGCGACCTACAGAACAAACTCAGGGACTACGTCCAAGCCCGCATCGATCTTTATCGCATGCCACACGATTACTCGTTGTCGAAACGAACCGAATTCTTTTCGTCCGGGCAGGAGGACAAGATATTAAGCCTCAAAAACAACGTATGGAACGCGGCGGTGGCCGCGTGCCCGGAAGCCAGTTTTCAACCGGCATGCGGGCAAGCTCTACCGACGCTTGCCAATCTGTTCGAAGTTGCGCGTCTGCGGCTTGGCGCTGCTGAAAAACATCCGCCTCAGGTGATCTACGTCATATTGTTCGGTCTTGGCCTAGGCGGTTCGCTACTTGCTGGCTTTGGTATGGCGGCTGCCAAATCGCGCAGCTGGATACACATGCTCATTTTTGCCGCCACGTTAACGGTCGCGCTCTACACTCTGACAGACATGGAATATCCGCGGCTTGGGCTTATTCGCATTGACAATTTCGACCACTTCCTTGTCGACGCTCACCAGCAAATGCAAACGCAGGACAGCGCGTGGGCAACCCTTGGTTACGGCAGATGAGACGGCGCTGCGATGTTCGCTTTGGTCAAAAGCGGACATCTCGCAGCGCAATCGGCATGTCTGCTTTACACCCGAAAACGGACATCCAGCGCTGAGTTTGAAATGGCCACTAAGGGCCAATATTGGACATTCGAGCGAACGTTCTATTCTCTAGGCCGCCTTGGAGACCCGCGTGTCGATTTCACTACGAAGCAGGCCGAAATCGATCGGTTTTGTAAAAAGCGCGTCGGCGCCCCCTTCCAAGGCCTTGCGCCTAGTCTCGGCATCCCCGTAGGCGGTGATCATTATCACCGGGACGTCCGGTCGAACCGCTTTGGCTTTCGGCAACAGCTCAAGGCCGGTCATCCCCGGCATGTTGATATCTGACAAGACTAGAATTAGTGAAACATCGGCCGCATTCTCAATGCATTGCAGCGCGGCAGCAGCGGATTGAGCAAATTCAAAAGTGAACCGGCCGGCACGGAGGTCGCGGCGAAATTGCTGGCGGAACAGCATTTCGACATCGGATTCGTCATCGACTACGAGAATTAGCAAGTTCACGGTTGACCCCCAATTCGGCAAGAGACCTCTACGCTATCCAACGATAAGCGACGAACGCACAAATTTTAGTCCGCCAGGAATCGACAAGATGCCCCTGTCACCACCCCAGACTTAAGCCGATTCGCGAGAATCCAATGTGACCAAGGTCACAGAATTTCACTTTTGGTAGCGACCAATGGTGGCCCACCGTGCGATGCCCGCTTTACCCCCCAAAAGCAGACATTTGCAGTGCATTACGTCATGTCCGCTTTGGGCAAAAAGATAGGGCGCAATTATTCGATCACCTTGTCTGGCGCTATCGAGCAGCGATGGTGGCACTGCGACGCCGAGCGCCTTGGCGGTCTGGAGGTTGATCATCAGCTCATACTTGGTCGGCGTCTGTACCGGTAGATCGGCCGGCTTCTCGCCTTTGAGGATGCGATCGACGTAGCCGGCCGCGCGCCGGTGCAAATCGGCGATATCGACACCACAGGACAAGAGACCTGCACTTGGCAGCACGACCAACGCCGAGCCTCCCTCAGTCGCAAATGTTTCCACCACACGCCCCAGCTCGGTGACGCTGCAAAACCCGGCCGGCGTGAGCCGCACATTGAGCGCCGGCGCGGCCGCCTCGCGCGCGCGCACATAGTCGACCCATGACGGATTTTGCCGCCGCGCCGGCTAGCTACTTCGCGGGACCATCCGCATCATCATTACGCAATCGTTTGCTTGAGTGCGGTGACTTCTTCGTCGAAGTCGTCAATGCGACGCACTTGTTGATCACCAAAACTGACGCCAAGAAGGCACAGGCGGCGGAGCCGTCACGCGCTTTGCTTTGGTGCGCCAACTCGTCAAAATACATCTGGGCTCCGGTTTCGTGCCGTCGAGCCAACCAAAAATCCGATACTGACGACGGGGCTTCATATCCCGTTGTGTCGCGGTCCCACGACGACCAGGACGACCATGCACGGGGTACACATCAAAAGTTGCCGCCGCGAACGGTTCATTGTTGAACTGTTCAGCAAGGCATATGGTCTGCCCGCTGCCACGGAAATTGGGTATAACGTCCCACCAGATGTTATTGACCTCCCACCCGCTGCCGTAACTCGTACCAACTGATGTAACGATCAAGAATCCTGTTGTTAGAGTTGTCTTGACGAGACGCACCATCACGGCCTCCCCTTCAGCAAATCCGCATCAGAATTGGACCATCGGCCAACTTTGTCCGCTATGGATCGAAAGCAGACAGGACAACCACGCCGCCTATTTCGCTTCACATTCCCATAGCTTTTTTGCGCTGATCACACTCGCTCCAATAAGTCGGCCAAGTCATTCCTGCGGTCACGCTGCCCGCTGCTTTGACAGCCTTCCAGTCCGCCGCGCAAGAACGTTCGCGGGCATATTCCGCCCGCCGCGCGTCTGCCGGTTTGTTTGCCCACTTATCGCCTCGGCATTTCGCGATCCAATTCCTTTTCGTAATCCCCGCCGCCTGGTTAAACGCTTTGTTGGCTTTCCATTCCTTCTCACAGGTCGGCAAAGCCTTTCTTTGAGCGAAAGATGACGTCGGAAATGCAAGTCCCACGCAAATGGCGGAGCACACAATCAGCATTGATCGTTTAGCCACGTGATCCAGATGGAGCGCGCTCGCAATTCGCCCGGTGATCTCGGGTGTCGTAAACCTCACAATGAGTGAGACGGGGTTCATGGGTCATCTGCCTTTCTTCCATCCCCAAATTCGATGATTTTCGTAAGCCGGAGTTGCGCCCTCGATTGTTTAGTCTGTCAGCGTCGCAATAAAAGTTGGACCTCGGTCCAACTTTTATTGGGCATCAATTAAGTCAGGAGTGCTGTCGTTCAAGTTGTTGTAGCGAACGCTCGTCGGCACGATCCGCACACATCTTGTGTCTTCCTGAACGAGCATTCACGGAACAGCCGGCCCCCTCTTGAGTTGAGAAGTTGCGCCCGTCTTCGAGTGACTCGATGACGAGCAGATCAACCATGGAAAAATCGGGTGCACACAATGCTACGCATACTATTTGCGGTCGGAATTGCGGGCCTGGTGTTTGCGGGTGGTTCTGGAACTACCCAAGCGGCACCGATCCTCCCGCTTCCTGCGGCAGCAACCGCAGGCATCGACAATATGACGGACGTGCAATGGGGGCGACGGTGCTGGCGTGACCGCTGGGGACGACTGCGCTGTGGTCCTGGATGGGGGCCCGGCTGGCGACCTGGTTGGGGCGCTTGGGGCGCTGCTCCTGGCTGGGGTGTTGGCTGGGGCCCGGGTTGGGGCGGAGGTCGCAACTGCTGGCGTGACCGTTGGGGCCGTTTGCGTTGCGGATGGTAATTCCAACCACCCGACTTAGACGACGCTGGGGGCCGGCATCGCGAATGTCCGCTTTGATTAAAAGCGGACATTGGCGAACTTACTCGATCAACGAGTCGGCGCGCTCCTGAAGACTTAAAGGCGTGTTCAGGCCCAGCGCTTTGGCGGTTGTGAGATTGAACTTGGTCGGATTATGCACCGGCAGATCCGCGGGGCTGACGCGCGCGCCATTCTTCTCATTGTCACGCCGCGCGAAGCGACCTGAAGGTCGCGCGCGCATCGGACACGAAGAGTGCTGTCGCGAAATGCGTACCTTTGGGGTGGCTGCTATAGTGGATGAGATTCGGGTACGCCTTCTCCGCCCAGCTCTTCGGCGCATTCGCCGTTGGTCAATTGCGCCATCTTGATGTCCCCCCACAAAGCCCACAATCGGCGCCCCTATTGCGATAGCAAGCACTGCGCCCGTCAGCACATTCTTTGCTCTCAACGGCGAATGCCTTCCGGATTTCGATCCATGTTTGCCGCGCCCCGAAGCCTTCGAGGGATGAAATTAAAGCCACGATCTCGTCCGTGCTGACGATGGCGGCGGCATAATTCGGGAGGTTGACGTCGAGGGCGGCGACCGAGGGCAATCGTAGCGGCTTAGCCTGCAACATTGGAAGAGGTCAGCAATGTCCGCGTTGGGACAACAGAGGCGTTATTCCGGTATACTGAAAATGTCAGCCAGAGGACGAGAGCCATGGGTGTTTCATTGCGAGCCACAACTCTTATCGTCGCAACCGCGGTTGTCACATTATCGAACGCCGCGAATGCGCACTACCGTCACGGCGCGCCGCACTACATTCGCTGGTGTTCGGGGCCTTCGCCGGCCTTTGGTTTACCCTACTTTTACCCTTGCGGTCATTATCGCTACCACTACGGCGACGCTTATAATCGCTATTACAGTGGCCGTTAGCAGCACAGCAGCAAGTATCCAATAAGGGTCATGCGCGGAGGTGACGCCATTGATCATCCGCCTCAGCCCCGCTTCCTAGAACGAACTGTGTCTAATGTCCGCTTTTGGGCCGAAGGCGGAGCAGTGAGTATGTTCGTCTATCCGGCGATGGTTCAAACTTCCTCGAAGGTTATTTCGTGACGCGCAGTCGGCCAAAAGGCGCGGCATGGCTTGTCATCGACGATCTTACTGTCGTATGCCGGTCGAACACTGCTGAAGGGCGCTTCAACGCACATTCCGACCGGCGCGCGCGCGTCGGTTTGGTCGGCCGTAATGGAACCGGTAATCACCCTCCTTTATGCGCACATACTCATTCGTCTTGGAACGTCCATTCTTGAGCGGCAGCTGGCAATTCCGGAGCGGCAGGGGAAAGAAGATCGGCGGTGTTCCGATGATTGCCTGCGAATACTCCAGATCGTGATAAAAGCGCTGATGAGAAAAATTGCCCTTGCGCTCATTGTTGTGATGCTGCCGACGTTGAGCGCCGCTCAGCAAACCAATCGCGCACCCACGCATTTAAAAAAGGCAGTGAGGCCGCATACTGCCATTGGAAATCCTTGTGCCCAGTATGGCGAAGGATTCGCCAGGATCGCAGGTTCGGACACCTGCATTAAAATCGGCGGAAGCGTCGGCGCTGAAGCGGGTGGAAGTTCGAGACGCTGATGGGGAAAGGGCGGCGCTCTCTTCAAATTCCGAGGTAGGCCGCCTGCACCTGCTTGTTGTTGGCCAATGCCGCGCTGGTACCGTCCAGGATCACCTTGCCGCTTTCCAGCACATAGGCCCGCTGCACCAGGGTCAATGCTCGGCTGACATTCTGCTCGACCAGCAGGATTGCTGTCCCCATCTTGTGGATTTCAGCAATTTTCTCAAAGGTGACATCGCACATCACCGGCGCAAGGCCGAGCGATGGCTCGTCCAACATCAGGAGCCGCGGCTTGAGCATCAGGCCGCGGCCCACTGCGAGCATCTGCTGCTCGCCCCCGCTCATCGTGCCGGCAAGCTGCTTTCGGCGCTCGGCGAGCCGAGGAAAGATGCTATAAACGAGATCGAGCGAGCTCGCGCGATCCGCCTTGGCGCGCGGCGCATAGGAGCCGATCTCGAGATTTTCATTTACCGTCATCTCTGGAAAAACCTGGCGGCCCTCGGGAACGTGCGCGATGCCGAGTTCGGTGATCCTGTGCGGCGGCAGCGACGTCAGATCGACGCCAAGGAACTTGATCGCGCCAGATGTCGGCTTCACCAGGCCGGAGATGGCGCGTAAGGTCGTGCTTTTGCCTGCACCGTTTGCACCGAGCAGGCCGACCGCCTCACCCTCCCCGACATTGATGGTGACGCCATCGATCGCGGGAACGCTGCCGTAAGACGCGCTGACGCCGGAGAGCTCGATCACGACGGGCCTCCAGCGGGAGCGTGCACGTAGCCCGATCCGAGATAGGCGCGGATCACTTCCGGGTTTTCGACGACGTCTTTCGGGCTGCCTTCGGCAATCTTCTGGCCGTGATCGAGCACAACGATGTGCTTCGCCACCGCCATGATTGCGCGCATCAGGTGCTCGACAATGACGATGGTGAGCCCGCGACTCGACAGCTTGCCGACCAGCGCCACAGCCTGATCGATCTCCGCCGGATTAAGGCCCGCCATCACCTCGTCGAGAAGAAGCAGCCGTGGCTGCGTTGCCAGCGCCCGCGCCATTTCGAGCCGGCGCTGGTCGATGGTCGTGAGATCACGCGCCGCCGCGCTCTCGCGCGCCGAGAGGCCGACGAAATCGATCGCCTCACGGGCCTTTTCGCGAGCTGCTTCCGGCCTGCGATCGCGCAGAAAGGCTCCGGTCATCACGTTCGCCAGCACGGTCATGCCGCCGAAGGGCTTCGCGACCTGAAAGGTCCGCGCCAGGCCAAGCGCGCAGACCTGATGCGGGCGCAAGCCGACGATTTCCTGGCCGAACGCGGATACCGAACCGGAATCGGGCCGGTAGAAGCCCGTGATCAGGTTGAAAGCGGTGGTCTTGCCTGCACCGTTCGGCCCTATCAAAGCCAGCGTCTCATTTTCCCCCACTGTAAAATTGACGTCCTGCACGGCGTGCAGCCCGCCAAATCGCTTGTTCAGATTTTTGATGATGAGAGCGTCGGCCATTGGTCTAAGCCTTCGCCGGCATGGAGAGCGATTTGGTGCGGCGCCGCGCGTAAACTTCCGCGAGATAGCCTATGATGCCAGTTGGCCTCCACAGAATGACCGCCATCAGAATGAGCGCGTACACGGTGAGCTGCACGCCGCCGATCGAATTGCCGAGCCGGCTCTGCAACAACGCTGACGTCGTCTCCAGCAAGACGGTGCCGATGACCGGGCCCCACAACGTTCCAACACCGCCCACGATGGAGACCAGCGCAGCCTCGATCGATACGTTGAAATTGAACGCTGTCTGCGGATCAATGAAATAGATGTATTGTGTATAGAACGTGCCGGCGAGCGCGGTGAGGAATGCACTGATCATGAAGATTTTTCGCTTGACGCTCGGCGCGTCGACACCGATCGCTTCGGCGGCGTCCTCGTCCTCACCGATGGCGACGCAATAATAACCGATGCGCGAGCGCTCGATCCTAGCAGTAATCAGAAGCGCGATCGCGAGCAGGCCGAGTACGATGTAATAATACGGCGCTTTGGTTTCGAACTGCATCATCAGCGGCGCGTGGCCGAGATTGGGGATCGTGGTTCCCTCCGCACCCCACGCGAAATCGCGAAACTTGAGGAAGATCAGCATCAGGACTTGTGCGGTCGCGATGGTGGCAATGGTGAAATACGGCCCGCGCAGCCGGAAACACAGCCAACCAATCGGTAGGCTGGCGAGCATGGCGACGAAGCCGCCGGCGACCATGCCGATCCATGGTGAAATTCCGAAATCGATCTGAAGAAGGGTCGATGTATAGGCGCCGAGGCCGAAGAACGCGGCATGCCCGAGCGAAAGCTGCTTGGCGTAGCCGCCCATCAGGTTCCAGGCAGAGCCTATGAAGGAGAACAGCAATACGCGGATCAGAATTTCAAGTGCGAACGAGTTCTTTATCACCAGCGGCAAAACCAGCATCACCGCGATCACAATGACGAGCATAGCGAAACGCCAACTGCGAACATTTGGCATCAGCGTCGCCTCCCGCCGGCAAGACCGCTCGGCCGCACGGCGAGCGTAAACAACAGCAGCGCGAAAACGACGATCAAACCCGAGTCGGCGCCGATAAATTGGATGCCCAGCGATTCAGCGACCCCCATCAGGAGGCTGGCAACCAGCGCGCCAATCACATTGCCAAGTGTGCCGAGCACCACCGCGACGAAAGCCATCAGCACGAAGACCTGTCCGACCAGCGGATAGGCCGGATAGAACGGCATCAGCAGCGAACCGGCGGCGCCGGCCAGCGCCAGCGCGATGCCGAGCGCCACGGCGAAGACGCGGTTCGGGTTGATGCCCATCAGCTGCGCAACATCGCGGTTCTGCGAAGCCGCACGCATCGCCTTGCCGAGATCGGTGGTGTGCAGAAAGATCCAGAGCAAGCTGCTCAAGATCATCGCCAGCACGAATGCGATCAGCTTTGCTACCGGAATGTAGAGGCCACCGACGTGAAAAACCTCGTCGGAGTACCAGGTGTGAACCGTGCGGTAGTTCGCCGTCAGCAACATTAGCGCAAGATTGACGATCAGCAGCGACAACGCGAACGTCAGAAAGATCTGGGGCAAATCGTTCAGCCCCAGAACCCTGCGGATCAGGAAGTGCTGGATCAGGACGCCGATGACGAAGAGAACCGGCATCGACACAACCAATGAGACGATGGGGTCGACGCCGAACTGTGTGGCCAGGAAGAAACTGATGTACATCCCGATCATCACGAATTCGCCCTGGGCGAAATTGACGATCTTCACCACGCCGAAAATCAGCGTGACGCCGATGCTGACCAGCGCGTAAATCCCTCCGATCAACAGGCCGTTGATCACGGCCTGGGCCAAGATTTCCAGCATTGTCGGCTGACGGGCCTTATGTCTTCAATAGTGGAGCACGCGCGTCTTCTTTCGGAAACACGCTCGCAAGATCGCCATTCTGCCACTGCACTCCGAGCGGACGGCCGTAAACGTTCTTGCCGTCGGGACCGAACTTGACCTTTCCGCCCGGCGCCATCGCTGCGTAACCCTTCGAAACGTCAAGCGAGGACAACGCCTCACGCACTTTTTGCGGATCGGTCGAGGCCGCACGCTCAAGCGCGTCGGCGAGCATGAAGGTCTGAGCGACAAGGCCGCCGGCATATTCGAACAGGAACTCGCCGGTTCGTTTCTTGTATTCGGCGTTCACCTTCTGCGACTCGTCGCTCATGTCGTGGTTCCAATGCGCGACACCCTGCAAGCCTTCGGCGAGCTTGCCGACATTTTTGTAGAAGTCGGGAATGACGAAACCCCCGGAGCCTCCGTTGATCGCGACGTTGAGGCCGACTTGCTTGACCGTGCGCACGATCAAGATGAGGTCGTTCAGGTACGACACCGAAAACAGCGCATTGGCGCCGGACGCCTTGACCTTGTTGACGAGTGGCGAGGCATCGGTAAAGCCGGCCGAATAAGGTTCGAACATCACGATCTCGACGCCTTCGGCCGGAGCCAGTTCCTTGAGGCCGTTCGAGGTCGCGGTGCCGAATGCCGTATTCTCGAAGATCACCGCGACCTTCGGACTGTCGCTGACGAGCTTTGACATCTGCAACTGCGCTTTCGCGAACTGCGAGGCACGCGCGAAAGGCGTGAATGTGTAGCTGCGGCCCTTGTTGAGCTGGTCGGAGCTCGAGCCGGTGATGATCGGCACCTTAGCGCGTTCCGCCACTTCGCTGGCAATCAGCGTCAGCGCGCTCGCAAAGCAACCATGAATCGCGGAGAGCTTGTTTCCCGAAATCAATCGGTCGGTTTCGGTGCGGGTGACGGTGGTGTCACTCTGCACGTCCGAGACGATGAGGTTGAGCTTGGCACCGCCGAGCGATTTGATGCCGCCGGCGTCGTTGACCATCTCGACGGCAAGCTTGGCGGCCGCGACACAACCCACACCGATTTGCGCCATGCTTCCCGTCGTCGGATAAAGCGCGCCGATGTTCACGGCTTCCGCGGCGCCCGTCATGATTGGTGGCGACGCAATTGCGGCGGCGGCGAGCGCACCACCTGTCTTGATAAGAAACTCTCTGCGGTTCTGCTTGGGCGAAGTTCGGCGTACGGACCGTTTCATCGTCATCCCTCCCTGGGACGTTAGGAGACCGCTCATTCCGGCAGCCTCAGTTCTTATTTCTCGTTCGTGCAACCTTGGCTGCGTTTTCCGGTGCGGAGCCTTGGTGCTTGCCGCTTACTCTACACATTATTGCTTTTGACATGCAGCCGGTTTTTCCAGCAAACGAGATCGAATGGGATTGGCTCATGCGACCTGATTCTTTGAGAAAGGCGTAAAAGAGCAGCCGCTATAGTATTCGTTGTGTTTTGGAGGGGGTTCGCCATGGATCTTAACACCGCACTGACGCTTGCGGATGACGTCAGAGATGACATGGTGCGCAGGAAAGTCACCTGTCCGTTCCTCGGCAGTGCAGTCCATCAGACGTTTCTCGCACTACGCGGCAATGCCGATAACCCTTTGGCCAGCATCGAGGATGTCAGACGGTTGGGCAACAGCGGAGGCGGCGATCTCGGCGATCTTCTTGTGATGTTCGCATCGCGCAATCATGCGTTTATGCGCGGTGATGACGGCAAACTAAGCCAGAAAGTCGCGAATGGTTTGTTCTCGTTGGAGCTTCCCGGTTCACAGGGTTCTCACCCAGGTCATAGTGGCATCCTCCAAGGAAACCCCGCGACACTCGATTCCGGTCGCGTGAGTGAGACGGATTTCGCAAGATTAGCCACCCGGGCAAAAGGCGGCTTTATAAAGCGATCAGATTTCGGACGGTTCATTGCAGAGAACTTGTTAAGGGATCCAAAGTCGAAGGTGCTCGAACTGAGTGCTGCGGAGTTGTTGGTGGGCGACCTCGGAGCGCTTGTGGAAACGATCGCTCGCTCGCTGGGAACAATACTTGCTGGCGCCGATGGTGACGCGGCTGCAGCTCGACGAACGGCCGAAGAAAAGCTCACCAAGCTGCTTGGGGAGGACAATCTGGTTGGTTCATCCGGCGAATTTGGCCTGCTCTTCGCTTTTCTGATCAACAAGCCGGGAGTGAGCGAAATCGACGGCGAGCCAGCGCTGTCCTTGGAAGACGTGCGGGGCATGTTTTTGGGCATGACCCTTCCGACTGGTTGGCAGACGTGGAAAAAACGTCGCGTCGACTGGACCGTGCATACCGCTGGACTGCTGTTCAGCGCGGCTAAGGAATATCACGTCCAAAAACGCAACGCTTCGAAGTCGGCTTGATCGGCTGGGTCTCGTTTGCGGCAGCTCACCGCGAAGCCAGGTTGATGTTGCCCATCGTCCAGAGTGCCACAGCCGCGACCAGACCTGCGCTGGCGAACACACCCGATACAACAGCCGCGCTGAACAGAATTATTCCCAACGCATAGGCGATCCGGTTGAGCGCCCATCGTACCACTCCGATGAAGCGGCCGAACACCCAGTAGAACGCGTACAGGAGAAGCAGGAGCACGAGGACGAGTACTATAATCTTAAGAATCGGAACGCTGCCCCATTGCGTACCAAGGAGCCGCGAGATCTGGCTGATGCCCCAGAGGCATCCGAAGACAATCACGTCGACGAGCCAGCCGAATCCCTGCTTAAGCCACGCACCAAACTCCCGGATCAGGTGTTCCATACACAAGTCCCGTCGTTTGTATTCCCCACCCACTAACGCGACAGCGACGAATAGGTTTCAGACAATCCACAGACGCTGATCAGCGACGCAGCTGGCGTCGGTACGCTTTTCACCTCTCTGTCGTCGCGATCCATATTCCGATGAACACGGCGATCAGTCCGATGACGAGATTGAGAGTGATCGGTTCACCGACCAGCTGTGTGGCGAGCAATCCCGCTGCGATGGGGTTGAGCGTCATCGTATTCGCTACGCGGGTTGGCGACGCTCTTTCAAGGGCCAGCACCCACAGGATGAAAGCAAGCGCGCCGCCACCAACGCCGAGATAGATGCCCGCAATCCATTGCGGAACGCCAAAGGTACTCAAGACGGCCACGCGGCCCGTGAGCAATCCAACGGCTACAAGTCCGACCGCGCCGGCACCCATGCCGACCGTGAGAAAACCGAGAGCGCTTGACCTCTTGATAAACGGGCGAGACCAGACGTTGTAAAACGCCATGCACAGCACCGCACCGGTCATGATGAGTTCGCCTCGCCAGGCCCCCGGCGGCGCAGCGGCGAGGCCGGATGCGAGCGCGGCAAAAACGCCAAAGATTGCGATGCAGACCCCGAGTGTTTTTCTTTTGGTCAGCGGCTCAATTCCCAGCAGCGCGCCGACGACCATTGTCTGAAGAGGCAGAGTCGAAAGGGCAAGGCTTGCACGAGCCGCCGTCGTGTAACTCATCGCAATATTGTACAGGACGAAAAACAGGCCAAAGAAGCAAAGCCCCAAAGCGACAACGGCCATCCAGTCGCTACGCTGCGGCCATCGCACCCGCAGCAAAAGCGCCGTCGGCCACAGGCATAAGAGACCAATTCCCCACCGCAGAATGGCCAGCGTGATCGGGTCGGCGCTTCCGACCAGATACCGGGTAACAGCGGCCGCGGTCCCCCCGAGTGAACTGGAGACGACCGCGATCAGGACCCCGACCCATTCACCCAAAAATCGTAGCTCCAGAACCGCAAAGGTGGCGAAAGTACACCCTTCAGCGATTTTTGGCTTCACGGTATGGTGAGAACAGGTGCCGGCCGCCCTCGGCGATGCAAGACCGCCGCCGTCGTTCCCGGAAAAACGGCAGCCTTGACGTTTCCTCCCTGGACGACCGGCAAAGCTTAAATCGTCTCTGCCCGCATTCGTTCCGTCGAGCTAGGCGGAAACCCCGATACGTAGATGGTGTCACCACTGCCTGGTAACTGCCGAGGTCGGCGCCTTCCAGCGTTCGAGAGTGGCGGGTTCGCCAATTTTGGCGGCAGTGACTTAGATCCGGTCTATCGCGCGAGGCCGGCCCCGGACGAAGAATATTCGGTAAGGAACGGGTCGCGATTGTCGCGTATTTGACATCAATCCCGCTTGACCGATTGAGCCATCAAACTTGAATTGGACTGCGCTTCCTGCCGTTCGACGTCCGGCCTTGGTAGCGGCATCGGAACGCTCACGCGGACCCTCTGTCGGCCGTCGTGAAGCATGCCGAGGGCTTTGGCTGCGCCATACGACAGATCGATGCGGCGCTCGAGATCCATCTTGGGCAAGAAAGGCCCACGATCTTTCACAATCACAGCCACACATTGGCGGCGAAGGCACACGTTCAAGATGGTGCCGAGGGGCAAAGTCCGGTGGGCCGCGACGAACTCCTTGTTGTTGTAGACCTGACCATTGGCTAAATATTTTCCGCCTTCCGTCGGCGCCGATCCGCCAACCCAATAGGTCGCGATCATAAATACGAATGTCGCTGTGCTCATTGTCTTGCGTGTGAAAGTTGCCCCACCAAAAGATGTATAAGTGAGTCGCCAAGAATCCGCAGGTACCGTGATGGACTGCCCGGTGACTATCGCCTTGGTTCGCGGGCACGGCGTTCGCCAGGTTCTCGTCTATTGCCGTGGCAAGCGCGCTGACAACTGGCCCTGTCATCACCCGGGGGGGGCGCTGCCAGTGGGTCGTTTTGGTGCCGACGAAGCCTTACGCACATTGAGCGGCGATGCCGTTGCACCGCCTGCGGGTGGCGGCGCGCCGACCTGCGACCCGACTACAGCGTGCAGCGGACACCGCGGACTAGCGTCGGATGGATAAGACCGCCTAGCTGAACGCGACGGTTACCGTTTCGGCGTAAGCGCACGACGAGCACTCGAATGTGCGCTGGTCATGGCCCGTCCTGTCCGCCGGCTCGACGGTAAGCGGTTCGCCACAGACGGGACACCGTCGCGATGCGACCGGCGGCGGTGATGAGAGATCAAAACGATTTGGTTGTGCCAAGACGCAGACCCCAACGCGGATTTGAAATGACGCTAGCCCACGTCACCGCTCAGCACCTAATCACTTTGACATGATGCGCTGCGACATGATGCGCTGCACCAATCTCTGCTCCGCGCACCCACCGTGCCAGGAGCTACGAACTAGGGCTCCTCAATTTTGCGCGCAGCCTTTGCGCGCCACATTTTGAAGGCAAAGGCCAGGTTGGACCATACGCCTGCCGCCAGCACGCCCATCAAGAGCCGCCCTTCGTGAATTCCAGGCGTCTGCTGCAGTGCCACGAGAATCATTTCGACGGTTAGTCCAACCGCCACTGCGGCAATGACGACCTGCCACCACGCCCGACAGAAATACCCCACGACCAGGGCCGGAACGGCCGCGAATGGATCAAGAAGCTTCGCAACGAAAATGACGAACGCGACTTTTAAGGTGAGCTCTGACATTGACGTCCGTACGCCTCTTGGAAGTCCTGCCTCAGCGTAACAAGCCCCACCAATCAGAAAAAGCCGACGGATTCACAGCCCTTGCCGGCCTTGAAATGATGTTTGTTACGACGCTGCGGGATGTCGACAACGTGGACGGATCCGTCTCCCTGGCAGGCGACAAACAGCTCGTCCCCGCGGAAAGCCATGTCCATCGGTTGATCGCCGACTCTTACGGCGGCCTGCTGCCGGAATGACGGATCGATCAGGCTCACCATGTTGCTCTTCAAGCTTGTAACGGCAAGCACTTTGTTGTTTGGGCTGTAGCGCGCAATCTGCGCGGCCTCCGGCACGCCTTCAAGACGCACTGTGGCATCGACTTTCCCGGCGGCAGTATCGATGAGGAAGAGCGTCGGCTCTATATCGTCGACCGCAATGACCGTCCGTCCATCAGGCGAAATTGTTATGCCTGCCAATGCGCGCGGGGTGGAAATCTTCCCCAGAAGCTTTCGTTTCGGAAGATCAATGACGGAAACGGTGCTGTCTTCCTCATTCTCGGTGTAAAGCCGCTCTCCGTCCGGCGCGATGATCAGCCGATGGCCGTTGGTCGACCCGGAGTCGATCGCGTCCACGACCGTATTCGTCGACCGGTCAATGACCGCAACCACCGCGCTGTTTTCACAGGTGATGTAGATCAACCCGTCGGGTCCCAGCTTCAAAGTATGCGGCGCAATGTAAGGGCGCAGGTCGATATCGACGGCATGCGTGCGATTTTTGAGATCGATGACGCAGAGCAAATGGCCAGGATTTGGGTTACGGCCATGGATCCCGTCGCCGAAGATCGGAACGTAGGCAGTCCCCGTTTCCGGCACCACAAGGAGTTCATGGACAGTGCGCTGAAATCCCTTGAGCGTTTTTTCAACTTCGTAGGTTTTTGGATCAAGAAAAAGTACCTCCGTGCCCATCTTGTCGACGCCGATCATCCCCGTGACGTTTTCCATGTTTGACTTCGCTTCGCGGTTTGCCACCTGCAATGACTATCGCCGAGAGGGACCTCGATCGTCCATAGGCCGAGATCGCTGAGTGAGGGATGATCGTCAGGACAGCGGTCATATTTGCGCTCATTGTCCTTGATCGGCAGATCATGGATGCTGGCGACGTGCCGCCGCATCAGACCTTCTGTGCTGAGCTTCCAATTCTCGTGTCCAATCGCCTGCAGGGCGCCTGCTCAAAACGAGCGATTATCGACGAACCGGACCGCGAACGGACGGCCAGCCAGTGCGCCACCGAGCCCGTCCGTGAATTGCAGCGGTGTACACCGCTTGAGCGCGGCCGTTGCCGCATTCCAGTAAACCTCGCGCACGTCGGGTGGCGTGTCGGCCGAGACATAAGTCGTCCTCGGTTTGGAAATCATTCCGCCGTGGCTGTTGAAGCTGAAACGCAGCGTTATCTCCGTACCGGCTCGTGCCGCATCCTTCTCCGGCGGAATCCAGCATCCGCGCAACGCGGTAAACACGTCGCGGATGGTATTCAGGTCATGCGGCGAGCGATCACCAGACTTTTCCTTGTCGGGCGTGCCGTCTTCCGTCCGGCTGAGAATAGTCAGCTGCAACGTCTGACCGATGGGGTAGTCGATATCGGGTATGCAGGGTTGACGACTGAAGATGCTGCAATAAGTGCCGTAAGGGACGCACGGACGGTGACCGAGCACGCTGCAAGGATAAGAGCTGTGCAATGACGGGAGAAGCACGCCTTTTCTAAAGACATGAAGGTCTTGCCTGAAGACATGAAGGCCGTGTCTGAAGTGAAGGCCGTGCCGAATTGGACGCAGATTGTGATCGTTAGCCTGCCACCGGGCGTCGCAAATGGAGGGCCATGCCGCAATCCCGAGCGTGATCGCGGCGCAGGCGGCAAATCTCCGAAGCGGGCGGGTCTTCATATCCGGGACTTGAGATGCTGCTAACCGTGTAGATAGGATGTACCTGAAAACACGGCTAGCCATAACCATGGTACCCGTCATGGCGCCCGCTTTGTGTCATAAGCGGACATTGGCCTTGGGTCCAACTCGATTTAGGTCCGCACATTTTGGAGAATTGAACCAATTCTCGTTGTGCAGGAGTTGTTCCATGGAGTTTAGTCTATCAACTCCCTACCGTAAGGCCCGCCGCAACCCAAATTCGCCCGTCCATAAGCACTCCATAAGGCTCGCGGGAAACAAGACTTCCATTTCCCTGGAAAGCCCGTTCTGGAATTGCCTACGGGAGATCGCGCGCAGCGAAAATATTCCGGTCGACACGCTGATCGAGCGGATCGACATTAACCGTTCCCGTCACAACCTTTCGTCGGCGGTTCGATTGTTCGTGCTAGGATACTTCAGGGCGGGTACCAATCGCGCCACTTTTTCGAGCGAGGATCTTACGGCGAGCAAGACAGGTCCGGTCTTTTAACGGCGGGCCATGGAACGCGGCATGATTGAAACAGTTCAGTAGGTGGCGGACCCATGAAACGTTTTGCCTTCATACGGAAGCACAAACAGGCGGGGTTCCGCGTTGCAATAACATTTGCCAGCCTAGCCGCCCTGATATCGACGAGCGATCCTGGTCACGCCGCAAAAGCCCGGAACGACCAGTCGGTAGCGATGCGCCCCGCGGGTGAGCCGATCATGGCGATCGTTTCGCTGCGCGACCAGCAAATCACCATCTACGGTGACAAAGGCTGGATCATGCGAGCGCCAGTGTCGAGCGGCCAAAAAGGCCGTGAGACGCCGGCAGGCATCTTCAGCGTCCTGCAAAAAAATGCCGAACACTACTCGAACCTCTACGACGACGCGTTCATGCCGCACATGCAGCGCCTCACCTGGTCGGGCATTGCTCTGCACGGTGGGCCTCTGCCGGGATACCCCGCATCGCACGGCTGCATTCGGCTCCCGTACAGCTTTGCCGAGCGCCTCTTCGGCACAACAAAGATCGGTATGCGGGTGATCGTTGCGCCCGGCGGCGTAACGCCGGTCGCGATTGAGCATCCAGCACTATTCCAGCCAAAGACGGATCATGCCGCGGCTGCGGCAGCCGCGGCAGCCGCGAAAGTGGAGGAAGCGACCGCCCAGGCCGATCAGGCCAGGCTCTTCGCCGTAACCGCCAACCGCGAATCCACACTTGCAATCGCGACGGTGCGCAAAACGGAAGCGTTGAAGCTCAGGGCGGAAGTCGAATTGGCAGCGGCCGAACGTGCGATTGCATCGGCGTCTTCGCCCGAAGCCAAGGAGCGCGCCGAGAACACCAAGGAAAAAGTGACCGCCCGTATCGGCGAGCTTGAACCCCAGTTGTCAGCGGCCAAATCCGAGCTGCAGCCGAAAGTCGACGCCGTGACCACCGCCCGCGAGGCAGCCGCCGCTGCGGATCGGGAACGCGTCGCCGCGGTCGAGGCGGCACGCAAAGCCAAGCGCGACCTCGAGCCGGTATCCGTCTTTATCAGCCGCAAGAACCAGCGCCTTTACGTTCGCCAGGCTCTCCAACCGATCCTGGAGATCCCGGTCACCGTTCGCGATGCAGACCGCCCGATCGGTACATATGTGTTTACCGCGATGGAACGTAGTGGCGTCCAGGTGCGGTGGAGCATGGTGTCTTTGGTGAGCGAGAAGGATGGCGCGAGCGATCTCGACAGCGCTAAATCAGCACTCGATCGGATCACAATTCCTCAGGAGTCGCTCGATTTTATTGCTGAAAAGGTATCGCCACGATCGGCGCTGATCATTTCAGACGAGCCCTTGAGCCCGGAGACGGGCGCCAGTACCGAATTTGTCGTCATACTGAGCGGCGAGCCACAGGGCGGCCTCAAGCAGCGCCGACGCTCTTCGCCGACCTACGAAGTCCGCTACGATCGTCCACGCTATTGGCGGTCGCCCTTCGCCGGGCGATATTCCAATCAGTGGTTCCGCTTCTGATCCTTTAGCTTGGACGCGGTACAGCGCATCCAATCCGTGAACGCTTGGTCACGGATTGGAATGCTGTGGCGCTGAACCGCTTCTTGGGATCGATCAGTGCGGCCGGCGTCTACGACAAATTGAGCCCGTCCGACGCGCCATTGCCCTGCCCGTTCATGCTGATGACTTGGGCGGGTGCGCGTTTTGTCGGAACGAGCGAAGGCGTGTCGATGACGTTTTCCTGCCGTCGCGACATTCCCTCGAATTGTGCATTCTCCTCGATCGCCAGAGAGCGATGATAGATATCGCCTTCAACGACCGCGGTGCTGTTCAGCTTGACGCGATTGGCGCGGATCGTGCCTTTAACGCGACCACCGATGGTCAATTCTTGCGCGACGATATCGCCTTCGACTTGCGCACCATCGCCAATTTGAACGGTCGAGGCGTGCACTTCGCCCTCAACGTGGCCAAAGATCGCCAGCTTTCCTTGGCCGACGATCTTGCCAACGATCGAAAGGCCTGAGCTGATGGATGATGTCGTTTCCTGCGTCGATGAATGCCCAGCGGCGGAGCGATTCATCTCCGGCGCCGGTGAAGAGTCATGATTGATGTCTGCGGCATTGTCTCTGGTCTTACCGAACATATTACTCTCCTACTCCTGTACACTGATGGAAGTTCGACTGCTTAGGTGGCGTGGTAGATGCGGTGGAAACGTTGCCCAAGATGACTGAGCACTTCGCAACAGGTCGATTTGCTTGCCACCGCGAGTTCGTCGATGCCGGTCTCCGGGCCGATGAGCGTGACCATGTTTCCATGGCGCACGACCGTCGGGTCTGAAATCTCAGTTACATCGATCGACAGAAGATCCATGGACGGCTGCCCTACGATCGGGCATGGCCGGCCCCCAACGATTGCGTGTAACTTTTTGTCGTAACCCCTTTCGCATCGCGGATATCCATCCGCGTATCCAGCCGACACCAGCGCTAGCCGCGTCGACCGTTTCGCTGTCCAGCCGTTTCCGTCGGCAATGGTTTCGCCGGGCGCCAGCTTGACGATCTGGACGATGCGAGCATGGAGCTCGATCACCGGAAGCATCGGATTGTTGGCGCCCGCGGTGGGATTGACACCGTAGAGCGCCGCGTCCGCTCGAATGAGATCGCAGTGGGTCTTTGGCTCCACAAAGATGGCGGACGCGTTGGCCATCGAGGCCGAGACTCCCTTGTAGAGGCGGCGCAATTCGTTAAACAGCGTGATCTGGTGATCGTTTGAAACCTTGGCAGTTTTGTCGAGGTTATCGAGACGGCTTATCAGCAGTGTGACGCCGTGGTTGCGGAAGCTGGGTGCAAACGCAACCGCTTCTTCGATTGAAAGACCGCGTCTGCTTTTGCCGGTGTCAACGTGCAGCGCGCAGCCGCCCGACCATCCATGCGAGCTGGCAAACAGGTCCCACTCGGCCATTTCGATTGAACTGTAGATAACGGGCCTCGCATTGACGTCTGCAAAGGCGTCCCGCGGCCCCGAGTACAGCCCACCAAGCACATAGATCGACGCGTCGCCCTGTGACGCAGCGCGAACACGTCTCGCCTCTGGAATATCGGAAACGAAAAAAGTCTTGCAGCCGTTTCTGGCGAGAGCGCCCGCAATTGGTTCGATGCCACAGCCGTAGGCATCGCCTTCGAGACCAGCGGCACATTCAACCGTGGAGAATTTCGCGAGCCTTTCCCAATTTGACACAATTGCCGTCAGATCAATCTTGAGAATGCCGCGGGCCTCAGCTTCTGCAGGGCCGTTGGTCGTGATACATGACGCATGCGCCTTGTTGTTAACGAGGAGCCTGCCGCCTTTGTTGACGATTTTTCCTTGGACAGATCCTTCAACAACGACCTTCGCGCCTGACTCGATCGTCAGATTGGCGAGAAGATTTCCACGGATGTGCAGGGAGCAGTTTTTTTGAACGACCGTGTCGTCGCTAACGGTGCCGTTGATGTCTGACGAGCGCGCAGCGAAAGACAGCCCTCCTGCGGCTTTCTGTTCTGAAAGCGTCGCAACGATCGACACGGTGAAGCGCCCCTACTGCCCAAGAAATCCTTGCGCGTTTTTCGCCGCACTACAAGGCAAACGCTGTGCGATGGTGAATCGCACAGGTGGCTGCGGTAACGGGGTGTGGCATGGCAATCGGTCGCGCGAAAGTTCTCGCGCATTCACAAGCGGGAACATTGCAACCTGAGACGACGAGCGGCGAGCCAATCGACACGGCAGGACCAGCCAGGCGTAACCGTGCACAACGCGTCCGAACCAAAGGATCGCCCAAAAGCCAGTCGTGACGCAGGCCGCTCACCCCCGTCGTCTTGCAAAAGGCAGCCAAAGGGTCAGAATGAGCGCACATCGGGCCTTTTTACGCCCGCCGCCGCGACCCGCTGGGATCGCATGGATTTCCTCCGTTTCGATTTTTGGATGACGACATGGCGACATTCACGCGCTTGCAAGCTCTGCTGGTTTCCACGGGCATTGCCGCGCTGGGCAGCGCAACACTGCTAGTGCTGCTGGCCGGAAACGCTCTCACCCTTGCCGGCACGAGTGAACCGGCCGCGGACCCTTCGCAGCCGTTCGTTGGCCCGGATTTTCCGATCTGTCACACGCCGGTCGCAAAAGGCCTGCCGACCATGATGCTGCGCCTGGCGCAGACCGAGGTGCCGCGCGCCGAGATGAGCGCCGCCAACGCGGCACCCGCTTTCGCGGATACAGAGCCGCCATTATGGACCGGTCTCGGTTCCGTAGCTTACGAGGTTTCGACCGCAAATGAGCGCGCGCAAGCCTATTTCGACCAGGGCCTGCGTCTCGCCTACGCATTCAATCACGGCGAGGCGCAGCGTGCGTTTCGCATGGCACAGAAGCTCGATCCCGAATGTGCCATGTGCTTCTGGGGCGAGGCCTTGGTGCTCGGGCCCAATATCAATCTTCCGATGCAGGAAGACGCGGTCGCGCCCGCTTTCGCCGCTGCTCAGAAAGCGAAGGCACTTGCGGGTAAGGCGAGCCCACGCGAGCAGGCGCTGATAGGCGCGCTCGCGGTGCGTTACGGGAGCGACCCGAAGGCCGCCCGCGCACCTTTCGACGCCGCCTACGCGACCGAAATGGCCAAGGTCGCCAAGCAATTTCCCGACGATGATGAAATCGCCACGCTCTATACCGAGGCGGTGATGGATCTCAGCCCCTGGAATTACTGGAAGCCGGGCGGCCACGAACCGAACCCGCAGAGCGTGCCGATCGTGCCGACGCTTGAGCGCGTGCTCGCTCGCAACCCAAACCATCCCGGGGCAATTCACTACTACATTCACGCCGTCGAAGCGTCGGATCGGCCCAAGCGCGCCGAGCCCTATGCCGACCGCCTGCGCGGCGCGATCCCCGGTGCCGGCCATCTCGTGCACATGCCGAGCCACATCTATTACCGCGTCGGCCGCTATCTCGACGCGCTGAAAGACAATAAGACAGCGGTCGAGGTCGATGAAAAATATCTGGCCGATGCCAAGGCGCCGATGGGCGTCTATCGGCTCGGCTATTATCCGCACAACGTGCATTTCGTGATGGCGTCGGCGCAACTGGCCGGCGACGGCCAGACCGTGATCGCGGCGGCCGAGAAGCTGCGTCAGCTCATTCCTGATGAAGCTGCGCGCGGCATTGCGATGGTGCAACCCGTCAAGGCGGCACCCTATTTCGCGCACGCCCAGTTCAGCACACCCAAGACCATCCTCGCGCTGCCCGATCCCGGTGACGCGATCCCCTACATCAAGGCGATGTGGCTCTATGCACGCGGCGTCGCACTTGCGGCACGCCGCGACTCCGCGGCTGCGACAGAGGCAGCCGATGCTATCGGGACCATCGAGCGAACCGCTGATTTCAAGTTGCTCAAAGAGTCAAACGTTCCGGCGCACGAGGTGCTTCGCATCGCGCAAACGCTTGTTCTCGCGCGCATCGCGCAAGCCAATGGCGACTACCGCACGGCCGTCGTTCGGTTTGAACGCGCGGCGGCGCTGCAGGACGCCCTGCCCTACACTGAGCCACCTTATTGGTACTACCCGATCCGGCAATCCCTCGCCGCCGCCTTGCTGCAGGCGGGCCGTTACGGCGAAGCCGAGCAACAATTCCAGCGCGCGCTGAACCGAGCCCCAGCGAATGGCTGGTCGTATTACGGCTTGGCTGAACTCTATAAGGCACGCGGCAACGCCGCCGCCGCGCGCAAGGCTGAGGCTGACCTTTCCAGAACATGGATCGGTGATCACAAGCTGCTGCAGATTTCCAATCTTTGAAATTCCGCATCGGCGTCCGGTGAGACGGCGCGTCGTGCGTAGCCAACGCCGTGCGCGCGCCGCCGATGCGTCGTTCCGCTTGTGACCCAAAAGCGGACGATTCGTTCCATCTCGTTCAGAAATTAAGAGTTCAGCAACCCTCATCGCAAGTCCATTTCTTTTACCGCCTTCGTCGAGAGCATGTTGCGGCAGAATGCGCGCTGGCTCTGACGGGGGGACAAAAATGAAATGGTTGTTCGCTTTGTCTCTTGCTCTCGTTCTCGCTGGATGCGCGGAAAGCGGAAACTTCGACCGGGAAAAACCGCTCAAGCTTGCCACGTCGGCGCAACCGACGTCGGTGCCGGCGACGCCGACCCCTCATAAACCGGCAGCAGCAAGAGTATCGAGAGCGGATGCGAATGAAGGCCCAACCAGCTCGTCGCTGATGGAATGCGGGAGCGAGGCCTGCAAGACGCAATGTTCTCCTTCATTGAAAAAAGAATCCAGGCCAAAATGGTGCATGTATTTCAAGGAGCCGATCGACCGGCACGCATCTGAAATTCACGACAGCGGCAGCGAATAGACGATCGCGCAGTCGGAAGTGAGTGCATTGGACTTCTGTCCAACTAGCCATGCAGATCGACATTTTCGAGAATTGGCGAGAGCATCAAGCAAGATCTCGCCCACCTTGCCCATTTGTATTATCGCTCTCGGCGATCCACGGAGAATCCGTCCATGCGGAAATGCAAGCTTCTCACCATACTCACTGTGCTTGGATTGACATGGACTGGGATTGCCGGCGCACAGGACAAGCCCCTTGAGGAGCAGCTCGTTGACGCTTTGGCCAAGGTCTTTGGCGCCTATTCAGGATTTCGTTCCAACCACGCCAAGGGCATCGTTGTCGAAGGCAGCTTCAAGCCCTCTCCCGAAGCGGCCGACCTCAGCCGAGCCGTATTGTTCGGCGGCACAGTGATCCCGGCGACCATCCGGTTTTCCGATGCAACTGGAATTCCGACGATTCCGGACGGGTCCGGTGACGCCAATCCGCACGGCATGGCCATCAAGTTTCATCTGCCGGACGGCACCGACACAGACATGGTGATGATCTCGCTGAAATTCTTTCCGGTCGCTACCGCCGAAGACTTTCGTGATCTGCTTCTGGCTGTCGCCGCCAGCCCACCAGGCGCTCCCAAGCCGACGAAACTCGAACAGTTCGTAGCAAACCATCCCAGCGTGCCGGCCGCCACTGCGACCGCCAGCACGCCCGATAGTTTCGCCACTGAGGAGTACCACGGCATCAACGCGTTCTTGTTCGTCAACAAAGCCGGCGCGAAACAAGCCGTCCGTTATGAGATGATGCCCGAGCGAACCGTTCATCTGTCTGCGGCAGATGCCACACAGAAGCCGCCCAATTTCCTGGTGGACGAAATACAGGAGCGTCTCCAGCGCGGGCCAGTAACGTTCCGCCTCAGGGCGCAACTTGCGGTCGCCGGCGATTCCACAAAGGATCCAACGAAAGCTTGGCCGAGCGACCGAAAGGTCGTCGACCTGGGGGTTTTGACAATCGATAAGGTCGCGTCCAACAGCGCAGACGCCGAAAAAAAGTTGCTGTACATGCCGAGCCAGCTGACCGATGGGATCGAGGAATCCGATGATCCCATGATCGGCATTAGGAGCAGCGCCTATGCTGTGTCGTTCTCGCGACGCAATCCGTGATTGCCGATCTGGTGGCTCAGCGGCGCTCGCCTAGCGGATCGACATCGACCACGGGACCGGGCACCGCTCGCCGGCCAAGGTAGAAACTGAGGTCACAATTTTTTTCGTTGCAGCAATTCGTCGCGCTGCCGGGTCAGGATTTCGAGCCGGGCTTCCTGTTCGGAAATCCGTTGCGAAACCAGCTCATCGTCGGCGGCCCCGGAATATGCGGCCGCCTGCTCAATGAGCTCGCGGATATTTTCCCTGATTGCCGCCATGCGCCCCTCGATTTCAGTCAGCGTCAGTGGAACTTCGGCCATGAGAACTCCGTGATTGTCGTTCGGGATGCCACTTGCCGTCGGCTTGATTTTACAACGGCTGCCGGCGTGACTGAAGTACGCCGCCGATCATTCGGAAAGCGCAATATCTACCATGGTCCTCACAGGAAAGTGCGTTACCCCTTGCGGGCTAGCCGTGTTTACCGGCCTGTTTGAATTTGTCGCGTACAAAGCCCTCGACGCTGCCATAGGGATGCACCGCCTCATCCAATTCACCAAAAAATCCGGCGGTGGTCGCGGCCGCTTGCAAATCTTTTGCGCGTGAACGGACGATGTCATCCAGAGTGCCTGGATTTGGGTCATCGAGCGGTCGAACATTTTCTGCGATCCAAAAGCGCAAAAACGTTTCGAAATTTTCACTCATGGAGCCCTCTACGATCGCAAAGTCGTGGCTGGCCGCGTTCCGCGGGGCGCGAGAGGACATGACTGTGCCTGCCGCGAGAAGCGAACGCAAACGGCAAGGCAAAACCGAGGCGGTCGGCACTTGTTAACGCGCGGCGGCGTTGAGACCAACGTAAAAGCCCGACCAGTCTGGCAGCACAGTAACCGGTGCAGTGTAAGCGGGTCCCTTACGTCGACAAGTCCGCCGCCGAAGCCGAGCCAATCGCACTGAGCAACGAAGGCGGGCAAGACCCTTCCGAGACGAACATCAGGCCAACCCAACTGTTGCCCCCCGATTCATCTCTTCTGCCGATCAGAGGTAATCGGCGTCGGCGCGCAAAAAACGCCGCCCTTGTGACACCATTGCAACCCACAGCCAGTACCTACTCGCAGCACCGCTGTTTCCGGAGCCGAGTTCCACTCACGATGTTCAACCCGCGCTTCATAACCATTGTCCGAAACGCCGGATGTAGATTGTTTTGACGAGCTGCGTGAGCAGGCAGTAGCTCAACAGAATTCCAGCCAGCCAAATGAAGTACGTGGGCGGCAACGGCACCATTCCCAGATGCTCGCCGACCGGTGAGAACGGGAGATAGATTCCGAGCACCATGATGCTGGCGGTCAGCATAATGACGGGAGTCGCCGCTCGGCTTTGAATGAAGGGAATGTGCTGCGTACGGATCATGTGAACGATCAGCGTCTGCGTAAGCAAGCCGACAACAAACCATCCCGATTGGAAGAGCGATTGCTTCGCAACCGTATTCGCGTGGAATACGTTCCACATGACCAAAAATGTCACAACGTCGAAGACGGAACTGATTGGACCGATGAACACCATGAAGCGCGCAATGCCGCTGGCGTCCCACTTGCGCGGTTGCTTGAGGTAGTCGGCGTCGACGTCGTCCCATGGGATCGATACCTGCGAAACGTCGTACAGCAGATTTTGAACCAGCAGCTGGATCGGCAGCATCGGCAAGAACGGCAGAAAGATGCTGGCGATCAGCACGCTGAAAACGTTGCCGAAATTGGAGCTGGCCGTCATCTTGATGTACTTGATGATGTTGGCGAAGGTCCTGCGGCCTTCCACGACCGCCTCTTCGAGCACCAAAAGACTTTTCTCAAGCAGGATGATATCGGCCGACTCCTTGGCGATATCGACCGCCGTATCGACCGAGATGCCGACGTCCGCATCCTTGAGCGCCGCGGCATCGTTGATGCCGTCGCCAAGATATCCCACCGTGTGATTGTTTCCCTGCAATGCACGGATCACACGGGACTTCTGAACGGGCGACATTTTCGTGAAAATCGTGGTCCGCTCCACCTCCTCACGCAATTGTGCCTCGGATAGTTTCTCGAGCTCCTTGCCCAGCATGGCATGCTCGATGGGCAACCCGACTTCCTTGCAGATCTTCTTTGTAACAACCTCGTTGTCGCCGGTGATGATTTTCACGCAGACGCCATGGTCTCTCAACGCGGCGATCGCCTGACGCGCGGTCTCTTTCGGGGGATCAAGAAACGCGATGTACCCGGACAGCACTAGGTCACTTTCGTCCTGAACCGTATACGCGCGGTCTTCCGGGGGAAGCCATTTATAGGCCACGGCCAATGCGCGCAGGCCGTCCTGATTGAGCTTTCGCGTAATGCGGCGAACCTCCTTGCGCATATCCGGCGTGAACGGCACAACGCCACCGTCAGCCTCCACGCTTTGGTCATGTGCGTAGACACAGAGAGGCAACAACTCCTCAATCGCGCCTTTGCACACCAGGAGATTTCGATTGTCGCCATCACGCACGACCACAGACATGCGCCGGCGCATGAAATCGAAAGGAATTTCGTCGATTTTCCGATAGTGCTTCAGCTTGTCGACAAGTTCGTGCTGCAGCGCAAATTCAAGTACTGCAACGTCGAGCGAATTTTTCAGGCCGGTCTGATTGTTGCTGTTCAGCCAGGCGTATTCGAGCACACGCAAATCGTCGTGGCCGTGAATATCGAGATGCCTCTCTAGGATGATCTTGTTCTGCGTCAGCGTTCCGGTTTTGTCGGTGCAGAGGACGTCCATCGCGCCGAAGTTCTGGATGGCATTCAGCCGTTTCACAATTGTCTTGCGTCGCGCCATCGTCACCGCGCCTTTGGCGAGGTTCGTGGTCACGATCATCGGCAGCATTTCGGGGGTCAAACCGACCGCTACGGACACTGCAAACAGCAATGACTGCAGCCAGTCGCCTTTCTCGATCCCGTTGATCAGAAACACCAGCGGCGTCATCACCATCAGAAAGCGGATCAACATCCAGCTTACTTTGCTGATGCCTTTGTCGAAGCTGGTCAGCGGCCTCGCACCAATGATCTCCTTCGCCATCGCGCCAAAACAGGTAGCATCCCCGGTCGCAGCAACGACGGCGACGGCTGTACCGCTGACAACGTTGGTTCCCATGAAACAGGCAGTCTCGCGATCCAGAACGTTCTGCGAAGGATCGACGCGCGCCTGTTTACCCGGCGGCACGGCGTATTTCTCAAG
Source organism: Pseudolabrys sp. (assembly GCA_035538755.1). GTDB lineage: Bacteria > Pseudomonadota > Alphaproteobacteria > Rhizobiales > Xanthobacteraceae > Pseudolabrys. The sequence goes on from DATLJR010000298.1 coordinate 39,709, forward strand.
CGGGATCGATTCTCCAGTCAGCATGGCCTGGCTGACGAACAGATCCTTGGTCGCGATCAACCTGACATCCGCAGGAACCATGTCGCCGGCGGAGAGGTAGACGATGTCGCCCGGAACGAGATCGTGGATCGGCAGTTCTTGCGGCCGGTCCATTCCGGCGCGCAGCACGGCGGCGGTCGACGTCACCATCGCCTTCAATTCTTCGGCGGCCTTGTTGGATCGAAACTCCTGCCAGAACCTCAGCAAGGTGCTCAGCAGGATCATCGTGACGAGAACAATTATGGTCCTGAAAGAGCGGTCGTCAGGATCGGCGAAGATGACATCCGAGATGAGGGAAACCACGCTGACCGCAAACAGCACGCCGTTAAATGGCGTGATGAACGCATGGAAAAGCTGCTGGTACCAGGTCGGCGGCCTTTCATGGGAGACTTCATTCGCACCATATTGCTCCCGACGCGCCTCGACCTCCTGCTCCGTCAGGCCGCTCCTGCTTGCCTGCAGGCGCACCAGCGCTTCCTCGGGTGCGCACGCGCACAACTCAGGCAGCGGCGAAGGGCTACGGTTGCCCGTCGTCTCGGAGAGGATCGTTCGGCCTGTGATTTGTTTATTCATGGCGCCGCTCCGACTGACGAGTGCGTGAATCTTTTTGCTTCTGGGATCGGCGACGTCGAATAAAGACTATGTAAAATCGAATTGCGGCAGCAACGGCACAGGCTGATGCGATGTCCGCCTCGTGCTCACATAGTCGCAAAGTATAGGCGCGCCAAAGTGCTTTAGCTGATATTTACGTGCGGTCCTGAAGAATTTGCGCCGAAGGAATGTCGAGAGCGCGTAGAACGCACACCATGAGTTTTTCGGATTTGTTGACAGGCGAAGTTACCGTGTGGGGCGTGACCGTGCAGAATTGGATGCTGCTCGCCATGATGGTGTTTATCATCTCGATCACGGCATTGCGGAAAACATTGTAGGTCCTTGTCCATCGGCGGCCCCCTGGCCGTGCCCTCGCCGGCAAAAACGCTCAAAATGCGAAGGAATTCAGCCCCGTGCATATTTGTCGCGGATGTGATTTAGAGCACAGATTTGGGAATACCTTTCGACCCATATTCCCTCCCCGAAAACTGATGTTATGCCGAAGAGCCAAACACCATGCGGATGCCAATACTGTCGTATTTCCTGATCGTCGGGACTGCCCTCTTCGGCGTGCTGACGTTGGTCAGCAATCGGATCGAGCCCAAGCCGCTCCCCGTTACGCAAACGATCGGCCTGCCGCCTCCCTACAAAGCGCCCCCGGAAGCTAACGCGGCACCAAATACAATGAATTTCGCGTCCGAAGGACAGAACTCCAATTTCGTGCGTTAGTCCGCGCAACCCGTGGAAATCCTCAAAAGAAAAACCCGGGGACCATCCCCGGGTTTTTCGTTGTCAATTTCTAGGCACTTCAATGTCTCAGTGGCGGCTCGCCACCTCCAGAGTCACAATGCGTGCGAGTAAGGTTGCCGGATAAAGTTGTCCGCAAATCGCCTCGAGATTGCACAAGCTTCGAGCGATCGGGTGGATTGGCACAATATCGCCATAGCCGACGGTGGTCAGTGTCACGAAACTGAAATAGATGGCGCTGCTCGCAAACTTGGTGTTGTCTTCGAGCACGAGCCCCGAGAAGGCCTTCGGGATCAGAAGGCTGACAAAAACAAATAGCGCCACGAAGGCCAGGGCAATTAAGAGATACAGCAACACAGCCCCAACGATACGGTGATAGGTCACCGCACCCGGTGCGAAGACCGCGCGGCCAACGACCGCACCAAGACAAATCGACAGGACCAGCCAGGCCGCGGCGACCATGTGAAGGTCGTAAGCCGATGGCATCCCACGTAAACGAAGTATGATGACAAAGATATTCATTGAAATCGCAACCAACAGCGCAAAAACCGCAATTGAGCTGCCAGACAGGATCAGAACGCCGGTCATCATGGCCAACGCCGCAAAAACACCGAAAGCCTGGAAAACGACAAATCCGGCGGCCTGCAATGGTGCAACAACGAACATCATAAACAGCAGCAGAGCGGTCAGCACCGTCAGTAGCGGATCGCTATATCTTTCGCGAAGCGTACCCAAAAAATTTCCTTGTCCGATGGTCATCGTAAACCCCCTATGTGAGTTCGCGTGCGCGGCACCGGCATCCGCAACGGACGCTTCGGTCACCGCCCCTTCCCAGTCCTAAGAAGCTTTGGAGTTATGAAACGCTCCAGGCGGCCGGATTCGCGACCGAGAGTGCGCCACTCGTCAAAGGGTAAATCAACAATGACCAAACCGGCAGTCGGCAGGTTTTCCTCCAAGTGCTCTCGCGCTTTGACATTGCCCGATGCCACAAGCATCAAAGCCAATTCGTGCAGACCAGGGTTATGGGCGATGACAAGAAGACTTTGCACTTTGGCCGGCGTCTCCTTGATCAGCCCCAGAATGGCGTCGGGCGTTGCGTTGTACAATTTCTCCGCTGTCTGGAAATCGACGGGCCCGGCGAATTCACGTGCGCTGAATTTCCAGGTTTCCTGCGTGCGAACGGCCGGCGATACCAGCGCAAGCTCCGGAACTAGGCCCTCGGCCGCTAAATGAGCACCGATCGTCGCGGAATCCTTCCTGCCACGGTCGATTAGTCCACGCAGACGGTCATCGCCGCCGCCGCGCCCGGATTGCACGGCTTTCGCATGTCGGAATAAAAGCAGACGACGCACTGTCAGTTCACCGTTTGGCTATTACGCGAGTCTCGCGTCGCGTGGATGTAGTTCAACTCAGGTGCTTCCCCTCGATCGCGAAATTCTTGAAATAATTCGCATAGCCATCAGCGCGCGTTGTGCCCAATGGAGACAAACCCTTGCCGCTGTTGGCGTCTTCCGCGTGGCGGATAATCAGAACGACCGTGTTCCTTGGACCGGTCGAAGATTCGTCCCGAACCGGTTGCGCAGACACTGCGGCCGGAAATGCCAGCGCCAGAAATGCGCAGAACGCCAGTTCAGTCTTCATGGCGCATAAATGCATGAAGGGGAGCATCGACGACGCTCCCCCTCTTCGTATCAAATTTGGTCACTGCAGACATTTGCGTACAAACACAATCCGCTCGATCGGACCAAGCTTTTGTTCGTCGGCCTGCTTGCGGCATTCCTCCCTTTTTTCGAACCGGTCTTCGAGCCGCTGGACCAAGGTAATATCCTGCGAGACCGGCCCGTCCGCTGCAGCCTTCATCGCCCCCTCAAGTTTCTTGATATCCGCGGGTGACAATTGCGGACGGTCGACTTTGATCGTCAGCTTGTTGAGTTTGGCCGTCAGCGGAAAAGGTGGCTTGTAATCGGCGTCGTTGACCCCCGTCAGCGTGTCGGAGCCGATGTCGAAGCTTTCGTCCCACTGCAGGATCATCGGCAGGGTTTTTTCCATCGTCTTGGTGGCGACGACTGCGCCGTCCACCTTGAGCGTGCCGGTGCCTGAGCGACCGACGCCGGAGAAGTTATTGAATGCCAACGTGCCAGGACCCAGGCCGTCGTACCTGAACGCGAACTCGACGACGTGCCGACCGGGTGTGAGTGCGTCAGGGCCTTCCCATTTGAGCCGCTGAAGGTCGACCAGGTTCCACAGCCAAACGGGTTTGCCGTTCAGGAGATAGAATCCGTAACCGGCAAATCGCCCGCCCGAGGTCAGGATCATCCCCTCGGCGCCGCCTTGTGGCACCTCGATGTCGGCAGTGACGGTGTAGGATGTGTTGAGCAACACTGGCGAGTCCCCCTGCGGGAGGCCGGTCATCGGCCTGGTGTAGACGAACTCAGTACGCCCTGCCGTGATGTTCGGCCGAGGCGCGACCACGCGAGCCGCCACCGAAGCATCCATCGGAAAGACCTGGTACTTCTTCGCTTCCGCGACGAACATCTCCTTCATCTCTTTGACCTTCTGAGGGTTCTTGCTGGCAAGATCCGTCGTCTGGCTGAAGTCGGAGTTAAGGTCGTAAAGCTCGAGCACCTGATTGTTCAGTGGATCGGGATTGGCCGGGCCGAACGCCTCCCAGGGCGCGCGATTGACCTTGGTGCTCAGCATCCAGCCGTCATTGTAGAGCGCCCATTGGCCCATCATCTCAAAGTACTGAGTCTTGTGACGCGATGGCGCCTTGGCGTTACTCGCATCGAAGGTGTAGGCGAAGCTCGTACCCTCGATCGGCTTTTGCTTTATCCCGTCGACGACATCGGGTGCACGGATGCCGGCCGCCTCGAGGATTGTCGGCACAACATCGATCACGTGCACGAACTGTTCGCGCAAGCCGCCTCTGTCCTTGATGCGCGCCGGCCAGGACACGACCATGTTCTGATTGATGCCACCAAGCCGCGAGGCGTTCTGCTTAAACCACGAGAACGGAGCATCGAACATCCACGACCAGCCAGCCGACATGTGATTGTACGTCTGCTCGGTTCCCCAGACGTCGTAGAACTTGAGCTGCACTTCGGCAGGCAGCATGTTGAGGCCGTTGAAAAAAGCGACCTCATTCGGCGTACCGAGAGGCCCGCCCTCGGCACTCGTGCCGTTGTCACCGTTAATGTAGATGATGAGAGTGTTGTCGAGCTGTCCTAAGTCCTCGAAAGCCTTGATCACGCGACCGATCTCATAATCGTTGTAAGCGGCATAGGCCGCGAATATCTCGACCTGGCGGATAAAAAGTTTCTTTTCGTCTGCGTTGAGCTGATCCCATTCCTTCAGCACGTCGCTCGGCCAAGGCGACAGCTTGGTGTCCTTCGGGATCACCCCAAGGCGCTTCTGGTTCTCGAAAATGCGCTCGCGCACCTTGTTGTAGCCCTCGTCGAAGAGGTGCATCGCCTGGATTTTGTCGACCCACTCCTTGGTCGGATGATGCGGCGCATGCGTGGCACCAGGCGCGTATTTGATGAAGATCGGCTTGTCCGGCTGGGTCTGGTGAATTCGTGTCATATAGTCGATGGCATCGTCAGCCATCGCGGTGACCAGATTCCAAGTACCAGGTGCCTTGCCGTCGAACGGAAAGATCTGGGTTGTATTGCGGAAAAGGTTTGGCTGCCATTGATTGGCGTCACCGCCCACGAATCCATAGAAATACTCAAATCCCATTCCCGTGGGCCACTGGTCGAACGGACCGACTTGGCTGGCCGCAAAGGCCGGCGTGTTGTGGTCCTTGCCGAACCACGCCGTTGAGTAACCGTTTTCAAGCAAGATACGACCGATTGTCGCTTTGTCGCGGTCGATAATGCTGTTGTAGCCCGGGAACCCGGTCGATTGCTCCGAGATAACGCCGAAACCTGCCGAGTGATGATTACGTCCCGTGATCAATGCTGCGCGGGTCGGCGAGCACAACGCCGTTGAGAAGACCCGGTTGTAGCGCAATCCCTCGTTCGCGATGCGATCCATCGTTGGCGTCGGTATGACGCCCCCGAATGTGCTCGGCACACCGAATCCGGCGTCGTCGGTAATGATGAGCAGCACGTTGGGCGCGCCCTTGGGCGGCACAACGCGCGGCGCCCACCACGGCTTCGACTGCAGCGCTTCGTTTTTGATTGCGCCGGCGAACTTCGGGTCCGGCGGCGGAAGCTGCTTCCCATCGATCGTGCTCGTCGCGCTCGGCGAGCCTGGCGTACCGGTAATCCCCTGTGCCCAAACCGAAGAAGCCGACGCTGTGCCAAGAGACAGACACAGCGAAAGCGCGAGCACGCACCTCTTCATCGATGCCTCCTACAAGAGTCTTTTCAGATCCCTTCAGGGCAACGCGACGAGCTCAAGCCCCGAAACACCGAGTTGAACGTTGAGGCCGACCCCGCCTTGCAA
>DATLJR010000299.1:0-5705 GCA_035538755.1 Pseudolabrys sp.
ATCCTAGCTTGTGGATTTGCCGGCTTTGTGGGGATTTCATTTGGCCTCTATCCGGCCCATCGGGCAGCGCGCCTCGATCCGATCGTGGCATTGCGCTTCGAATAGGTGTTCGGAGCCGCTTCGCCGCCCCAGCCAAAAAAATCGCGCGACAAAGGCCTCTTTTTTTGCGTTTTCAATTTCAGCGTAGGGGGTGCCGTGGGTCTATATAAGCCGGTTTTCCCGATCGCCAGGCCATTTTCGCTGTTGTTTTTTTCAATGATTGCCGGGCGGTGCCGGGGGCCGAGCGGCAAAGCAGACATTTCGCCGACTTGTTACGATGTCTGACTTGTTGCGATATCCACTTTTGGGCCCTTAACCGACATAATAAGCTCGCAGATGTCTCCTTTTACGGTCCAGCTGAAAATCGAACGAGCTTGATCCGGACGTTCTCATGAAAGTCAAAGCCGCCGTCCTGAACAAAATGGGCGTTGCACCGCCGTACGCACAGTCCAAGCCCTTATCTATCGAGGAGGTCGAGCTCGACGATCCCGGTCATGGAGAGGTGATGGTGAAGATCGGCGCAGCCGGCCTATGCCATTCCGACCTCTCCGTGATTAACGGCGATCGTCCGCGTCCGACACCAATGGTGCTCGGCCACGAGGCGGCGGGGATTGTGGAAAAGCTCGGACCGGGGGTCGAAGACCTGAAGGTGGGCGATCACGTGGTCATGGTCTTCGTTCCGAGTTGCGGCCACTGCCTGCCATGTGCGGAAGGGCGCCCCGCGCTGTGCGAGCCCGGGGCCGCGGCCAACGGAGCCGGTACGCTCCTTTCCGGCCAACGACGGCTTCACCGCCATGGCACCGACGTGCATCATCACCTCGGCGTCTCTGCTTTCGCTGACCATGCGACTGTGTCGCGCCGGTCCCTGGTGAAAATCGACCAGGAGCTACCGCTCGACGAGGCGGCGCTGTTCGGATGCGCCGTTCTCACCGGCGTCGGCGCCGTCATCAATACGGCCAAAGTGTCCGCGGGCACAAGCGTCGCCGTAGTGGGCCTTGGCGGTGTCGGGCTGAGTTCACTGCTCGGGGCGGTGGCGGTAGGGGCGAGTCGCATCGTTGCAGTAGACCTCTCGGACGAGAAGCTCGGACTTGCGCGCCAGCTCGGAGCGACGGACACGTTCAATCCGGGACACGTCGGCGCAATCGACGAGATCAAATCGGCGACGAGCGGCGGGGTCGACTTTGCGTTCGAAATGGCGGGATCCGTGCGCGCAATGGATCTTGCCTACAAGATCACCCGTCGGGGCGGCACGACTGTGACGGCGGGCCTGCCGCCACCCGACCACACATTCGCATTGCCTCAGGTCAATTTGGTCGCGGAAGAGCGGACGGTTAAAGGCAGCTATATCGGGACTTGCGTGCCTGCGCGCGACCTGCCTCGCTACATCGAGCTCTATCGGCGGGACAAGCTACCGGTGGATCGACTGATGAGCGGCCGGCTCAAGCTGGAAGAGATCAATATCGGCTTCGACCGACTGCACGAAGGCAAAGCCGTTCGCCAAATAGTGACGTTCTGACATGACTCCCTTCGAGTGCATGCACGCTGGGGCGGCCCATCGCGTCATTTCGCTGCCTCGCTAAATTTGGTCGCTATTGGAGACATAGCGGACATTGGTCGGCGCTTGGGCGGCAACATATCGAATCAAGTCGGGCGGCGCGGCACGATGCCGATGGGAGTAAACGTGTAAACGGGCTCGCCATGCTGGTTGAAAGCCGTCCATTTGATCCGAGCAATACCGTGGGGCTTTGTCTTAGACGGCGTGAGTTCGACCACCTCACCTTCGAGGTGAAGTCTATCGCCAGGGCGCACCGGGGCGAGCCACCTCAGTTCGTCGACGCCAAGGCCTAACAGAGGATGCGGTCCGAATGGCCGCGCTTCCAGTGCCAACCGCATTGCAATCGCCGCCGTATGCCAGCCCGAAGCAGCGAGGCCTTTTAATGGCGTCTGCTCAGCGGCCGCTTCGTCGAGATGATAGGGTTGAGGATCATACTCTGACGCAAACCGCTTAATCTCTTCGCGCGTGACAACCTTTTCCGGACTCCTAAAACGCATGCCGACAACAAGATCGTCGAACCAGTCGACCACGGACTCTTTCTCCATGGTCGGATCAAGCCGCCTCGTCGATCACCTGGTTAGTTGTGTTGTCAATTACGATGGGCGTCTCGAAATATTGAAACTCGGGTTGACTTCCGAAAGTGGCTTGAATTCGTTTTTGAAATTCAGGTCCATGCCCCGACCTCGCAGCCTCCATGCTTTTCCAATTGTAGACGCCGCCGCCCCGACGAGTCGTTTCATCGAACAAGAATGTTTTACGGATCAGATCTGGATTAGCCCGCCAGCCCGGCACTGAAAGACGATACTTCGCAATAGCATCTTCGCGGGTCATTCCATCTGGCAGGTGAAACAGCACGATCTCCGTAATCATGGCAGGACCCTCCGTGTGGTGAGCACGCAACCCTACCCCGGAAACGCACCGCGGTTAAGCACCCCAGCGCCGACATAGCTGCCCCCAGCCTTTTTCGAAAGGATAACCGCGCAAATGGCAAAAACTGTGCGCCGAACACCACGAGGGGACTGCTTTTTGCTCAACTAAAGCCGAATGGTTCGGCACCTTCGAGACCGATCAGTTTCGAGGACTCCAACGGCCAAGTAGCCACGCGACAAGAATGGTCGCTAGTGATAAGGCGAGTGGGCCGGTCGCAATAAAGCCAAACAACCCGCAAAGATTCCCGCTTGGGTATTGAACACACGCTAAGTTAATCCCAAGAGATAATCCAAGTAAGTATGCGACAACCGCGCAAATCAGCAAAATTAGACCGTAAGCAAAGCAACCAACACGAGTCGTTTCTTCCCGGTATAAGGAAGCCGCGCAGACAACTGCTGCTGGCACGGATAAAACCCCAAGCAGCATTAGACCACCGAACAGCGCATCGCTCATAAGCGTTTCCTCGTTGGACTGATTGGCTTTCGAGAGCCTCGGTGCGAATGAGGTTTTGCTCCCGTCGCGCAATTTGCGGCACTCGTAAAGTAACTGTTTCGACAATTTACCGCGGCGGGTCAGTAGATCTTTTGACTTCTTTTGGTCCATCGCGTCACATAACGCGACTGTTGGAAAGACCACAGCGGATATTAATGCTCATTTTCGTTACCCGTTTTGCAACCTAATGGAATAAGAACTCTACCCGTGGTGTTGTCTTCTCCGCTGGTTTGCGTTTTGAAGGAGGAATTATGAAAAATCGCTACAGAATGGCGTCGTCAAAAAACACAACACCCAGAGTTAGCAGCCTCAGCGCACTCGCAGCGATCGTTTGGCTGGTAGCGCCCGCGCTGGCGCAGACGCCGCCAGTTGGGCCGGACTTCTCGAAAGTGACAATAAAGACTACCGACCTTGGCAATCGCACATACATGCTGGAAGGTTTTGGCGGCAACATTACCGTTGCGGCCGGCGACGATGCGGTCATTATGGTGGACAGCCAATTTGCACCGCTGCATGACAAGATCAAGGCGGCTATCGCTGCCGTCACGCCGCAGCCGATCAAATATCTCATCAACACGCATCATCACGGCGACCACACCGGCGGCAATGGACCGTTCGCCAAGGATGGCGTCATCATCGTGGCGCATGAAAATGTCAAAAAGCGAATGGCTGAAGGCTGGACGCACAATCTGTCCCAGATAACCACGCCGCCGGCCGCGGCCGAAGTGCTTCCCGCCATGACCTACACCGACTCGATGGTGCTCGAGGTGAAAGGCCGCAGCGCGCAGCTCAAACATCCGCTGAACGCGCATACTGACGGCGACACCTATGTGTACTTCGCCGATGCTAATGTGCTCGCGACCGGCGATACTTTTGGCAACGGGCGTTATCCCAACAGCGACTTTTTCAACGGCGGCAATATCAAAGGTATGATTGCGGCGGTCGACGGCTATCTACCCATGGTCAACGACCAGACAAAGATCGTCCCCGGCCATGGCCCGCTCGCGAACAAGGCCGATTTGGTCGCTTTTCGCGAGATGCTCGTCATCTCGCGCGACCGCATGGCGAGCCTGATCGCCGAGGGCAAGGCGCCCAGCGAAGCTGACGCGCAGGCGGCAAAGCCGTTCGCCGACCTTGATGCTAAATGGGCGGCTAACGAGCAAGCCAGCAGAAGCTGGGTGCGCGTGGTCTACAACTCGATGAAGCAGTGAGTTTGCCGCGGGCGATGTCCCGAGATTTTTCTTCTGTTGAATGTCGAGAATGTCCGCTTTTATCCATCGCGTCAGTTCGCAGTCTCGCTAAATTTGGTCGCCATTGGAGGCCTAGCGGACCTTGGTCGGCGCTGGGGCCCGATTGCCTAGGTAACGAATGACCGAAAGCGGACATTGACTAGCGAGCCCCCACAGATTGACCCTATAAGCCTAATTGCACGACCACTAGCGAGAATAGGCGTTGAATAACATGTCCACGATATCGGTCCGAATCATGATGGGCGCGATTACGGCGCTAGCCCTAGTGCTGTCAGCTTCCGCAGATGTCCGGCCGTTTCCACCAAGTTTCCATACCGAAGAAATCAAAACGGATGGAGCGACGATCCACGTCCGAGTAGGAGGAAAAGGGCCCGCGGTAGTGATGTTGCACGGCTTCGGCGATACCGGCGATATGTGGGCGCCGTTGGCAGCGGTGCTCGCGAAGGATCACACTGTCATCGTTCCCGACCTGCGTGGCATGGGCCTGTCGTCCTATCCCGAAACCGGTTACGACAAGAAAACACAGGCGCAAGACATTGCTCGCGTGATGGACAAGCTCAATGTACAGAAAGCCGACCTCGTCACGCATGACATCGGCAACATGGTGGGGTACGCGCTCGCCGCGCAATACCCCGATCGCATTACCCGCTGGGCGGTCATCGATGCGCCACTGCCGGGCATTGGTCCGTGGGACGAAATCCTGAAAAGCCCTTTGTTGTGGCATTTCAACTTTCGCGGCCCGGATGTCGACCGGTTAGTGAAGGGACGCGAGCGCATTTACCTCGACCGCTTCTGGAACGAATTATCCGCGAACCCTAAAGCAATCGACGAGGCGACGCGCCGACACTACGCCAAAATCTACGCGCGACCCGGCGCTATGCACGCCGCGTTCAATCAGTTCGCCGCCTTTTCACAAGACGCATCCGACAACAAGACGTTCGCAAGCAAAGGTAAGCTGACCATGCCGATTTTGGCGCTGGGCGCGGAGAAGTCCTTCGGAGCGCAACAAGCCGAAATCATGCGCGAGGTCGGCACAAATGTTGAAGGCGGCATTATCGCAAATTCCGGGCATTGGATCATGGAAGAGCAGCCGGACGCGACGGTGAAAGCCGTTCGCGACTTCCTCGAAAAAAGGTGAGATTCTCGTCGAAAATCAAGAGCGGTCAATGCGTCGATCACACCGATGCCCGCGAGATTGCTTGCCCGCGCCGACGTAATGGACCTGTGTGTACCGAAAACTCTTATCAATACACTCCGGCTATCGGACCAAAGCGGTAGTTGATGCCGAACTTTACGGTGGAGATGGTCTCTTTGACGTTAATCCCTGGCACCAATTCGGGAAAACCGAAGATGGTCCCGGTGAATGTCACGTCGCGCGTGCCGAAGTCGTAGTAATCGTACTCGACTTTTGCAGACCAATTCTGCCAGAAAGCCCATTC
>DATLJR010000300.1:0-23411 GCA_035538755.1 Pseudolabrys sp.
AAAAGCAGGCGTCGGTCAGCGACAAGAAAGACGGTACACCCGAAGAAAAGCCCGTGGTGAAAAAGGCGCTCGGACTTGATCTCGCCAATCTCACCGACGATCTGCGCAAGAAGCACAACATCAAGGACAAGGTGAAAGGCGTCGTGATTACCGGCGTCGATCCAAATTCGCCCGCCGCTGAAAAACGCCTCGCGCCGGGGATGGTCATCGCCGAAGTCCAGCAGCAGCCGGTGTCGAGCGCAGCCGAACTTCAGCAGCGCATCGAAAAGCTAAAAAAGGACGGCAAGAAAGCAGCGGTGCTGCTTGTAGTTTCGCCAGATGGCGATCCGAGCTTCGTAGCGCTCAGCCTGCAATAACGAAATAGCTACGGGCCGGTACCGCTTGCGCCGGCCGTTTGCTAATCAAGCACGTGATTGACCATGCCATCGGCGAGTTTCGGCTCGAACCAAGTCGATTTCGGCGGCATGATTCCCCCTGCGTCGGCCACGGCCATCAGATCTCGCATCTGCGTGGGGTAGAGGGCAAACCCGGCGGCCATTTCGCCGGATGACACGCGGCGCTCGAGCTCCGACAGGCCACGCGCTCCTCCAACGAAGTCGATACGCTTGTCGGTGCGTGGATCGGAGATGCCGAGCAACGGTTCAATCACGTTGCGCGCGAGGATGGTTATTGGAAGCCGGCCGATCGGATCTTGCGGGACAAGCTCCGGCCGAATTATGAGCCGGTACCAGCGCCCAGCGAGATACATGCTGAATTCGTGCGAAGAGCGTGGCCGTACGGGCTCCTCGGAGCTGGCTAACGCAAAGCTTCCGCGCAGCTTCGTCAGAAACTCTTCGGTAGAATGACCATTGAGGTCTTTCACGACACGATTGTAGTCAAGGATGGTCATCTCCCGTTCGGGAAAGATTACCGACAGAAAATAGCTGTGCGAGCCTTCGCCTCGTCGGGCCGCGGCGACGCGCGCCGCCGCCGCCGAACGGTGGTGACCGTCGGCGATGTATATCGCAGGGAGGGCTTCGAAGGCGCGCGAAAGCTTGTCGATCGTTGTCGTGTCAGCAATGCGCCAAAGCTGGTGACGAACGCCGTCGTCGGCAGTGACATCGACCTCCGGCTTGCCGGCCGCAGCATGCGTCAGAATGGCGTCGATCTCGGGCGCGTTCGGATACCCGCTCATCACCGGTCCAGTCTGCGCATTGATAGCCTCGATCTGGCGTACCCTGTCGTCTTCTTTCACCGGAGTCGTGAGTTCGTGTTTGCGGATCCGGTTGCTCGCATAATCGGCAAGTGAGGCAATGGCGGCGAGACCGGTCTGGGAATGGCCGCGCCAGGTCAAGCGATAGACGTAATAGCAAGGCTCGGCATCGCGCACGAGGATTCCGCTGGAAACCATGCGCTGGAGATTTTCAGCGGCTTTGGCATAGACGGTCCTGTCGTAGGGATCAGTGGCGGGATCAAGATCGATTTCCGGCTTCGAAATGTGCAGAAAGCTCCACGGCTTACCCTTCGCGCGCTCGCGTGCTTCCGCGCTGGTCAGTACGTCGTACGGCGGCGCCAAAACCTCGGCCGCGCGCCCGGCAGCGGGCCGTAAGGCGCGGAATGGTTTAATAAGCGTCAAGCCAGTCTCCCGTAACCGCGGGTGAGTTCTCATCGCGCTGGTGCTATCAGGATCGCAACCAGGCGGGATGATGACAACCAAGGTGGTGCTTATTGCAGGACCGACCGCCAGCGGCAAGTCGGCGCTGGCGCTTGAGGCCGCTGAGCAATTCGGCGGCGTCATCATCAATGTCGACTCTATGCAGGTGTACCGCGACCTCCGCATTATTACAGCACGTCCCACTGTGGATGACGAAAAGCGCAGACCGCATAAACTCTACGGACATGTCGACGCGGCAGAGAATTATTCCGTCGGGCGTTGGTGCGGAGACGTCGAAGCGGCCCTCGGAGATATCATTGCGCAAGGTCGCGTTCCCGTTCTCGTCGGGGGTACTGGACTTTACTTCAAGGCGCTGACAATCGGCCTCGCCGCCGTGCCCTCAATTCCGGAGGCAATTCGAGCAGAGGTGCGACGCCGGCTGCAAGAGGACGGGCCGCCGGCACTTCATGCGGAGCTCGTGCGGCTCGACCCAGCGACCGCGCAACGCATAACTGTTAACGATCGCTCTCGCATTTCGCGCGCTCTCGAGGTTGTGCTTGCGACCGGCCGGCCATTGTCGGATTGGCACCGTGAAGGCCTGCCGCCATTGCTGAACGCCGGGCGAGCCGCGAAAGTTTTCATCACGTGCGAACGCAAGGAACTGGTGCGTCGCATTGAGAAAAGATTTGCAACGATGATTGAAGCGGGCGCATTAGCCGAGGTTAGAACGCTTGCCGCGCGCGGCCTCAATCCGACGCTGCCTGCGATGAAAGCGCATGGCGTGCCTTGGCTGATGCGGCATCTCGCCGGCGAAATATCCCTCGAGGACGCGATCGCGGGCGCCGTGATGGATACCCGCCGCTACGCGAAGCGTCAGCTCACCTGGTTTCGCAATCAGATGAAGGATTGGCCTTGGCAGACCCCGGAAGTTGCAATTTCTTCACTAACGAGGCAGTTTTCCCCGCCGTGACAGGGCGAAATCCGCTTGACCAGGCGGCCAGGAGCCCCTATAAACCCGCGCAATGAAAGTTCAGGCGATACCCATGTTACGCAATATTATTGCTGTAGTAGCGGTTCGGGCGCTAATGCGGTCCTAGTCAAAGGGCCCGCAGGAAGCGTCCGGACATGGCCCGTTTCGGGCCTTTTTTATTTCTTCGGGGTAAGACGACGAGCATGAAAGGAAACGGCATGACACGGGAAATGACCGGCGCCGAGATGGTGATTCAGGCGCTCGCCGACCAGAACGTCGAGCATGTGTTCGGCTATCCCGGGGGCGCTGTGCTGCCGATTTACGATGCGATTTTTTCGCAGAATCAGGTGCGCCATATTCTGGTCAGACACGAGCAAGGCGCCGTGCACGCCGCGGAAGGATACGCACGCTCGACCGGCAAAGTCGGATGCGTGCTGGTGACGTCCGGTCCTGGGGCAACCAATGCGGTCACCGGGTTGACCGACGCGCTTTGCGACTCAATTCCGATCGTCTGCATCACAGGACAGGTGCCGACGCACCTGATCGGCAATGACGCTTTTCAGGAATGCGACACGGTCGGCATCACCCGTCCGTGCACGAAATACAACTATCTGGTCAAACGTATCGAGGATCTGCCGCGTGTTCTGCACGAAGCATTTCATATCGCCTCGAGCGGCCGGCCGGGCCCGGTTGTCGTCGACGTGCCGAAAGACATCCAGTTTGCGAAGGGTGTCTATTCCAAACCGAAGGATTTCCCGCACACAGGTTACAAGCCCAGGCTCAAGGGCGATTTGGACAAGATCAAGCAGGCGATCGACCTCATGGCGCACGCCAAGCGCCCATTGTTCTACACCGGCGGCGGCGTCATCAATTCCGGCAAGGCCGCGTGCGATCTCCTGCGCGAATTCGTAAAGCTCACCGGCTATCCGATCACGTCCACGCTGATGGGTCTCGGCGCGTTCCCGGCGGCCGATCCGAAGTGGATCGGCATGCTTGGCATGCATGGAACACTCGAAGCCAACATGGCGATGCACGATTGCGACGTGATGATTTGTGTCGGTGCGCGCTTCGACGACCGCATCACCGGTCGGCTGGATGCATTTTCTCCCGCTTCGAAGAAGATCCACATCGACATCGATCCGTCATCGATCAACAAGAATGTGAAGGTCGATGTGCCGATCATCGGCGATTGCGCGCATGTGCTCGAGGATATGGTGCGACTGTGGCGCACCAGCGCAATCCATCCTGACAAGAAATCATTGCAGGCCTGGTGGGCGCAGATCGACAAGTGGCGTGCGCGCAAGTCGCTGGCCTACCGTTCATCAAACGACGCGATCAAGCCGCAATACGCCATCCAGCGTCTTTACGAGCTGACCAAGGATAGGGACGCCTACATCACAACCGAGGTTGGCCAGCATCAGATGTGGGCTGCGCAGTTTTACGGTTTTCAGGAACCAAACCGCTGGATGACTTCTGGCGGGCTTGGCACGATGGGTTACGGCCTGCCGGCTTCGGTCGGCGTGCAGCTTGCGCATCCGAAATCGCTGGTGATCGACATCGCGGGCGAAGCCTCGGTACTCATGACGATGCAGGAGTTGTCGACCGCGGTGCAGTACCGGTTACCAATCAAGGTCTTTATTCTTAACAACAACTACATGGGCATGGTGCGGCAGTGGCAGGAATTGCTACACGGCGGACGCTATGCGGAAAGCTACAGCGAGGCCTTGCCAGACTTCGTCAAACTCGCCGAGGCCTACCACGCGCATGGCATCCGCTGCGAAAAGCCGGACGATCTCGATCGCGCCATCAAGGAAATGATCGACGTCGACAAGCCTGTGCTTTTCGATTGCGTGGTCGATCCCAAGGAAAACTGCTTCCCGATGATTCCATCGGGACGCGCTCACAATGAGATGTTGCTCGGTGATGCCGGCGTCAGCGTCGAGGAAGCCATCACCGAGGAAGGCAAGGTGATGGTGTGATGAACGCTCCCACGACAAGCCATTATCCTGCGGCGCCAACCGCACAGAAGTCGGAAACCCACACTCTCTCGGTGCTGGTCGACAACGAGCCGGGCGTGCTCGCGCGAGTTATCGGCCTGTTCGCTGGTCGCGGATACAACATCGAATCCCTGACGGTTTCGGAAACCGAGCACCGGCAGCACCTGTCGCTGATCACGATCGTCACCACGGGCACGCCCATGGTGATCGAGCAGATCAAGAACCAGCTCGACCGACTTGTGCCCGTGCATCACGTGGTCGACATGACGCTCGCCGGCAATGCGATCGAACGCGAACTCGCAATGGTCAAGGTCAAGGGCAAGGGCGAGAACCGCGTTGAGGCGCTGCGCCTTGCGGACGCCTTCCGGGCCCGCGTGATCGATGCGACGACGGAAAGTTTCGTCTTCGAAATCACCGGGGCGAGCGAAAAGATCGAGCAGTTTATCAGTCTGATGCTGCCGCTTGGCCTCGTCGAAGTTGCGCGCACCGGCATCGCCGCCATTATGCGCGGGCCTGAGGGGATGTAGGCGATGGGTCCCACCATCCTGGCGATCCCATTGATCCTCCTTGGCATATTCCTAAAGCCGTACACGGTAGACAATTCGCGCTGCATAAGCGTCGGTTTTGCCGGTGCGCGGCCTTATTGCTTCGAGCAGGGCTCCCGGCTGCCGGAGGTGATTAAATACGGCTGTCTGCTCGCGGGTTTTGCGTTGATTTATGCCGGCAGGGTACAGATCAAGCGGCAACGGGACCGACAGTAACGGAAGTCAGCGAAGGGACTTGCCCGGACTGCCAGAGCGACCTAGAAGCACCGCGACGGGGCAACCTCCGAAATTTCATCAGATTATTGGCCGAACGAAGGACCAAGAGGACCAAGTACCATGCGTGTCTACTACGATCGCGACGCCGACCTGAACCTGATCAAAGGCAAGAAGGTCGCCATCATCGGCTATGGAAGTCAGGGTCACGCCCACGCGCTCAATCTGCGCGACAGCGGCGTGAAAGAAGTTGCGGTGGCGCTGCGCAAGACCTCAGCCGGTGTGAAGAAGGCCGAAGCCGAAAAGTTCAAAGTCATGGAGGTTGCCGAGGCGGCTAAATGGGCCGACGTGATGATGATGCTGACGCCCGACGAGCTGCAGGGCGACATCTATCGCGATCACCTCGCTAAAAACATGAAGGACGGCGCGGCGCTGATGTTCGCGCACGGCCTTAACGTGCATTTCAATCTGATTGAGCCGCGTGCTGATCTCGATGTGCTGATGATCGCGCCCAAGGGTCCGGGCCACACGGTGCGTTCGGAATATCAGCGCGGCGCGGGCGTGCCCTGCCTGGTTGCGATCCATAAAGACGCTTCTGGCAACGCGCACGACCTTGGCCTGTCCTATGCCTCGGCAATCGGGGGCGGTCGCGCAGGAATTATCGAAACGACCTTCAAGGAAGAATGCGAGACGGACCTGTTCGGCGAACAGACGGTGCTATGTGGGGGTCTCGTCGAGCTGATGAAGGCCGGTTACGAGACGCTCGTCGAAGCAGGTTATGCGCCGGAGATGGCGTACTTCGAGTGCGTGCACGAAGTGAAGCTAATCGTCGACCTCATCTACGAGGGCGGCATTGCCAACATGAATTATTCGGTGTCGAACACCGCGGAATACGGCGAGTATGTTTCCGGACCGCGCGTGATTACGCCCGAAGTCAAGGCCGAAATGAAGCGTGTGCTCGCGGACATCCAGTCCGGCCGGTTTACCAGAGATTGGATGCTGGAAAACAAGGTCAATCAAACCTCGTTCAAGGCCACCCGCGCAAAGCTCGCCGAACATCCGATCGAGCAAGTAGGCGCCAAGCTGCGCGATATGATGCCCTGGATCAAGCAGCGCGCTCTGGTGGACAAGAGCAAGAACTAGTTTTCTGGTGAGATGGTCGGGTTCGTCTCGACCATCTTACTATTTCCTTCCAACGCGTTCCCACAACCATCGTGCCGCGCTGTCCGGTGTGTCGCTTCCATTTGAGGCGCGCGCATTTGCTTCGCGCATGGCTGCGACATCGATTGAGGTGACGAGAGGTTTCAGGGCGGCTATCAATTTGTCGTCGCCGGCCCGTTTAGGTGAGATCAGCAGAATCGCATCGTAGGACGGGATCGCGTGTTTGATGTCGGGGAGCACACTGAGGTCGTAAGTCGAGATCTGACCATCGCTCGTATAAGCTGCGATCACATCGACTTCGCCCTCCGAGACGGCTCTGTACATGAATTCCGGCTGCATTTGTCGCTGCATGCGAAAATTCAGCCCGTAAGCGCTGCGAAGCAAAGCCCACTCAGGTCGCGCAAATATTTCATAGTCTCCCGCAACGCTGAGCCCGCTCGCGTGGGTCGCGAGGTCGGCAATCGAGCGAACCTTGAGGGCGTCAGCCTTCTGTTTCGTCATAGCCAACGTGTAGGCATTTTCGAATCCGAGCGGCCCGACCATCTCGATATGCTGCGTCGTCGTTAGCCATCGCGATAGTTCAGCGAGCATTTTCTCGCGTGCCGGCACGTCTTTGCGCTGCATACGATTGGCCCAAAGTGTGCCGGAATAGTCGACTGCGACATCGACTTCGCCGGACGCCAGCGCATCGAATAGCACGTTTGAGCCCAAGCCCGGCCGGCTCTCAGCCGAGAGTCCGGCGGCCCCAAGTCGCTGCTTGATTAAAGCCGCGAGCACGTATTGCTCGGTGAAGGTTTTCGCGCCGACGACGTATTCGCCCTTTGGCCGAGCGAAACCAGGGATTAATGCGGCCAGCGTAAGGACAACGAGGCCAAGTCCTCCCAGCAGCGAGCGCGCGCTGCTCCGCCGAGTCACACCGTCTTGCACCAAGGCGAGGAGCTGGTCGACCGCGAGCGCCAGCGCTGCCGCCGCGATGCAGCCGAAAATGACAAAGACCCAATTCTGCGTCTGCAATCCCGTAAAGATGTAGTTGCCAAGGCTCGTTTGTCCGATCGGCGTCGCCAGGGTTGCCGTGCCGATAACCCAGACGGCGGCAGTGCGAATTCCCGCCATTATGACCGGCAAAGCCAATGGCAGTTCGATGTCGCGAAGCAGCTGCCATGGCCGCACACCAACAACTCGCGCAGCCTCGCTTAGGCGCGCGTCGACGCCATTAAGTCCGGTGACTGTGTTGCGCAGGACCGGAAGCATTGAATACAGCGCAAGCGCCAGCACCGCCGGAAGAAATCCGAGGGCCGAAAAGCCCTTGCCGAATGCGTGCTCTGACACGGCGGCAATCGCCAGTAGCAGTGGGTAAAACAAGGCTAAAAGTGCAAGCCCGGGAATGGTTTGCACGACACTTGCCGCCCCGAGCAGAACCGCGCGCAGAAGGGGCCTGTGCCTGGAGGCGATGGCTATAGGCAGGCTGATGCCGAGCCCAATGGCGAGTGCGGTGAGGCTCACCAGCACGTGGCTGCCAAGATAGTCCGGCAACCGCGACCATGCGTCGGCGAGACGGGCGTCAAAGGTCATCGGGAGGGAGAATGGCACGCAAAGCTATGACGCGGAACTGAGGATTTCTGAAGGACAGCAGGCATCTCCTTGGTTAACATCGGAAAAATCGTGCCGGCGGTGACCCAACACCTTGCAATGACCGTTTGATTACAGTCTTATGACGGCGGGCCGTGCGCTGGGGAAAAGTGAGGATCGCAGCCGGGCAGGGCCGTCTTGGCCATGTTGTCCGTTGCGTCCGCACTGCTCAGCCGACTTGCGCCTGCCGAGTCGATCTCGCGCCGCGATGCCTTGGCGCTCGTTGTCATCACAATTTTGCATCTCAGCGCGCTCGTCGTGATGACCGAGACCGAGCTCGATCTGGCGGCCAAGGCGACATTCCTAGTCACTTGGACGCTGTTGAATTTTTTCTGGCTGGCCGTACAGCGGCGGCCTTCGATAGCGGCTTTGCTCTCGCTCGGGATGGTCGTCGCGCTGATCTTGCTGTCGCAGTTCAAGTACGACAAGTTGATGATGACGGTGAACTTCGTCGATTTGATGATCATCGACCCCGATACGTCGGCCTTTCTCTTCACGATCATGCCGCGCTTGCGTGGGCCCGTCGTCGTGGGTGTGCTGGTGGCGATTCCGCTGCTCGCGCTTCTTTGGCGCATCGATCCTTTCCGCATTCGTGTGCGCACGAGCGCGCTCGGCGGCACTCTGTGCATGGGCGCGCTGGTCGTTTTGTCGATAGCCTATCCCGCCGACCTTTACGGCGAATTTTTCAACCAGGATTATGTGTCGAAGTTTGCGCGCTCCGGCATCGATGCGATCTATGAGTTCGCAACCCATGGTCTTCTGGAGTCTGACGCCGTCGTCACCGATCGGTTGAAGGCGCCTGCCGCGGCGTGCAATCCGGCCGGAAAGCTTCCGCACATCATTCTGCTCCACGACGAGTCGAGCTTCGACATAACCGCTGCGCCTGGGATGATCGTTCCGCCGGGCTATCAGCGACATTTCCAGTCGTTCGACGGTGTCTCCCGCAAACTCATCGTTGAGGGTGCCGGCGGTCCGAGCTGGTTTACTGAATACAATGTGCTGACTGGTTTGTCGGCGCGCTCCTATGGCCGCTTCGCAACGTCGGTGACGCGTATTGCCTCGGGTCACGTCGCACGCGGCTTGCCGAACGCATTGAGCCGATGTGGTTATAAGACTTTCAGCCTGTATCCCTTCTACGGAGCGTTTCTCGGTTCACGCGGCTTTCAGACGACCGCCGGTATCGAACGCTACCTCGATATGAAAGACCTGGGTACGCGCGGGCTCGAGCGCGACAGTTTTTACTTCGACCGGGCGACCAACATCATCGCGCGCGAACATCGCAACGGTCCTTTGTTCCTGTTCGTCTACACGGCCGCCAATCATTTCCCGTGGGACTTCACCTATCGCCCGGAAATCACGCCGAACTGGCGCGCGCTCGGCAATGCTCCGAATATCGATGAATACATAAGGCGGCAAACATTGAGCGCGCAGGACTATTCGGCCCTGCTTGCCCGACTAAAGCATGACTTCCCGACCGATTCGTTCCTGATCGTTCGCTTTGGCGATCATCAGCCAGAATTTGCATATCGTATCATCGACCCGTCACTCGGCGAGCCAGCCATCGCGCGGCTGCTCGAAAACTTCGATCCACGCTACTATACGAGTTACTACGCGATCGACACGGTGAACTATAGGTCTGTCGATCTGTCGTCGGCGCTCAAGACCCTCGATGCACCTTATTTGCCCTTGTTGGTGCAGGAAGCGGCGGGCGTGCCACTTGATCCGTCGTTCGCCGAACAGAAGAATATTCTGCGGCGTTGTCACGGGCTGTTCTACCGCTGCGCTGGCGGAGCCGAGGCGCGCCGGTTCAATCGTCTGCTGATCGATGCGGGGCTGATCAAGGGCCTCTGACAAGCGGGCTTTGCAAGCTCCCGTTGTCCGGATAGTTTGCCAGCCAAGAATATGCGGGAGAGGAATCATGGCGGAAAGTGCCGCCGTGGCTGAGTCCAGTATTCACAATACGCGCACATCAGACGTAGCGGTCGCACTCGATGACGTCGTAGTCGCATTCCGTTTGGCGGACGGGGGCCTCTACACGGCTGTCGAACGCGCGACGCTTCATGTGGCAGATGGAGAATTCGTCGCGATCGTCGGGCCCACGGGATGTGGCAAGTCGACATTGCTCAACGTCACTGCCGGTCTGTTTGTGCCGGCCGCAGGTGCCGTCAATGTTTTCGGCCATTCGCTGTCTACGTTGAATCGCCAAGCCGGCTATTTGTTTCAGGCTGATGCACTCTTTCCCTGGAAGACCGCGGTCGAGAACGTCGCAATAGGCCTCGAGATATCCGGCGCGCCTGCAGGCGACGCCCGTGCTCGCGCGAAGGAATGGCTAGCGCGTGTTGGGCTCGCCGCATTCACGGATCGCTATCCGCATATGTTGTCTGGCGGCCAGCGGAAGCGCGTCGGCTTGGCTCAGGTACTAATCCGAGATCCCAAAATCCTGCTTATGGATGAGCCATTCGGGCCGCTCGATGCGCAGACGCGGCAGATCATGGGCAACCTGCTGCTCGATCTATGGACCGCCGATCGCAAGGCGGTGCTTTTTGTGACGCACGATCTGGAAGAAGCGATCGCACTCTCCGATCGGGTGGTCATCATGTCGGCTGGGCCGGCAGCGCGCATCATAGGTGACTGGCGCGTCCCCCTCGCGCGACCCCGCGATACATCGGAGGTCAAACTCGATCCCGTGTTCCACGAACTCCATCGCGACATATGGCAAAAGCTGAAAGCCGAGGTGCTCAAGGGCTACGCGCGAAGCGAGGGAGCCTGATGCAGATGGAATTTTATTGAGCTAGCTTTGTTCGTCCTGACGCTGCCCGACAACATCAATGGGAGAATTGCAATGCCGGGATTACGTTACATGTTCGTCGTCGCAAGCGGCGCTATGTTGCTGGCCGGAAACGCTTTTGCGGCCGACCCCTTCACACTGAATTCTTCGTCCTTCAAGGACGGAACCCTGCTGCCGAAGAAGATGGCTGGCGACAACAAGGCCAATCCCAACTGCGTGGGTGAAAATGTCTCACCGGCTTTGGAATGGAAGAATCCACCCGCCGGTACCGTGAGCTATGCACTTATCATGACGGACCCTGAAGGCCGCGGCGGCCTCGGCGTCGACCATTGGCACGCGTATGGCATCCCTGCGTCGGTCACGGCTTTCGCAGAGGGTGAAACCAGCAAACCGTCCGATAAGTACGTTGGCGGCAAAGGGACTGCGGGCAAGGATTTCTACATGGGTCCGTGCACGCCACCAGGTGCGCCCCATCACTATACATTCATCATCGTGGCGACCGATCTCGATCCGAAAGCGCTCCCGCCAGGTCTGACCAGGTTGGAACTGCTGGAAAAACTCAACGGTCACACCAAGGGCGCCGCGGGCATGGTCGGCCTGTTCCGCAACCCTTACTGACGATCTACTAGGCGCGTGCAACGAGGAGGACTTTGATCGCAATGTCGCGCATCAATCTCCTCCTGTTGCAGGTGCTGGTGGCGGTAGTGAGTATTGCACTTTGGTATGTGCTCACCACCTACCCCATTTTCGGCAAATTGGTCCTGCCGCCATTCTTCTTTTCCAATCCGGTCGACGTCGCAAAACAGATCATCGCCTGGTTCGCGAGCGGCGTCATTTGGAAACATCTCTGGGTCACACTGATCGAATCGATCCTCGCATTCGTGATCGGCTCGATTGGTGGCGTGCTGGTCGGATTCTGGTTTGCACGGCAGCCGCGGACGGCTGCAGTGTTCGATCCCTACGTGAAAGCGATAAATGCACTTCCGCGCGTGGTGCTGGCGCCGATCTTCGCGCTTTGGCTCGGTCTCGGCATCTGGTCGAAGGTCGCGCTGGGCGTCACGCTCGTTTTTTTTATTGTCTTCTTCAATGTCTACCAAGGCGTCAAGGAAGTCAGCCCGACCGTACTGGCGAACGCGCGAATGCTTGGCATGAGCGAGCGGCAACTGATGCGGCACGTCTATTGGCCATCGGCGTTGTCCTGGATGTTCTCTTCACTGCACACGTCGGTAGGCTTTGCCGTGGTGGGCGCGGTCGTGGGCGAGTACCTCGGCGCGGCGGCGGGCCTCGGCTATCTCATCCAGCAGGCCGAAGGGGTCTTCGACGTCGCGGGTGTTTTTGCTGGAATGTTTGTGCTCGCGGCCTTCGTGATTCTGATCGACGGCATCGTCAGTATCATCGAAAAGCGTCTTCTGGTCTGGCGGCCGATGGCCGTCGACAGCAGGCTCTAGGCATCCTTGGCACTCTGGCCTATCGTCTCGCCCGAATTGGCCTGGGACGAGGCCTTGTGCAGAAAACGGAGGACATCATGCCCACTTTGTTCCGGCGGCTCGCCGCGACATTGGCCGCGCTCGTGCTGTCGAGTGGCCTCGCGCTTGCGCAGTCCAAAATCACCATCGCCGTCGGGGGCGGTTCATGCCTGTGCTACCTGCCCACGATGCTGGCGCAGTCGCTCGGTGAATATGAAAAAGCGGGCGTCAAGGTCGAGATCATCGACTTCAAGGGCGGTTCCGAGTCGCTCAAGGCGGTCATCGGCGGCAGCGCCGATGTCGTCTCCGGTTATTTCGACCATTGCGTCAACCTCGCGGCCAAAGGCCAGCACCTGCAGTCCTTCGTAGTCTATGATCGCTTCCCGGGGTTTGCGCTTGTGGTGTCGCCCAAGCATTCGTCGGAAATCAACTCGATCAAAGACCTTGCCAATAAGAAGGTCGGTGTCAGTGCTCCCGGATCGTCCACTGACTTCTTTCTCAAATACATGCTGAGCAAGAATGGTGTGGACCCGAACTCTGTTGGCGTCATCGGCGTCGGACTTGGTGCCACCGCAGTCGCGGCCATGGAGCAGGGGACGGTCGATGCGGCAATCATGCTCGATCCGGCCGTCACCATTCTGCAAGGTCAGGACAAGCAGCTCAAGATTCTCAGCGATACCCGCAGCCAGAAAGACACGCTGTCCGTGTTCGGTGGCGAGTATCCAGGTGGCGCGCTCTACACGAGGGGCGATTGGATCGCCACGCACGAAAAGGAAGTGCAGGCTCTGACGAACGCCATCATCGCCACATTAAAATGGATCCATACGCATACGCCGGAAGAGGTCGCTGACAAGATGCCGGAGAATCTCGTCGGCAAGGACAAGGCGCTCTATGTCGCGGCTCTCAAGAATACGTTGCCGATGTATTCGGAGACCGGCCGAATGGACCCCAAGGGGGCGGCAGCGGTGCTCGCAGTCTTCAGTCAGTCATCGCCGGACGTTGCGAAAGCAAATATCGATCTGTCAAAGACCTACACGAACAAGTATGTCGACGCGGCGAACAAGACGACCGGGATGAAGTAGGTGACCATTCGCAGCCGAATCAAACCCGCAAACTTGCGTGATGGCCGGGCTTGTCCCGGCCGTTCGCGTCTTGAGTTGGCAAACACAGACCGTCGCCCGCGATGAACATACTCTCGATACAGTCGCACGTGGCCTATGGCCACGTTGGCAATGACGCTGCCACGTTTCCACTGCAGCGAATGGGTGTCGAAGTCTGGCCTGTTCACACCGTGCAATTCTCCAATCACACCGGTTACGGGAGCTGGAAGGGCCAAGTCTTCGACGCGGGCATGATCGGGGAGGTTGTCGCGGGCATTGAACAACGTGGCGTTCTGGGCGAGTGCGACGGTGTTCTCTCCGGCTATATGGGTTCCGCCGAAATCGGCATGGCAATTCTTGAAACGCTTGCAATCGTCAGGCGGGCCAATCCCGGTGCAAAATATTGCTGCGATCCTGTGATCGGCGATGTCGGCCGCGGCATTTTTGTACGCGAGGGCATCCCTGAGTTTATGAAGAACAAGGCCGTGCCAGCCGCCGACATCATCACACCCAATCAGTTCGAACTGGACTACCTCAGTGGACGCACCAGCAAGACGTTGCGGCAAACGCGTGACGCGGTAAAAGCGGTTCACGATCTCGGACCGAGTGCGATTCTGGTAACCTCCTTGCTGACAGACGAGACGCCTGCGGATGCCATCGATCTTCTTGCGTCGGATGCCAGCGGATGTTTCATTGTGCGCACACCGAAGCTGCCACTGGTTGTGAACGGCGCGGGCGATGCCATTGCCGCATTGTTTTTCGCGCA
This sequence comes from Pseudolabrys sp., assembly GCA_035538755.1. Lineage (GTDB taxonomy): Bacteria > Pseudomonadota > Alphaproteobacteria > Rhizobiales > Xanthobacteraceae > Pseudolabrys. The sequence goes on from DATLJR010000300.1 coordinate 14,269, forward strand.
CTATCTGCAAGATCCGAATTTGGCTGAGGCACTCTCGTCAGCGGTTTCGGCCATATTCGGGGTGCTTGCGAAAACCGCGGAAAATGGTGCACGGGAAATTCAGTTGGTAGCCGCACAGGACGAGATCGTGAAGCCAAGTCGCGTCTTTACGGCCGAAGCACTGATGTGATGATGAAAACGCCGCTGGTCTTTCACATCGAAAGTCTTGATCTTTGTTTCGCGCCGAAGCTCTGGGCCTTTGCGGACGAACGGCGGACAGAAATCGACGCATATTTCAACGCGCTTAAGCGAGAGAAGCCGGACGTCTGGAACGGCCGCGTTCTGCTGATGTACGATTGCGTCGTCGAGAACGGCGTGCTTCGCGGCCAATATCTGGAAACGGACTATGCAAGTTTTTCCGCCTGGTGCCATTGGGACCGGCCGGCTGCAGGCGTAGGGGATTGTTTCAGCGCAGCGGGGATCGTGTCGGCTGACGGGGCATTTCTGCTCGGCGTCATGAGCTCACACACGTTCAACGGAGGGAGAGTCTATTTTCCTTGTGGCACGCCTGATCCGGGCATTATTGTCGACGGCAAAGTCGATCTCGGCCTGAGCTTGCGTCGCGAACTGAAGGAAGAGACGGGTCTCGACATGACCGACTTTGACGTTGAACCCGGTTGGACCATGGCAGTCGACGGTGCTCTGATCGCACAAATCAAAGTCTTGCGTTCGAATGAAACGGCCACCGCGTTGCGCCGACGGATTCTGGAGTATCTCGCAAGCGAGGAAAGGCCAGAACTGTCTGATATCCGTATCGTGCGCGGGCCTGGCGATTTCGATCCTGCCATGTCGGGCTACGCGATCGCGTTCCTGACATCGTGGTTCAGCCGCGGATAGTTTGGGGCTACCAGATCAAGGGGATCAGCCGAAAGCGGGTCGCACGGCAATAATCCGCGTAGCCGGGCAAGTTCTGCTTCAGGAAGCGCTCTTCGTCGAGCAATCGCCACATCAGCACGGGTATCAACGCGAAGGCGACCAGCAGGGTCCAATAAGATCCCAATGCTAGTGGGGTGACGAGCATCAATAGCAGCGCGCCCGAGTACAGCGGATGCCTCACGATTGCATAGAGACCGGTCGAGACGACCGGCTGATCCGCTTCGACTCTGATTGTCGATGCCGCATAGCTGTTCTGCTTGAGCACAATGAAGAAAATCGCAAAGCTCAACGCCAGCACCACGTTGGCGGCAAGCACGAGCCAGGGCGGCATGTACGACCAGTGCCAGCGGTAGTCGAGGCCGGGCAGGACGATCAGCAATATGAAGCCTGCCAGAGTAATCGCCATGATGATTTTCTGCGCAGGTCTTTGCTCGGCGGCCGGACCAACCTTCATGCGGCGTTCTACGAGCTTGGGATCGTGTTTTAGAAAATACACGCTAATCGCAGTTGTTGATGCAGCGAATATGAAGCCGTAGAGCCATCCCGGCCAAAACTGAAGCGTGCCCGCCGGTATGAACAGCATGGCCATAAACACCACGAGGGATAAGACTGATCTCACCCAGGCGCGTTGATTGAGAGTGCTCATCCTGCCGGTTCCACGGACCCTCTGGGCACAAATTGGCAGCAGACTGTGGCAGTTGCGGGCGCGCTTGATTTGGACTGGAGCTTTCCGCTAAAAGAAGGCCGGTTAGCTCGGGCTTTACCAAGACCCGTCAAGTTAACCGACGAGATGAGGGAACATTCCATGTCGACGCGCAGGAATATTCGCGCGATCGGGCGGGCGGCGGGATACGCCGGCTCCGCGGCTTCCCTCATTCTGGGCACGCTCCTTCTCCTTATCCGCCCCTGAGGGCCGGCTGGGCATATGTGCCTGGGCACTCGGGGGATCTGACGGAGAACCCATAGAGCGCCCAAGGCGGCGCATTTGACGAGAAGGATCAATTCCATGACTACCCAGACAAAGTCCGAGAAGGACCGCGTCGTCATATTCGACACCACCTTGCGTGACGGTGAGCAATGTCCCGGCGCAACCATGACACACGAGGAAAAGCTCGAAGTTGCCGAGCTCCTCGACGACATGGGTGTGGACATCATCGAGGCCGGCTTTCCGATCGCCTCCGATGGCGATTTCGCCGCCGTGCAGGAGATCGCACAGCGATCGAAGAAGGCAGTGATCTGCGGTCTTTCGCGCGCAGCCTTCAAGGATATCGATCGTTGCGCGGAAGCGATCAAGCCGGCGAAGCGCAAGCGAATCCACACGTTCATCTCCACCTCGCCCGTGCACATGAAATACAAGCTCCAGAAGGAGCCACACGAGGTCTACGAGATGGTCGTTGCCCAGGTCACACGGGCGCGCGGCTATACGGATGACGTCGAATGGTCCGCTGAAGACGCCACCCGTACTGATTACGATTTTCTCTGCCGCTGCGTTGAGGCGGCGATCAACGCGGGGGCAACAACGATCAACATCCCCGACACCGTCGGTTACACGGTGCCCGAGGAATATTTCGGCCTCATTGAGATGTTGCGCACACGCGTACTTAATGCTGACAAGGCACGTTTCTCGACCCACTGCCACAATGATCTCGGCATGGCCGTCGCCAATTCCCTCGAAGGCGTAAAGGCCGGCGCACGCCAGATCGAATGCACCATCAATGGTATTGGCGAGCGCGCTGGCAACGCCGCGCTCGAGGAAGTGGTCATGGCCATGAAGGTCCGCAACGACGTGTTGCCGTTCCACTGTGCCGTCGACGCAACCATCCTAACGCGCGCGTCGAAGCTCGTCGCGGCAGCGACGTCGTTTCCAGTGCAATACAACAAGGCGATCGTCGGACGAAATGCATTTGCACACGAGAGCGGCATCCATCAGGACGGCATGCTCAAGAATGCACAGATGTACGAAATCATGACGCCGGAATCGGTCGGCGTGAAGCAGACCTCGTTGGTGATGGGAAAGCATTCGGGACGTCACGCCTTCATCCACAAGTTGGAGGAGCTAGGCTACGAACTCGCGAGCAATCAGCTCGAGGATGCTTTTGTCCGCTTCAAGGCGTTGGCTGATCGCAAGAAGCAAATCTACGATGAGGACATCGAAGCGCTGGTCGATGAGGAAATCGCGCACGCCCATGACCGCATCAAGGTGTTGTCGCTAACGGTGATCGCCGGCACGATGGGACCGCAAACCGCGGCGCTGACGCTCGACATTGAAGGTGAGCACGTCACCACTCAGTCGACTGGCAACGGTCCGGTGGATGCCATCTTCAGAGCGATCCGTACGCTCGTCCCGCACGAGGCGACGCTCGAGCTCTTTCAAGTGCATGCCGTCACGGGCGGCACAGATGCCCAGGCGGAAGTGTCGGTCAGGCTTTCCGAAAGCGGCCGTTCGTTTACTGCGAAGGGCGCCGACCCTGATACGCTGGTGGCGTCGGCAAAAGCCTATCTGGGTGCCCTCAACAAGCTGACCAGCAAGCGCAACAAGCTGCCCTCAGTCGAACGGCGGATACATTCGACCGACGTCGGTTAATCTGCCGCGGAGTTAAGATTACGATCATGCCGCGCTCAAAAGAGGGCGCGGCATGCTGCCACTTAGGTATTCTTTTACGCTCAAAACCTCATAAATCACATTTTGTCCGCATTTTGTTCGCTTTAGGAGCAAAATGTCCGGGTATCCGCCCCCGCACAACCCACTCAGGTATTGGGGATTTTCGTAATGAAAATGACTGTTTGCGCGGGCGTGTTCGCGCTCGCGACGATCGGCTTGTTGGCGGGCGGAACTTTGGTTCGTGCGGCGGAGTACGCTGGCCACGGCGACCAGAACCAGATGCAGACCACGACTGCGATCAATATTGCGCGCATCAAGAGCGTGCTCAAACTCACGCCAGCGCAAGAACCCTATTGGGCTCCGGTTGAGGCAGCACTGCGCGAGTTAGCGCGTCGTCAGGCGGCCACCGAATCGGGCGGGCTTATGCACCGCATGAGTCATCGTGTTGTGTCAGTTGTGCTAAACAGCGCGGCTGTGCAGCGGCTTGCGGTCGCCGCGCGCCCGTTGATCGGGATGCTCGATGCCGAACAAATGCGCGCGGCGCATGGCTTGGCTCAGGAGATGGGCTTGGGACCGGTAGTTGCCGCGCTGAAATAAACGGCGGCGGTTCGCCGCGCCCGCTGTCGTTTAGCAGTCGGCACGCGATGTTTCCGAGTTGTTGCTGGGAGAATCCTTGCCCATAGGTATACTTGCCGGAACCGTGGATTAGTGCCACCCTAAACGGCAGAAAAACAAGGTAAAAGCCGGTTTCGAGCGATTAACTGGAGGAATACGCAATGCGCAAGTGGCTTTTTGCGGCGGCTGCGGCCGCCATTTTCATGGCCCCCGCTGCGGTCTCAGCGCAAGCGCCGATCGTGATCAAATTCAGTCACGTGGTCGCCGCCAATACGCCGAAGGGCAAAGCAGCCGACAAATTCAAGGAATTGGCTGAGCAGTACACCAACGGCAGGGTCAAAGTTGAGGTCTATCCCAACTCCACCCTCTACAAGGACAAGGAGGAACTGGAAGCCCTGCAGCTTGGCGCAGTGCAAATGCTCGCTCCCTCGAATTCCAAGTTCGGTCCGATCGGAATCAAGGAGTTCGAAGTCTTCGACTTGCCTTACATCCTCCCAAACCGCGTCGCGCTGCGCAAAGTCACGGACGGACCGCTTGGCAAGAGCTTGCTCAAGCTTCTCGAACCCAAAGGCATGATCGGCTTGGCCTATTGGGACAACGGCTTCAAGGAAATGACCGCCAACAAGCCGCTGCGCGTGCCGGCAGATTTCAAAGGGCTGAAGTTCCGCATCCAGTCGTCGAAGGTACTCGAGGCGCAATTCCGTGCGCTCGGTGCGACCCCGCAGGTGATGGGTTTCGACGCCGTCTATCAGGCACTGCAAACTGGCGTGGTTGACGGCCAGGAGAACACAGCTTCGAACATCTACACACAAAAGATGCACGAAGTGCAGAAGTACATGACAATGACCGACAACGGCTACATCGGCTATGTCGTCGTAGTGAACAAGAAGTTCTGGGAAGGGCTGCCGCCCGACATCCGCACCCAGCTCGAAAAGGCCATGAACGACGCAACCGTGTACGGCAACAACGCCTCGAAAACAGAAAATGAAGAGGCGCTCGAGGCCATCAAGAAGGCCGGCACGACGCAGATCATCACTCCGACAGCTGCCGAGAACGAAGCGATGCGCAAAGCCATGCTGCCGGTCTACAACGAAATGGCAGGCCGACTTGGCAAGGGCATCATCGAAGAATTCCAGAAAGAAGCTGGCGGCGTAACAAACTGACGATTTTAGAGCCCCGGCCTTATCAGGCCGGGCTCACTTCGCTTCACTTCCAGAGGTGGGGATTCCGGAAGCGTTTTCTGTGAGCGACAGTGGGGGCTGTGCTCTTTAAATTTGGAATCTCCGACCGCTGGGGGAGTGCATCACCCCCCGGGCTCGTGAGGCTTACGTGTTTTTGCGCATTCTAGATCGGCTGGAAGAAATCCTGATCGCCAGCCTAATGGCCGCGGCCACGCTGATCATTTTCGTTGCTGTCGTGCAGCGCTTCGCGGTGGGCGTGCCGTTACTCTATCCATTCGTCTACAACATCAACCTGACTTGGGCGCAGGAACTCTGCATTTACATGTTCATTTGGATGGCGAAGTTCGGCGCCGCCTACGGCGTGCGGACTGGCATCCACGTGGGCGTCGATGTTCTCATCAATATGCTCGATCAGGTCTGGCGGAAAAGAGTGGTCCTGTTCGCGTTGTTTTGTGGCGCACTGTTCACCGCGATCGTCGGCACCATGGGAGCCAAGTTCGTCATCGAGCTTTATCCGACCGATCAGGTCTCTCCCGACATGGAGATCCCGAGTTGGCTTGTCTATCTCTGCATACCGCTCGGTTCCTATTTGATGTGCTTTCGTTTCCTGCAGGTCGCTTGGGCATTCTATTGGACCAACCGGTTGCCGCATCACGATCAGGCCCATGTCGAAGGCGTTGAAATGCTCGACGGCCATTCGGTGGACCCGCATGTCGGAGGCGCGCGATGAGCGCGCTGCTGATATTCGGGCTGCTTTTCGCCCTCATGCTGACGGGCATGCCGATCTCCATCTCGCTCGGGCTCACCGTGCTCACGTTCTTGTTCACGATGACACGGGTGCCCATCGAGAGCGTCGGCCTGAAATTGTTCAGTGGTCTCGACAATTTCGGAATCATGGCAATACCGTTTTTTATTCTCGCGGGGTCGTTCCTCACGCGTGGTGGCGTCGCGCGACGCATGATCAACTTTACGACGTCGCTTGTAGGGCACTGGCCCGGCGGACTCGGGTTGGCTGGGGTCGCTGCTTGTGCGCTATTTGCTGCCATTTGCGGTTCGAGTGTGGCGACGGTTGCGGCGATCGGCTCGATTATCCTCCCTGCGATGGTTCAGCAGGGCTTTCCAAAGAGGTTCGGAGCAGGTGTGGTTACGACATCAGGCGCGCTCGGCATCCTGGTGCCGCCGTCGATCATCCTGGTGCTGTACGGCGTTTCGACCAATACCTCGATCGGGACGCTGTTCATGGCCGGTATCGTGCCCGGCGTCATTCTCGCTTTTATGCTGGCTTCGGTCACCTGGTTCATTGCGTGGCGTAAGAATTATCCACGTTTGCCTCGCGCAACGTGGCGTGAGCGCCTCAATGCACTGCATGACGGCATTTGGGGATTAATGCTGGTCGTCCTCGTGCTGGGGGGCATTTACAGCGGAATCTTTACTCCGACGGAGGCGGCCGCGGTCGCGGCGGTCTATTCCTTCGTGATCACGGTGTTCGTGTACCGGGAGCTTAAGCTCAGCGAAGTTCCGAAGGTGTTGCTGAATGCCGCCAATCTGAGTGCGATGCTGCTCTACATCATCACCAACGCGGTGTTGTTCTCTTTCCTGATGACTCATGAGCAGATCCCACAGGTAATGGCCGCCTGGATCGTCGAGCAGCATTTCAGCGTGTGGGTATTCTTGTTTGTCGTTAACGTCATTCTTCTGCTGGCTGGCAACGTGATGGATCCGTCATCGATCCTACTGATCATGGCGCCGATATTGTTTCCTCTCGCCGTCAATCTGGGCGTGAACCCGATTCACCTCGGCATTCTCATGGTGGTCAATATGGAGGTCGGCCTCTGTCATCCGCCGGTGGGGCTTAATCTCTACGTTGGTAGCGGCATCGCGAAAATGGGGATCAGCGAAATCACTATTGCCGTTTTGCCTTGGCTGTGCGCGATGTTGATCTTCCTGTTTATGGTTACCTATATCCCCGAAATTTCGCTTTGGTTGCCGCAAACGCTGGGCGTTCTTCGATAACACCGACATAAATCCACGCCGAATGAACATTGCACCGCTGTAACTTTCTGTCCAAACTTTAACTTGATAAGACGAAGGCGCACTCCTCTACTTGGCGGAACAGGTAACGCCATTGGAGGTGGCCATGTGGAAATCTGTTCTTGCCGGAACGACTGCGCTTGCGATCGCTGGTTCGTCACTTGTCTATGCGCAAAAAAGTTCAGATGATTTCCAGCGCGCGGAGCGCTGGCGCCCGGGTGCGGCGGACATCGCGGCCTTTGGTGACGCGCGCATCGCCGCGCTTCATGCCGGGTTGAAGCTCACGGCGGATCAGGAAAAACTTTGGCCGCCGGTCGAAGCCGCTCTGCGCGATCTCGCCAAGCAACGCTCGGATCGCTTTGCTGCGCGCGCCAATGCCGACGCTCCGAAAGATCCGATTGATCGCCTTAACACGCGCGCCGAGGTGATGGGCCAGCGTGCCGCCGGGCTGAAGAAGCTCGCAGACGCAGCTGGTCCTCTCTACAAAAGCCTCGACGAGTCACAGAAGCATCGCTTCGTGATGCTCGCCCGGCTCGGCGACCGGCAGGGTTGGCGCGGCAATCGCGGGCACATGTGGCATCGCGGGCGCGACGGTGGCCCAATGGGTGGCGACCGGTAACCGCAGTAAGTTTCACGTCAAGCGGACGATGTCCAACGCAATCTCCCCGATGCGCGACGCCGCCCAGAAGGCCGCCGGACATTTCCGGCGGCTTTTGCTTTGTTCTTCGAGGACTTGAAACCGCAGTGCGGCTGGACACTGCCGGGCGCCTTTGCTAAGCCACGCGCGCTAGGTGAAATTTCTGCTGCGGCATTCCGGGCGCATAGCTCAGTTGGTAGAGCAGCTGACTCTTAATCAGCGGGTCCAAGGTTCGAGTCCTTGTGCGCCCACCAATTAAATCAGCCACTTAACAAGCTGAGCCTTAGGACGGTGCCAGGAATAGGTAACACCTCAGGTAACAATCGATCAAAAAGGGTTGGCGGTGACGGCTCTCTTCTGTGAGATCACACCGCCGGTTGCTGAATCAAACCGTGCAACGCCAATTTTGCGGCCTCCGCGATGTCGCTGTCGTTGAAATGGCCGCGACCGCGCAGCGCCAGCATGGCGCCTAATCGCTGCAAATAGAGGACGCGCTTTTTGGGTGGCAGGTCGGCGGCGGCCATGACGATACGATGGCCGTCCGATAATGAGATCATGCCGCCACCCGGCGGCGCGCCATGGGGGACATCCTGACCCCTGTCCAGGCCGCCCGGCACTAGGCAATATGCTTCGATCCAGCGGATCGCGCGCTCACCGCGAGTTTGTTTGCGCGGCATGTCAACACTCCCAAGGCGGTGGACCAATTCGTTGTGGCATCTGCCTGCCAATCGTCTTCGGATCGGTGCGGGCCTGCGGTGATAAACGAAGGCGTGTGGCCAGCGTCGCCTGCATACGGGTCGCCTTTTCCCAGAGCGCCAGCATGGCTGGAGCTGTAGCTGCATTCGTTACCGCCTGCCGCGATAGCAAGGTGGCCTGAACGTAACTCACGACTAACGGCAGATCGGACGGCACGAAATGTTTGGGCGAGCAGGCCTGCACAATCTCGACAAACAAAGCGCGTTCGGGATCAGTTAGGGTTGGCGGTGGATCAAGCCGTGGTGGATCGCCGTTGACATTGATTACGGCGAGCTCGTCGCCGGATTTTCTGCCGCGTTTCCTCATGGATCCTATCTTACTGCGATAACGGCCCTTAGAAAATCTGGACGTTTAGCAAAAGAAGATCGCCCGACGCTCCGCAGTATTGGATCGCCTATGTTTTTTT
>DATLJR010000301.1:0-2487 GCA_035538755.1 Pseudolabrys sp.
TGCGGCTCAGCAAATTGACGGCGGGCCCGATAACAGTGAAATCAAGTCGGTCCGCCGCGCCGATATTGCCGTAGATGACAGTGCCGAAGTGGAGCGCGATGACCATGTTCAAAGACGGCTCACCGGCGAGTCCATGATCCAGCGCGTGCACCGCCCGTAAGGCCTCCGCCGCCGCGGCCATGGCGCCGGAAGCGGCTTTGGCCGCGCCGTCCGCGGGCTCGACTGGAAAAATCGCTAATAGCCCGTCGCCAATGAATTTCAGGATTTCGCCGCCGTGACTCGAAATGGCGCGAGCTTGCGCGTCGAAGGTTTGGTCGAGGATGGCAATGACCTTATCAGCCGGGCCACGGTCCGACATCCGCGTGAAGCTTCGCAGGTCGGATGACCACAGCACGGCAGAGACCGCTTCGCCGGTGCCACGCCGGATGTGCCCCGCCAAGACACGCGAGCCGGTTTGCGAGCCGAGATAGGCTTTCAACACGTTCTCCGCGATATGTTTTTGGTTATGCATGTCGATCAAAACGGAAAGCCGCGGACTGAGAGTTTCCAGGTCTGCAATCTGAGAATCGGTAAATCCTCCGTGTCGGTCGGTGACATAAGTCACCATGTAAGACGACGGTCCGTAAACACCGCCGACCGGCAGCGCGAGATAATCGGTTGCCCCTCGCCCCTTGAGTTCGTGCAGTACGTCGAAATCGAATTGCTCCTCGAGCCCGTCCAGATGCCGCCGCAGTGTCTCGCCGCCCTCGCGTACCCGCCGCACCGGATTGATCTCGTAGGGAATGAGGTCGGCGACTTCGTGCTTAATCATGACCCTGCTAGTTTGGCCAGTATCTCGCCACCAGATGATTGCGGCGCCGAGGAATTGCGGGTGCAGCGTGCCGACGTGGAGGCTCACGCGCAGCACGGGAATGCTGGCCGCGTAGAGGCGCCACGCATATTCATCGACCGCTTCTGCCCCTGACTCGATCCGGCGGGCATCGCCGATCAGCCAATCGGCGATGGAGTCGACCGTGTCGTGAACCGGGCGCTGGTCCGGCGGCCGCTCAATCGTCTCCGCCGTGACGATGGTGCGGCCTTCGACGATATTGCGGCCTTCGATGATAGCGGGGTGATGCGGTATATCTTTATTCATCGCTGTGTCGCTAGTGCCGAGACAGTTATCGACTAATGGCGGCTGGCCGAGCGCAGCTGACAAGATTGCTACCATGCCAGCTGGCGAATCGTCATCCTTACACCTGCCGCCATGGAAACTGACCCGGCCAATGTCCGCTTTGGGTCAAAAGCAGACATATGCGGTGCAGCGTCACGACGTCGGTCCGCCATTGCAGCATTTGCGAATTTTCCGGGTAGCAAATTGCCGCCTGGCTGGAGCTAAACGCTGACGCTGTAAGCCTCAATCTATTTGAGAAAAAGCCTGATTTCTTCGAGCATCCGCTGGGTCGCAGGATGTTGCGGCAACGGAAAATGACTTTCCCCTTGCAACGCCACAAACCTGGCACCCGGAATTCCCGCTGCCAATTCCCGTCCTGCTTCGAACGGCTGCACCAGATCACCACGCACATGCATCACTAGCGTCGGCGTCGTCACTTTGAGCATCAGATCCGTGATATCGAGGCTCCGCGTCGTTTCGAAATAGCGATATGCGCATTCGGGGGTTGTAGTCTTGCGCTGCCGCTCCGCAAATTTTGCAAGCTGCTCGGGCGATGCATTGGGCATGAACAACGACGAAAATAGCTGGCGGTAGGCTGGACTCTCGTCACCCCATCCGGTGCGGATCAAACTGGCCAGCGCCTTAGCCTTTTGCAACTCCAGTTCGTTTGCCGCACGCTTGTACGCGCCACGCGCAAAACCGCCATAGAGGACCAGATGCGAAACGCGCTCGGGATGCCGTACAGCGAAGGCCACCGAAATGGCACAACCCTGCGACATTCCAAGCAGCGGGAAGCGATCAATCTTCGCCGCATCAACAACCGTTTCTAGATCGGTCACCCACGCGTCAAGAGAAACGTCTTTCACATCCCAGTCGGACAAGCCATTGCCGCGCGAGTCGTAGCGCAACAGCGTAAAGTCGCGCGCGAGATCAAGAAAGATGTGCCGCATCAGCGAGCTTTCCCAGTCATAAACGACGTGGTTCATCCAGTTCGCTGTCTTCACCAAGAGCGGCCCTCGGCCGACCATTGCGTAAGCGAGACGCACCCCATCGGGAGCGCGACAATATTCAACCTTCAGCTCCGCACCGTCTGCGACGGCCGCAGTCCCTTCACCGTCGAAGTCCGTGGCATATGCCTCGACGGGCCTATCGATGTTTTTGAGCTGTTGCGGTCCGAGTGCGCGCCAGTTAACCCCCAGCTTGCGGTCGATCTGATCGAAAGCCTGGCGGGATATGCAGATTCCACCCGGTTGCGCCAAAGTCTGGAGTCGCGCCGCGATGTTCACGCCGTCGCCATAGATGTCGTCGCCGTCGGTGATGATGTCGCCAAGATG
>DATLJR010000302.1:0-1577 GCA_035538755.1 Pseudolabrys sp.
CGGACGCGACCCGGTCGTCGGCGAGTTGGTCGCCTCGGGCGTCCATGAGATCGTCATCCGACGCAGCGATCCCGCGGTCGGAGAGGTCTGTGTGCATTTCCCACGCGCCGGTTTTGTCGTGATGTCGGCCTGACGGCAAACTCGTGATCAACGAGCGCGGGTGGTTTGGTGGTCGTCGGCGTGGTTCTTGAAGCGCCAGCTGTCGTTTCCGGTTTCAACGATATCGCAGTGATGGGTGAGACGATCGAGCAGCGCGGTCGTCATCTTGGCGTCGGTGAAGACGCTGGGCCATTCGCCAAAGGCAAGATTGGTGGTGACGATGATCGAGGTGCGCTCGTAGAGCCGGCTGATGAGGTGGAACAGGAGCTGGCCGCCGGCTTGGGCGAAGGGCAGATAGCCGAGCTCGTCAAGAATGACGAAGTCCATGCGGGTCAGGTGATCGGCAAGCCGACCCTGGCGGGCGTTGCGGGCCTCGGCCTCGAGCCGATTGACGAGATCGACGACATTGTGGAACCGGCCACGAGCGCCCGATCGGATGCAGCTTCGAGCGATGGCGATTGCAAGATGTGTCTTGCCGGTTCCGGTCCCGCCGTCGGCGCGAATCCGGCTCAGGGCAATGAGCGCCGGGATGCACAACGCGGCAGCGCCAAAGAATATAGCGCTCTTGGCAAAATACTGGCCGGCTAATCCCATTAGGGCTGCCGTTAGGGCGTTGCCCGACGCGTTGAACCGATAGTTACGCCCAGTCCGAACTGACATTGCTCGCCGACCAACGAGACCAAGGCTGATAGCGGCAATCGCTGGCGTAACTATGCCAGCAGTGAGTCCATGCAGGATCTCAGCCAAGAAGACGAGGGCGAAGCTCGGCGTCAGCGCAAAGATCAGGGCTGATACGCAAAGCATGCCAATGCCAATCGCCGCCAGGCCTCGTTTCCACCGCAGCGCATCGACAAGCGCGCCACCAGGAATCTGGCTGATGACGACAGCCAGCGTCCCAACAGTAAGTGCCAGACCGACCTGACCTTTCGACCAGCCCAGATCTGCAAGATAGAAGGCGACGAAGGCACCGAATGCGGTCTGCACATCGGCCAGAAAGAAATTCATCCAGTCGAGCCCTTGCCGGCTTTCCCGCGAGATGGAGCCGCGCAGTGATTTGCGCGCTTCACGGTAGCGGCCGAACACGTGAGGAAGGGAAGCCAAAGCGGCAATCAGGCGCTTGCCTACGAACTTTTTTCCGACGCGGAAGTCGATCGGTATCATTTTATAAAAGCGGTGCCAGGCTGTTCTGGAAGGGCCGCGCAATGGTTATCCGAAATCGAAAAGACAGCCCTCACGCCGGGCACAATGGCAGCGCCGCTATCGGCAACGGCACCGCGACGGCGTGATGGTGGCGCCATTCGAGCATGAGGACATAGCGAATGAACACGAAGAAGGAGAAGCCGCCCAAGTCTGAGCCCGAGGTGCACGTCCATGATGTGTCAAAATTGCGCGGGCACCTGAAGGTCGTCGGGGGTTCGATGTCCGACGACTGGAACAACCTTGTCGCTAACCAGACAACTCGGACGCTTTGGTTTTTT
>DATLJR010000303.1:0-2289 GCA_035538755.1 Pseudolabrys sp.
GTGCTCGCCAAGCGCGCGGAAGCCGCGCCCGGGCGCCGCCCCGAGGCGATCAAGGCACGCATCGTCGAGCAGGTGGCGATGCTGCTCGATGTGTCCGACCGCTTCGATCCCGATCGGCTGCATCAGGAGGCGATCCTGATCGCCAGCAAAGCCGATATCCGCGAAGAGCTCGACCGGCTTGCGTCCCACGTCGCGCAGGTCGAGCGGCTGATCGCCGATGGCGGATCCATCGGCCGCCGACTCGACTTCCTCGCGCAGGAACTCAATCGCGAAGCGAACACGCTGTGCTCCAAGTCGAACGACGTGGAGTTGACCAACATCGGGCTGGAGCTCAAGAGCGTGGTCGAGCAGTTCCGCGAGCAGGTGCAGAACTTGGAATGAGCCGATGACGGCAAGCGGCGGTCACCAAGAGAGCGATGCCATCGCCCGCCGCATTTCGATGTGCATCAATCGGGCACTGTCGGCAACATCGGCACTCAGGGCTGCATGTTCGACAACCTGATCCGGCGTGATCCGCGCGACAGTGGCAAGACCATCGTGCCTGATCTCGCGCATAGCTGGGAAATCGCCAAGGACGGCAAGACCTACACGTTTCACCTGCGCCAGGGCGTCCAGTTCCACGACGGGACGGATTTCACGTCGGCTGACATAAAAGCGACGTTCGACCGCATCGCGAAACCACCGGCTGGCATCAGTATCCCGCGCACTCCGCTGTTTAGAGCGGTCAGCGAGATCAACGCGCGCGACAAGTACACCGTCGAGTTCAAGCTGGCCGCGCCACGTTCGGTCAATTTCATGATGTCCGCCTTCGCCAGCGGCTGGAACGTGATCTTCAGCAAGAAGACGCTGGAAGAGAATAATTTCGATCTCCGCAAAGTCTTCAACATCCCTGGTACTGGTCCCTTTAAAACACAACGCCGGGTCGAGAACGAAGTCTGGGTGATGGAGAGAAACCCGAACTACTGGAACAAAGGCCTGCCCTACCTCTATGGCATCGAAGTCTATCATCTCTTGCCATTTTCGCCGGAGCTTGGGGCCGCTATTCTGTCTGGCCGGGTGGATTACGCCCGCGCGCTCGACCCGGCCACTGCCCTCAAGGCGGCTGCGACGCCTGGTCTGTCCACCGCCAAGTTCTACCAGAGCGTGATCCACGCAACCTGGATGAATGCCAAAAGGCCGCCGTTCGATGATCCGCGGGTCAGGCGCGCTATGCATCTGCTGTTCGACAAGCCGGTCCTGGTTGACGTGGTGAGGGATGTCGCCCCGTTGATGACCGGGGGCTTCATCTATCCGTTTTCCGAATTCGCCACACCCAGGGACCAACTCGCCAAGCGGCTCGGCTATCAGGATGATTCCGGTCCTGCGCTCAAGGAGGCTAAATCCCTGCTGGCCGCTGCCGGCCAGAGCAACATGCGATCACTGGATTTCATGGTGCGGGATCTCAACCATCACAAGCTCTTCGCCCAGGCCATGCAGGCAATGCTCAAGGAGATGGGCATTCAAGCCAATCTGCGTACGGCGGTCGAATCAATTTGGTTTGGCGACGCCACGGCGGGCAACTATGATCTGGCAGTCGGCGCCATCGTTTCGACCCTGCTTGACCCTTCCGATTACTTCAATGCCTGGTACCGCACCGACGGGCCGCAGAACTACTCGTTCTGGCACAACGCCGAGTTCGACAAACTCGTCGATCAGATCGACATCGAAGTCGACGCGGGCAAGCGCCTGGCGCTCATTCGGCAGGCCGAGGACATCATGGAGCAGGACCCGCCGCTGGTGCCTGTCGCCTGGGAGAATATTCTCGATGTCTGGTACAACTACGTGAAGGGCCACAATCCGAAAGATTATTTCGGCATCTACGACGTGGTCCGGTTCGACACGTTTTGGCTGGATAAGGCCTGATCGACGGTCTCCAGCCGCGGGCGCAAAGCTCGGTGTGTGCCCAACGCCCTATGAACGTCTGGAATCGGCGCATCTCGCCCGTTGCCCCGCGTCCCCGCGAGGGTCCCCTTACTGAACCGATAGCAGGCGTCCAGCCTCGGCCGCAGGAACGCGTCCTCATGCCCCTTGAGAGACTTTCCCGGCAGGGCCTACAAGAGACCGCATCGGGTGATGGAGTGGACGCCCCCCGTAGGCATCTCTGTGTGCCAAGGTGACGGTGTCGAAAACTACCACCGAAGGAGGTGATGCGCTTGCCGAACAGCACATGCCCGGCAGCATCCGCTCCATGCACCTGGAACACGTGCTTCGCGATGTCCAAACCGATCGTGGTAGCTTGCTCCATGGACG
>DATLJR010000304.1:0-3079 GCA_035538755.1 Pseudolabrys sp.
GAGGAGGCGGCGGCACGGAGATCACGGCATGACCGGCAGCATGGCCAGCAGCGCGCCCACCAGGAGCGCGGCCAAGAACGACGGCGTTGTCACCGCCGCCGTTCTGGTGATCGGGGACGAAATCCTTTCCGGCCGCACCAAAGATAAGAATATCGGCTACATCGCCGACTTTTTGACCGACATCGGGCTCGATCTGAAAGAAGTCCGCATCGTCCCCGACGAGGAGCCGGAGATCATTGCCGCGGTCAATGCTTTGCGGCCGCGTTACACTTATTTGTTTACGACCGGCGGAATCGGCCCGACTCATGACGACATTACCGCCGAATGTGTGGCCAAAGCGTTCGGGGTCGCATTGGAACACCACCCACGGGCCGTCGAAATCATGCGCGCGCGTCTGGCGCAGACCGGCGGCGAGATGAACGAAGCGCGCATGCGCATGACGCGCGTGCCCAAAGGCGCCACGCTGGTGTTGAACAAGATCTCGGCGGCTCCGGGGTTTTGGATCGACAACGTGATCGTGATGGCCGGAATCCCGAGCGTCATGCAGGCGATGCTCGATTATGTGGCGCCGCAGCTCAAGACCGGAGCAAAGATGCTGTCGGAATCGATTCGCGCCGATTGCCGCGAGGGCGACATCGGCACCGAACTCGGCGCGATTGCGAAGATGCATGCGGATGTTGTGATCGGCTCGTATCCGTTCGTCGATGAAAAAAATCTGGCGAACACCAATGTGGTGGCGCGCTCGCGCGACCCGCAAAAGCTCGCCGCGGCGAAGGCGGCCATCGAGGCCATGTTGACTCACGTCAAAGCCGGGCTAGCCAAGGCGTAAAGTTTGTCGCGCAATCGCGTCGGTCAGTCGGCATCGTTCGGCCAGGGATCAATGGGTGCATGAAGCGGGCCCGTATATTTGTTTCCGCTATCGCCGCTGCCGTCGCGGCATTCGCTTTCCTGTTCGTGGCGGAATTTTCCGCCGCCGATCCGGCGGCCGATCTGCATGGATTGGGCGCTGTCTATCTGCACGGTAAAGGCGGTTGGCCTGGGGCGCTCAACGGCGGCATCCTGGGTGCTTTGAAAGAAGAAGGCGCGCTGGTGGCGACGCCAGAAATGCCGTGGTCGTTTCACCGCCGCTATGACGCGACTTTCGATCAAGCGCTGGCCGAGATCGATGCTGCAATCGCGGGACTCAAGTCGGACGGTGCGCACCGCATTGTGCTGATCGGTGTATCCCTGGGAGCCAATGCGGCTATCGGTTACGCGGCGCGGCATCCCGAGCTCGCGGGCGTGGTCGCGCTTGCGCCTGGTCATCTGCCCGATGTCGGCAACATGCGCAGTTTCGTCAGCGATGCGGTGGCGCGCGCCAAGACCTTGGTCGCGGAAGGCAAGGGCAACGTGCGGCAGAGCTTCCCCGACATGGCGCAGGGCATCCCGTTAACGACGACGGCGACGCCCACCGTCTATTTAAGCTGGTTCGACCCGGAGGGACCAGCGGTCATTCCCAAGAATGCCGCGGTGATGGGCGCGGCACCTTCGCCGGTACCGTTGCTCTGGGTCGTCGGCAAGCTCGATCCGATCGACCGCCGCGGGCCCGAATATGCCTTTAATTCGCTCGCCAAGAATCCGAAGAGCCAATATGTCGAGGTCATTGCCGGGCACCTCACGACGGCGCTGGTGGCACGCGGGCAAGTGATCGATTGGATCAATGCTCTGTAAGCTCGGCTCTCTCTCTGGCGTTTCTTTGAGCAACGAGACGATCGGTTATGAAAACCCCCGAGCCGGACCGGCCCATCGACCCTGCAAAAATCTTTCCCGTGTCCTGGGACCAGTTCCATCGCGATTCCCGCGCGCTGGCTTGGCGGTTGAGCGGAACGGGTCCGTTCGAAGCGATTGTCTGCATCAGCCGCGGTGGTCTCGTACCGGCCGCGATCGTGGCGCGCGAGCTCGACATCCGCGTGGTCGAGACGGTGTGCGTGGCAAGCTACGATCACACCCGTCAGACCGATGTGAAGGTTCTCAAGGACGTCGCAGCAAGCGTGATCGTGCAGGGCGGTGGCGGAGGCGCCGGCGTACTCATCGTCGACGACCTGGTCGATACCGGCCAGACGGCGAAAGCGGTGCGCGGAATATTGCCGCGCGCCCATTTTGCCACCGTCTATGCCAAACCGATGGGCCGGCCCATGGTGGACACTTTCATCACCGAAGTCTCGCAAGACACCTGGATCTATTTCCCTTGGGATACCGGGCTTGCGTTCCAGCCGCCGATCCGCAACACCGGCCTGTAGCGTGGCCATTTCGTCCTCGGGCCGCGATCGGATATGATGGGCCAAACATCGAGGATAAAGACAGGAGGCCGCCGTGGATGCCGTGACGCCAAGATCGAAGCACGACACCGCCGACACGCATTCGCACGTGGTCCGTCCAGCGGACATGCAGTGGAAGAAGACTCGGTTTCCCGGTTGCGAAGTCAAAGGCCTACTGCTCGACAAGGCGACCGGTCTTGTTACCGCGCTGATGAAATTCGCTCCAGGCGCCACGCTGCCCGACCACGAGCACGTCAAGATTGAGCAGACTTATGTTCTTGAAGGCAAGCTCGTCGACAAGGAAGGCCGGGCGCAAGGGCTTGCCGTCGGTCCCGGCGAGTTCGTCTGGCGCGAGGCCGGTAGCCGTCATGTTGCCTGGACGCCAGAAGGCGGGCTCATGCTGGCGATGTTCCAGGTGCCGAATAAATTCTTTGAGAGAGATGGTCGCGTGACCGACATTTCCGGTGCCGACTGGGATGACCTTTGGGGGCACGTGTTCAAGGACTGAAAAGATCGTCCGCGAAGGGTAAGGGAGACACCGGCGCGATGAATGCGGCGCGAGAAAATGCATGTCGAAGAAGCGTAGCGGGACGGGATGGCGCGCGTGAAAAGTGGCTGCGCGCGCTGCTCGGCCTTGTCTTAGCGGCTGCTTTCGCTTTGCCGGGCGCGGGCGCCCTGGCGCAGAGTCCCATCATGCCGAAGATTTCAATCGGGGGAGAGCAGAAGAGGGCGCTCACCCCTGAAGAACAGGAACGGCAGAAGCAGATCGACGCCGACTACAA
>DATLJR010000305.1:0-6609 GCA_035538755.1 Pseudolabrys sp.
CCTGAGCGCGGAAGACCAAGAGGCCTTGTTCCAACGCTTCCTTGAATGGCAGAAGCAGCAAGGGGTAAAGCCGGCTGTTGTCCGGCCTGCTGCCGCGATTCAAGTCCGGCGATAGCGCTTTCTAGTGCCTCTTGGACCTTGTTCTCAGATCACTAGGATGTTGATTTATTTGGCTCCCCGGGCCGGATTCGAACCAGCGACCAACCGGTTAACAGCTATCTGCTATTGTATTTCCTAGCGTTTCTTATCGTCGCTTGCTGTCTCGCTAACCTGTTGATGCGCCGCCACTAATCTCGACTGAACGTCATTTTCCGTTTCCCGCCGTTTCGTCCAATATCCTCAAAAATGTTGCCATGGCGTTGCCATGAGAACGGTTGCTAATCGGGGCCGCACGCGCGCCCCCTCTTGCAACTTAGTCGGCGCACCGTATCTTTTCGTCTCATGGGGGATGAGCACGACGATCACGTTCTGACGTATTACACCGAGCTTGCGATTGCTCTGGTGGCGGGTCGTCACGTTCGGGATAAAAACGGACTACGCAAGACCGAGCGCCTTTCGCGGGACACCAAGCCGAGCGAAGAGGACGCGCGCAGGGCGCTGCTTTGCACCTTGGGGGAGATAAGGCGACAGCTTGCCGACAAGCGCCTGCAGCAGTTTCTCAGCATCTTGGCCGTCGCGTTTGTCGAAGACCCCCGCGCCTTGGGGGGCCGGGCGGATTACTTTCCCCACAAGCTGATCGTGAAGAAACGCAGCACCGGACACGCGGACCCGATCCGCGACTACGATATTGCGGCGCTGGTGCAGCACCTAAGAAACAAGGGCAAGACGCGCACACTAGCGCTCAACGAGGCCGCCGACGCGTGCGGTCGGGACTGGCGCACCGTCGAGAAAATCTACGACCGCAAAAGGCGCAAGCACACCCGCAACAGATAACTGAGCTGTTGCTGGAGAAAACGCCCGTCAGTTCGTTTACGTCTCCGTCAACACCACGGAGACGACCCAATGCGACTGATCGGACCAGAAGGACTCAAGGCCAAGGGCTTCGACTTTAGTCGCGGCCATCTGTGGCGGCTTATCAAGGCCGGGTTATTTCCCAAACCAGTCAAGACCCACAGCGCTTCCCGCAATATGTGGGTTGAGGAAGAAATCGACGCGCATATCCGAACGCTGATTGCCGAACGCGACGGCGCGGGGGCGGGCCGATGAGTGACGACTATAGCTCTCCCATCCGGCGAAACTGGTGCGATGGACCGGGCGCGGTGGAGGTGGCCGAACGGCTTCGCAACCACTGGCGAGACCGCGGCGCTGAAATCCGCACCCGGTTTGAAACCACATTGCGGTCCGAATCCGACGGCCGCGTCACGGTGCAGTCGGTTCGAAGCGACATGGTCAACGGTCTGCCGCGCGGATGGTCATCGGCCAAGGGCTGGCAATCGATCGGCGAGATTGCCGGGCGCGTCGTCCGCCAGTGCGGCGAGGACATCCGCGACCATCAAATCAAAATGCGGACCGAGCTGAACAAACAGGCGCATGTGGCCGGCCACACGCCTCGGACAAATAATCCCCAATGTCCCAAGGGCTTCGAAGGGGGACAATCATGAGTGACGTAAAAATCATCATCGAGTTCGACATGGGGCGCAACGGGCATCGGTTTGAAGTGCGTCCGACGAGTGACGGCGAGTTCGACCCTGCCGAGGTTGGTTTCCGGGTTTGCAGCAGCCTGCTCGATAGCGCCGTTGCGATCATGTCGTCGTCTGGATTGGCCAAGTGGCAAATCATCGAGAACCTGGAGTGTTTCATCGCTGACGTGGAAAGCATGTCGACGGCCAAGCTTGCGAAGTCGCTAACGGTGATTTCGCAGCAATGATCGACGACATCCACCGCGCCATGGACCTGATGCGCAAGCCGGGGCGACACCTCATTCAAACACATGGCGGCCGTTGGACCGGTTGGACGATTGCACCAGACGGTCGCCGGGTCACCCCTGAAATAGCGGCGAAGATTCGAGAACACCCGCAAGTCGTAGGGAACGAAGACAGCTTATGGCCCGGACTGTCTCAAACATGGCGGATGAAATGACGAACGTGCGCAATGAACGAATTGATGCAGCCGTTAGCGCAGCCGGTGACTTGATTGGTCTGCTGCTGACAGAGGGGCCAGTCAATTCGCAGCAAGCCAAGCTGATTGTCGAGGGCGTTGTCAGGGCCGTAGTGCCGAATTTTGAGGGATGGGAAATCCGCGACAGCGCAAGGCGCGTCGTGGCTGAGATAGGGGCTAAAGATGCTAGTCCGGCTAGGTGAGCTGCAGCGCGTCTATCGTGCCGAGCAAAGAAAAACGCTGCGCCGTGATTTGCGCCAGTATCTGATCGAGCGGCGCGGGCCAACAAGCGGCGCCTTCAACGCAGTGGCGCGAAGTCTCTACGTTGCGGGTGCGATCGACAACTTCGGACTCGCCGATCAATGGTTATCGGGCGCTACCATACAGGAACGTGCCGAGCTGTTCAGCCTAATCGCAACCTCACTGTTAGGTAAGTGACCAATGAATATCAGCGAAGCCAAGTGTGCCACTGCGCCCATATTCTTAATCTACGGCGGCGAAGGGCGAGGCAAGACGACGCTTGCGAGCAAGTTCCCCAATCCGCTCGCAATGCTGCTCGAACGCGGTCTACCGGCCGGGGTTAAACTCCCAGCCATCGACGGTATGGCCGCGTTCGGTGCAGTCATCGACGCAATCCGCAATCTTTATCAGGACGCGCGCGGCTACAAGACCCTGATAGTCGACACCCTCGACGCACTTGAACCGATGCTGCTTGAGCATGTTTGCACCGAGCACCATTGGAAAAACATCGAAAGCCCGGCATACGGAAAAGGTTTTGTCATTGCCGATCAGCAGTGGCAACGCTTTATTCGCGGCATCACCGCACTGCGCGACAAACATCAAATGACTATCGCGCTGGTGGCGCACAGCACTATCGAGAGATTCGACGACCCTCGCGCCCCATCGTTCACAACGTACATGCCCAAACTGCACAAGCGCGCCCGTCATTTGATTCTCGATGCGTGCGACGTTGTCGGCTTTCTAGCCGAAGACTTACGCACCGCGACTGACGACGGCGGTTTCCGTGAGCGGGTACGCGCCACCAGTTCCAATCAACGCTTTCTGTTTTTGGAGGGCACGCCAGCCTACACCGCTAAAAACAGATTCGGGATGCCAACAAAAATTCCGGTTGGTATCGACTTCAACATAACTGAACTCACAAAGTTCTGGAAAGGAGCAGGAAATGAGCGAACTGACAACGACACTAAGTGAAGCGTTCGACACCGCAAATGAAGAGGGTTCGAAGGAGTTCGAGCCGCTGCCCAAGGGCGGTTACGTTGCCGTCATCACCGACGCCAAGGTCGGACCGTTAAAATCTGGCAAGGGTCAGGCAATCCAAGTGACATGGGAAGTCGAGGGTGACGAGAAATATGCCGGTCGATTGATTTTCGACCGGATCATTATCGCCCACGAGAGCGCCGACGCAATGAAGTTTGGTCGGCAGAAACTCAAGGACATCGCCGTCGCCTGCGGTGTAACCGAGCAAATCACGGACCTGTCTGTACTCAGACTTAAACCGTGTTTGGTGTCGGTGAAGATCGAAACGGACGACACTGGCGAGTATGCACCGAAAAATCGTGTCACTCGCGTCAAGAAAATAGGTGACGCCAAGCCGAAGGCAAACGGCGGCGACATCGAGAAAGAGTTCAACGACAAAATCCCCTTCTAAAACTAAGGGCGGCGGGCGTGAGCATCTACGACGACAACGCTTCGGAAATGACTCTGCAGGGGTATTTTGTTCTGCCCAGCCGGAACAAGATACCTCACCGTTTCGTGCGGGGTGTCGGCCTTGTCAGGTTGTCCGGTTGGACCACCATGTCCACGCCGTTACCGACGCCCCAACCCGATGCCGACATTGCCATCCGTCTAGGCGGTGGTGTGGTGGCGTTCGACATCGATGATGATGGGGCCGTCGTGCCCATTCTGGAATCCTACCAGCGTCATCCGTTGCCAAGCGCGGACAACGTGGAGAGACGCATTTCTATCGCGTCGACTTCAATATCCCCAATGAGAACTTTTATGACGGTGACAAACTCGTCCTGCAGGTGTTGTACACCGGCAGGCAGACGTCGGTGCCGCCGAGCACCCATCCGAGCGGAGGAACGTACCGATACATAAACGGACATTCATTGAACAACACCGCTAAGGCAGACTTGCCGCTGATAACGGAAGCGGATTATCGCTCGATACGCGAGCGGCTTCTCGGGCTGTACTCTCTCACGCGTACGTTTGAAACCAATGACCGCAATCCCGACATTGCGGCGCGGAAGGACGGCTTCGATGACAATCCGTGTGCGGACCTAAACAGTGCTGCACTGAAAAACCTTCCGGCATGGGTGCCCGAGCTTGGCCTCTATAACTGCAAGCGACGCAGCGGTCGGTATCCAGCGTTCGACGCGGTGCCATCGTTCCGGCCGTCAACGACCGGAAGGCCGCTCGAAGAGCGCAAGCGCAACCTTGGCATTGTCGGTTCGGGGATAAAGGATTTTGGAACTGGCAAAAGCTATAGCCCGCTTGACCTAGTGATTGTGACGCGTTCCTGCAGTCTGGCGGAAGCATTCTGTTGGCTGGAGGAAAAACTGTTGCCGCAAAAGCCCGATGTACAAATCGACCTCGACAAAATTATCGAGGCGCAGGATGCGCCGCCTGCTGCCCCCGAGGAAGAGCCGCCAAAGGAATCTGCACCGAAGCGACGACGCATTAATCCAATGCCGCTTATCCTGCCGTCGGAAAAGGACGTTCCGCGCCGCGACTTCTTATACGGCATGCACTACATGCGCGGGACCGTCAGCGGAACGATTGGAACTGGCGGAACTGGCAAGTCCACGCTTGGACTAATCGAAACAATCGGTATGGCGGTCGGGCGCGATTTGCTTGGCGTTGAGAAGTTCAAGAAACCGCTAAGGGTTTGGTATCACAACGCCGAAGAAACAATGGAGGAGCTGACACGACGCTGCGTTGCGATCTGTAAGCACTATAACATTTCGCAAGACGACCTCGGCAACAACCTCCTAATCACGAACGGTTTTGAAACGCCGATCAAGGTGGCGGGGGGTGGGCGAGACGTAAAAATCGACGGCGGACTTCGCAAGGAAATTATAGACGTCATTGATGAGCTTGGAATCGATGTGGCGATTTTCGATCCGCTGGTCGCAATGCACCGCATTCACGAAGACTTCAACAGCGCGCTTGATCCTGTTATCCGCGATGCCTTCGGGAAGATCGCTCACGACACCAATTGTGCAATCGACTTGTGTCATCACACCAGAAAGAAGCCAGCGGGACACGACGGCGAATATACCGTGGCGGACAGTCGCGGCGGGCAATCGCTGATCGATGCGTTGCGGGGCGCGAGGGTGCTTAACACGATGTCAAAAACAGAGGCCGCCACTTTCGACATCGAGGAAGACGAGCGCTTTGACTATATGAAACTCTCGCGCGGCAAGGCCAACATGGTGCGTCGTGGCGTCATTGGCTGGTATCAGTTTCGGCCCGTTGAGCTTCTCAACGGTTCTGAGGATGAGGGGGTACAGGGCGATATAGTTGCGGTTTTAAAGCGCTGGTACCCACCAAAGGAGGGTGATTTGGTTCGCGCCCCCACATACGAAGACCGGCAATTTTTGGTCGGCGCGCTGCAATATGGCGAATACAGATATGACGCCCGCTCTCCCGATTGGTTCGGGTTCAAGATTGCTGAGCGGTTGGGTGCCGACAAGAAGGACCCGAGGCAGATGAAGGTGGTAACGGCAATCCTTGATGACCTGATTGAAGAAGGCACGTTCAAGATCGAAGAGAAGAGGGACGACAAGCGGCGGCCGAGACAGTTTGTTGTTCCGGGCGTGGTTGCGGGAGTTGAGTCGCTATGACCGCAACTCCTGATACCGCTCCAGTTGAGAAAATCCCGTTATTGGTGTGGGGTCAGAAGTGCCTGATTTATAAGGGTTTGCTCCAGTGCTCCAGTGCTCCAGTCCCTATTATAAAGAGAGTGGTACACTGGAGCAGACGTAGAGGTCGCTACCGCTATGGCGGGTAGCGCCCTCAACCACGCGGGCAATTTTGCCTCAGTTTGTCTGGGGCGACTGCAGTGGCGCGCCGTTATCACTCCGCTCTCTACAGCGCTGCTTTGGGTCCGTGACGGCACATAGGTCGTCTGTTGAACGGACATAGCCACCAAAATGCCGCTTGAGCGCGGCTCGTTCGGGCATATGCTTTTGGGTTGAACCGGGCACCGTCTTTGGGGACGTGGACGGTGTGTGCTTCTCCCGCCCGGTTCGACAATGTACGCGTCAAGTACTTGGCCCCAGCCTGTTGCTGGGGCCTTTGTTTTCACGACGCTCTAACACGCTGCCCTAGTACGCCGTCAGCTATCCAATGGTTTAGTCATTGCATCTTCGTACTGCGGCCTCACTTCCTCCGGCATCGCGCGGTGTAATTGCTGCACGTCCCCCTGAATGGCCAGTTAGGCGGAAAACTCAGCCTCGACCTTCAAAGCGGTCGAGGCTTTCTTTTTTG
>DATLJR010000306.1:0-1610 GCA_035538755.1 Pseudolabrys sp.
TCCGGCATGACACCACTCGCATTTGCCACAAGAGACATAGTGCTCGACGAAAATGAGATCGCCCTCCTTGAATCCCTTGCGGCGGGTGAATTCGCGGCCGGCCTTGGCGATGGTGCCGATATTTTCGTGGCCCATGATCACCGGAGCGTTCGACGGCGGATGTTTGTAGAGCTTGACGTCGGTGCCGCAGATGCCACCGACTTCCATTTTCATCAGCGCGGCATCCTCCGGAATGTCCGGCATCGGAAATTCGCGCAGCTCGGTCCTGCTGGGTCCGACCCGCACCGCCGCCAGTACCTTCTCCACGACTTAGATCCCTTCCCTGTTGCTGGCTGGCTTGACCCGCCTTGCGCGTTGGTTTGTCTTAAACTGTCATGCTTGGCTTTACCACGAAAAGCCCCGATCGCGCGGCGGCGATTGCCCGCTTGCGCTCCTGGACCAAGGCGCGCTTCGCGCTCACTGACGACGAAACCGTAATGGTATCGGAAATCGCCTGCAGCGTCCCGGGCTGTCCGCCGATCGAGACGCATGTGGTGTTCTGGACGGCGACGGGGCGGCATCATTTCAAAATCTTCAAGCCGCTTACGCAAGTGACCGAGGACGACCTGCCGCCGGCTTTCATGAAAAACGCGCTGGTCGCACTCGAAGGGTTCGAGTGCGATTGCTGCTAGGACCCACAACCCATTCAGTTCGCAACAGCCGCGGAGGCAGCGAATATGGTCTGCGATCTACTGCAGAAAATTGAACTGTTCCACGCTGGCGGAAAACAAATGGTTCCGCCTCATGGCCCAGATATCGTGAAGGCGTTTTATGACATTCTGACCGTAATCGACTCAAAGGGATTGGCTCTGTTGGCTTTCGACGGCATTATCGTGCCGCCACAACATTTGCCGCTGAAAAAGGCGGCGTCTTTCACCAGCGTGGAATGGCGCGATGGTTGGCAATCTTGATCATCCTCCTATCTCTGGCTGCAGCAGCATTGTGTCTTTGGGTTTCCGAAATTTCTTATTCGTTCTTCCACTATGTCGACTGCACTGCTCCCGACAGACTTGATTTCTCCAATGAGATCACTCGGCTTGCCACTTTAGTCGACTGGCGCACCGTATATTATCGAATCGCCTGGTGGTTTTCGATGATCGCAATCCCGTTGTTCTTCATTTTGTTTTGGGGCTCGCTTAATTGGACAACAAATAGACCGGGTCCGCAAACACACGAGAGGGTCGACACGACTCATTGAACGTCGCCGTGATCCAAGGCGACCGGAAGACCTTATAGCCCCGCCTTCGCCAGCGCCGCCGCTTGCCGCTTGCCGACGCGCTCCATCGAAAAATGCTCGATCGCTTCGTTGAACAGGCGATAAAAATTCAGCTCCGCGCGCAGATGGAGGAATACAGCGCCAAGCCCGATCGCGGCGCGGTCCATGAACACGAATTCGCGCGGCACCGTCACCGGTCCCTTCTGCTTGAGCTCCTGGTGGACGCGAAAAGCTTCGCGCCGGCCATATTCGGATGGCGCGATGCCGTCGGCGATCGTGCGCACTCGGTCGTCGAGCAGCGGCGCATAGATGAAGCGCGCCCAGATATTGAGCGTCTCGATCAGATCGCGCGACA
>DATLJR010000307.1:0-10054 GCA_035538755.1 Pseudolabrys sp.
CTGAGGACCATGCAGGCTAAACAGCCAATTCGATTATGATAGCTTGCGGCTTCAAACTCGGTCCTGGGAGGGCACCATGAGAGCTTCTTCGTTGTGTTTCCAAGCAGCGGTATTGTTTGTACTCGCCGGAATGGTTTGGGGACTTCAGATGGCAATATCAGACGATCACTCGGCCTTTCCGGCACACGCTCATCTCAATCTTTTGGGCTGGGTCTCGCTTTTCCTATTCGGTATTTATTATCGGCTCCATGCCTCGCTCGATCAAAGCCGCGTTGCGCTGTTCCAGGTCTGGATTTGGATTATCGGCACCGTAGTGACGACGATCGGAGTAGCGCTTGTACACACCGGCCATCAATCGGGTGATCCAATCGCGGCGATTGGTTCATTCGTCGTATTAGCGGCCATGCTAATGTTCGCGTCGCTGGTATATAGGTGCGAGCGTGCCCCGGCGGCTCACCGCAGTTCGATTATGCCTGCCGAATGACGGCTCAGGTTAACGTTTTGGGAATGTGCGGCCTTTTCACCAAGCCTACACCTGGCGCGAACTAGTCACCCTCTATGGGCTAACGCAACCGACGGTTGATTTGCAGCCGCGCATGCTTCGGTGATGGCGTCCCGTGGCTCCAGCGAAATTAAGATGAGGCTCAGACGCCGCCAATTTCTTGAACTTGCAGGGGCCGCGACTTTTGCGCCGCTCTTTGGCGAAAGCGTTTTTTCGCAGGCCTATCCCGATCGGCCAGTGCGCGCTGGCTTGTAGGGTATCCACCAGGCGGCGCCACCGACATCGCCGCGCGCTGTCGGAGCACCTTGGACAGCAGTTCATCATCGAGAACCGACCCGGGGCTAGCGGCAACGTTGCCACCCAGGCAGTCGGTGAACGCGCCGTCCGATGGCTACATGTACCAAAATCTCAAGTTTAATTTCGTCAAGGACATAGCACCCGTCGCGAGCGTAGTGCGAGTACCTCTTGTCATGGAAGTAAACCCATCGGTTCCCGCCAAGACGGTCCCGGAATTCATCGCCTATGCCAAAGCTAATCCGGGAAGGCTCAATATGGCGTCGGCGGGCAATGGCACACCGCAACATCTTGCCGGCGAGTTGTTCAGGATGATGGCGGGCGTCAGCCTGACCCATGTACCCTATCGCGGGTCAGCACCTGCCCTGGCCGATCTGATAGCCGGACAGGTGCAGGTCGCATTTGATACGACTGCCGCATCGATTGGCTTCATCAAGGCGGGCAAGTTGCGGGCACTTGCTCTAACCTCGAGTACGCGCTCGGCAGCGCTGCCCGGTGTGCCTGCGCTGGGCGATTTTGTGCCAGGCTACGAGGCAAGTGGATGGTATGGCGTCGGTGCGCCTAAGACCATTCCTCGTGAGATCGTTGACAAGCTAAATCAGAATATTAACGCGGCGCTTGGCGACGCGGAGGTCCAGGCCCGATTTACTGAGTTGGGAGCTACCGTGTTTAAGAGCTCACCTGCCGAATTTGGTGCGTTCATCGCTGCAGACACTGAAAAGTGGGCCAAGGTTATCCAGTTCTCTGGCACAAAGGCCGACTAAGCTGCACGGGTATCCCCGAGATCGGCGATCAGCTTCCCACGCCGTTAGTCGCGGCCACGCTTCTGCACAGATTCGCGCAGGACGACGCCTATGATTACGGCAAAAGCGACGACAACGAACGAAACCGCAATAGGATCGCGGTCGGCAAGATAGATCAGTGTGGCTAAACTTACGGCAATCGTGCTGAGCGTCATCACCCAAACGCCAACTAAATCGCTGGTCCAACCCACGATTGCGGTCTTGACGGCGAGCGAAAACGACATGATCGCCTCCAAAGTTTGTGTTTGTTCGTCTCGAGCAATTTCCATGCCCGGTAAACACAATGAGTGCCCGTTAAACGGGCAGTGCCGCAAGTGTCCCAGATTCCCCTTAGGACAATATCGGCGCGAACGATCAAGGTGTTTATAACCACCCGTTCGCGAGAGCCTTAAACCAGCCGCAGGCGGCGCTATTCTGTTCCAGAACTGAGGGGGGCCGACTTGGTTTCACTGCGAAATACCATATTCGCCTTCGTCGCGGTATTTGGCGCCTTCTTGGCCGGGCCTGCGATGGCGCAAGAAAAATCCATTGTGGTCGCCTCGACCACCTCGACACAAGATTCAGGCCTATTTGAATATCTGCTACCGCTCTTCACGCAAAAGACTGGCATCACCGTGAAAGTGTTGGTGCAAGGCACCGGCCAAGCGCTCGACACAGGCCGGCGCGGCGAAGCCGATGTTGTGTTCGTGCACGCCAAATTTTCAGAGCTGAGATTCATAGCCGAGGGGGAAGGCGTGAAGCGATTTCCAGTGATGTACAACGACTTTGTGCTGATTGGGCCGAAAAGCGATCCCGCCGGCATCAAGGGCATGGACGATGTCGCGAAAGCGTTTCAGACCATAAAGGACAAACAAGCGACGTTCATATCGCGCGGCGACCGCTCTGGCACTCATCTTGCCGAGCTCGCGCTCTGGTACAAAGACGCCGGGATCGACATCGGGAACGAGAGGGGCCCTTGGTACACATCGATCGGCCAGGGTATGGACGCAGCGCTTCAGAAGGCGGCCGCCAGCGACGGCTATGTGCTGTCCGACCGCGGCACTTGGATTCACCTCAAGAGCAAGGGTGACCTGCAAATCCTGGTGGAAGGCGACAAACGCATGTTCAACCAGTACGGTGTGATATTGGTGAACCCGCAGAAACATCCAAATGTGAAGAGGGAACTAGGACAAGCGTTCATCGATTGGCTGGTGTCGCCCGAGGGCCAGAAGGACATCGCTAATTACAAGATCAATGGCGAACAGTTGTTCTTTCCAAACGCCACCGATCCCAATTCGTGAGTTAATTTATCAAGGCGATGCACCAGCCGGCGCAGCTAACGCTCGAGCGGATGCCATCGCCGCCGATCAGGATGTCGGCGCGCCCGACCCGGCCGCCGGCAAACTGGACCCGCACGCCGCCATCACCCTGATCGACCCGCTCGAAGTTCATGGAAGGCCGGGGTCAATCGATGCTATCGCGCGCTGCCCTGCGGATCATCAATCGCGCACGCCACTCAAACGCCGGATGTTCAACCGCATGGGCGAGGAATGATGTAACCCGCCGGTTCCACTGGTATGGTCGCAAAAGCGCGCAGGCAACAAACCCCGATCAAGAGCAACCTCTTGAATGCCTCCAACGCGGACATCAGGGCGCGTCGGAACACCCGGTCAATCCGCCTCTAGAATGCGAGCTCAGGCTACCACGGACCAGTAGAACGTTTTGCTCATCGCCATCCAAGACGATCGAAAAAAGCAGCAATTTCAGCGGCAGCCCGATCGGGATCCTCGCGGTGCGCGAAATGACCGACGCCCGGAAACATGGCGAGATCGAGATCTGCGAATGTATCGCCGAGCCGGTCGGTCCATGCATAAGGGAATAATGGATCATGCTCCGCCCAGCGTACGCAGGTTGGCACCGTGATAAGCGGCTGTGAAGGCGCTTCGCCCTTCATCATCGCGACGCGCCCAGCGTGGGTGGCGCGATAGTGTGCGAAACCTCCAACAAGGTTTCCTGGCTTGAGGAAATTGTCCGTGAATGCCGGGATGACGTCGTCGAAGGCGTTCTTGCGATGTGCCCAATGGCGAAGGAAGTGTGAAATATAAGTCTCGCAGCTCCGTCGTGATGCGCCAATCAGTTCTGGTGCAATTTCCATCTGATTGAATGACTGGTACCAGATCTCATTGAGACGGTCGGGCGCGCCCATGCGAGGCCCGATTCCCGCATAGACGAAATCGAAAAAGAAAAGTCCGGCGATACGCTGCGGCGCTTGCCGCGCGAGCGGCAGCATGGCGGCCCCTCCGACGTCGTGACCGATGACGCCGACCCGATCGATCTTAAGCGCGTCGAGAAGTGCCAACATGTCGGCGGAGTGATCGGTCGCGCCGAATGGTCCCTGCGGCTTGTCGCTGTCGCCAAAGCCGCGCAAGTCGGGTGCGATCGATCGGAAGCGCCCCTCAAGCCGCGTCACCACCGGCTCCTAAGTCAGCCAAAATTCCGGCCAGCCATGAAGAAAGAGGAGTGGCGCGCCGTCGCCCGTTTGGGCAACGTGAAATGAGACGCCGTTCGCACGCAAGGTTGCGTGATGCATGATGGCCTCCCTCTCAGCAACTCGGCACAACGGCTTCGGTATCAGACCGAAAACTCCGGCTCGCCTCTACAACATCTTTGGCCTAAAAATCGGCTAACTGATGAAATGCCGGCCCGCCCGCCGGACACTGCTTTAGCCGCTGAGATTCTGTATGCGGCCCCACGTGCTTTTGGTGCCCCAGATGCCTGAGCGTAACGCCTCAAGCTGTACGATTTGGCTGTGGTCAACGAACAGGTTCATCTCATTGCCGTAGTTCTTGATGTACCATTCGAACACAGGCGGGTCGGCTCCCTCGAACATCACTTTGTCGAGTCCGAGCTGATTGATGATGCGCGCGACCACATCGGTGCGCCAGGTGGTGACGTTTTCGGTGATGCCTTCGCTCTCGATCATGATAATGTCGGCGCCGGCATTCAGCGCACGCTCCGCCTGCGCTATCAACCATCCCACGTCTTTCGTGCCCTCCGCGGCCAGTTCCTCCGCGGCGGTGCTGCCGCCGGCGCCGAATTGGATGCCGAGCTCGGGTTTGGCTTTCAATCCGGCCTTCTTCACCTTTTCCACCAGGCGAAGCAGACTATCCGTCGGCATGCTGATGAAGCCGACGGACAGTTCGATCACATCGAAACCCAGTGCTTTCGCTTCTTCTATATAGCGATCAACCGCGTCCCGGCCGAAGCGGATCACGTTTTCGATCCAGCCTCCGGTCGAAACATAGACATCATGATCGTGCGCTATCTTATTAATGGATCGCACGGCTTCGGGAGACATAAGCGCGAACGACCCGCCGGCGTATTTGATCCCATCGACCCACGCGCCGACCGTTTCGAGAATGTCTTCAAGATGACGCCGGCCGTAAGCGCTGTAGTAGGGGCCGCGGATTTCCGTAATCCCGGTTTTGCGCGGCTTTGCCGAGCGCGCAGCGCGTGGAATGAACGAAAACGTTGTGTCGGTCATTGGTTCGCCTCCTTTGCGGACGCTGAACGTCACGCAGACGTTGCATGCGCACTGATACCGCCAAGCAATGATGTCAACGCGCTAACCGGACAATCGTCGAGTGTCGCAACGGTATCGGAGATTGCGTCACGCTGCGGAGCGCTCGTGAAGTTCTCCGTCACGCTGTTGAACTTCTCCCGCGCCGCCGTCCAGTCGAACGGGTGAGTGTAAAAACCGTGATAATCGTCACGATGCGCGCGAAAAAGCTTTCCATCCTGCAACTCCACTTCAAGGTCGGCGGGAAGCCGTCGCGGGAACTGCTTCGATAGCGCCGCATCGACCGTGACAGTCACCTTGCGCAGCAAATTCTGCACGTCGGCGGCGCCGATGCGCTCGGGCCTGTACTGCCGCGGCTGCACCTCGCCGTCGAGGAGCGCAACTGCCACCATATACGGCAGGCTGTGATCGGCCTCCTCCTTGGTGCGCACAATGCGCTTGTCGCCCTCCTCGCCGCCGCCGATGATCTGATGGGCGACGGCAAAGGTCTTCAGCCGCACTTCTTGCACTGCTTGGGCGGAGAAGCCCGCGCGGGCACGGATATCGAGCGCTGCGTCAATTGCCGATTGGGCATGGATTTCGGCATTGTGCTTTTTCAAAATAGTTAGCTGCACGCGTTCGAGGTTTTCCTTCGCCCAGTCGATGGTGAAGTTGCCGGCAATCGTTTCCATGAAGCCCTTGTTGCCCTCGAATACCGCCGCCGGCCCGGTGATACCGTGGGCAGCGAGCAGCGCGGCGTGAGTTGCAGCCATCGCAGTGTTCGGATAGGCAAGCCCCTTCCAATGCGACAAAGCACCGGTGCGGCTAACGCGCAGGGCATTGTTGGCGGTGCCGCTGATCGCGATAGCGTTGGCGATTTGCTCGGCTGAAAGATTAAGCGCCTTTGCTACGCCCGCTGCTGCCGCATAGGCGCCTTGCGTGGTGTGATCGAAACCCTTGGCCCGCACTGGCGCGACATCGCTCAATCGGGTTTGAACTTGGTAGGCCGTGGCGAGCGCTGTAAGGAAATCTTTGCCACTCGCATTGCGCATCTCAGCCGAAGCTAAGACTGCGCCAAGATTATCCGACGGATGGCACGTCTCGCCCTCGGCAATGTAGCTGTCCATGAAGTCAAGATATCGGCTCAGCGCGCCATTGAAGAATGCCGCGCGATCCGGGGCGGTCTTTCCGTTGCCAATAAGGGTGGAGAGCGGCTGACCGCCGAGTTCAGTGGTCAGTTTGCGGATGGCGTCGATCGGCTCCGCATCCAGCGCGCCAATGGCAACGCCAACCGTATCAAGCACGCGGATTTTCAGCTGTTCAGCGGCCTGACTGCTCAGGTCTTGAAAACGGACCCGTGCGACAAAGCTAGCAAGCTCCTGCACCTGGGTCATGGCAGCAGTCATGGCGATGAAGCCTCAAGCCCAATGTGGTACTCTAATTTAAAGGATGAAACTACGCCGAAATCGGTCGGGGATTTCGTCGTAGGCGTGGCGCATCAGTTCGGCGCGGGGTGATGTCCAAGGCCGTAACGTTTCGAGCATTCCGAAGGAGGGTTCCGCGCGGCCGGCCGCATCAGTTGTTCACGCGCACTCCCCCGTACACGCCCAGACCGGGGCGTAGAAATCCGAACGGGTTTTGATATTGCTCGTTGAAGAGATTGTCTGCGCGGGCAAAGACGGTGACGTTCTTGTTGACAGTGTAGTTCGCAGCAAGATCGAACGTCGTATAGGCCGGCGCATCCAGCCTTGGAATAAACACCGCCGTATCGCGGTTCACATCGACCCATGAACTCACGTGCACGAGCGTCCCCGAGATCATGAGTTGGCTGGTCGGCGTCCAGACGGCCGCGACGCTGGCCTTGTTGCCTGGACGACGGAGCAATCCGAGGTCCGTCGTTTCGTCGCGCGTGCGCGTCGTCGTGTAGTCGAAACGCACTTTGAATTGATCGGTCACGGTGGCCGCCACGAATGACTCCGTGCCGTGCATCCTCGCACGGCCGACGTTCTGGAAGGTCGCCGTGAAGGTCGCGCCATTGAAGACGTTGACGATGAGATTCTGGACGTCGTTCTCGTAATACGTGACCCCGAAACTCACGCGCCCATTCAGCACCGGCTGCTCGAAGCCGACATCATACCCGGTGCTCGTTTCGGGCAGAAGGTTCGGGTTGGCGACCTGAAAAATCGACGGGTTGTTGACGAAAAGCTGCACTAGGGTCGGCGCCTTGAAGCCGGTTCCGTACGTCGCCTTCAGCTTGGTTTCGGTTCCGGGGACAATGAAGGCAGGGGCCACGCGCCAGGTCGTGTGCGCGCCGAAGCTTTCATTGTCGTCGTAGCGGATGTTTGAGACGAGAAAGAATCGGTCGCTGAAATTGGACTGGAGTTCAGCGTAGGCCGCCTTGTTGCCTGTACTAGCAGTCGTCGTGGTTTGGACACCAAACTCCGTTGCTGTCGAATTCGTATTAAGCGATTCTCTTTGATCTTCCAGGCCAAGAACGAGCGTTTGCCCCGGAATGACTTTCACTTCGCCTCGCCAATCAAATCTGGTCCTTTCTCCGAGATTCGTCGTGGGCGGTGCTACGGAACCGAATGGATTGAAGCTGTCAGGGTTGGGGTCGGAAAACCAGGTCCACTGGTTGCTGTAGTTCACGCCGAAGAAGTTTTTAAACCGACCATCGAACAGCGACCAGACCACCTCACCGCGCGTGAACAATTCATGATTTATTTGCGTGTCCTGAAACACTTCAGGCGCGCTGTTCGGGGGAAAATTGACTGGGTCGTCGGCGGTCAGTCCATGCTTTGCATCGATGTAGCTCCCCGTCAGGTTCACCGCGAGGTTGTCCGTGATGTCGTAGCCGAGCCGCGTCGAGTATGTCCGATTGTCGTAGTTGTCGTTGTTGCGAGCGACCCCAGGGGCAAGCAGATTGAGCGGCGTCACCGGAACGGAGCCCGCGTGGTAATGCAGCACGTAGAATGCGTAATTAAATGCGCCTTGCGATCCGCTCAGGCTCGCGGTCTGGTTGAAGGTCTGGAACGATCCGCCTTCCACCATCCCCGTAACCTTGGCCGGCCCCTCCCCCTTTTTCGTGGTGATTGAAATAACGCCGCCGATTGCATCCGCGCCGTAGAGGCCGCTTTGCGGACCGCGCAGGACTTCGATCTGAGCGATGTCGCCCGTCAGCAAATGCGCAAAATCGAAAGCTCCGTTTGGTGAGCTCGGATCGCTCGCGTCTACGCCGTCGAGGAATACTTTCACTTGGTTCGAATTTGTGCCGCGGATAAAGACCGAGGTCTGGCCGCCGGGTCCGCCGGTTTGCACGACGTTGAGGCCGGGAACCGCGTTCAGCGCAGCCGGTACGGTCCTGTACTGCTGGCGTTCGATATCCGCCGAGGTGATGACGGTGACCGAGCTTGCTATCTCGCTCTCGGGCGTTGGAATTGTTGTTGGGCTGACGACAATCGTCGGCAAGACTTGTGTGCCTTGCGGAGTGTCCTGCGCGCTCGCTGTCTGCAGGCATGCGGTCAGAGCGCTCGCGGCCCCGAATAAGCGTAAGTACCGTCCCATAGCACCATTCCTTCGTTTGCGTTCGCCTTGCGAACGCATCGGTGAAAGACCAAGCCCGATGCGAAGGACACGATGAGACGCCACCGCAAACAGCGCGCCGGCCTCACGTGCGGAATGTCGTGGGAGACTGTGCTCTCACGGCCTTCGCACCGGCATTGCCGTCACCGCTGCGAAAGACCGCTCCGTATGGACGCCCCGTCCACCGGTTGGGTGACTGTGCTGGCAGGTCTCCTGGCTCGCGGGTCGTCTGCCTTGGTGGTCCGGCCTTCCCAGTTTCCCAGTGGCCGTGTTGGACCTAAGGCTCGCCGCTCACAGTTGCGGGGGCAGCCACGGATTTCCTCAAATTCGAGTGCTCGAATTTGTTGTGCCCGTGTTCCCTTCTTTCGTCCCCGATTTGCGTCGGGGAACCAGCACGACAAAATGTTCACTTGAACTTTGGAGGGAGTCAAGCGCCGCTGTCGGCAAGCTAACACCCTTGATTGTGCACCGTCGGAAACGGCACCAAAACCCATCGATAAGCGGAAATATGACCCCAGCGGCACGCCGCTATCTCCTTTAAAGCCCGCGCCGTTGAATAGCAGGACGGCAAGTGACGTGGAATGCCTGCGGTTTATTCCACTCGCGATTATGGCGGCCTGATTTCCTACGGCGCTAATTTTGTAGACCAGTTCCGCCGCGCGGCCGGCTACGTCGATCGCATCCTTAAGGGTGAAAAGCCGGCCGATATGCCGGTGCAAGCGCCGACCAAGTATGAGCTGGTAGTAAATCTAAAAACCGCAAAGGCGCTCGGCCTCACAATTCCGCCATCAGTGCTCGCCCGTGCCGATGAGGTGATCGAATGAAACGGCGCGAGTTCATCACTTTCGCTGGTGCAGCGGCAGCATTGCCCTTCGTCGCATCGGCTCAAACTAAAAGCATTCCTCGGCTCGGTGTGCTGCTTTACAGCAACCCTCAAAGCGACCCACAGATGGCCGCAATCCGTCGTGGGCTCAGCGATTTGGGCTACGTCGAAGGACGGAACATCCTCATTGAATACCGCTATGCCGAAGGTCGGCTTGACCAGATTCCGATTTTGGCAGGTCAACTGGTGGGGCTCCAGCCGGACGTGATTTTGGCTATCGGGGGAGACGTGTCTCCGACTGCGAAGAAGGTTGATGAAAGGATCCCGCTTGTATTCGTCAGCAGCGCTGATCCGGAGCAACTTGGTCTTGTCCAGAGCCTGCGTCGACCGGGAGGAAACGCGACGGGAGTCACGCTTTTGCAGGATGCACTCGCTTCGAAACGGCTTGAGCTTCTCAAAGAGGCTGCGCCAAAAATCTCCAAAGTCGCCTTTCTATGGAATCCGGATCACCC
>DATLJR010000308.1:0-2130 GCA_035538755.1 Pseudolabrys sp.
CGCGCCCGTCGTCACGCGCTTCCTCACCTACGACGTGAAGCTCGATCGAGAGTGCGCAGCCTATTGCAAAACCATCATGGCGATGCCGCTCATGCAAGAATGGGTCGCCGGCGCCAAAACCGAGCCCGACGAATTGGAAGAACTCGACGTCGAGTTCTGAGCACGGGCCAGCCGATCGACGGCCTCAAGTAGCGGTTTGGGCAGCCGGACGACGACAACGGTCGATTTTGCTTCCGTGGATTGCTCCGTATTCGAAGCGTGCATTGTCGCATATTTGATTCGCTTCCGCAAAATCAACGCAAGAGCATTCAGGAGCGTGCTAGCGCATGCTAGGGAATGCAGAACCACCTCAAGATCACAAAATTTCTCTGGGGCTATGTACCGATCTTTCAGCGGCCGACTTTTGGGGCCCACCCCCTCATGCCCGCTGAATCGGAGGGCCGCCGCCAATCGCGCCGCCAGCCGACTTTGCCCCCTTCCACGAGCCAAGCGATACGATGGTCGCGGAACGACGAGGCCGAGCGCAGTGTTGCACCAGCGCTCCGAGCAATAGCTAACCGCGTTTCGTCCTCCGTGTTCGGCTAGGCCTTGGCGGCATGGTTGCGCTTGTTGCTGACGCGACCGAGGATTGCTTGCCCTTGGGACTACTAGGCCTCAGACCTTTCGGCGGTATGGTGCCGTCCGGCAAAGAGCTTACTCGATCGCGGATGGCTATACTGAATCCATTCAACAGCCTGTCGCGCTCCTCAGCACTCATTTTCGATGAAGCCCAGACCATCACCGCGAACGACGCTTTGGCAAGATCGCGCGGCGGCAATAGATCGTCGGCCATGGCGCCGACCACTTTGTGCATCGTGGCTTTCACCGTCGAAATCATCCCTGACAGCCTCTCAGTTGCGGCAGGCCCGCATCATAGATCGACAGGTTCCGAGTCAGAACAAAAAAGCGAGTCTCGGTCGCGGCGGTTTCGCGCTCAGCGTCGTCATTTTACCACCACCAGCCCTATTGACGCCGGCGCAGCCATTGCGACTGTCATGTCCGCATCACAGGCCATGCGGTAGAGTGACCACAGTGATACCTTCAGCACAACGCTGGATGCCTTCGCCTACGAGGCTCTTCGAGTGGATTCGCACAATCAGTGAGAGGAGACATGGCTATGCAAAACAAGTACGCAGAGGTGACCCCCCGCGATTTCAATCCGATGTGGGCTCCCGGGCTTTCGGATGAGGCGCGCAAGGCGGTGAACGCAGCCTTTGACGCGATGTCCACTTGGCGCATCGAGACCGCCAAAAACAGCGAGAAAAACAGCGAGCAAGTCATCGAGAAACTAGCTGCCGCCGCCCGGGCGTTGGGATGGCCAGAACAAATCGTCGATACCATTCGCGCGCAAATGCAGAGCATCACCAAAATGCAGATCCAAACAATGGATCAGATGATGGACGCCTGGGAGGAGCAGATCAAATCACCGAACCCGATGACCGGCGCGCCGTCGGCGATGCTGTCGAAGCTAGAGTCCTTGCCCGGCGTCAGCCCGGTCGGCAGTTGGCCGAACGCAAACGCGTTGGCGGCGACGAACCCCATGCAGTTTTGGATGCAATGGGCGGAGCAGTGGCAGAAAGCCTGGGCCGACGCGATGGCGTTTTGGGTCAAGACCGGCAGGCCACATGATGGCGTAGGATCGCGCCGCTACTGAATCTCAAGAGTTGTGGAGCGGGACCCGAACGCCTAGCTGGCGGCGTCAAACTGGACATCGGCAATCCAGTTGCGCTTGCGCCGGCTCAGGCGGGCTTGTTCATTCTCGCCCTCGAAGGTTGCCGGCGCGCGTCGGAGCAGCGCAGGCTCTACGTTCTCGAATACGTTGGAGTGCCGCCACCCGGCTTGTTTTCGATGATGACCGGCTGACCGAGCCGGTCTGATAACCACTGGCCGGCGATGCGCGCCACGGTGTCGGCCCCGCCGCCTGGCGGAAATCCGACGATCCAACGCACCGGCCGTGTCGGTACACCCTCCACAAACAATCGCAACGGCTTGCGCTGTCACAGCCGCACGAATCCCGCCATTGGCGACAAAAGCTTTTTCCGGCGAGTGTCACAGTCGAGGCCGGCGCAATGACCGACAGCGACCGCGTCG
>DATLJR010000309.1:0-89952 GCA_035538755.1 Pseudolabrys sp.
GTCTTCGGCGATGCGTTGGTCGGGATTGTCGGCGGCATCGCCGAGCAGTTGCATGCGGTAGTGGTTGGCACCGGCCAGCCAACGATCGAGATAGGTTTCCGTGAGCCAGCGCCGCCAGCGAATCTGCAGCCATTGATTGAGATAGAGCTGGTAGACCGCGAGCAGGATGAAGGCGGTAGCAAGAACACAGAAATAGCCCAGCTGATAGACGAACGCGTCCCAATCCTTGTCCTGAAGCGCGTTGTAGAACGCGTTATTCCACGAGTTCAGCAGGACGTTCAGTCCAACGATTGAAAGCTCGATCGCGACCACCGCGGCGAGCAGAACGCGCCCCGCCCAGCGGTCTTCGGAATAGAAATACGGGCTGGCAATTCGCCACACGATGGCGAGCGTCGAAAACATGCCTCTCACGGGAGGTCTCCTGTTGAGCAGAAAACGGATGTCCTGGCCGACACTACATCTACTGGCCAGGAGCTGTGTTGGAGATCAATTTATCGCGGATTCCCGCATAAAAAGGGCTTATCAAGGGCGCCCCCTCGGGCAAGCGCAGCGTGCGCTTTCGCCGCCCAATGCCGCGTCCCGTCGCCGCACCTCGTACGATTACTTGAGATTACCTGATCCGCGGATAATAAAGCTGGATCGGAAAACGGGTTATGGAATATCGCGGTGGTCTGCGCACCAACCAGATCTTCAACGGCATGATGCCTTACATGCTGATCGTCACTCTCTGTATGATCATCATGTATTTCTGGCCGGGCATGACTCTGTGGCTGCCCAACTACCTCTACAACAACTGAAACGGGGCTTGTTGAATTGGCCGACAGGGACTTATCGGCGCTGACCGCCGCGCAAACCGCGGCTGAGATCGCGAGCGGCGCGTTTTCGTCCGAGGAAGTTACGCGCGCGTGCCTCGAGCGGATCGATGCCGCCGAGGACACCGTCAAGGCGTTCGCCCATCTCGACCGCGAGTTCGCGCTGACGCAGGCGCGCGAAAGCGATCAGTGGCGCAGAAGCGGCCGGCCGATCGGCCCGCTGCACGGCGTTCCGGTCGCCGTCAAGGACATCATTGAAACGGCGGACTGGCCCACCGAGTGCGGCTCACCGCTGCTTGCCGGGCGCCGGCCGCGCAATGACGCAACCGTGGTTTCAAAATTGCGCGCAGCGGGAGCCGTAATTGTCGGCAAGACTGTTACAACCGAATTCGCCTATTTCAGCCCGGGCAAGACGCGCAACCCGCACGATCCAAGGCGCACGCCTGGCGGTTCGTCATCGGGGTCGGCGGCGGCGGTGGCGGCCGGAATGGTACCGCTGACGCTTGGCTCGCAAACGAACGGCTCGATCATTCGGCCGGGCTCGTTTTGCGGTGTGTTCGCGATGAAGCCGAGCCACGGCCTTGTTTCGCGCGCCGGTGTGCTGCCCCTGTCGCGAACCCTCGACCATATCGGGCCCTTCGCACGCTCGCTCGAAGACATTGCGCTCGCGCTCGACGTCATTTCCGGTTTCGACGCCGATGATCCGGATACCCGGCCGTTGGCGGCAAGAAACTTCCAAAAGACCGCCACAGAAGAGTTCGGGCTCGATCCTCGGCTTGCATTCGTGAAGACGCCGATGTGGGACAGGGCCGATGCCGGCACGCACGAAGCATTCGAGGACCTTGCGAAAGGACTCGGCGAGGTCTGTTTTAGCTATGATTTGCCGGCGCATTATGCGTCCGCCTGGACCTCGCATCGCGCGATCATGGCGATCGAGATGGCGCACAATCTGGGCAAGCTCACCGATCAGGGCGGCGACAAGGTCAGCAAGCAGTTTCGCGATCTGATCGAGGAAGGCCGCGAGGTTTCGGCCGCGGACTATCTTGCGGCCATCGCCGAGGGCCGGGCCCTGCGAACGGCCATCGAGGAATTGTTTCAGCAGCAATGCACGGCGATCATCACGCCCGCGGCGCGCGGTGTCGCGCCAAAGGGTGAAGCGACCGGCGATCCCGTGTTCTGCACATTCTGGACTTTGCTCGGCCTGCCTGCCATTACGCTGCCGCTTTTGACCGGCGAGGATGACATGCCGCTTGGTGTCCAACTTGTCGGCGCGCCCGGCGATGACGCCCGTCTGCTGCGCACGGCGCAGTGGGTGGTAACGAAGCTTGTTGGAGCAAAATGACGCGCGATATCCTTGTGCGTGGCGTGGCTGCCGTCGCTTTGTCGTTACTGGCGTGCGGCGCAGCCGCGCCGGCCGACCAGTTTCCGTTCGACCAGGAGTTTTTGCTCGACGCAGCACCCATGCGGCCGGGAAAGCGCATGCCGATCCTGCTCATCGAGCGAACCGGCAATGCTAAGATCGACCTCTGGTGCAAGTCCGTGCCCGCGCGCATAGACATCTCAGACATGACCATGAAGATCGAGCCCGGCCCGTTGCCGGAAGGTTTGCCGGAGATGCTCAGTGCCGGGCAGTGCACGCCTGAACGCATGCAGGCAGACCAGGAACTGCTCACGGTTCTGACGCAGGTCACCGGCTGGCAACGCCAGGACGAAGGCATCGTTCTTCTTGGGCCGAGCACGCTGAAATTCCGTCCGAGCGATCACTAGCGAGACACCATGGCCGCAAAGCCGCGCATCGCTTTGATCGGTGGCGGGATCGGCGGGCTCGCCGCCGCCATCGCCTTGCGTCAGCGCGGCTTTGAGCCGGTGGTCTTCGAGCAGGCAGACAGGCTCAAGGAAGTCGGCGCTGGAATCCAGATTACGCCCAATTCGACCCGGATCCTGCGCGCTCTCGGACTCGAAGATGCCGTGCGCAAGGGTGGGTTTGAGCCTGGATTCATGCTGACGCGCGACATGATCACCGGAGAGGTCCTTTTCCGTACCCAGGCCAAGGGCGCAATGGCCGAACGTTTTGGCGCCGGCTGGTTTCAGATCCACCGCGCCGACTTGCTGGACATACTCACGAGCGCGCTGAGCGATGCCGATATCCGCTTGAATGCATCCTGCGTTGGAGTAGAGCCCGCGGAAAATGGTGCGACCGTCGAGATCGGCGGGGGCAAGCGCGAGCTGTTCGATGTCGTGGTCGGATGCGACGGTATTCGTTCGCTGGTGCGCGCCGCACTTTACGGCGAGGAAAGTGTCCGCTTTACAGGCAACATGTGTTGGCGTGCGCTGGTCCCGATCAGTGCGTTGCCGGAAAAG
The DNA here is from genome assembly GCA_035538755.1 of Pseudolabrys sp. Lineage (GTDB taxonomy): Bacteria > Pseudomonadota > Alphaproteobacteria > Rhizobiales > Xanthobacteraceae > Pseudolabrys. The sequence goes on from DATLJR010000309.1 coordinate 3,174, forward strand.
CATCTCGAGCCCGTCATGAATTACTGGATGGGCCGGCGTGGCCATGTTGTCGCATATTTCGTACGAGGCGGTGCCTTGATCAATCTCGTCGTTGTCACGGAGACCGATCAATGGGTGGAGGAGTCATGGTCTGTGGAAGGCCGGCGAGAGGACATGCTCGCGGCATTCCCCAAGGCGCATCGCAGCCTGCGTATCCTGCTTGAAAGCGTCGAGCGTTGCTTCAAGTGGGGGTTATTTGACCGTGATCCCTTGCCGCGCTGGGGGCAGGGACGCGTGACGCTTCTCGGTGATGCCGCCCATCCGATGCTGCCGTTCTTGTCACAGGGCGCGGCGTCGGCGATCGAAGATGGATATGTTCTGGCCCGCGAATTGGCGCGGACTCCGCATGATCCCGGCGCCGCCCTTGCCGCATATGAAACCGAGCGACGCCCGCGCACGGCGCGTATTCAGCTGGCGGCCCGCGCGCAGGGCGAGGTCTTCCACCTGCATTCGCCTTGGGCGCGCATCAAACGCGCCCTCCGCCTCGACAGGTTCGAGAAACCGAGGGCGGACCTGCTGAGCAAAGACTGGATCTACAGCTACGATCCGATCGCCTCTCAATGAAAAAGGCGCGGCCTGCGCCGCGCCCTTCGTTGGATTTGCGTCGGGGTTAGAAACCCATCCCGCCGCCCATTCCGCCACCAGGCGGCATGGCCGGGGCCGGCTCCTTCGGCAGTTCAGCGACCATAGCCTCGGTGGTGACGAGGAGGCCGGCAACCGATCCCGCATCCTGCAGTGCAGTACGCACAACCTTTGCCGGATCAACAATGCCGGCTTCGATCATGTCGACATACTTTTCATCCTGGGCGTCGAAGCCATAAGTCTCCGACTTCTCGTCCACGATCTTGCCAACAACGATCGACCCTTCGACTCCGGCGTTTTCCGCGATCTGGCGGGTCGGCGCTTCAAGAGCCTTGAGCACGATATTGATGCCGGCCTGGACGTCGGCATTCTCGTCCTGAATGCGGCCGACTGCCTTCTTGGCACGGAGCAGCGCGACGCCACCGCCCGGAACGATGCCTTCCTCGACCGCCGCGCGGGTCGCATTCAGCGCATCCTCAACGCGGTCTTTCTTTTCTTTCACCTCGATCTCGGTCGCACCACCGACACGGATCACTGCAACGCCGCCGGCAAGCTTCGCCAGCCGCTCCTGCAGCTTTTCCTTGTCGTAGTCCGAGGTCGTCTCCTCGATCTGTGCCTTGATCTGCTGCACGCGTGCCTCGATGTCGGCCTTCTTGCCCGCACCGTTCACGATCGTGGTCTTTTCCTTCTCGATGATGACTTTCTTGGCTCGGCCAAGCATCGCGGTGGTGACGTTCTCGAGCTTGATTCCGAGATCTTCGGAGATCAGCTGACCGCCGGTCAGGATGGCGATGTCTTCCAGCATGGCCTTGCGCCGATCACCGAAGCCGGGCGCTTTGACAGCCGCGATCTTGAGACCGCCACGCAGCTTGTTCACAACCAGCGTGGCAATTGCCTCACCCTCGACGTCCTCGGCGATGATCACGAGAGGCTTGCCCGACTGCACGACAGATTCCAGTACCGGCAGCATCGACTGCAGGCCGGAGAGCTTTTTCTCATGCAGCAGGATGTAGGCGTCTTCGAGCTCGGCCAGCATCTTCTCGGCATTTGTGATGAAATAAGGGGAGATGTAACCGCGGTCGAACTGCATACCTTCGACGATCTCGACTTCGGTATCGAGCGCCTTGGCTTCCTCCACAGTGATCACGCCCTCGTTGCCGACCTTCTGCATCGCTTTAGCGATCATCTGGCCGATATTGGCGTCACCGTTGGAAGAGATAGTGCCGACCTGGGCAACCTCAGCCGAAGAGCCGACTTTTTTGGCGCGCTTTTCAATGTCCTTAACCACCGCGTTAACCGCAATGTCGATCCCCCGCTTAAGATCCATTGGGTTCATTCCGGCGGCGACGGATTTGGCGCCTTCCCGAACAATGGCCTGAGCGAGCACTGTCGCCGTGGTGGTGCCATCGCCGGCAAGATCGTTCGTCTTCTGAGCGACCTCGCGCACCATCTGGGCGCCCATGTTCTCGAACTTGTCCTCGAGCTCAATTTCCTTCGCGACAGTGACACCATCCTTGGTGATGCGCGGAGCGCCGAAGCTCTTGTCGAGCACAACGTTGCGGCCCTTCGGGCCGAGGGTGACTTTCACGGCATTGGCGAGGATGTCCACGCCACGCAGCATGCGCTCGCGCGCCTCACCTGAAAATTTTACGTCTTTTGCAGCCATTTCAAATTACTCCGTTGGATTCGATGCGACTTAGGCGATCACGCCCATGATGTCGGACTCCTTCATGATCAGGAGTTCCTCGCCGTCGAGTTTGACCTCGGTGCCCGACCACTTGCCGAAAAGCACGCGGTTGCCCGGCTTCACGTCGATCGGGATGAGCTTGCCGCTTTCGTCACGCCCTCCCGGGCCGACAGCGATGACTTCGCCTTCCTGCGGCTTCTCCTTGGCGGTGTCGGGAATGATGATGCCGCCTTTGGTCTTCTCTTCGGCGTCGATGCGGCGCACGACAACGCGGTCGTGCAATGGGCGAAACTTGGTCTTGGCCATGGGCTCCCTCGTGGCGCTGGCGCGCGTCTAGTGTAACCAAAAGTGTCGATTATTCAGTGGCTTAGCACTCTATAGAAAAGAGTGCCAAACGCTGCCCCGGAAATATTGTTTCCGGACCGAGGAGTCAAGATAAGGGATAGCTAGATCTGACAATAACAGCCGACCCAAAGCCCTCCTTGCGCTGTCCGTCTTTGCCCTCCAAAGTCTTCCGCGCCCGCCTTGCAAGGAGCCGGAATGTTTCCCTTAAATCGCCAAGCACTGTCGACCGCCATGGCTCTCGGACTGTTTGCGCTGGGCCTGGCCGGATGCTCGACAGGCGGACCTCAACTCGATCAGCCGGCTGCGCCAACAATGGGTCCGGCCCTGCCACCAGCCTTTCCGCCGCAGGACATTGTCGGCCGCTGGGGACTTGCCGCCTATCACAAGGAGGAAGACCGCGCGCGCACGGAGGCGGCGGCGAGAGGTCAGTGCAACCAGCCTTACGTCATCACGCTCGGGCCCAGCGGCGGTGTCATGATGCACTTGGCGGATCAGGCGACGCCGACAGAACTGCGTCTGAGGGGCGGTCCCGGCGGCAAGACCTATATCGGACCGGCAGACAGTGGAGTTGGCGGACCGCAGGACCGTGAAGTCGTTCTTTTCGACGGCCGCATAATGATTCTGCGCTGGATGGATTCGGAAGTGCAGGGTCGTTACGGCACGATGGTGTATGTCCGTTGCGGCACCGAAGGCGCGCCGCGCACCGCCGCAAAACCCAAGCCCAAAACGGCGCCAAAGCCGCAATAGTTGCGCACCATCCACAGCAGCTGTGAGCGCGACGGTGCTCACGTGCTAGACGTATCGGCTACGTCGTCTGCAACGGCTGCGCCATGATTTCTGCGCGTGACTTTATCGACGGCCCGTGGCGCGGGGTGCCGGTGCTCGGCGTCACGCAGATCTTGTCCTGGGGCACGATCTTCTACACGCCGGTCTTGATCGTTCCGCTGATCGCCGCCGATCGCGGATGGTCCATCTCCTTCGCCATGGGCGGATTTTCGGTGGGGCTTCTGATCGCCGGGCTCGTCGCGCCTTACGTCGGGCATTTGATCGATCGCTTCGGCGGTCACGTCGTCATGACCATCGGCTCGTTGATCGCGGCGCTTGGTCTTTTCTTGATCGCGCGCGCCAGCAGCCCGATTGCCTACTACGCCGTCTGGATGGTGCTCGGTGTCGCCATGGCGGCAAATCTCTACGATTCCGCCTTTGCTACACTTGGCCGCATATTCGGCGTGGGCGCCCGCCGGCCGATCACGGCACTGACGCTCGCGGGTGGTTTCGCATCAACCGTGAGCTGGCCGGTGACCCATCTTCTGATCGAACGCGTCGGCTGGAGCGACACTTATCTTGTCTACGCGGCGCTCATGGCCTGCATCGCAGCGCCTCTTCACGCCTTCGGTTTGCCGCGCACTCGCTTCGAAGAAGATTCGCCGGCTCAAAAACACAGTGTGGAGCCAGCAAAGATACTGCCACCACACGGTCTGCCGTTCCTGTTGGTCGCAGCGGCGTTCGCATCATACGCCTTCGTTCCTTCCGGGCTTTCGGCGCACTTGCTTGCGATATTTGCTCGGTCAGGCATCGATGCAGGGACAGTTGTCTGGATTGGTGCCTTGTTTGGGCCTGCGCAAGTTGGCGCCCGACTGATTGAATTCACCTTCGGGCGCGATCTGCATCCGCTGTGGGTGGTGCGTTTTGCTCTCAGTACGCTGCTGTGTGCTTTCGTCATGCTTGCGCTTTTGGGCGTTTCGGCGGGTACGGCGGCAGCATTTGCACTCATGTTCGGCGGCGCCAACGGTCTCGTGACGATTACCCGCGGCGCCGTCCCGTTGGCGCTATTTGGCGCGTCCGGCTATGGGCGGCTGATGGGTCGCCTTGCAGCGCCCTTTCTGCTGATGCAGTCGGCCGCGCCTTTGGTAATGGCATTTGTGGTCGAGCGTGCGTCCGATCCGGCTGCGCTAGCCCTCGCTGCCGGGTTTGCGTCGATTGCGCTGGTCTGTTTTATCGCGATCCGCCGCCCGGGCTAGGCAAACAGCGCATCGATATCGATTTGGCTCGCATGGTACGACGCTCCGTCGAGCCGCGGACCATTGATAAGTCCCGTCGAGGGCGGGGGCTTCGATGCCCTAAACCGGCTGTGCGATGGCGCAGCCGCTGCGGACGTCATTGACCTTTATGAGCGCGTGAAGGTCGGCACCAAAGTCGCGGTGATGTAGCCGATCAGGCGCTGTCGTCACCAAAGTCGCCGCCGAAATCGCCGTCTGAATCGAGGTCGTCGTCGAGATCGACCGACTGCGAAGCACTATCTTCGTCGAACAGCGAGGCGGAGCGTGCATCGCCGCGCGTGTCACCACCGATGTCGTTCAGACCCGCATCGCGAGCAAGGTCGCTTCCGGCTGCACTGCTCTTGTCCCAGGGCGAGCCTGATGACGAGGGGTCAGCTGCGAATGCACGTGATCCGTGGGTTCCGAACATCGAACTAATGGAATTCAGAAGCAGCGCGCCGCCGATCACGCCTGCGGCCGATGCCGCTGCGGTGCCAAGAAAAGAACCGCCTGACGATGGTGCGGGCTGGGCAGACCCAGGCTGAGCCGGAGCGCCGCCAGCGTTCCAGCGCGGATCGGGGCCGGCCGATGCGCCTGGGCGGACGCTCGGGACCGATGTCCCGCCCGCGCGTCCCGTCAGGACCTGACGCATGCTGTCGAGAAAACCACCAGGCGCTGTCTCGGCGGGGTCTTCGCCGGTGAGTTCGCGGATTCGCGCATCCGCACGTTTGAGTGCCTCATCCTGCACGAGCACTGTCTGCACGAGCGGATAGATCGCGTGCGGGGCGCGCGCCAATCCGTCGGAGATTGCTCGCTCGGCTCCCGCGTCGCGTGGCGCATTTTCTAGCCGGGCGAGCCGGTCGAAAAGCTCATCAACCAGCTGGCGTTCCTGTGGGGTCATGGCGTCCTCCCGTAACCATCGGCGCTGTTATCTAGGCAGTGCCGTGGCTTTCGCCAGTAGGGTTGGCAAGGACGACACCGTGTTCAGCCAAAAGCCTCGGAAAGGCGTCGGAACTGAAGAAGGAAAATTCGTCCTGGCGCAGCATCGTCAACGAATCGAGGCTTTTTAACGCATCGTCGACGAAGCCCGGATGACACATGACGAGACCACCATCTGGTAAACCCGTCAGGAACCGTGGGAAAATCTTTGCGTAATTCGCCCGGGAATTGAAGCTGTAGGCTCCGGCAAAGCCCGTATTGAATTTAATGCCCAATCTTTTGGCTTTCCGGCGGAACCCGAAACTCAAAATGTCCAGAGTCAGCGCCTTGCGGTCCTGCAGACGTCGGCCAGACTTTGCGCGGGCGCATTGTCGCACCCAGGAATGGGGCGCCCCTTGTGCGACGACCCTGAGAAAAGCGTCGCGTATCTGAGGAAACAGATGAACGTGTTGGTGACCGTCGACGAAATCCGGAGGTCGGCCGAACACATCGATAAAGGCGCGGAGTTGGGTCGCGATTTCAGTAATGAACATTTCCGACTGGAGGCGACGTGCAACGGCCCCCCGCAGGACGTCGTTGAGTGACAGAAAGTGCCCTTTGCGCGAGGGGGAAAAATCTGTGCTCATTGGGCGGAAAGGTGAGGTCAGTGTAACGTGCAAGCCGAGGGCCGCGCGCGTTTCGCCTGAATTGAGCGTATCAAGCGCGGCTGCTTCTTCGTTGTTGAAATACGGCGACGTCACCATGATCGAGGTGGCATTGATACGTTCACGCACGATCAGTTCGCGGATGGCCGCGTTCACGCCTGGTGAAATTCCATAATCATCTGCGCACAACCAGATGTGGCGCATGACGCTTCATCTTACTCGGCTGCGCGCGAGGCTATCGGTCGTGCTTTCTCCGATTCACTCGCGCGCTTCACGGTATGGTCGGCAACGAAATACACCGGCCGACCTTTGATCTCGGACAACAGCTTGCCGATGTACTCGCCGAGCACGCCAATGAGGATAAGTTGCACCCCGCCGATGACCATGACGCTAACCACCAGCGACGGATAACCGGGCACGTCTTTGCCGTAGAGCAGAGTTTCCAGCACGATCCAGCTACCGAAAAAGAGCGCCGTCGCCGCGAGCGCGAGGCCGAGCAGGCTGGCGACGCGCAGCGGGGCCACGGAGAACGACGTGAGCCCCTCGATCGACAAGCCGAGCAGCGTCCACATATTCCAGGTGGTATTGCCATGCGTGCGAGTCGCAGGCTCATAGTCGACTCGCGACTGACGAAACCCGATCCAGCTTGAAAGTCCCTTGAAGAACCGGTTGCGTTCCGGCATCTGCCGAAGCGCGTCTGCGGCGCGCGGCGACAAGAGTCGGAAGTCGCCGGCGTCTTCGGGAATTTTGTGGCGAGCTCCCCAATTGAGCAGGGCATAAAACGAGTGAACGCCGGCCCGTCGCAGCCAAGGCTCATTCTCGCGATGAGCCTTTGCCGTGTAGACAACATCGTAGCCGTCATCGAGCCAGCGGGTAACCAACGTGTCGATCAGATCGGGCGGATGTTGCCCATCGCCGTCCATGAACAGCACCGCGCCGGTCGGAGCGTGATCGAGGCCCGCAAGGAGTGCGGCTTCCTTGCCGAAATTTCGCGACAGCGTAACAACCTGGATGTCGAGCGGGATCGCGGGCAGGGATCTAGCGACGTCACCGGTGTCGTCGCTGCTTCCGTCGTCGACATACACGACTTCAACATTGAGCCCACGTCTTGTTTGCTGATAGCGCGCGACCTCGGCGATGCGTTCATGCAGCGCCGGCAGGCCTTTGGCCTCGTTGAATAGCGGCACGACGATCGTCAACGTCGGCGTCAACGAAGATGCTCGCGTGCGCGAGCCCGATTTGGTCGATTTAGCGGCCATCCTTGGTGAACCTATCGCCCCTTATCGGCGATCTATACCGCACCGGAATGCCCGTGTCGCGTCCCGGCCTACCGGGACATGGTTTGCCGTGCTAATCGAAAGCGGACGATGATCCCGGCGCCGGTCCAAAACATCCTCGATCGTCTTGTGGTGGCATGGCATGAGCGGGCCATTGCGCTCAAGGCGACCAGTTTCGCGCTGATCGGAGTACTCAATACTGCCGTGGATTTCAGCGTCTTTTGGATGGCCGCCAATTTCCTACAGTGGCCCCTGGTCCTTGCCAATGTGGTGGCCTGGCTTATCGCCGTGACGTTCTCCTACGCGATGAATTCCATCATCACGTTCGGTCCGGAATCTGGCCGCATTCTGCGGTGGCGCGACTACGCGAGTTTCGCCGCTTCGGGGGTTGCCGGAATGGTCACGAGCACGGCAACCTTGCTCGCGTTGTCCTATTTCATTCCGGTCCTGATGGCGAAGCTGGCATCGATCCTGGTCAGCTTCGTGGTGAATTTCTCACTTTCGCACTTTGTCGTGTTCCGCGAACGTCCACCGCGCCAAAACGCCGGGCGATAATGCACGACACCGACGAGTCCATACATGCAGCACAATGACAACCTGACAGCCGATCTTCCCAGTTTCGTCACTCATCTCGAATGCGCGATGACCGACGAACGCCACGAGGCCGACCAGGTGCACAACCTGTCACGCGTCGGCAAGCCGTTGCTCGTGCGTTACGATCTCGAAGGCGTCCGCAAGGCGCTAAGCAAAGAGACGCTGGCAAAGCGGGCGCCTGACCTTTGGCGTTATCGAGAATTGTTGCCCGTTCGCAAAACAGAAAACATCGTGAGCCTGGGCGAAACGATGACGCCGATTGTCGCGATGCCGCGCCTTTCGAAAAAACTTGGCGGCGGCGAAATCCTGGTCAAGGACGAAGGACGCCTGCCGACGGGGTCATTCAAGGCGCGGGGTCTGGTCATGGCGGTCTCAATGGCCAAGGCGCTCGGCATAAAACATATGGCCATGCCGACAAACGGTAATGCAGGCGCGGCGCTTGCCGCCTACGCGTCGCGCGCGGGCATCAGGACGACGATCTTCTGCCCTGAGGATACGCCCGAAGTGAATGTGAGCGAGATCGCGCTGCAAGGCGCGACCGTGTATCGCGTCAACGGACTGATCGACGACTGCGGCAAGATCGTCGGCGAAGGGAAAGCAAAAGTCGGCTGGTTCGACACGTCGACCCTGAAGGAGCCGTACCGTATCGAAGGCAAGAAGACCATGGGCCTCGAACTTGCCGAACAGCTCGGCTGGCAGGTGCCGGATGCGATTTTCTACCCGACCGGTGGTGGCACTGGAATGATCGGCATGTGGAAGGCGTTCGCCGAACTGGAGGCGATCGGTTTCATCGGGAAGAAACGCCCGCGCATGATCGCCGTCCAAGCAGCCGGCTGCGCGCCTATGGTGAAGGCATTCGAAGCTGGCGTGGAACACGCGCCGCGTTGGGAAAACGCGCACACGATTGCTTCCGGAATTCGCGTTCCGCAGGCTATTGGCGACTTTCTGATATTACGTGCCGTGAGGGAAAGCGGGGGTTTCGCAATCGCCGTGCCGGACGCAGCGATCAGCGCTGCGCTCGACGAGATGGCGCGCGAAGAAGGTTTTCTTCTCTGCCCGGAAGGTGCGGCAACTTACGCTGCTTATAAGCAAAGCCTCGCTGACGGGCGCGCGAAACGCACCGATCAAGTGATGCTTTTCAACTGCGCCAGCGGCTTGAAATACCCGTTGCCGCCAGCGAGGCGCACGCTCGATCGGCACAAACCGATCGATTTCGCGTCGCTCTAAAGACCGGACTCGAGCTTCGTGTAAAGGGGATTGGCGCGCGAAAATACGTAGTCGAGATCGGCTACGGCCACAGCTTCTGCGCCGTTCTCGCGCAAATAATTTGTCAGCGCGTAAACCTGATCCGGCGGACAGTGCAGGATTAAGATGCCTGACGAAGACGGCGCGCCGAATGGCGCTTCGATCGCAAATTTCCGCCGGGCGTTTTCGACCAGCATGTCGGTGCCGGCCGCAAACCGTGCGCGCACCTCACGAAATGCCCGCGCGCGCGCCTGTGCCGCTACCCGATCGAGGATCACGCGGGCAAGATCGCGTTCGGTCTTGCCCCAGACGGCGTTTCGCGCCGCTACCAAATTGGCCTGTGAACGCAGGATGGTGCCGTCTTCCACGACTTTCAGGCCGTTCGCGGCAAGGGTTGCGCCGCTTGTTGTAATGTCGACGATCATTTCGGCCGTGCCAGCCGCGGGCGCTCCTTCGGTCGCGCCCGAGCTTTCCACAACACGATAGTCGATGACACCGTGCGATGAGAAGAAATCGCGCGTGAGATTGATGTACTTGGTCGCCACCCGCATCCTGCGGTCATGGTGATGGCGGAAGGCAGTGGCGACGTCGTCCACATCTGCCATCGTACGTACATCGATCCAGGCCTGCGGCACTGCGACAACGACGTTGGCAAAGCCGAAGCCGAGTCCTGCGATGAGCACGACACGCTTGTCGGCGTCCAGAATCATCTCACGCACGAGATCTTCGCCTGTGACCCCGAGATGGACAGCCCCCGCCGCGAGCTGAGTGGTGATTTCGGAAGCCGACAGGTAGGCGACCTCGACATCATCGAGCCCAGTGACAGCGCCCCGATAATCGCGCGCCCCACGCGGCTTGATGAGAGGCAACCCCGCCCGCAGGAAGAAGGCCTCTGCATTCTCCTGAAGGCGGCCCTTGGCCGGAACGGCGACGACCAATGGGCCGTTCACGACGCGCCTCCGTAAATCGCCAGTCTTTCTATCCAGACCGCGAAGCCGACCGCAGGAATGGGATCGGAAGCACCAAGCCGTGTGAGCAGATCATCATAGCGACCACCCGCAACAAGGGGATCGCCGGTGCGCTTGGGATCGGTAAGTTCAAAGACAAGACCAGTGTAGTAGTCGAATCCGCGGCCGAGCGCTGTCGAGAAGCGCACGCGTTTGACGTCGATACCACGCGCCTCCAGAAATCCTGTGCGGCTCTCGAACTGGTCGAGCGCAGGTGCAAGCACCTGCATCATATTGGCATCCTTAGCCAACGCGCGCAGCGCGGTGGCGGCGCCGTCGGGATTGTCCTGGATCGCGAGAAACCGCTCGATGAGGTCTCGCACATCGCGTGGCAGCCGGGCGCTGGCGCCGAGTGCGGATTGTTCGAGGAAGCGTCCGGCGATTTCTCCGACCGAGCGGCCGCCAACAGCATTGATGCCGGCGATCGACAACAGGTCGGTTATCAGCGCGTGGGCACCTTTCGGATCGGAGCCGGCGAGTGCGGCCAGCACGCCCTGGTGCTCGGGCCGTGCATTGTTTCCACCCAGAACAAGGCGATCGAGGTCCTGCGCCAGATTGGACTTGCGATTGAAATCCTTGATGAGGCGCCGCTTCCACGCCGGTGGAAGATCGAGCCCGGCAACGAGACCCGCGAACAACGCGACATCGCCAATCCGGATGTCGGGCGAAGCGACGCCATAGTGCGCGGTCGCCTCGAGGCCGAGCGAAAGCATCTCGGCGTCGGCAGCCGCCTTATCGGAGCGCCCGAACGACTCGATGCCCGCTTGCAGAAATTCGGCGGGTCCGTCGGTACGATGACGAAAGACAGGACCGAGATAGCAGAAGCTGGCCGGTTTCCCAGCAGCGCGCGAGGCGAGATAGTCCCGCGACACGGGAATCGTCAGGTCGGGACGCAGACAGAACTCGTCGCCATCCGGCGCCGTCGTCAGATACATGCGCCGGCGAATATCCTCCCCGGACAGGTCGAGGAACGGTTCTGCCGGTTGCAGCATTGCAGGCGCAACACGGACATAGCCGGCACGCTCGTAGGAGGAGACCAGCGTCTCCGCCCGTGCGTCGGGTCCCTGCTTCTGTGTCGTTACGCTCGCGTCCATGGTGTCTCAGTACAGCTTTTCGTCCGGCATTCGCGGGCCGGCCTTTAGCACGCTGGTCTTAAGGATTCGACGACGTTTGTGCGCAGACCTTAACGGGTGCCACCGTCAAATCGTCGTTAACAAATTTCCCCGGCCTCGCGGAACCCACTGTTCGGGCGACCACCTCGCCTCCTCACCGTAAGCGGGTAAGGGAATCACAATACAACCGGCATTCACTGGTCGGAACAAGGGGTCCAATGAGCCCAGTAGGCGTTTTACCATCCTGTCGGTTCGCGACACGGCGGCCCTCGCCAACTTTCTCGACGACGATGTGGTGTGGACCATCAGCGGACCTGTTCGACATTCTGCCCTTCTGCGGCCAGCGCATCGGCAAAGGCCTCGTCATGAAGCTGCTGGGACACGACAGCCCGACTTTACTGTCCCGTCGTCACGCAAAGACCATGCTGGTGGACGGGGATCGCGCCGCAGTTCTTGGCCGGCTCACGGCGACCAAGCGCGCGAGCGGTCAGGCGATCAGCTATCGCATCGCTCAGTTCATTCAGTTCCGCGACGAAAAGGTCGTCGACAGCTTCGATGCCGTCCAACAATTGCTGGGTTACAATCTTGATGCGGATGACGGCTATCGGGTCGAGGGCAACGTCGTCACGGTGTAGTCCCTAATTCTGCGCGGTGACCGTGACTTCGACCGACATGCCGAGAAAATCTGTCGCGCTGCCGATATAGCTTCCCGAGATCGGAATTGCCTGAGATGGGTCGCGCGTCACTGCGACGCGGATCAGATTCTCGCCGGCGATGAGCACATCGGTCGGATCGTATTCGATCCAGCCAGCGCCCGGTAGATAGACTTCGGCCCATGCGTGGGTCGCCGCAACCGCTTGCGTGGCGTCACCGCGATCGAGTGCAGGATCGTACAGATAGCCGCTGACGAAGCGCGCGCCGAATCCGAGATAACGCGCGGCTTCGATGAACACCATCGCGAAATCGCGGCACGCGCCCGTCTTCGTCTCCAATGTTTGCGCGGGCGATTGCGTTCCTGGTTCGTGGCGTTCGGCGTAAATAATGTCCGGCTTCAGTGCCGCGTTCATGTTGGTGAGGAGGTCGAGCGTCCGCATCGGTCGCGACGTGACGAAACTGTCCGCCCAGCGCCCCAGAACGCCGTTCGGGTCGGGATAGTGCTGTTCGAGCAGTCGGCCCAGATCGACGCGGTCACTGCTCGAATAGATGAAGGGATAGAATTCAGCTTCAGGCGCAATCGGGAATTGCAAGCCCTCGAGTCCGTATCGTTCGATTCTGAGCGTACTCGTGATGCTGAGCATGCTGGCACTGGCGTTGAAATCAACGAGCGCAACAGAGTTGCCGAATACGTCGTGCATCCAGCGAAGATTGCCGGGCGGCGACAGAGTGAGTTCCGCAGCCACCAATCGCAGGTCATGGGAGTCGCGCGGGCGCAACATCAGCCGATGTTGCCCAAAGGTCACTGGCCGCGCGTAACGATAGGTCGTCGCGTGGCGTACGGTCAGAATTCGCATTGTTTCACCGTCCTCAAAGCCATCCATCCGGATGCAAGGGACGCGCCAATTTCGTGCGCATTAAATCAATTTGTGCCGCGCCAGGAGTGCGCGCACGGCCTCGACCAAAGCCGCTTCCTTGACTGCAAATTGCGCCTCAGCCTGCTTCTTCAAATAGTCTTCGCGGTCCTTGGTATCGGTCAAAGTTGCACCCAGAATGAGATCCTTAATCTGGACTTCGTCGCGTGCCTTCTCGTCGCCGCCCTGGATGATGGCGCAAGGTGCACCACGCTTGTCCGCGTACTTAAGTTGAGTGCCGAGATTGTTTTTCGGATTGCCGAGATAAAGCTCTGTACGAATATTCGCCGCGCGCAGCGAAGACGCCATGCGTTGATAGTCGGCAACGCGATCCCTGTCGAAAATGGTGACGACCACGGGGCCCAACGCCGGCTTTTCGCTGATTTTGCCGAGATGGGTGAGTGCGGCCTGGAGGCGCGAAACGCCGATGGAAAATCCGGTTGCGGGCACCGGCTCGCCACGGAAGCGTGACACAAGCCCGTCGTAACGCCCACCGCCGCCGACGGAGCCGAAGCGCACGGGGCGGCCTTTCTCGTCCTTGATTTCGAAGGTCAGCTCAACCTCGTAGACGGGACCCGTGTAGTACTCGAGGCCGCGTACGACCGTTTTGTCGATGCGAACCCGATCGTCGTATCCGGCCGCGCGCACAAGCTTGGCAATCTCCGAAAGTTCTTCTTCGCCAGGAGTTCCTGTCCTGCCAGTTTCGCCGGACGTTCCGGTGATTGCCGTGACGATGCCTGCGATCTGCGAGTCCGAAAGCTCCGCGCCTTTTGTAAAGTCGCCGCTTTCGTCCTTGCGTCCCTTGCCAAGCAGCATTTTGACGCCTTCGATCCCGAGCCGATCGAGCTTGTCGATCGCGCGCATCGTCGTGAGTCTCTTTTCCACCGGAATGTGAACGCGATCCATCGCACCATCGAGAACCTTGCGGTTGTTCACCTTCACGACGTAGCTGCCGCGCGGAATCCCGAGAGCCTCCATTGTGTCAGCGGCGAGCATGCACATCTCAGCGTCGGCTGCCATCGACGCGGCGCCGACAGTATCCGCATCAAACTGCATGAACTGCCGGAAGCGTCCCGGACCCGGCTTTTCGTTGCGGAACACCCAGCCGAAACGATACGAGCGGTATGGCAATGCCAGATTCTGGAAATTCTCGGCCACATAGCGTGCCAGCGGCGCCGTAAGGTCATAGCGCAACGAGAGCCACTGCTCGTCATCGTCTTGGAACGAGAACACGCCTTCGTTGGGTCGGTCCTGATCGGGGAGGAACTTGCCGAGGGCGTCGGTATATTCGATGGCCGGCGTCTCCACCGGCTCAAAGCCGTATCGCTCGAACACAACGCGAATTGCTTCGACCATTTGACGGGTAGCGGCGATCTCCGCCGGCCCGCGATCGGCGAGGCCGCGCGGCAGGCGCGCTTTGAGCTTCTGGGGCTTGCTGGGCTTATCGGTCATTTGCGGGTCTACATATCAGACGGCGGTATTACGGCAACGTTGGAACCTGCCGCCGGCGGGCTTGTCCCTGCCATCCACCTCTTTATGTTGCGAAGGCGCAGCACAAGACCCCCGGCGCGACAGCCCAAAGGGTAAGCAGTCATGGCAACAGGCCAGGCACAAGCAAAAATCGCCATTCCCAACGATCTCGAACCCTATTGGATGCCCTTCACCGCCAACCGCGCCTTCAAGAAGCGGCCAAAGATAATCGTCGGCGCCAAGGACATGCATTACATCGCCAGCAATGGACGCAGGCTTCTCGACGGCGCCGCTGGTCTTTGGTGCACGAATGCCGGCCACAATCGCGAGCCGATCGTCGAAGCCATCCAGCGCGAAGCGGCCACGCTGGACTATGCACCGGCGTTCCAGTTCAGCCATCCCAAGGCGTTCGAACTCGCGAGCCGGATAGCCGCGCTCGCCCCGGCGGATCTTGATCACGTATTTTTCTGCAACTCCGGATCCGAGGCAGTCGACACCGCGCTCAAGATTGCGCTCGCCTATCACAACGTACGCGGCAACGCCTCGCGCGTGCGACTGATCGGTCGCGAGCGCGGTTACCATGGGGTAGGCTTCGGTGGCATTGCCGTTGGCGGCATCGTCAACAATCGCAAGCAATTCGGCGCGCTGTTCGCCGGCGTCGACCATCTGATAACGACTTACAATCGTGAGAAGCAGGCCTTCAGTATCGGTGAACCGGAATGGGGCGCGCATCTTGCCGACGATCTCGATCGTCTTGTCGGACTGCATGACGCATCAACTATTGCCGCCGTGATTGTCGAGCCGGTCGCAGCATCCACGGGCGTATTGCCGCCGCCGAAGGGATATCTCGAGCGGCTGCGTGCAATCTGCGACAAGCACGGAATTCTGCTGATCTTCGACGAAGTCATCACTGGGTATGGCCGGCTTGGATATCCATTCGCAGCCGAACGCTATAGCGTCGTTCCCGACATGATCACTTTCGCCAAAGGTGTCACTTCGGGCGCAGTGCCGATGGGCGGCGTGATCGTGCGCAAGGGCATTTACGATGCTTTCATGAAGGGGCCCGAGCACGTCGTCGAACTGTTTCATGGCTACACATATTCGGCGCATCCCCTGGCTTGCGCGGCCGGTCTTGCGACGCTGGACCTTTACCGGGAAGAGCGCTTGTTCGAGCGCTCGCGCAAGCTTGAAGGCGCGTGGGCGGAGGCGGCCATGGGCCTCAAAGGCTTGCCGAACGTTCTCGATATCCGGACGGTGGGGCTGACCGTTGGCATTGACCTCGCCAGCAGGCCAGATGCCGTCGGCAAGCGCGGGATGGAAGCGCTAGAAGCAGGCTTCTTCGAACATGATTTCATGTTCCGTGCGGTCGGCGATACGCTCGCACTCAGTCCGCCGCTGATTATCAGCGAAAGCCAGATCGGCGAAATTTTCGACAAACTGGCCCGTATCATCAAGGCGGTGGCCTAGGATCGCTTAGGGCATATGACGGCCTTGGGTAGAGGATCGCCCAGCCGACATTGAGGTTCGAATCCCCCCGCAGGTAACGCAGCAAGAATGGCGGCTGCACCGCAGCGTCCGCAGCAATTGATCGCAGGTCCGGCGGCACAGCGTTCAGGTCGCCGGCCGTCCACACAACAACCGCGCCTTTGTTTCTGAGGTCGGCAAGATCGATCCAGGGAGTGCGGTCTGGCTTGCCGTCAATCAGCACGCGTGGATGTTCAGGTGCATAGTGAGCGACGTTGCCGCCATCCCACATGCTGCCGATCACGTAACTGATCGGCCGCCCCGTCGCCGCATAGTACCGTTGCGACAGTTCGCGCCCTAGATCGTTGCCGGGGAAAAACACCGCCCGATAGCGATGATCGTAGTTCGGCGAGACGCCGTAGTTGCCGACGAATGCGAGTGCCAGTCCCCCGAATACCAGAGCCCAGATCATAAATACGCGTGCAAGACGGGACTCATCCAGCGTGCGCCGCGCGGACATCACGATCCATAGTCCGAGGAAGAGCCACAGCGGGTAGCCCCACATTGCAACCGTGCCACGACCGCTGATCGCAGACATGGCGATGACCGTCGCAAACGGCCCGAATGCAAGCCAGTCGACAATGCGGCGGTCGAAAGCGTCGGCGCCGAGCGCAAGCTCGTTGGGACGTCGGCGCGGGAAAAACAGCGGCAACGCAATCAGCAGAGACGGCAGTAGGAAGAACGCCTGACCGATTCCGAATTGCAATGGATGCCAGATGTGATCGATGAGCCCGCGCGAGGGCAGCGCACGGTGTTCGGCGTAGGTGAACGGTAGAAAATCATTCTGCACCAGCCAGACGATATGCGGCGCCATCGTTACGAGTGCGACCGCGACCGCGATGTAGGGCCCCGGCGTCGCCAGGACTTTGCGTGCCGTGCGGTCGTAGAGGATGAACAGTGCGAGCGGTGCGGCGAGCACCACCACGAAGTATTTCGACCACAGCGACATTCCGATTGCGAGACCAAGCAACAGCCAGTGCCCGATCCAGCCGCCACGCAATGCGCGATGAAAGGCAAATCCGGCCAGCGCCCAGAACGGCAACTGAACCACGTCGTGGTTGAACTTGGCCGATGTGTAGTTAAGATAGTGCAGACCATCGACGATCAGCACCGCCACCAGCGCACCGAGCGGGCCGACCAGCGGTCGCGCCGTCACCCAGATCAGCCAAAGCGCCGCCGCGACCACAATTTGCGCCAGCAGGTAATAAGCAAAATCGTGACCGATCAGGCGATGGGCGATTTCCACGAGCCACCAGGGCAGCGGTGGCAGCTTGTCGTAGCCGAGTTGCCATTCCTGTCCGTAGGTCAGTGCTTCGATCAGATCGAGGGGCAAATTTGCATAGAGCAGGGTCGGGAGAGCCGTCCACACCAAGGCGTGAACGCACAAAATAGCGGCCAACGCCCGCTCCGGGGCTTCGAGGATCCGGGTCAGCACGGAATGACGACGGGACGCCGGCGTCGGCTTAGCGGTCCACAATGGCTTCAACTTCCTGCGAATAAGGCGGCGGTTTCGCGGTACCATAACAGACTTCGAGTTGCACGAAGCCGCGCCCTCGTGAACATTGGTATCCGGCTAAGCGATTCACTCGCCCTTGATGGCATTGCATTGGCCCAGCCAGTCGGCCCAGGATAAACCCGCATGCGTCGTATCAGCGCTATCTTCATCGCCGCCTGTGTAGTGATTATCGCCGCCTCGGCGGGGGCGGTGCTTTATCTCGGCTTCGGTGTCGATGCCAGCACGTCCACCATTGTGGCGCTGGCGGCACTGACGGGAATGGCGCTGTTCAATTCTGTCAGCAATCGTTTGCGTGACCGTGCCGACCTCGGCGACCAGATCGCTGACCTGTCGCGCGGCACGGCCGATCTCGCCCGCCAGGTCGCGGAAATTTCCCGACGTCTCAACGCGGCGGAAGCCAAGATCGCGTCACCGACTCAACGGGCGCGCGCTGCGAACGATCCCTTGGCGACGGAAATCGGCGAGCTCGGCGCATTGGTAAAGCAGATTGCCCAGACCGTTGCCTCACACGCGGCGACGTTGCAGAAGCAGGAAACCTTGGCGGTCCGGCCTATGGTCAGCGCCGCGAAGCCCCAGCCTGCGACCGCCGAAGGCTCGCTCGCCGTCAGCGAAAACGCCGCACTTCCCGGCGGCGAGCGATTTCGCAGGCTCTCGCGCGACAGAATTGCAGACGTGATCTCGAAGGCGGTCGATGCGAACCGCATCGACCTTTATCTGCAACCGATCGTTACTTTGCCGCAGCGCAAGGTTCGTTACTACGAGGCGGTGTCACGGTTACGTACCGAAGATGGCGATATCGTTCCCGCCGGCGATTTCATCGACATCGCCGAGAGTATCGGACTGATGCCGAAGATCGACAATCTGGCAATTTTCCGCTGCGTGCAGGTCACTCGCCGGTTGCTTCTGAAGAGCCGTGATGTCGGCCTTTTCTGCAACGTCAGTGCTGCATCGCTCACGGACGCGCTGATGTTCCGTCAGTTCCTCGATTTCATGGATGCAAATCGGGCGCTTGCGTCTTCACTGATGTTCGAATTCCCGCAGGAGGCCTATCGCAACTTCGGTCCCATCGAGGACGAGAGTCTGGCGGCGCTCGCCGAACGTGGCTTTCGCTTTTCCATGGATCACGTCACCGATCTGCACATGGAGCCCAATGAACTCGCTAACCGCTCGTTCCGTTTCCTCAAGGTTCCGGCCAGGCTGCTGCTCAACAAGACCGGCTCCAATCAAAGCCACATCGATCCCGAGGACCTCTCTGACCTGCTTGCGCGTTCTGGCATCGACCTGATCGCCGAGCGAATTGAAATGGAGACGACGGTCGTCGATTTGCTCGACTACGATGTTCGTTTTGGACAAGGATTCCTGTTCTCGCCGCCGCGCCCAGTACGTGCGGAGGCACTTCAGGGCAACGTCGATGCCCTGAAAACAGGCGCGAGCGAAAGTCCGGGCGCTTTGCTGGGGGCGGGCTGACGTTTTCTTTCTTTGTTGATGAGTTTTATGATTTCTTTGCCCCCCTTGATCACCGAATTTTCCACGATCGCGTCCGACTATGACGTCGTACTTTCGGACGTGTGGGGCGTGATACACAACGGCATCACATCCTATCCGCATGCCTGCGATGCACTGTCGCATTTCCGCGCGGGCGGCCGTGTCGTCGTTCTCATCACCAATGCGCCGCGACCCAGCGAAAGCGTGGCCCGACAGCTCGATCGCCTAGATGTCCCGCGCGAGACTTATGATGCCATCGTTTCATCAGGCGACGTGACTCGCAGCGTGATCAAAAAGCGCCACGGCCAATCGCTCTATCATCTCGGCCCCGAACGCGACCGCTCGATATTCGCCGGACTCGACATTGACTTCGCCCCGCCGGAAACCGCCGACTACGTGGTCTGCTCGGGTCTGAAAGACGATGAGAGCGAAACACCGGACGATTATCGCCCGCTGCTCGAATTCTTGCTTGCTCGCAAGCTGTTTATGGTTTGCGGCAATCCGGATGTCGTCGTCGAGCGCGGTTCGACCTTGGTCTATTGCGCCGGCTCGATCGCGGACCTCTATGCGAGCATGGGTGGAGAGGTGCTCTACGCCGGGAAGCCCTATCCACCGATCTATGAGATGGCGCTCGCAAGGGCAGAGACCGCCGCGAGCCGCGAGATCGCGCCGGGTCGTGTCCTCGCCGTTGGTGACTCGGTGCGCACGGACCTCAAGGGCGCGCACGCGATGGGCCTCGACTTCCTTTTCGTGACGTCAGGAATTCACGCCGAGGAACTCGGCAGCCGCGAGGAGCTCGACCACGCCGCATTGTCGGCGACGTTTGCCGCCGGCGGCGGCATGCCGAAGGCAGTTATCCGGGAATTGAGGTGGTAGTGCTCAGGCCGCGGGAGCGGGAATCTGTTCTTCGCCAAACACCGCGTCGATCTTGGTCTTCAGCGTCTGCGCGTTGAATGGCTTCACGATGTAATTCGACACGCCGGCGCGCTTCGCGGCGATCACGTTCTCGGTTTTCGATTCCGCCGTGACCATGATGAAGGGAATTTCAGCGAGCGAAGGATCGGAGCGCATTTCCTGCAACAGCGCGAAGCCAGTCATCGGCTCCATGTTCCAGTCGGAAATGACCAGGCCGTAGTCGCGCTCGCGCAATTTGGCGAGCGCGGCCGATCCGTCGCTGGCATCGTCGACCTGCTCAAAGCCGAGTTGCTTGAGCAGGTTGTGCATGACCCGAATCATCGTGTTGTAGTCGTCTACAACGAGAACTGGCTTGGTCAGATCGACAGCCATCGCGCATCCGCCCGACAGGGCTCTCCCCCCGTAAAGATGGCGATTGATAGCAATGGGCCTTGAATAAGGGGTTAATTTGAAGGTTTGTTAACCGCGCGCTAACCGTAGCGGCGCTTGAAAACCGCCCAATGACGGCATGCACGTATTTCTGCTTTCTGCCTACGAGATAATCACACGGACGAGCGATGAGCGGGCCTCTACCCACGAAACAGTTCCACGTCGCGCGCGGCGGCGCGCAAGGCGTCGACAGCGGCCCGCTGGCCGGCGCGGTGGTGGCGGTCGGCAATTTCGACGGTGTTCATCGAGGTCATCGTGCCGTCATTGGCGCGGCCCTGACGCGTGCCCGCGCGCTTGGCCGCAAGGCGGCGGCGCTGACGTTCACGCCCCATCCGAGACTTTTCCTACGGCCTCAGGATTCCCTGTTCGAACTCAGCGACGAACGCAACAAGTTGCGCCTGCTGAGGGCGACGGGGCTCGATGGCGCTGTCGTCATGCGTTTCGACGCGGCGCTGGCTGCCACCTCTGCCGAGGATTTCATCGTCAAGATTCTCAGCGGCGCGCTCGGCATCGGCGGTGCGGCGATCGGCTTCGATTTTCATTTCGGCAAGAACCGCGTTGGGTCTCCGAGTTTTCTGGCAGAGCAGGGCGCACGGCTGGGTTTTGCAGTCGATGTCGTGCCGCCGTTGGAAGACGAAGGCCGGCCGGTGTCATCCGGTTCGGTGCGTTCAGCGCTTGCGGCAGGAAGGGTCGTCGAGGCGGCCGAGTTGCTGGGCGCGCCCTGGTTCGTCTCCGGCGAGGTGATCCACGGTGAAAAGCGCGGTCGCGAGCTGGGTTTTCCGACGGCCAATCTGAAGCTCAGCCCCTCATGCGGTCTCAAGCATGGCATTTACGCGGTGCGCGTTAACGTAGCGGGAAAGCGCCATGATGGGGTCGCGAGCTTCGGCCGCCGCCCGATGTTCGACGATCGAGCGCCCTTGCTCGAGGTATTTCTGTTCGACTTTGGCGGCGAGCTTTACGGTCAGACGGCTGATGTCGCGTTCATCGGGTGGATCCGCCATGAGCAGAAGTTCGATTCAATCGAGGTGCTCAAGCGCCATATGACGAGCGACGCAGCCCAGGCGCGTGACGCGCTCCAGCGTGCCGGTAATGCATTCCCGCTGCTGGGTGACATTTAGCCGGCCGCCCTGCTACATAGCCCGCCATGCCTAAGCACGAGCGCGACTATTCCGAAACGCTGTTTCTGCCGCAAACCGAATACCCCATGCGCGCGCGCCTGCCGCAGCGCGAGCCGGAAATCCTCGCACGCTGGGAAAAGGGCGATCTCTACAGGCAATTGCGCAGTGTCGCGAAGGGCCGTGACAAATTCATCCTGCATGACGGCCCGCCCTACGCCAATGGCAATATCCACATTGGGCACGCGCTCAACAAGATCCTGAAGGATGTCGTCACGCGCAGCCAGCAGATGCTCGGCTACGATTCGAACTACGTTCCTGGGTGGGACTGCCACGGCCTCCCGATCGAATGGAAAATCGAAGAAGAGAACTACCGCTCGCAGAAAAAGACAAAGCCGAATCTTTCCGACCCGGCCGCGATGGTTGCCTTCCGGCAGGAATGCCGGGCCTACGCCGAACACTGGCTCAACGTGCAGCGTGAGGAATTCAAACGGCTCGGCGTCGAGGGTGACTGGGCGCATCCTTATACGACGATGGATTTCTTCGCCGAGGCGCAGATCGCCCGCGAGCTGATGAAGTTTGCCGCCAATGGCACGCTGTACCGTGGTTCGAAGCCGGTGATGTGGAGCGTGGTCGAGAAAACCGCGCTGGCCGAAGCCGAGGTCGAGTATGAGGACTACACCAGCGATCAGGTGTGGGTGAAATTTCCGGTCGCGGATGTTTCGCTGGAGGGCGACAACAAGCGCGATGTCGCGGTGGCCTTTGAACTTGTCGGTAACGCATCCGTCGCGATCTGGACCACGACGCCGTGGACGCTACCCGGCAATCGCGCGATCAGTTTCTCACCGAAGATTTCCTACGGTCTTTACAAGGTCGTTGACGCACCTGCCGACAACTGGGTGAAGACGGGCGATCTTCTCATCCTTGCCGACAAGCTGGCGGAGACTGTTTTCAAGCAGGCGCGTGTCAATGCGTTTGAAAAAGTGAGGGCGGTCGAGACCCGCGTGCTCGCCGGCATGACGTGCGATCATCCGTTGAAGGGCAGGGGCTATGACTTTTCGGTACCCCTGCTTGCCGGCGATCATGTGACCGACGAGGACGGAACCGGCTTCGTGCATACCGCCCCTGGACATGGGCGTGACGACTTCGAGATCTGGATTGCAAACAGAGCCGAATTGCAGAACCGCGGGATAAATCCGGCCATTCCTTACACCGTGGATGAGAATGGAGCGTTTACCGAAGCGGCGCCGGGCTTCACCGGCAAGCGTGTCATCAACGACAAAGGTGAAAAAGGTGACGCCAACGAAGCGGTCATCAAAGCGCTGATCGACGCTGGCATGCTGATCGCGCGCGGCCGGCTCAAGCATCAGTATCCGCACAGCTGGCGCTCAAAGAAGCCGATCATCTTCCGCAATACGCCGCAGTGGTTCATCGCGATGGACAAAGACATCGCGGGGAAAGGCGATACGTTGCGTCATCGTGCATTGTCCGCGATCAAGGTGACGCGATGGGTGCCGCAGCAGGGCGAAAATCGCATCACCGGCATGATCGTGTCGCGACCTGACTGGGTCATCTCGCGCCAGCGCGCCTGGGGCGTGCCCATTGCCGTCTTCGTCAAGGAGAAGCCGGACGGCTCGGTCGAAATCCTGCAGGACCCCGAGGTCGAGCTGCGCATCATTGAGGCCTTCGAGAAGGAGGGCGCCGATGCCTGGTACAAGGCAGGCGCGCGCGAGCGCTTCCTCGGCAAGCTCGCCAACGATTCCTGGAAGAAGATCGACGATATTCTTGACGTCTGGTTCGACTCCGGTTCCACGCACGCCTTCGTTCTGGAGGACCCGCAGCACTTCCCGACGCTCGCCGGCATCAAGCGCAAGATGGATGGCGGCAAGGATATGGTGATGTATCTCGAAGGCAGCGATCAGCATCGCGGCTGGTTTCACTCGTCGCTTCTCGAATCCTGCGGCACGCGCGGGCACGCGCCTTTCGATGTGGTGCTGACGCACGGTTTCGTGCTCGACGAGCAGGGTCGCAAGATGTCCAAGTCGCTCGGCAACGTCACCGCGCCCCAGGATGTCATCCGTCAGTCCGGCGCCGATATTCTGCGGATGTGGGTGTGTGCATCGGACTATGCGGACGACCTGCGTATCGGTCCGGAAATTCTCAAGACTACCGTCGAAACGTACCGCAAGCTGCGCAATACCGTACGCTGGATGCTCGGCAGCCTGGCGCACTTCCATGACGAAGACCGCGTCAAGATCGACAAGATGCCGGAGCTCGAACGTCTGATGCTGCACCGGCTGGCCGAGCTCGATGCTCTGGTGCACAAGGCCTACGTCGACTTCGACTACAAACGAATCTTTGCAGCGCTATCGAGTTTCATGACGTCGGATCTGTCGGCTTTCTACTTCGACATCCGCAAGGACGCGCTCTATTGCGATCCGTATTCATCCGTGAAACGCAAGGCATGCCTCACGGTTCTCGACCATCTGTTCCGCTGCACGGTCACATGGCTTGCGCCGATGCTCTGCTTTACCGCGGAGGAGGCTTGGCTTTCGCGCTACGGCGATGCGGCTAAATCCGTCCACCTCGAAACCTTCCCAGAAGTCCCGGTGTCCTGGCGCGACGACAAGCTCGCCGACAAGTGGCGCAAGATCCGCATGGTGCGCCGCGTTGTGACCGGCGCGTTGGAAATCGAGCGTGCGCAAAAGCGAATCGGGTCTTCACTCGAGGCGCATCCGATCGTGCACGTGTCGAACGCGGAGCTGTACGAGGCCGTGGTCGATTGCGACCTTGCAGAGGTGTGCATCACTTCGGCCGCGACTCTTGTCCAGGATGAAGGACCCAGTGATGCGTTTCGTCTGCCAGACGTGACGGGCGTGGCAGTCATTCCAAATCTCGCTGAAGGGAAGAAATGCGCGCGCTCGTGGAAAATCCTCACCACGATCGGCGCCGATCCCGATTATCCGGACGTGTCGCCGCGTGACGCCAAGGCGCTGCGCGAATGGGAAGCAGCGCGCAGAGCGGCGGAGTAGATATTTGATTTCCCGTTCCTATTTTACCGGACCCCTGACGCGTTTCGGATTGACCGTCGCTGCAATCGTCTGTGCGTTCGACCAGGCAGCTAAGATCTACCTGCTTTTTGTTTTTGATCTCGCCGCCAACGGACCGGTCAGACTCGGTCCCTTCATCGACATCGTGCTCGCACGCAATACGGGCATCAGCTACGGACTTTTCCAGACCCAAGGAGCGCTCGGCCAGTGGGTGTTGCTGGGCTTCAAAACAGTAGCCGTCCTACTGCTCGTGCTGTGGCTTGCGCGCGTGCCGGACAGGCTCACAGCGCTTTCCCTTGGCCTGATCATCGGAGGTGCTATCGGTAACGCCATCGACCGCCTGGCCTATGGGTGGGTTGCCGATTTTGTCTTTTTCCACATTTCCACGGCGAATTGGCGCTTCGACTGGTACGTTTTTAACCTCGCCGATGTAGCCATCGTTGCCGGGGTTATCGGCCTGTTGTATGACTCTCTTGTAATGGACCGCGCCGCAAAAGCGCCCTGATCCGCCGCAAGAGTCGCGACAATTCGAGGGGTTCCATGGTCCGGTTTCGGATGAACACGACGCGCATGACGAGCGCCTTTGGCACCAGCGCCGCTTTCGGCCTGGTACTCGGTGCGGCTGCGCTGTTTTGTCCCGCGCCCGCGCATGCGGCCGATGACGACGTCTCGGCCGATCAGAAATTCTTGCGCAGCATCATGGAAGGGCTCGGCTTCCGCCGTGACGGCGAGGAGACGATCAACTACCAGGAGCGTTCACCGCTCGTCATTCCACCCGGCCGTTCGTTACCGCCGCCCGAACAGAGGGGCGCCGCGATCGCCAACAACCCGGCCTGGCCGAAAGACCCCGACGTCGAACGGCGCAAGACGCAAGCGGCGATGGAGAAAGGTCGCAACATCAGCGACGAACGCGAGCGCGAACAGAATCCGCTGCGCCCCGATCAGCTGACGCCGGGCGTCAAGCCGAAGAAAAACCAGGCGCGCACCGACGACGGTTACGAGGCGCCGGCATCCGGCTTCGGTAGCCAGATCATGCCGTCGGAACTCGGATTCAAGAACGGCATGTTCGGCAACATCTTCAACGGCAAGAAAGAGGAATCGGCGAAATTCACCGGTGAGCCGCCGCGCAGTTCGCTGACCGATCCGCCGCCGGGGTACCAGACGCCATCGCCGGATCAGCCGTACGGTATCGGTAAAGGCGCGCCGCCGAAGGCTACGGACTACTACACAACTCATTCCGAGCCGGTGAAGTAATGTTCTCGGCTGTAGATCAACTTTTGCTTGGTGGTGGGCGACGTCACCCGATTTCGTGCTGACGCACGATCGCAACATATTCAGGCCCAAAAACGTGCTTCTCAAAACAAACTTGGCGCTGATTGCGCTCGTCACCGCGATCGCAACGCCCTCGCTTGCCGCCGGAACCGAGGTGGCCAACTCCGCGCTGGCCAACGGACTTGAGCTGGTGGTCATTCCGGATCACCGCGCGCCCGTGGTGACGCACATGATCTGGTACAAAGTCGGCGCGGCTGATGAGACGCCGGGCAAGTCGGGGTTGGCGCATTTTCTTGAACACCTGATGTTCAAGGGTACGGCCAAAAATCCCACGGGAAAGTTCTCGCAAGTTGTCGCGCGTATCGGGGGTCAGGAGAATGCCTTCACCTCGCAGGACTACACGGGCTACTACCAGCGCGTTCCGAGCGATCAACTCAAGACCGTCATGGAATTCGAGGCCGACCGGATGACCGGCCTTCAGCTCACGGATGATGTCGTTTTGCCCGAGCGCAACGTCATTCTCGAAGAGCAGAACCAGCGCATCGGAAACAACCCTCGCGCGCGCCTCGGCGAGCAGATCGACGCCGCGCTCTATCTGAACAATCCTTACGGAAAGCCGGTGATCGGCTGGCGTCATGAGATGGAAGAGCTGTCACGCGACGACGCGATCGGGTTCTATCGCCGATTTTACGCGCCGAACAATGCCGTTGTCGTGATTGCCGGCGATGTCGATCCGGCGCAGGCGCGGGCGCTCGCCGAAGAGACTTACGGTAAAGTACCTCGCCATGGAAACATTGCGCCACGCGTACGCGCGCAGGAGCCGCCACCGGTAGCCGCGCGGACCCTCACGCTCGCGGATCCCCGCGCGGAAATACCGACGCTGCAACGTGAATATCTCGTGCCGTCTTTCGCGAGCGGCAAGAGCGGGGAGTCGATGGCGCTTGAAGTGCTCGCCCACATCCTCGGCAGCGGTTCAAACAGCCGCCTCTATCTCGGTCTTGTCGTCGACAAACAAGTCGCTGTTGCCGCCAACGCCTGGTACGACGCGAGCGCGCTGGACCTGTCGAAATTCGCCATCGGTGGATCGCCTCGTCCCGGGGTTACGCTGCCCCAACTTGAAGCGGAAACCGATGCGATCATCGCGCAGGTGATCGAGAAGGGTGTAACGGCAGAGGAGCTGGAGCGCGCGAAAACCAGATTGATCGCGGACGCGGTCTATGCGCAGGACAACCAGGCGAGCATGGCCCGCTGGTACGGGACCGCGCTGACGACGGGCGCATCGGTCAACGACGTCAAGAATTGGCCAGACCGCATTCGGGCGGTTACGGCTGAACAAGTGCGGGACGCCGCGCGTCAATGGCTGGACAAACGGCGCTCCGTCACAGGTTATTTGGTCAAAAATGTAAGCCCGCAAGCGGAGAAGCGGTCATGATCCGGCTGGTTGCGTTGATTTTCTTTGCTGCCGTTGCCGCGATCGCGAGCACGAATGCCGCTTCGGCGATGACGATCGAAAAGATCGTCAGTCCTGCCGGTATCGAGGCCTGGTTGGTGCGCGAAAAGTCTCTGCCGTTGGTTACGCTCAATTACGCATTCCATGGCGGCGCCACTCAGGATGATGCCGACAAAGCCGGCACCGCCAATCTTGCCGCCGACCTGCTCGATGAGGGCGCCGGGGACCTCGATGGCAAGACCTTTCATGAGCGTATGGAAAATCGCGCTATCGAACTCACCTTTCAGGTTGGCCGTGACTACATCTACGGTTCTTTGCGGACGCTGAACGAGCACAGGGACGAAGCTTTCGACCTGTTGCGCCTGTCGCTTACGAGTCCGCGTTTTGATGCGGATGCAATCGAGCGTATCCGCGGCCAGACTATGGCCACTCTCCAGCGCGATGCCACCAATCCCAATGACCTTGCGAGCCGACGCTGGTGGCAGACCGCTTTCCCGGATCACCCCTACGGTCGCGAAAGCAAAGGCACTCTCGAGTCCGTACCGCGCATCACTGCTGCTGATTTGCGTGAGTATGTGCGCCGGGTGTTCGCGCGCAACGAATTGAAGGTCTCCATTGTCGGCGACGTCGATGCGAAGACAGCCGGCATGCTGATTGACCGCGCCTTCGGCGCACTGCCCGCAAAGAACGATCTCAAGCCGATAGCGAACGCGACGCCGACCGGTCTCGGCAAGCGTATCGTGATCAATGTCGATGTTCCGCAAGCCGTCGTCACTTTCGGCGGACAAGGGATTGCCCGACAGGACCCGGAATTCATGGCGGCTTACATTGTCAATCACATTCTGGGTGGCGGCAGCTTCTCGTCACGCCTTTACAGGGAGGTGCGCGAAAAACGCGGACTTGCCTATGGCGTTTCCGACAGTCTGGTCTGGTTCCGACAGGCCGCGGTGATGCTTGGCGGCACGGCAACGCGAGCCGACCGCACAGCCGATGCGTTGGCGGTGATCGAACAGGAAGTCAAACGCATGGCCGAGGAAGGCCCGACGCCTGAAGAGCTTGCCGCCGCCAAGTCGTTTCTCAAAGGCTCCTATGCCCTGTCCCTCGATACGTCAGGCAAGATCGCGGCACAGCTGACCCAGATCCAGATCGACGATCTCGGCATCGACTATATTCAGCGACGTAGCGCGTTGATCGACGCAGTGACAATCGAGGATGCCAAGCGGGTCGCCAAGCGCCTTTATGGCGGAGGATTATTGGTGACGGTTGCCGGCAAGCCGAAGGGCCTTACGTCGAGCGGAACTACGGAATAGCGTTCGCGTTGGTTTCCGCCCGTTGCGCCTTTTGCGCGACTCTAGGCTAATACCGGCATGAACATCGTCCAATCGATCGAGAGCGCCCGCGAAGAAAACGTCGGGTCGCACGGCATTGGCGCCGACGTCCTGAAGACTGCTTTGACGCGGGCGGAGGGTGCCCTGGTCTGGATCCGAGCCCGGCATGCCGACCGCACTTTGCCTCTGCTGCGCTTGCCGGAAACCCACGCGGACCTCGAGGTGATCCGAAATAGCGCGCGTCAGTTGGCGGACCGCGCGACAAACATCGTTATTCTGGGCACTGGCGGGTCCAGCCTTGGCGGCCAAACCTTGGCGCAACTTGCCGGGTTTGCCGTCCCAGGCGTTGGCGCGTTTCGCCCGCCGCCTCAACTGCACTTCATCGACAATCTTGATCCGGACAGCTTTGAAACACTGCTGGCAAAGCTGCCGCATGCCACTACGCGCTTTGTCGCGATATCCAAATCAGGCGGAACCGCCGTGACCTTGATGCAGACCATCGCCGCTTTGTCGGCGTTGAGGGAGGCCGGACTGCAGACGCGCATTCCCGATATCTTTCTGGGGATCAGCGAGCCATCCAGGTCCGGCAAGACGAACGGCCTGCGTGATCTGCTCGGCAAATTCCGCGTTCCCTTGCTCGACCACGACACCGGTGTCGGCGGGCGCTATTCAGCGTTGACCAATGTCGGACTATTGCCGGCAGCAATGCTGGGTCTCGATATTGCGGCGGTGCGCGACGGAGCGGCTATCGCGCTGGCGCCAATTCTCGCCGAGAAGCCCGCGACGCAAGTTCCGGCTGCAGTCGGCGCCGCGCTTTCGATCGCGCTCTGCGAGAGCAAGTGGAAGGCCATCAGTGTGGTGATGGCCTATAGCGACCGCTTGCAGCGTTTCACGCATTGGTACGTGCAGCTGTGGGCTGAAAGCCTTGGCAAGAACGGCAAGGGTACGACGCCTCTTGCTGCGCTCGGACCGGTCGACCAGCACAGCCAATTGCAGCTCTTCATCAGCGGTCCGCGCGACAAGCTCTTCACCGTCATCAGAACGGATGGTGCAGGGAGCGGCCCATCGATGGATGGCGATCTTGCAAAGCTTGCGGGCGAGCCCGGCTTTGCCGGCAAGAGCATCGGTGATCTGGTCGCGGCCGAAGGGCGCGCGACTGCGGAAACGCTGGCGAAGAACGGTTGTCCAGTGCGCACGATTCACATCAACCGGCTCGACGAGGCGGCCCTCGGCGAATTGATGATGCATTTCATGCTGGAGACAATTATCGCCGCGCATCTTCTGGGGGTCGATCCGTTTGACCAGCCTGCGGTGGAAGAAGGCAAGGTGCTTGCGAAAAAGTATTTGATGTCGTGACGTCGGGATGATCCGTATCACAAACACCATCTCCATCGACGAGTCTGAGCTCTCGGAATCATTCGTGCGCGCCTCCGGTCCGGGTGGGCAGAACGTCAACAAGGTTTCATCGGCGGTGCAGCTTCGTTTCGACGCGCGGCATTCATCGTCTCTGCCGAACGATGTTGCCGTCCGTTTGATGCGCATCGCGGGCAAGCGGCTGACCAAAGAAGGCGTGATTGTTATCGTCGCTCAACAGCACCGCACTCAGGAGCGCAACCGGGAGGACGCCCGCGACCGGCTGTTCGCCATGATTCGACAGGCTGCAGTCAGGCCGACCCCGCGGCGACCGACAAAGGTGCCCAAAGCCCAACGTCGCGAAAGGCTAGAGGCCAAAAAGCACCGCGCCGGCATCAAAAGCCTGCGCCGGAGCAAGCCCGGCTGGGATTAGGCCTGGGATAGCGGGGGCAGTTGGCTACCCTGTCTCGCAGCCGTCGCGGTGCACCGGTAGAGTCCGTTACGATTCGAATCAGGCCCCCGCAATGCCCGTTCGTCAGTTATCCGAGGCTGTCATCAACCGGATCGCCGCAGGCGAGGTGGTTGAAAGGCCGGCAAGCGTCGTGAAGGAGCTCATCGAAAATGCGCTCGATGCCGGTGCACGCCGGATCGATGTGCTGACAGACGGGGGTGGTCGAAGGCTTATCCGGGTCACCGACGATGGTGAGGGGATGACCCGCGCCGATCTTGAGCTCGCCGTTGAGCGGCATGCGACATCCAAGCTCGTCGGCGACGATTTGTTGTCGATCCACACGCTTGGATTTCGTGGCGAGGCGTTGCCGTCGATTGGCGCCGCGGCCAGGCTGACGATAACCACGCGCCACGCCGACGGGCCCCACGCGTGGAGTATTACGGTTGACGCCGGCGAGAAGTCAGCGGCACGGCCTGCTTCTCTCGGACAGGGAACCACGGTCGAAGTCCACGATCTTTTCCACGCGACTCCCGCGCGGTTGAAATTTTTGAAGGCCGATCGCAGCGAAGCCGAGGCCGTGCGGGAAGTCGTGCGGCGGCTGGCGATGAGCCGGCCCGACGTCAGCTTCACGCTGGCGGGCGAAGAGCGCGCTCCATTGACCTGGGGACTCGCAGCCGAAGGCGACCACCTTGCCCGGCTTGGCGATGTCCTCGGGCCGGATTTCCGCGCCAACGCAGTTGCCATCGATGGCGGACAGGAGGGCATACGCCTGACCGGGTTTGCCGGATTACCGACGCTCTCGCGCGCCAATTCGCTTGGGCAGTATCTGTTCGTCAACGGGCGACCGGTACGCGACAAGTTGCTATTTGGCGCAGTGCGCGCGGCTTATGCCGACTATCTGCCGCGCGACCGGCACCCGGTGCTTGCACTGTTCGTGGCACTTGATGCGCGAGAGGTCGATGTCAACGTCCATCCCGCAAAAACGGAAGTTCGTTTCCGCGATGCTGGTCGTGTGCGGGCACTGATCGTACAGGCGCTGAAGGAAGCATTGGCGCGTGAAGGCCAGCGCGCGGCAACGACTGGCGGCAGCGCGACGATCGCGACCTTTCGCCCAGCCGCTGCAGCGCGTCGCGGCGCCTATGACTGGCGGCGATCGCTGGCGCGACCGGCAGGTTTTGCTCCGACGAGGAGCGGGGCGGCGGTCGGTTTTGCCAAGGCCGCGCAAGCGGCGTTCTCCGTCGGAGAACCGGCTGCGGACGCCGCGGTCGGGCGTTTCGAACCCGCGGCGGATCAAATCGATCGCCCGCTCGGCGCAGCGCGCGCGCAGGTGCACGAGACCTACATTGTGACGCAGACGCATGATGGACTCGTCATCGTCGATCAACACGCCGCCCATGAGCGTATTGTTTACGAGCGGATGAAGGCAGCCATGGAAAAGACCGGGGTTGCGCGCCAGATCCTTCTCATTCCGGAGATCGTCGAGATCGATGAGGCTGATGCCGCGCGGCTGGTGACACGCGCCGAGGAACTGGCGCGATTTGGCCTGGTGATCGAGACATTCGGTCCTGGCGCCGTGGCCGTGCGCGAAACTCCATCCATGCTGGGCGATGTCGACGTAAGAGGGTTGATCAATGATCTCGCGGAGCACGCGGCGGAATGGGATGATTCATTGCCGCTGGAGCGCCGACTCATGCATGTATCGGCGACAATGGCCTGTTACGGCTCGGTCCGCGCCGGGCGCAGGCTGAAACCAGAGGAAATGAACGCCCTGCTGCGCGAGATGGAATCGGTTCCGAATTCCGGCCAGTGCAATCACGGCCGGCCTACCTACGTGGAACTGAAGCTAACCGATATCGAGCGGCTGTTCGGGCGACGGTGATTTAGCTCAGGCTGATGAAACTGAACTCGGTGTCGTCATAACGGCGCCGTTCCAGTTCGGTAAATCCATCAGGCGCCTTGAACCCGGCGTCAGCCGCTTCCTCCACGACCAACAGCGCTTCCGGCATCAGCCACCCCCCGTCGCGCGCAGAGACCAGCGATTTTTCCGCGAGGCCCTGACCGTACGGCGGATCGAGAAAGACCAGCGAAAACGGATCCAGCGGATGGGCTGGCCCGAGTCTGCTTGCATCGCGCCGGAAAATCCGCGTGACACCGCCCAGTCCGAGCGACTCGACATTGTCGCGCAACAGCGCGCGCGCCTCAACGCCGTCGTCGACGAAGAGTGCGTAGTCCGCGCCGCGCGAAATGGCCTCGATTCCGAGCGCGCCGGTGCCGGCGAACAGATCGAGTACGCGCGCGCCGGTGACAGGATCGCTGTACGAATGCGTGAGAATATTAAACAGCGCTTCGCGCAGTCGGTCGCTTGTCGGGCGCACGGCGTCGGACTTTGGGCCTGCGATGGGCCGCGAGCGAAGCCTGCCGCCGACGACCCGCATTATTTTGGTCTCGACGGGCGCGGCCCGCCTGAGCGGTCGCGCCGGCCAGCCTTATGCTTGTCGCGCCCACTCGGACGCTTTGCGTTCTTGTCGGACCATTGAGGTTCGCGCGTTTCGCGCCACCGATCCCGATGCGGCTGCCGCGAAGGCGGCCGCTGTTCATCGGCGGCTAGGGGTGCATCGAAATCGGCATTGGACTCGGCGACGATCTGCTCACCCAATTTTATGCGTAGCTCGGAAGTTTCGACTTCTCTAACCGCTCCGTCGTCGATGTCTCCGAGGTCGAAAGGACCGAACGCGACACGGATCAGCCTGTTCACCTTCAGGCCCAGCGATTCAAGAACCTTGCGCACCTCGCGGTTCTTGCCCTCGCGAATGGCGAAGGTCAGCCAGATATTCGCGCCTTGTTCGCGGTCTAGCGTCGCTTCAATCGGACCGTAGTGTATTCCGTCGATGGTGACGCCGTTTTTCAGACGATCGAGCGCCTCCTGGCGGACGCGCCCTAGCGCACGCACGCGATACCGGCGCATCCAGCCGGTAGCGGGCAATTCCAGCACGCGTGCCAGACCACCGTCATTGGTGAGCAACAACAAACCCTCGGTGTTGATGTCGAGCCGGCCGACGCTGATGACGCGCGGAAGTGTTTTTGGCAGTGCGCGGAAAATCGTGTCCCGCCCTTCCGGGTCGGAGTGCGTCGTCACCAGTCCACGTGGCTTGTGATAGAGGAAAAGCCGTGTGCGTTCGCGCGCCCGCAGAGGCGTGCCATCGACCGCGATCTGGTCGGATGGCGTGACATTGAGAGCGGGCGAAGAGATAACCTCGCCGTTGACCGAGACGCGCCCACCTTCGATCCACGCTTCGGCCTCACGCCGGGACGCGAGGCCCGCGCGCGCGATAACCTTTGCGATGCGCTCGCCGGGCCTTTCCTTGGTGGGAGTCGTTGCCATATAGATTTCTTCGTCAACGCCTTATACACGGAGCGGCATAGAAGACGTGGAAGGCTGGGACAAGCCCGGTCATGACTGAGCATGCCATCGCCCACATTCATGTCCATCGCCCTCGAAGAGGCCCGCGCCGCGGCTGCGCGGGGCGAGGTGCCTGTCGGCTGCGTCGTCGTGAGGGACGGCACCATCGTCGCGCGGGCCGGTAACCGAACGATCGCTGATCGTGACCCGACGGCGCACGCGGAGCTTGTTGCCATTCGCGCCGCGGCCTCGGCGCTCGGCAGCGAGCGGCTCGCGGACTGCGATCTCTACGTCACGCTGGAACCTTGCGCCATGTGCGCTGCGGCAATGTCCTTCGCCCGCATTCGCAGGCTTTATTTCGGCGCTGTCGACGCAAAAGGCGGCGCTGTTGAACATGGCGTGCGCTTCTTTGCCGCGCCGACCTGCCACCATCGGCCTGAGATTTATGGCGGCATCAACGAAAGCGAATGCGGCGAGCTCCTGAAAAGCTTCTTTCAGGCGCGACGATAATTTTCAAAAAAGTTCGACCAAGCGGTTTGATCGACGAGCTTGCCCCTCCGGGCGGCGGCGGGGCTTGCCGAACAACGGCCGCGGTCACGGGCTCGGCTTCGCTCGCCCGCTGCGCCGACGGCTTCGGTTTTGTTTCGGTGTTCGCCATTGCTTCGACAACTTAGGCGCGCGGGTCTCAAGGATGTGCATCATCCACATGTCAAATCCGCGCTTCTCGCGAAAGGATTTGTTGACCCTGCGTGTCAGCCGCGTGTTGCGAATTCCCAGGCCTTGTCGGCAAGTGGGCGGATCATCTCAGCTTTTGCCGGCGCAAATTCGCTGGTCGCCGTGCCGTCGCGCACGCGCCCTATGATGCCCTGCAAAATCGCGGCGATGCGGAAGAAATTATAGGCGAGATAGACGGGCAGATGCGGACGTGGGTCCAGTCCCGTGCGCGCGACATAGGCGTCGACGTAGTCGCTCATCGACGGAATACCCAGTGCGCGCAGATCGTGACCGACGAGGGTGGCCGTACCGGCAGCACTCTCGGAATGTGGCATGTGCCACGCCATCAGGTGATAGCTAAAATCGGCTAGCGGGTCGCCTAGCGTCGATAGTTCCCAATCGAGCACGGCGACGATTTTCGATTCGTCCTGCGCGACGATGAGATTGTCGAGTCGATAATCGCCATGCACCAGCCGCACCGACGCGTTCGGCGGGATATGTTTCGGCAGCCAGTCGATCAGGCGCTCCATCGCGTCGATTTTTTCCGTTTCGGACGCGCGATACTGCTTCGACCAGCGCTCCACCTGGCGGCCGACGTAGTTTTCGCCTTTGCCGAAATCGCCGAGGCCGATTTTGCTTGGATCGAGTCCGTGCAAACGTGAGATCGTTGCATTCATCGAATCGTAGACGGCGGCTCGCTCGGTCAGATTTGAACCCGGCATCTGGGGCTCCCAGAAAACGCGACCATCCACGAAGCCCATAACGTAAAACGCTGTCCCTGCCACACTCTCATCGGCGCAATAGACGAGCGGTTCAGCGACAGGAAAACTTTGCGCATGGAGTGCACTGATTACGCGATACTCGCGATCTACGGCATGCGCCGAAGGGAGCAATTTGCCGGGTGGCTTGCGACGCAGAACGTAGCGTCGGCCGGGCGTCTCAAGGAGATAGGTTGGATTTGATTGACCGCCCTTGAATTGCCTGACGGTCAGGGGGCCCGCAAAGCCGGCTATCTGGGCATCGAGATAGCGCTCAAGCTGTTCGACATCGATGCGCAGCGCCGGTGCTGCATCCTTGGTTCCCGAAAAAGCCTGCTGGCGGTCGACCGATGTCATCGCCGCGACGAGATTACTTGCGCGTTCCGAAGGATATCGGCGCGTCGGCGTAGATCTTGTATTGCTGCGATTTCGGCTTCGCCTTGTCCTCCTCGTTGACGTATTGAATCGAGCTTTTCCCCTGAAGTTCGCGGGGCAATATCATCACGCGAATAAAGCGGCTCGGTTTGTCGGACGACGCCTGCGCGAACACGGCATCAGGTCCGGATTCATACCACGCACCGCCGGGACCAAACGAGGTCGAGCGCCCGTGCGTGTCGATTCGAATGCCACCCTCGATCAGGCAGCGGATGCCGGGGCCAAGATGGCGATGCAGGTAGGCGCAACCGCCCGGCGGAAAAGCAACGCTGTCTCCGCGCATCAGTAATTCGCCTTTCGGCATGGTTTCCAGAAACGCGGTCAGCTTCTCATGAGTGACCATTCCGGGCGCGTTCGCGGTCGTGCTGCCTTGATCGCCACGCGCGAGTTCCCAGCGCCAGCAAGTGACCCCGGTTGCGCCGGGCTTGATTTTAACCGCTGTCTCACCTTGCCAGGCCTCGCCCTCGCGCACTGGTTCTTCACCGATTGTCGCGGAGCCGTGCACAACGAAGATAAAACGCGGCACGGGCGGTAGTCCGAGTTCGATTTTTTCGGCGCTCGCGAGCGCGTCCTCGTAAAGCCGCATCACGGGATGCATTCATCGGTCTCCTGCGCGTCACCCGGCGAAGAAATCAGACAACGCCGCCGCGGTTGCCCCGGGGTTTTCCTCGGTTAGGAAATGGCCCGAGTCAACCGGCTTGCCTGTAACCTGCGGCGCCCATTGTTGCCAGATCTTCAGCGGCCCTCCGGTCTCCGATGCAATGCCGACGCCGCCCCACAAGGCCAACATCGGACATGCGATCGTCCGCCCGGCCGCACGATCAGCTTCGTCTTGGTCGAGATCGGCATAGCGCCCTGCACGGTAGTCTTCGCAATGGGCGTGGATGCGCAGCGGATCGGCAAATGCCGCCCGATAATGATCGAGCGCGCGAGGATCGAAGGCAGACAGATTTTTGGCCTTCGTCCAGCTGGCCATTTTCCATTCCAAATACTTGACCGGTGCTTTCGAGATCAGCATTTCCGGCAGGGGCTCCGGCTGCGCCAGAAACGGCCAGTGCCAGACCTTCGTTGCCAGGTTGCGATCCATGCCGTGCCACATGTCGTACGTTGGAACGATGTCGAGCGTCGCCAGTCGCTCGACGCGGCCCTGATGATCGAGCGTGAGCCGATATGCGACACGCCCGCCACGATCGTGGCCGGCCAGCCTGAACCGCACATGGCCGAGTTGCTCCATCGCCTCGATCATGACCTTCGCCATCGAACGCTTGTCATAGGGCGAATGGGCTTCGTCGGCTTGCGGCACATCCGACCAGCCGTAACCGGGCAAATCCGCAATCACGAGTGAGAAGCGCTTGGCGAGCACCGGAGCGACGCGGTGCCACATCACGTTCGTTTGCGTATAGCCATGAAGCAACAAGAGCGGCGGGCCGTTGCCGCCGGCTCGCGCAAAGATTCTTCCGACGCTCGTGTCGATCCAGTGCGAAGCAAAACCCGGAAAGAGGTCGGCCAGGTCGGGCATGGAAATACCTTACTTGACGGGGCTCATTTGTGGGAGAGGTCGCTCGGGCGCGAACCTACTGTCGCTCGATCGCGCGCCAGCCAATGTCACGCCGGCAGAAGCCGTCCGGCCAGCGGATAAGATCGACGGCAGCGTAAGCGCGGCTCTGCGCTTGGCGAACGCTCTTTCCGCGTGCACATAAGTTCAGCACGCGTCCACCGTTGGAGAGGATGCGATTGCCGTCGGCCTTGGTGCCGGCGTGAAAGATCTCCACACCGTCAACCTGCGCGGCTGCGTCTAGTCCTTCAATGACCGTACCCTTGTTGTAATTTCCTGGATAACCCTTGGCTGCCATGACAACCGTGAGTGCCGCGTCCGGATACCAGCGTAGATCAAAACTCTTCAACTGCCCGTCGCGCGCAGCCAGCAGGGCGGGGACGAGATCGGACATCAGGCGCAGCATGAGCACCTGGCACTCGGGATCGCCGAAGCGGACATTGTATTCGATCAGCTTGGGGCCATCTTTGGTGATCATCAGACCGGCGAACAGCACGCCCTTGTACAACGCGCCGGCATGTTTGAGCGCGCTCACGGTGGGGTGAATGATCTCGTCCATCACGCGCCGGTTCATTGCCTCGGTCATGATCGGCGCGGGCGAATAGGCGCCCATCCCGCCCGTATTCGGTCCCTTGTCACCATCGCCGACACGTTTGTGATCCTGCGCGGATGCAAGCTGGATCGCGGTCTCGCCGTCACAGAGCGCGAAGAACGACGCCTCTTCGCCGACGAGACATTCCTCAATGACGATCTCCCACGCAGGCGTCCCCAAGCCGCCGCCGAACATCATGTCGATGGCCGCCTCGGCTTCTTGCACTGTTCCCGCGACGACCACACCTTTGCCGGCGGCCAGCCCGTCAGCTTTCACGACAATGGGCGCGCCCCTTTTTCGCACATATTCTTTTGCAGCGCTCGCGCCTTTGAAGCGCTTATAAGCTGCGGTCGGGATATTGTTGGCTTTGCACAGATCCTTGGTGAAGCCCTTTGAACCTTCGAGGCGCGCTCCCCATTTGGTTGGACCGAACGCCTTGATCCCTGCTGCCTCGAGATCGTCGACGATGCCGGCGCAAAGCGGCACCTCGGGCCCGACCACGACAAGGTCGATGTTCTTGTGCTTGGCAAACGCAATGACGGCCTTGTGGTCGGCGAGATCAAGCGCCACGCATTCGGCCTCGCGTGCTATGCCCGCGTTGCCGGGCGCGCAATAGAGCTTGTCGGTAAGTGGGCTGGCGGCGATTTTCCAGGCGAGCGCGTGCTCGCGGCCGCCGGAACCGAGAATGAGGATGTTCATGAGACGGGCAAGCGGCCTTTAGGGACTGGTTGCGGTTTGGTGTAGCATGGCGCCTTGCGCCCGCAAGAGATTCGACACTGTGACAGAGGCTGCCCTCGATAACGTTGTGGAATGGACCGTCTCGGAGCTTTCGGCGGCGCTCAGACGCACGGTCGAGGATGCCTACGGCTTCGTGCGGGTCCGCGGTGAGATTTCTGGCTTCAAGGGCCAGCATTCCTCTGGTCACGCGTACTTTACGCTCAAGGACGAGGGCGCCCGCCTCGAAGCCGTCATCTGGAAAAGCAGCTATGGCCGCATGCGCGTCAAGCCCGAGGAGGGGCTTGAGGTCATCGTGACTGGCCGCTTGACGACCTACCCAGGTCGTTCCAGCTATCAGATCGTCATCGACAGGCTGGAGCCCGCCGGCGTTGGCGCGCTGATGAAGCTCCTCGAGGAGCGCAAAAAGAAGCTCGCCGCCGAGGGACTGTTTGACGAGGCGCGCAAGCAGCTCCTGCCGTTTCTGCCCAAGGTCATCGGCGTGGTGACTTCGCCGACCGGCGCGGTGATCCGCGATATCCTTCATCGCCTCGAGGACCGCTTTCCCCGTCGGGTTCTGGTGTGGCCGGTTCGGGTACAGGGTGAGACATCGGCCGCGGAAGTCGCCAACGCGATCCGCAGGTTCAACGAATTGCCCGAGCTTGGAACGGTGCCGCGCCCCGATTTGATCATCGTCGCGCGGGGTGGGGGCTCGCTCGAGGATTTATGGTCATTCAACGAAGAGATTGTCGTGCGCGCCGCGGCCGCCAGCATGATTCCACTCATATCCGCCGTTGGGCATGAAACCGACATCACGCTGATTGATTTTGCGGCGGATCGCCGCGCGCCAACACCCACGGCTGCCGCCGAAATTGCCGTACCGGTGCGTGCTGATCTCATGATGTCTCTGTCCGATCTTGGCGCGCGCAAGCATGCCTGTTTGAAGCGCAACGTTGATCGATATCGCAAGGAACTTTCCTTGCTCAGCCGCGCAATGCCGGCGCTTGATGAGTTGTTGTCGGTACCCCGCCAGCGCCTCGATTCCTGTACCGGCCGGTTGCCTCGGGCGCTTCGCGCCAACGCACAACTCCACCACACGCACCTGACGCGGGTGGCGTCGCGCCTGTCCCGGCGGCTTCTGTCGCATCGCATCGAGCGGTGCGACGAGCAGACGAAGAATTTTATCGGCCGGGTCCGGCGTGCCTTCCGCATTTCTCAAGACCGCCGTGATCAACGGCTCCGCAGTGCTGGTCAGCTCCTCACTGCCTACTCATACAAAGGGGTACTCTCACGCGGATTTGCCCTTGTTCGCGACGGTGAAGGGCACCCATTGCGCTCCTCGGGCGCGGTAGGCCCGGGCGCGCGGCTCGACATCGAGTTTGCTGATGGGCGAATTGGGGCAACCGCTGACGGTGAACATGCCGCGCAACCGGTGGCAAAAGCCAAGGTGCGAAGCCGTGGCGGTGGCGAAGGCCCGGGCGGGCAGGGCAGTCTGTTCGGCTCGTGAGATGATATTCAAGGGTTTCGCTCGCGCGGCCGACCGACTATGTTTAGGTGGGCGCCGGACATTGGAGGCCGCTTTTGCTCAATCGTTATGATCGCAACCCGCCGATGAATGGCGAGGCGGAAGTAAAATATCTCGACGGCGATTTCCGCGTGGTTCGGCCCGGTGCGTTTGTCCGCTGTTCGGTAACCGGCGTGCCAATCCCGCTCGAAGAGCTCAAATACTGGAGCGTCGATCTGCAGGAAGCCTATGCGACGCCTGAAGCGGTCTTGCAGCGTCATCGCGCGCCGACAAAATAGCCTTTCAGCCCCGTAGCTTTGTCAGCACGAGCCGGCGCAATTCATCCGCTTCCTCAACGACCATGGTAACGCGTAGGATATGCGCGCGCGCCGCGAGCGCGTCGAGCAAGTGTTCGCCCGTCATCCGCGCCCGGTCTTTCTCGGTGGTCAGCAGCGCAAGCCCGCTGTGCTCGGCCCGCATGATCAGCCCTGCCGCTTCCTCGGCGGTATAGCGATGATGGTCGTCAAAGGCTTCGCGTTCCGCCACGGCGATGCCGGCATCGAGCGCGCTCGCAAAAAACTTGTTCGGATCGCCGATCCCAGCAAAAGCCAACACGCTGCGGCCTTTCAGTGCGGCCACGCAGTCGAGGTCGGGAACGAGTCGGCCATGGAATATCGGTAGCGCGCGGGCGCGACACTGTGCAATGACGGGCTCTGCACTGATCCCTTCACCCACCACCAGCAGCGCGTCAGTCTGTTCAAGTTGCGCTGCCATGGGCGCTCGCAACGGTCCAGCAGGAAACACAGACCCATTGCCGACACCGCGACGCGCGTCGACTGCCGCGAGTGTAAAATCCTTCCGCAGCGACGGGTTCTGCAGGCCGTCGTCCATGATGATCAGCTCCGCACCTTGCTCGCGCGCAAAGACGGCGCCGGCAACGCGGTTCCGCGACACGACGGCCGGTGCGGAGTGCGCGATCAAGAGCGCTTCGTCGCCAACCTGAACAGCACTGTCATCGTGAACGTCCACGCGCTTTGGACCGGCGACGTTTCCCCCATAACCGCGGCTCAGGCAAAACGGCTTCATGCCGGCGTCCGCAAGCGTTCTTGCGAGCATGATCACGGTTGGTGTTTTGCCGGCGCCGCCCAGCGTGAAATTGCCGACGCATATAACCGGCAGTCCCGCGGAAACGCCCTTCGCTGCCATGCGCTTTGCTGCGATGGCCCCATAAGTAAGCCCCAGCGGCGTGAGCGCCCCGGCGGTGAGCCCGGCGTCGCGCCACCAGAAAGCCGGCTCACGCATGGCTCGCCCGCTGATGCAACTGCAGTTGCATCAGATAAGGGTCGAGAGACGCTAGCGTGCGATCCAGCGCCCCGCTTAGGTTCTCCACAACGCCATTTGCTGCGGCCACCACGCGGGCTCGCGCGTCGGCGTCGTTCAGCCACGCCGCCAGATGCGCAACGAGCCTGTCCACGCTTTCTATCCGTTCTGCGCCACGAACGTTGTCGAGCGCGGAATAAATCTCCGCGAAGTTCCAGACATGTGGACCATGCAGGATCGCCGCGCCCAGCTTTGCGGCCTCGATCGGATTTTGACCGCCGTGCTTGATCAACGAGCCCCCGATAAACACCACCGGTGCCATCCGATAGATCAGACCAAGCTCGCCGACTGTGTCGGCTACATAGATCTCGGTCGCATGCTCGGGTAATTCTCCGCGCGAGCGCAGAGTGACGGACAAACCGGCTCCGGCCGCAACCTCGGCGATCCACGGGCCGCGCTCTGGATGCCGAGGTGCGATCACCGTCAGCAATCCAGGAAAATTCCGGCGCAAACGCGCATGCGCTTCAATTACGGCTTCCTCCTCACCGGGATGGGTTGAGGCGGCCGCAATCACCGGCCGGCGATTGATCGCATTCTGTAATTCTGCAAGCGCCCTGGGTTCGGCTGGCGGCGCCGGTGCGTCAAGCTTGAGATTCCCGGTCGTGACGACGTTCGATGCGCCGAGATCACTCAAACGTAGGGCATCGGACGAAGTGCCGGCCAGACAGAGATCAAGACGCCGGAGCAGGTCGGCGATCGAACGCGGCGCACGGCGCCAACGCTGGTAAGAATTCTCGGAAAGACGCGCATTGATCAGCACCATCGGTATCCCTCGCGTCGATGCCTCGATCATCAGATTCGGCCAGAGTTCGGATTCCACGAACAATGCAAGATCGGGTCGCCAATGCTCGAGAAACCGCCGGACGAACCGTGAAATGTCGAGCGGAATAAATTGATGGATCACGCCACGCTGAAAGCGTTGTTCGGCAAGCCCGCCAGAGGTGACAGTTCCAGTTGTGACAAGCATGCCGAATCCTCGAGCCCGGATCCGGTCGATAAGCGGCAGGACACTGGCAAGTTCGCCAACACTTGCGCCATGCAGCCAGATGAGTGGACCGTCCGGCCGCCCAATGCGGCTTTCGCCGCGGCGCTCGGGCAGGCGTTGACGATGTTCCTTGCCGCGCTTGAGGCGTTGCGCCAGCAGAATGGGCGTGAATGGAACGGCTGCCGCGGACAACAGCCGATACATCCGCAAGCCCGTCGGCAATCTACCACTCAAGATGCCTTGCCCCCGGTCTTGTCGGCGATCTCGTACGCGCGTGCCGTCGCCCAATTGAGCTCACTTTCAACCTTTTGCCGCGCCGCTTCCAGGGCCTCGCGGTCGGCGTCGGGCGGCACAAAAATAGCCTCGCCCGCGACTATTCCCATTCGTGCAAACGGCAGATTGACGGCCGAGCGATCCCAATTATCGAGCTCGATGCGGCGGCTCGACGCCATTGCAACAGGATAGATCGGCCGACCCGAATGCTGAGCGAGTTTCACGATTCCAAGCCCCGCAACGCGTGCGACTTTTGGAACATCAGCGGTCATCGCTAAATTGTACCCATCCTTGAGAGCCTCGAGCATCTCCGTAAATGCGGCAGGGCCACCTTTGTGGTGAAAGCCGCCGTCGTGGGCGCCTGAGCCCCGGATGGTGCCGATATCAAGCCGCTCGGCGGCACGAGCATTGACCTCCCCATCGCGGTGGCGTGAGATCAGCACTTTGGCACGATGGCGCGGATTGTCACGTTTCTTGATGAATGGCGCCATGAAATGCTGACCGTGCCACATCGCGACGATCGCCGGCATTTCGACTTCGTCGTAAATGTTCGGAGGCTCGATCGTCACCCGACTGGTGCGCCACACGAGTCTAAGATACCAGGCGGCCATGATCCCGGCGGTCTCGTGAAAAGCCGGCGAGGTGGAAATGTTCCGTCTGAACGATCGCATCGACATTCAGCGTACCGATCGGGTTGTTGCTTCGGGATCGAGCAGCCGGTGCAGATGGACGATGAAATAGCGCATATGAGCGTTATCGACAGTCTTCTGTGCCTTGGCTTTCCAGGCGACATAGGCGCTGGCGTAGTTCGGAAAAACGCCGACGATGTCGATTTTCTCGAGATCCTTGAATTCATTGCCGTCAAGTTCGGTCAGTTCTCCGCCGAGGACTAGGTGCAATAGTTGTGGTTTCGCGGTCGGCAATTCTTCAGCCATGGCTCGAATCCCAGATTGATCCCCAACGTAATTTTCCGCAGTTGGCCAAGCCTAAGCGAATTCGGTTTCGTGGTCGCGCACAAGCTCAATCAAGGCGGCGTGACGCGCAGGACCGGCGGCGATCAGCGCGCCATATGCGGCTTCCGACCCACTGTACGTGAGCGGCCGACCGGCAAGATCGGTGAGTGCGCCGCCGGCTTCGTGCACCAAAAGATCGGCGGCTGCAAGGTCCCAATCGTGACTGCCGCCCGAAGCAAATGCTGCATCCAGCGCGCCGTGTGCAACACGGGCGATCCGCAAGGCCAGCGAATGCACCTTGGGTTGGGCCAAGATTTCCGGCGTGATTGCTGACAGTCGGTCGAGGAAACGCTTGGGTCCGGCCAGGCTGGCGCCGGCGAGCGTTGCGCCGGCCGACACTCTGATCGGCGTGTTGTTAAGCATAGCGCCGTGGCTTTGCAATGCGAGAAACATTTCGTCGGTCACGGGAACGTAAATGGCCGCGATCAAAGGCCGGCCGTGGTGGACGAGCGCGACAGAAATGGACCAGTCGGCGCTTCCGGAAATATAGGCACGGGTGCCATCGATCGGATCGACTATCCATACAAGCGGAACGGCACGGTCGGATTGGTCCGCGTGAGACTCCTCCGACTTCCATCCGGCCTCGCGCACCAGGTCCGAGAGGCGATCGCGTAGGAACTCGTTGACCGCAATGTCTGCCTCGGTCACCGGCGAGCGGTCGGCACCCTTGGTCCAGCGCTTGTAGGGACCGCGCGCGGTCGCGCGGGCGACATCGCCGGCTGTACGCATTACGGTTGCAAGTGGTTCTCGCAGCGCGAGGAGATTATTGGCCGGCAACGGTCAATCCCTCTACGCGTAACGTCGGCGCATTGATGCCGTAGCGGAATTCGAGATCATTGGCGGGCGTAAGGGTGCGGAACATCTCGATGAGATGCCCTGCTATCGTCACTTCGCTTACGGGATAGGTGCGTTTGCCGTTTTCGATCCAGAAGCCTGAAGCTCCACGGCTATAGTCGCCCGTCACCATATTGGCTCCGACACCGATCAGGTCGGTCACGTAAAATCCGTCGGCGATATCGGCGATAAGCTCCTCGGGACTTCGTCGCCCCGGCTCCATATACAGATTGCTCGACCCGGGTGATGTCGCAGACGAACC
This sequence comes from Pseudolabrys sp., assembly GCA_035538755.1. Classification (GTDB taxonomy): domain Bacteria; phylum Pseudomonadota; class Alphaproteobacteria; order Rhizobiales; family Xanthobacteraceae; genus Pseudolabrys. The sequence continues at coordinate 48,029 of DATLJR010000309.1, forward strand.
ACTCCGTTGAGCGTTGCCGGTCGTGACGAGACCAAGCTCACGCGCCGTCGTGCTGTCGAGCAGCCACGAACGAAGGAAACCGTCATCGATCAGCGAAAGCTTTTTGCAGGCGACGCCTTCGCCATCGAACGGGTGGGAGCGAAGGCCCCGTCTGCGAAGAGGATCATCGACAATGCGAATTCCGTCGGCGAAGAGCTTCGCGCCCATCTTGTCGCGAAGAAAGCTGGTTTTGCGCGCAACTGAAGCGCCGTTCACGGCACCCGACAGATGCGAGACCAGCGAGCCAGCCGAACGTGGATCGAAGATGACGGGCACTTTGCGCGTCGAAACTTTGCGTGGATTGAGGCGCGTGACCGCGCGTTCGCCGGCCTTGCGACCGATGTCTTCAGGCCGCTTCAGATCTGCGGCGTGACGCACGGACGAATAGTCGTAGTCGCGTTCCATGCCGGTGCCGTCGCCGGCGATGGCCGTCATCGACAGCCCGTGATTCGAGCCGATATAGGCGCCGCGGAAACCGTGACTGGTGACCAGCACCATTCCGCCGATCCCGGCGGAGGCCGACGCGCCGCCCGACTTGCTGACTCCTTTGACGGAAAAAGCCGCCTCTTCCAGCGTTCGCGCTTGCGCTTCGAGTTCGCCAACCGTCGGCAATTTGGGGTCGATCAGGTCGAGATCGGGAATTTCGCGCGCCAGCATGTCCGGATCGGCAAGGCCGGCGAATTTGTCTTCAGGTGTTGCGCGGGCCATCGCGACTGCCCGCTCCGCCAAAGCCGCGCTGTTGTCCGAAATCTCGTTCGTGGACACCATGGCTTGCCGGCGGCCGACCAGAACGCGCAAGCCGATATCGTCACCCTCCGAGCTCTCGGACTCTTCCACGCGTCCGTCACGCACTTCGACGCCCAGTGACATTGAGCGCAAGGCGACGGCGTCGGCGGCGTCCGCACCGGCGGCCCGTGCAGCCTTCACCAGCCGCTCGGCACGATCGGTCAGGGGATTGAGATCCAGCAGGGAAGATATGGGAGCGAGCATAGGTCCACTTCTAGATGGTCGAGATCGCGATACCTTTCAACCGCCGAAGCGTATACTTTGCGCAACGACGGCAACACCTCGTCAATCATGGTTTGCAACGGGACGTCAATCATTCCCAGCAAACGCCTCACCGCTACTTCCGGTTAACCCAGAACATTAAGCGGATTCCGACGCGTTTCTGGCACGATTGGCGCGTGACCCGGCACAAAAGCCGGGCGCGGGAGAGTTTCGAGGCGTCAATGCGAAGTGGCGGATGCGGAGGGTCGGGCCATGCTCGACGGCTCGACCCTTCCGGCTTGCCTGTGCGGTTCTTTGCCGGCGAGGCGGCTGCCGACGGGTAGGGGCGCGCCGTCGAACTTCATCGCGAACGCGTCGTCATGCGGCGCGCGCTGCGCGGCATGCGCACGGCCCTCAATATGCCGGTCGCCGCTTTCGACGGCATCTCGTTGTGGCTGATGCGCGTCGATTGCGGCTAACGCTTATTCGGAGCCATAGCCGCCCGCCGTGGGCGTTTGGATAATGATGGCCTCGCTCGCATCGATAACCGTTTCATCGCACCCCTGCAGACGCTCCATGCGCCCATCTTTGCGTCGCACCGAATTCTCGCCAACCTGGCCAGCCTCGCCACCTGCGAGTCCGAATGGGCGCACCCGTCGATGGCCGGACAGGACCGTACATTCCATTTGTTCCAGGAAACGGATCGTGCGGCGAATTCCTCCGCCGGCGTGCCATTTTCCGCGTCCGCCCGAGCCAGGGCGGATGTGGAAATCCTCGAGCACGACCGGGTAGCGAAATTCGAGTACCTCAGGATCGGTCAGCCGGGTGTTGGTCATATGCGTGTGGACCGCATCGGTGCCATTGAATCCCGGGCCGGCGGGGGAACCGGAGCAGATTGTTTCGTAATATTGATGGCGGGTGTTGCCGAAATTGAGATTGTTCATGGTGCCCTGCGCCGCGGCGAGCGCACCAAGCGCGCCGAAAAGGCAGTTGGTCACCGCCTGAGAGGTTTCGACATTTCCGGCGACGACGGCGGCGGGAAACTCCGGTGAGAGCATCGAGCGTTTGGGAATGACGATCTTGATCGGCCGCAAGCAGCCTGCGTTCATCGGAATGTCGTCGTCGACCATTACGCGAAACACGTAGAGCACCGCGGCCCGCGTCACCGGCTCCGGTGCGTTGAAATTCGTCGGCTGCTGTTCGCTTGTACCTGTGAAGTCGACGGTCGCTTCTCGCGCCTTCTTGTCGACGGTTATTTTCACCTTGATGACCGTGTCCTGGTCCATTTCGTAGGTGAATTCCGAATCGTGCAACCGGTCGATCACGCGCCGGACGCTTTCAGCGGCGTTGTCTTGCACGTGCTGCATGTAGGCTTTCACGACCGGCAGCGTGAAATGGGTCACCATCTTGCGCAGCTCGGCGACGCCTTTTTCGTTGGCGGCGATCTGCGCCCTGATGTCGTTGATATTCTGCACAGGGTTGCGTGCCGGGTATTTCGCCTCGGTCAACGCCGCCATCAATTCCTTCTCGCGAAACCGTCCACGGTCGATCAGCTTGAAATTGTCGAACAGGACACCTTCCTGCTCGATCGTAGTGGCATTCGGCGACATTGAGCCGGGCGAGATACCGCCAACATCAGCATGATGGCCGCGCGACGCCACCCAAAACAGGATGGATTTCTTGCGGTCGTCGAACACAGGTGTGCAGACGGTGATGTCAGGAAGATGAGTACCGCCGTTATAAGGGGCATTGATGGCGTAAACGTCGCCGGGACGAATGCGACCTCGGTTCTCGCGGATTATCGTTTCGACGGCGCGGTCCATAGAGCCGAGATGCACGGGCATGTGCGGCGCGTTGGCGACTAGGGTGCCATCATGCGCGAATACCGCGCAGGAGAAGTCCAGCCGTTCCTTGATATTTACCGAATAGGCGGTGTTCTGCAGGGATACGCCCATCTGCTCGGCGATCGACATGAACAGATTATTGAAAACCTCCAGCATGACCGGGTCGGCGTGCGTGCCGATCGCATGGGTGCGCTTGAGTTTTTTCGCGCGTGTCAGCAGGAGATGATTTTTCGCCGTCAATTCGGCTTGCCAGCCGTGTTCGACCACGATGGTCTGATGCGGCTCGATGATGATAGCGGCGCCACTGATGCGCGAACCGGGCTTGAGCTGGTCACGAAGATAGACATTTGCCTTGTGCCAGGCGCCGGCTGAGAAGAATTGCGTGCGCGAAGCCGGCGTCGGCAGTTTGGCGCGGCTGCGTTTCACGGCCTTCTCGTTGAATCTGGCGCCGCCGCCAACGGCCTCCACCGAGACGGCCTCCACAACCAGCTGTTTCGTGCGGTCGATGAATCCGAACCGCGCTTTGTGCGCCTTTTCGAAGGCGCGCTTCATCGCAGCGGCGGTGCCGGCGGGCACGACAAGCGCCGTATCGGTACCGGCGTAACGAATATGCGCGCGCACGAAGACTTTGGTCTTTTTCACAGGCACGCCCTGGCCGGCGACCTGGGATCTTGTCTCCTTGCCGAGCGCTGCGCCAATTCGAGAAATTGCTTTGAGCGCCTTGGGACCGAAGTCCAGCTCGACTGCCTGTTCGCGTGTGGCGCGGATATCGGCGAGCCCCATGCCGTAGGCGGACAGGAGTGACGAGAAAGGGTGCATGAGCACGCGCGTCATTCCGAGTGCGTCGGCAACTAGGCATGCATGTTGGCCGCCGGCGCCGCCGAAGCAGTTGAGCGCGTACCGCGTGACGTCATAGCCCCGTTGCACGGAAATTTTTTTTATCGCGTTCGCCATGTTTTCGACCGCGATCTTGATAAATCCGTCGGCGACCTCTTCGGCCTTGCGGCCGCCAACCTGCTGCGCAAGGTCGGTGAACGCATTGCGCACAGCGCTCGCATCGAGAGGGAGATTCTGTGCCGGGCCGAAAATCTTCGGGAAGAATTCCGGAATGAGTTTGCCAACCATCACGTTGGCGTCGGTGACCGCCAAAGGTCCATCGCGTCTGTAGCATTTGGGCCCCGGATTTGCGCCGGCAGAATCAGGCCCGACGCGGAATCGGGCGCCATCGAAATGCAGTATCGAGCCGCCACCGGCGGCGACCGTATGGATGAGCATCATCGGCGCGCGCATGCGTACACCGGCGACTTCGGTTTCGAATGCGCGTTCGTATTCGCCGTCAAAATGGGATACGTCCGTCGAAGTACCACCCATGTCGAAGCCGATAAGCCGATGCAATCCGGCTTGCCGCCCGGTCTCCGCCATTCCGACGACACCTCCCGCTGGACCGGAAAGAATCGCGTCCTTGCCCTGGAACAACTCGGCGGCAGTAAGTCCGCCGGATGACATCATGAACATCAGACGCGCGGCTGACCGTCTGGCGTCCAGGTCCTGGTCGACCTGCGCCACATAGCGGCGCAGAATCGGCGAGAGATAGGCATCCACAACCGTCGTGTCGCCGCGGCTGACCAGCTTGATCAGTGGCGAGACCTCATGACTGGCTGACACTTGCACAAAACCCAATTCGCGCGCGAGCGCCGCGACGCGCTTTTCGTGCTGGGGAAAACGGTAGGCGTGCATGAACACCACCGCGACCGCCTTGATACCGTCGGCCTTTGCGCTCTCAAGGGCAGCGCGTGCCGCCGCGAGATCAGGTTCGCGCTCAACGGTGCCATCGGCGCGCACGCGTTCATCGACTTCGACAACGCGCTCGTAGAGCATCTCGGGCTTTATGATCTGACGCGCAAAAATCTTCGGGCGAGCCTGGTAGCCAATCTTGATCGCGTCTCGGAAGCCCTTGGAGATCAAAAGCAGGGTGCGCTCGCCCTTGCGTTCGAGCAGTGCATTGGTCGCAACCGTCGTGCCCATCTTCACGGCGCCGACACGGCCGGGCGGAATTGCTTCACCGGCTTTCAGTCCAAGCAGATCGCGAATGCCTTGCACGGCCGCGTCGGAATAGGCACCAGGATTTTCCGAGAGAAGCTTGTGCGAAACGAGTGCGCCGTCAGGCCGCCGACCAACGATGTCGGTGAAGGTGCCGCCGCGGTCGATCCAGAAATCCCAAAGTTGCGGTGTTGATCTTTTCGGCATGGTGGCTGACGCGGTCGGACAATCGCACTATGTCCGGCCTGTCGGGGGCAAAACAAGCCTGCTAGACTGATAACGGCGAAAAAAGCGGTGATGTCATGAAGATGGGTCTTGCGTTGGCGGGCGGTCTGTTGGTCACACGGTCGATTGGCTAAAAGGTTCGATCGCGTGCAGATTTCGATGAATTCCGTTGCTGCCTTGGCGCTTGCGTGGACTGTTATCAGCCTCGCTAGCGCCTTCGGCGCAGACTCAATGGGATTTGGCGACCAACTATCCGGCTGGCGCTTTTCACACCAGGAACATTGTTCAGTTCGCTTCTGACGTGGATAAAGCGACCGGCGGATCGCTGAAGATCGCCGTCCATCCGGGCGGCACAATGTTCAAGCACGCAGAAATCAAACGCGCGGTCGGCGAGGGCAAGGCGGCCGCCGGCGAGGTTTTGATTTCGCTAGCCGCTGATGAGGCCCCGGTCTACGGGGTTGATTCGATTCCCTTCTTGGCCACCGGGTACGACGGCGCGCGCAAGCTCTACGACGCCCAGAAACCCTACCTCGAAAAACAGCTGTACAAGGAAGGATTGGTCCTTCTGTTTTCGGTGCCGTGGCCACCGCAGGGCATCTATGCCAAGCGCGAGATTAGGGCGATCGACAATCTCAAGGGGCTCAAATTCCGCACCTACAATGCGATGACCGGGCGAATTGCGGAACTCGCGGGCGCACAGCCGACTCAGATCGAAGTACCCGATCTTGCCGCCGCCTTCGCATCAGGGCGAGTCGATGTGATGATCACCTCCGCATCCAGCGGAGTGGAGACGAAGGCCGAGGAATATCTCACTCACTACATCGACTCTCAGGCATGGTTGCCGCGCAACATGGTGTTTGCCAACAGGGCCGCATTCGAGCGCCTCACTATCGCTGAAAAGAAAGCGGTGAGCGAGGCAGCACAAGTCGCCGAAGCGCGTGGCTGGAATTTGTCGATCGAGGAAATGACGGTGAAAACCAAGGCGCTGAAGGATGCCGGCATCACCGTGCTTGCACCGACTCCGGAACTCAAATCTGGAATGGCAAAAATCGGCGACGCGATCGCGAAGGAGTGGGCCGCATCCGCCGGCACCGATGGCGAAGCGATGTTGGCCGCGTACCGGAAGTAGTCCCAATTTTCTTCGGATTGTCGCGTATGATGCTCAGAAACAAGATTCTGACGTGCGTTTGACGATGGCTTTGCCGGTATCGGATCGGCGTCGCATCTGTGCAGTCTGTTGTTCTTTCACGCGATCAATACCACGGCGAATGGCGCGCCATACAAAGACACGGCGCCCGCACTGATTGATCTGCTCGGAGGTCACCTCGATTTTATGTGCGATCAGACGATCAATGTTTTGCAGCCGGCGAAGAGCGGACTGTTCAAGGCCTTTGCCGCGACGACTCCGCAGCGCCTCAAGGTCGCGCCTGGGCTTCCGACCGTGGCGGAATCCAGGCTGCCTTCAGATGGGTGCTGGTATGCGCCGAAAGGGACGCCGAAGCCGATCATCGATAAACTTTCGGCTGCGCTGCAGAAGGCTCTGCAGGATCCGGACGTGCAGGAGCGGCTGGCGCAATCAGGTGCCGAGACCGTGCCGGCCGAACGGGCGATGCCAGAGGTGCTGCGCGATCATCTCAAAGCTGAAATCGACAGGTGGGTGCCGATCATCAGGAAGGCCGGCGTGTTGGCGCAGTAAGCAGTCAGGCCGGCGCGCGTTGAACGATCCGCAATGCCGCGAAGGCCTCCGCCGCTTCAACGCCGACAGTTGCACCCCGCGTACGTGCCAGGTTTTCCAGAGCGCGGATCGAGCGGGCGTGCGGCTCGGGCCGCATATCGAATTGATAGAGCTCAAGCGCCTCGAGTTTAAGATCGAGAACGGACGTGATCTCGACGAAGAGCGAGGGATGGAATGTGTCACCGAACCCCGGCGGAGCCCAATCGGTGCTTGACGCGACCTCGTAGGCGTAGAACTCACTCACCGGACTTCCCGGGACGGGTCTCAGCGCCGTGGCCGCCGCCCGATAGGTGGTCTGATGGTCGACGTGCAGGTTCCCGCCGTGCGTCACATAGACGACGCCCGGCCTCAGAGTGCTGATCGTGCTCTCGATGGCACCGACGGCATCCGACAAGGCGACCATATCGCTGTGGTTCTCTGGCAGTCCGACAAATTGCGGAGGCTTCGCGCCGAGCAAAGCGGCGGCCCGGCCCGCCGCCGCGCGCCGTTTTGTATTCTGGCCGCTGCCGTCACCGCAAAGAACGAGAACATGAACGGAAGAACCGGCGGCCGCATGCAGCGCCATCGTGCCCCCGCAACCCAAAACTTCGTCGAGGGCATGAGCGGCAATGACGAGGACCGACGGTGCGCTCATGATGCGCTCATAAAAAGCCCTAGGCTCCGTAGAACTCGTTTACGGTGTGGGCCACGTAGCCAATCTGGTCTTCGGACAGCTGTTGATGGTGGGGCAGGGCGAGGGCGCGATCGGCCTGATGCTCCGCCTTGGGAAAGTCGCCGCGTTTGTGCCCAAGGCGCTTCGCGGCCGCGTGCAGATGAAGTGGCGTTCCGTAGTAGACCAGCGATTGGATGCCGCGTCCGGCAAGGAACTTCTGCAACTCGTCGCGTCGCTCCGATTGCGTGATCATCATCACGTAGGAATTCTTCTCGTATTGCTTGTCGGGCGGGATGTGCACTTCCTTCGCCTTGATCGTCTTGCGGTAGAGATCGACGTTCCGCTGGCGTCGTCCGATGACTTCGTTCAATCGCCCGAGCCGGTACATGAGGACCTCGGCGTTGAGCGAGTCGAGGCGTGAATTCACGCCATACATCACGCAGGAATCGCGCTCCTGCAGGCCGTGATTGCGATAGAGCCTGATTTTCTTCGCCAGGTCCTCGTCATCGGTCACCAGAAAACCGCCGTCGCCGATGGCGTTGAGGTTCTTCAGCGGGTGTGCAGAGAACGTGCCGATACTGCCGAACGTGCCGCCGTGCTTGCCCTTGTAGTAGGCGCCCATCGACTGTGCGGCGTCCTCGATCACGGACAGCTTGTGCTTGCGTGCGATGTCGAGGATCGCATCCATGTCCGCGATACGGCCGCTCCAGTGCACCGGCATGATCGCCTTTGTGCGAGGCGTGATCTTCTTTTCGATTTCGGCCGGATCAATGTTCTGGTCCTCGCGCACATCGGCATAGACAGGTGTTGCGCCGACATGGGCAATTGAGCCCGTGGATGCGATAAAGGAAATCGGCGTGGTGATGACTTCGTCACCTTTGCTGATGCCGAGTGCCCAAAGTCCCAGCATCAGGGCGTCCGTCCCGTTCGCGCAGCTCACGCAATGCTTGGCACCAGTGAATTCCGTGACGCGGCGCTCGAAATCGAACACCTCCTGCGTCATCACCAGATGTCCCTGCGAGAGAATGCGCTCGACGCAGGCCATCAACTCGGCCTTTTCTTCGATAAAACGCTGCTGCAGATCGATGAACGGAACCTTGAACTCGGTCATTGACGTTTTCCGGCGTAGAATTCCCTTACGGTCTCTAAGACGTAATCCTGCTCCTCGTGGCTCAGATGCTGGTCAACCGGGAAGCTGATGACTTCGCGACAATGGCGCTCGGCGATGGGGAAGTCGCCAACCTTGTAGCCAAGATATTTCAGCGCGTCCTGAAGATGCAGCGGGATCGGATAGTGCACTTTGGCCTCGATGCCGCGATCGATGCAGTACTTGAGCAACTCATCCCGTTCCCGGGCGAAGAGCACGTAGAGCAGGTAGACGTTTTTCGTCTCGGCACGGCGCGTCGGTACTCGAATTTGCGGAATGGTACGAAATCCGGCGTCGAAATAAGCCGCATTTTCGATCCGTTTTGCGACGATGTCAGGCAGCTGACGCACGATCCACTTGCCGACCACGGCCTGCGTGGAATCGAGGCGCGAGTTGTAACCGAGGATTTCCATCTCGTCGCGATTGCGCAGGCCGTGATTGCGCAGCAGGCGCACGCGGCGGTTCATCTCGTCGTCATTGGTGACGACGATGCCGGCATCCCCCCAGACGTTGATGATCTTCAGCGGGTGCATCGAAAATGCCGTGGCATCGCCCCAGGTGCCGACGCGCCGGCCCCGATATTCGCCCATCAGGCTCTGGCAGCCGTCTTCTACGATGGGCAGCTTGTGGCGTTTGGCGATGTCCATGATCCGCGGCATCTCGGCGACGTCGCCCGTCAGGTGAACCGGCACAATGGCTTTGGTCCTAGCGGTGATGGCTTGCTCGAGTTGATCGACGTCGATGCAGAATGAGTCGTCGCAGTCGATGAAAACTGGTTTCGCGCCAACCTCGCAGATTGCGCCAACCGTCGCATAGAACGTGTTTGCGGCAGTGATGACTTCGTCGCCCGGTCCGATGCCCAGTGCACGGAGCGGAATCTTGATGGCATCCGTGCCCGAGCCAACGCCGATCGCGTGCCTGACGCCAATCGCGGAAGCAAACATGGCCTCGAATTCCTGCACGGGTTTGCCGAGCGTGAAATCTCCGACCGCCACCAACGCGCGCAATTCTTCAAACACGCTGTCGACGTGCGCGAATTGCTGGCCGAGGGGGGAGTAACGGACGCGCATCTTATCTGTCGTTTGCCATGAGCGAGCTGGCACAAAGAGGCCTAGAACGGGCCCTTGAAGAATGGATCCGGTTGGTCGATCTGCAAATCTTTGCGCTGGATGTCGAGCTCCTTCAGCGCCGAATCGACCTTGACCTGATCGAGCGCAAGGATCTTCCCCGCCTCGCGCACGATGCGTTGAGAGTCTGGATAAAAGCCGGGGATCAGCCCACGTGAACTTGGCGTCGGATGATCCGGGAGGCCCAGCCGCACGGGTGCGGCTTTCAGCGCATCGAAGACCTCGGTCATGACGCTGGCAACGATCTCCGCGCCCAAGCCAAAGCGGACAAATCCGGTGTCGACGGTGATGAGGCGGCCGGTTTTGCTCACCGAGGCCACAATCGGCGCGACGTTGAGCGGACGCAGAACGCGCATGTCGATAACTTCGGCTGAGCAGCCGATCTTGTGCAGAACATCCGCCGCACGCATCGCCTCGAGCACCCCGTGCGAGGTCGCGACGATGGTGACGTCTTTGCCTTCGCGAACTATGCGTGGGCCGTCGAGCGCATTCTTGTAGTAGCCCTCGGGCACGTGGCCAGTCGAATAGTGGAGAAACCGATGCTCGATGAAAATCACCGGATTGTCGTCTTCAATGGCCGCGATCAGCATTCCCTTGGCGTCGGCGGCGAAGGCCGGCATAACGACCTTGAGGCCGGGGAAATATGCAAACAGCGGTTCGAGGCTCTGCGAGTGCTCGGGGCCTTGGCCCCAACCGCGTCCGATCACCATGCGAATGACCAGGGGCACCTTGTGCTGGCCATTGCTGATGTACGAACTCTTCGCGGCGTTGTTCACGATCTGCTCGAATGCGAGCAGCGCGAACTCCACGCGATGAAAGCTTATGATCGGCCGCTGACCGGCAATCGCGGCTCCGATCGCGATACCGACTGCGCCATTTTCAGCGATCGGCATCTCGATGACGCGATCCTCGCCGAATTTGTTGCCGATGCCTTTCAGCGTGCCCCACATCGATGAGGGGTCGGACACGCCCTGCGCGAACAGGAACGTACTGTCGTCTTTCGCAAACGACTCCGTGATCCCCTCGCGGATCGCATCGGCGAGTGTGATCACGCGCTCGTGGCCTTGCGCTACTGCATTCATGCGTAGACGTGCCGGGTAGCCTGGCCTGGATCAGGCAGGGGCGTGGCTCGCGCGAACGCGCGCGCATCCTCGATTTCGGCCATGATATCGGCCGACATGGTGCTTTCCATGGTGGCATCGAGTGCGGCGCCGATGCGCTCACGGTAACGCCTGATCGGATCACGCTGCTCCCAATCCTTGAATTCGCTCTCGGCGCGATAGCCGATGTGGTTGTCGAAAGCAGGGCCGCAATGCTCGCGCCATCGATAGGTGTCTAGAACCAAAAGAGTCGGGCCCTGATCATTACGCGCGCGTTCGACTGCCTGAACTGAAAGCCGATGACACTCATCCAGATCGTTGCCGTCGCCGTGTGCCGCATGCATCCCGTGCGCCTTTGCCAGTTCAGTCAAGGGACGGTTCGGCTGGCGTTCATCGATGCGCGTGTAGACGGAATAGAGATTGTTCTCGCAGAGGAAGATGACGGGAAGTTTGTGCAGCGATGCAAAGTTTGCGCTCTCATGAAAGACGCCTTCCTCGACCGACGCATCGCCAAAGAACGCGACAGTCACTTTACCGTTGCGCATGCGCTTGTCGGCGAGGGCGCTGCCGACAGCGACCGGAATCGAGCTCGAGACGATCGGAATGCTCGCCATGACACCCTTCGGGATATCCATCAGGTGCATGGAACCACCGCGGCCGCCGACGCATCCCGCCGCCTTGCCGCAAATCTCCGCCATCATGCGTTTGAGATCGCCGCCCTTGGCGAGATAATGCGCGTGGCAACGGTGCGTGCTGTAGACCTTGTCAGACGTTTCCAGCGCCGCGCAGGCACCGACCGCGATCGCTTCCTGGCCAATCGAAAGGTGGACCGGGCAGCGCATCTCACCTTCAGCGTAATGATCCGCGATCGCCTCCTCGATCAGGCGAATGCGAAGCATCTGGCGGTACAGATCAATCTGCCTCTTGGGGTCAGGCGACCCGACGGCGGAGAGACTCTTGCGCGGTGCGGCAACTGTGTTCACGCAGAACAATCCAGATCGTGTCAGGTCTTAGTATGGCGATGCGTAACGGCTTTTCACGCGCGCCGACACCCGGTCTGGTCCCCCTCGGGTTCCCAAAGAGCGCCAGCCGCGCAGTCGGCGAAACCATCCCTCTCGGAAGATGCCGCAGAGTTATCGCATGTGGTTTCGGATGTCTATTCTTCGATTTGTTGCCGAAACCGCCGATTTTGCCGGAAATGCGCAGCAAAATTGGCGGGGGCCCGGCGGTTTTCCGCCGAGCCCCCTTACTAAGATCAGCCGGCCTGTAAGCCGGGTTCTGTATGGCCTGCGGCAAGAACCACAGACGTGACGACCATTCCTCTTGCACGCCGGTTGCCCGGCGCATCAAGCAACCTACCCGAACGGCAGATCAGGACTGATCCGGGATTTCTCCCACGCCGCTCCTATTCGGTCTTGCTCCCGGTGGGGTTTGCCGTGCCGTTTCCGTCGCCGGAAACGCGGTGCGCTCTTACCGCACCGTTTCACCCTTGCCGCGGCTAAACGCAACGCGCCGAGGCGGTCTCTTCTCTGTGGCACTGTCCCTGGGGTTTTATCCCCGCCGGACGTTATCCGGCACCGTTTGTCCGTGGAGCCCGGACTTTCCTCTCCGGCCGCCTTTCGGCATTGGCGCGGAGCGGCCGTCCGGCCGACTGACCTGATAGCAATGGGGATATGCGCGTATTGCGTCAAGGTCTCTTGCGCGACAGCATTAAGAAGAGCGAAAGCGTCTTGTCTACGCGATTGTCTTGGGAGGCAGCGGCGCGGGCCGCGTTTCGAGCAACGCACGTAATGTCAGCAGCGTGGAGGGATCGGCAATGCCATCGACGCGAGCCTGCCGAAAATGGCGCTGGAATGCCGTAACCACTTTTTGGGTCGCGTCGTCATAACTCCCAGTTTCGGTTATTCCATAGCCGTACGTGCGCAGCGTGCGTTGCAGTCTGATGACGGCGTCGCCTCGGTCGCCCGGCTTGATGTTGGCGCCCTCAAGATCGAGAGGCGCGGCACGAACCCAGTGGCCTACATTGGAGTCGCTCAACAGGCCCCACGGAAATTTTTCGCCCGGATCCTGTTTGCGCGCGGGCGCCACATCCGAGTGGGCGAGGATGCGGTCGCCGCTGATCGGGCCGCGACGAACAATGATCGACTTGCACAGCGAAATGACAGCTGCAGTCTGACGCAGCGGGAAATCCGGATAGCCGAATTCATGGCCCGGGTTCACAATCTCGATGCCAATTGAGTACGAATTGATATCGGTCTCTCCGGCCCAAGACGATTCACCAGCATGCCAGGCGCGTCGCGCTTCCGGCACGCACTGAACGATGCGGCCGTCTTCGAAAACGACGTAGTGCGCGGACACCTTGCTGGCGGCAGTGGTCAGCGCCTTCAGGGCCGCATCACCGCTTTGCATGCCGGTGTAGTGCAGCAGGATCATGTCCGGCCGGCGGCCGCCCTTGCGTTCGTCGAAGTTCGGTGACGACGCGACGTCGGCGACGATGAAGGAATCCGGCGAGAAAGCAGACATGGGCCGGGGATATAACCGGTGCGTTGATAAAGGGCGGGCATCATTCACCGCCCGGTCAAAAAAAAGCAAGGCTTACGAAATACGCCCGCGGTCCGGTTGCCCGGACCGCGGCTGCATTCGACCAAGCTCTATTAAGGACTAACGGGTACTCGGCGATGGGCTCCCAGAAGGCCTCATGCCGCCGCCGCTCATCGTGCCAGAGCCGGTCGTGCTGGTCGGACGCGGAGCCTCATAGTGCGCGAAATTCTGCGCGTCCTTGAGCTGGTCCTTCGTCGCCGCGACCTTGAGCTTTGGGGATGAGCCGTTGTCGCCCGGTACGACGTCGAAAGAACTCGGCGCTAACGCCACCTCTTTGGAGCCGACGCCGAGGAATCCGCCGACACTGATGACGAAGGCTTCAATCTTTCCGGTCTTGTCGAAAAGAATGTCGCTGACGTCGCCGATCTTCTGGTTGTCGGACCCAAGGACATCCGTGCCCTTGAATTTCGAGGCGAGCCATTGGTCAGGCTTCTGCGACGACACGAAGTTCATCTTGCCTGAAGAGTCTTTGGTTGCCGGCTGCGCCTGGGTGGCCGGGTCCGGCTTGGATGAGTCAGTCGTACTCGACTGTGCCCACGCGCCCGTTGCGACAGCAGCGCTGAGCGCCACAGACAACATCAATTTCTTCAGCATTTTTCGTCTCCTCCTTTTCACACAAAATGTTTTCACGGGATCACGAATATGTTTCGTGACCACAACGCGCGGCGGTGATCACCGTTCCCCTTTCGGAACAGTGCGCCTGTTTTTAAGAGCGGAACCCGATCGTCGCGTGTTCCCGAAAGAAACACTTAGGAATCAGATCTCTCTTCGAGCGCGGGGCGAACGACAGTGACGGTGCAAGGCGCTTCTGCAACGACACGAGCGGACACGCTGCCAATGTGGCGACGCAGCATCAAACTTGCGCGTGAGCCCATCACGATGTGATCGACCCGGTTATGCCGAGCGTAGTCAATCAGTTGGCTTGCGGGATCTGTCGATTCGAGAACGTGATAGGTGATGCGTTCGGGCGCGATCGGAATTCCGCGCGCCCAATGCTTGAGCTGTACGAGCCGGCCCAGATGCGGATTGCGTCCCTGCGCGTCCTCAGTTTCGTCCAGCGCAAGACGGGCAATTTTCAGAACATTGACGCAGGCAAGACGGGCATTTGGTTCCGCCGTGAGGACGCGCCTTACCGCCAGTGTGATGGCTTGGCTCAAGCGTTCATGCCCCGGCTCGAGATCGATAGCGGCCAGCACAATCGGCGCTGTTGAGAGATGACTTGCCAAAGCGCGTCGTCGCCGCGGTTGCTGATCGTGCGACATGCGAAGGCGCCGCCAGGCAACGGTAAGCGGGCCATCGCGCCGTGTGCGTGCGGCCCGTTCCGTCAACATTACCTGGCCCGGATGCTGCAGGTCGAAGGCGATTTGCGCTGCGGTTGCGTAGCGTTTGTCTGGATCGACTTCCAGGCAACGCAAAATGATTTCCTGCAGCCAAGGAGGAACGTCGGCGTTGCGCCCGCGCGGCGGCACGGGATCGCGCCATAGCCGACGACGCCAGTTTTCCGCCAATTGCGGCTCGCCGAACGGGGTTGCACCGGTCGCCAACTGATAGAGGATTACGCCGAGGGCAAACAAGTCGCTGCGCGGGTCGCTGCGGTTGCCCAATAACTGCTCCGGGGCGATATAGGCGCCACTTCCAGCCGGACCTTCTGCCTCTTCTTGCACCAGATCCGGCAATTGGTCGTGGCGAGAGAGACCGAAATCGATCAGGACCGCATCGTCGCCGCGCAGGATCACGTTACTTGGCTTCAAATCAAGATGAATCACGTGCTGTTGATGAATGTCATGCAACGCGAACGCGATCTTCGCGCCGATCGCAGCGATCTCGTCCGGAGACAACGGTGCTTTTTCCATAAATGACTCGAACGAGAGCCCGGAAACAAATTCCATCACGATGTAAGGCTGCTCGAAATCACCGGCGGCGATGAAGCGCGGCACGTGCGGGCCTGTGAGACGTGGGAGCACCATTTGCTCGACTTCATAGCCGATGATTGTCAGAGGATCTTCGCCAGGTCTTAACAGTGGGATCTTCATCAGCATCGGCCGGTCGTCGCCGTCTCGCGCGACGCGCCAGAAACGCGCCATCCCGCCGGACGGGAGTCGTTCGAGCAGGAGGAAACCGTCGATCGTCTGACCGGCTCCAAGCGCGCGTTGGTTCACGTCTCAGGCTCCCTCGATCAGTCGGTGGCTGAGAAGTTCCGGCAACCCGGCGTCGCGCACTTTACGTGCCGCCGTCTCGTTGTCGTACGGCACGCGTACATAAACCAGCACGTTTCGCTTAACGTCGAGAGCGCCGTAGCAGGCGGCAGGATTGTAATCGCGTGGTTGCCCGACCGAACCGAGCACAGCGACCCAGCGACGGGGCGAAAGCAGAGGGATCTCCACGGACTGCACCGGTTCGAAGCCGGCAATTTTTCCGGTCGGTGAAAGATGAAAGAGGGCCGGAACATGGACGTGGCCACAGAACGTTGCCTGTGCACGCGTGCCAAGGAAGCTGCGGGATGCGCTCTCGACGCTGGCGATATACTCCCAATGTTTCGGCGCGTGCGCGCTGGCGTGCACGAACAGACGTTGGCCGTCTTCGAAGGTCAGCGGCAATCGAGCGAGGAATTCACGCTGCGTGGTGTTAAGCTGAAGCTGGGTCCAATCGAGTGCTTCCGCGGCAACTGCGTTCATGCCACCGGTGCCGGTCGCGATGGCATCGTCATGATTGCCGAGTAGGGCAACCGCGCCGCCCTCGACCTCGCGCATGACGGTATCGACGGCAAAACCGGGATCGGCGCCGTAGCCGACATAGTCTCCCAGAAAAATGAAACGGCTTATGCCGGCACGTCTTGCATGCGCGAGAGTCGCCTCGAGCGCTTCGCGGTTCGCGTGAATGTCGCTGAAGAGCCCAACCCACATCGCATGACCCCTGGCCGGTGGCGGTCCGATTCGGCAACGTTTCTTTAAGTTTAACCGCCGTTAATGGCGTTGATCCGCCTCAACACAGTGCCTCGGGAGGATTTGGGCGCAATTAATTGACGGCCATCTGATCCCATGATATCCCACAATTTCCCAATCCGGGACACTGTGTTGTCGAGTGTTGGCCTGCCCGGAAATGCAGGTCATTTGCCGCGTGCCAGTGCCCCCGATTGCGTCCGGTCGGTGAGGAGTACGGGGTGTGGACCGCTTTGTGTCGAATTTCACATTGCGGCTCGACTCCAAAGGGCGCGTCTCGATCCCTGGTTCGTATCGCTCGGTTCTCGATCGCGGCGGCTTCGAGGGGCTTTATTGCTATCCGGCGCTGGATCGCCCGGCGATCGACGCAGGTGGGAGCGCGCTGATGGCGGAGATCGAGGCTTTGATCGGGCGCTACGCACCATTCTCCGACCAGCGCGAACAGTTTGCTCTCGCGCTGTATGGGACCAGCGAGACGCTGAAGGTCGACGGCGAGGGGCGCGTGGTGCTGAGCGAAAACCTGAAGCGTCATGCGCGCATTACCGAGACAGTGGCGTTCGTCGGTCTCGGTCACAAGTTTCAGATCTGGGAACCCGGCCGTTTCCAAAACGAGCTCGCGGAGGCCACCCAAAAGGTGCGCGCGCTCATGGGCGAACTGGGTTCCCGATCGGCGGCGCGCGATGCGCCCGGAGCACGGGAATGATGGCGGGCGGCGGCGGCTCTGCTGTCGCTGGCGGACCAGCCCTCCACATTCCCGTGCTCGGCCGCCCCGCGGTCGAGCTTCTTCAGCCCAGGCAAGGTGGCGTCTACATCGATGCCACGTTCGGCGCGGGGGGCTATACCCGCGCGATCCTCGCGGCGGCCGATTGCAACGTGATCGGCATCGATCGCGATCGAACCGCGATCGCGCTCGGCGCTGACCTGGTCGATCAGGCCCGAGGCCGCCTGACGCTGATCGAAGATCGATTTTCAAATCTCGATGCGATTGCGCGTGACACCGGGTTCCCGGCCGTCGACGGTGTCGTGCTCGATCTTGGTGTTTCGTCAATGCAACTCGACAGCGCCCACCGCGGGTTCTCATTCCGCCTTGATGGCCCCCTCGATATGCGCATGGGTGGTGACGGCCCAAGCGCAGCCGATGTTGTGAACAAGGCCAGCGAGCGTGACCTGGCCAATATCATCTTCATTCTCGGGGAAGAGCGGCATTCGCGCTCTGTTGCGCACGCCATCGTCAAAACGCGCGCGGAGGCTTCGTTTGAAACGACCCGCGCACTCGCTGAGACAATTGCGTCGGTTGTTTACTCGCGTCCGAACGACATCCATCCGGCAACGCGCACGTTTCAGGCTCTGCGCATCTTCGTCAACGACGAACTCGACGAATTGGCGACGGCACTTCGCGCGGCCGAACGCGTCATCAAACCAGGCGGGCGACTGGTGGTCGTTTCGTTTCATTCGCTCGAAGACCGCATCGTCAAGACATTCTTCGTCGACCGTAGCGGGAGCCGCGGCGGTTCCCGTCACGCGCCCGAGGTTAACCGTCCCGCGCCGACGTTTCGTACGCTGACCAAGCGGCCGATCGCGGCAGACGACGAGGAAATCGCGAACAATCCGCGCGCCCGCTCCGCCAAGCTGCGAGCCGCCGAGCGAACCGATGCGCCCGCACACGCAGACGCGCCGTCGAACCTGTTGCCCGAGCTGCCGGCGGTCGCCGACGTTGTTGGGGGGCGCTGACGATGCGCCTGGTCAACATTCTCGTCATCGCTGCGCTGATCCTCGCGGCGTCTTTTGTCTACAAAATCAAGTTCGATTCGACCCTGCAGGCGGAACGCGTTGTCAAGGTGCGCAGCGAGTTACGCCGCGAACGCAATGCTATCGCGGTCCTTCGCGCCGAATGGGCGAGGCTCGACACACCTGGCCGCATTCAGGGGCTCGCTGACCGCCATCTGGCCCTGCAGCCCGTCAAGCCCGCGCAATTCGACAAACTGGAACGTCTGCCCGAAAGACCCGCTGCCGCCGAACCGCCAGCCGGCAAGGATCTGATCGGCGCCGCGGTGCTTTCGCCTGGTCCCGACACAACCGGCAGCGTGCTGCCGCCGGCGCGGCGGTGACATCGTGCAGGACTCGAGCAAACACACCGAAAATCGCTGGCAGCGCGTTCTGCGCTCGCTGCTTTACGGGCATGGTGTCGATCGCAACGTAAAGGCGAAAGCGCGGCTTGGCCTCGCCATCGTCGCGTTCGCCGGCATCTTCTCCGTGATCGCCGTGCGCCTCGTGATGTTCGCGACGGTAACCGAAGGTCATGGGGGCCGTCGCAGCATGGCACAGGATGCGGTCGCCACCGCGCGCCCCGACATCCTCGACCGCAACGGCGAAATTCTCGCGACCGACGTGAAGACGCCGTCCCTGTTCGCCGAACCGCGCAAGATCATCGATATCGACGAGGCGGTTGAATTGCTGACCGCGGTCCTGCCGGATCTCGACGCCAGCGAAGTGCGCGAGCGGCTTTCATCGAAACGCGGGTTTGTTTGGCTCAAGCGCGAAATTACACCCAGTCAGCAGCAGGAGATCCATCATCTCGGTATCCCCGGTGTTGGCTTCCTGACCGAGAACAAGCGCGTCTATCCTAACGGGCCGGTGGTCTCACATGAAATCGGCCATGTGAACATCGACAACCAAGGCATCGCCGGCATCGAAAAATGGCTGGATGGGCAAGGCCTCGCCGCTTTGCACATGGCAGGTCTTGCAACCGATCAGCTGCAGCGGCCAGTCAATCTTGCCGTCGATCTTCGCATACAATATGCGCTGCGCGACGAACTGATCGTGGCGCGTGAAAAATACAAAGCCAAGGCATCGGCTGGAATTATCACCGACGTCAACACCGGTGAAATCATCGCGATGGTGTCCGAGCCGGACTTCGACCCGAATAATCCGCGAGAGGCGAACGATCCAAATCGGCTTAATCGGCTGACCACCGGCGTCTACGAGATGGGTTCCACCTTCAAGGCACTGACGCTGGCAATGGCGCTGGACAGCGGCCGCGTTTCCCTGTCGTCAACTTTCGACGCGCGATTACCCTTGCGCTACGGCAAATTTGAAATCAACGACTTTCACGCGCAGAAGCGCGTGCTCTCGGTCCCTGAAATCTTCACCTATTCGTCCAATATCGGCACCGCGCGCATGGCGCTCTCGCTTGGCGTCGACTACCACAAAGCCTTCCTGAAAAAGTTGGGACAGCTCGATCGATTGCGCACGGAGCTGCCCGAAAGTGCCGAGCCGTTGGTCCCCAAACATTGGGGCGAACTCAACACCGTGACGATCGCATTCGGACACGGTCTCTCGGTTGCTCCGCTGCAGGCGGTCATGGGCATCTCGGCGCTGGTCAACGGCGGAAAGATGATTCCGCCGACGTTTCTCAAGCGCACCGCGGCCGAGGCTGACGGCCTCGCGAAACGCGTCATCAAGCCGGAAACGGCCGATAAAATGCGTTATCTGATGCGCCTCAATGTGGAAAAAGGCACTGCGACTCGGGCCAATGTCCCAGGTTACTATGTCGGCGGTAAAACGGGTACTTCGGAGAAAGTGGTCGGGGGGCGTTATTCAAAGACCAAAGTCTTGACCAGTTTCACCGCCATATTGCCGTCCGACAAGCCGCGATATCTGTTGTTGATCATGCTTGACGAACCGCGGGGTCTGCCGGAGACCCATGGCTTCAGTACTTCGGGATGGAACGCCGTGCCGGTCGGCGCGCGCGTGATCGAACGCGTCGCTCCGCTGCTCGACATGCCGCCGCGCTTCGATTTACCCAAGGCCGATCAGATGCTGCTGGTGAGCGCGAAGGAAACGCGGTGAAGCTGCGCGATCTTCTGCCGGAAGCAGCGCCCGATTCGCGGCTTGATGGAATCGAGGTTGTCGGTGTCACTTCCGACAGCCGCAAGGTAAAGCCGGGTTTCCTGTTCGTCGCGATTGCGGGCAACAAAACCGACGGCGCGCGTTTCGTAAAGCAGGCCGCAAGCGATGGTGCCGTGGCCGTCATAGCCGAGCAGCGCCCGGACACACTGCCTGACGCCATGGCGTTTATTCGTGCTGCCAATCCGCGACGTCTGCTTGCCCTTGCCGCGGCGAAAATCTTTCCGCGGCAGCCGGCGACGATTGCCGCGGTCACGGGCACAAGCGGCAAAACATCGGTTGCCGCCTTCACGCGTCAGATATGGAGCGAGATGGGTTACTGCGCCGCGAGCATCGGCACGGTCGGGGTGGTTTCACCGGGGGGCGAACGCTACGGCTCATTGACCACACCCGATCCGGTCGAACTCCACCGAACGCTCGATCGACTGGCAAAACAAGGTGTCACACATCTCGCACTCGAAGCGTCTTCGCACGGTCTCGACCAACATCGCCTCGACGGGGTGTGCATCGCGGCCGGCGCATTTACAAACCTGTCGCGAGATCATCTCGACTACCACCCCGGCATCGAAGCCTATCTCGCCGCCAAGCTTCGTCTATTCGAGGAATTGATTGTGCCGGGTGGCACGGCCGTTATCGGTGTCGACGATTGCAATGCGCATCGGGTCGCTGAAGCAGCGAAAAAGCGCGACCTTAAAATCATCGCCGTCGGAGAGCAGGGGGCCGACATCAAGTTCGTCGGCGCGACGATCGATGGCTTCAATCAGATCGTCACGATTGTGCATGTGGGACGCACGTACAAAGTGCGTTTGCCACTTGTCGGGGCGTTCCAGGTGCAGAATGCGGGAATTGCGGCGGGATTGGCGATCGCAACTGGTGCTGAGCCCTCGCGTGCGTTTGCGGCCATGGAAAAACTTGTGGGCGCAAAGGGCAGGCTTGAGCTTGCTGGCACTTATAACGGCGCGCCGATATTCATCGACTATGCGCACAAGCCCGACGCACTCAAGAAAGCGCTTGAAAGCTTGCGTCCCTATGCGCGCGGGAAACTGGTGGTCGTCTTCGGCGCCGGCGGGGACCGCGACACAGGAAAGCGGCCGATCATGGGACGGATCGCCTCTGAGAATGCGGACCGGGTTATCGTGACCGATGACAATCCGCGCAGTGAAAGCCCGGCTGCAATCCGGGCTGCCATTCTCGCCGAAGCGCCGGGCGCTGTGGAAATCGGCGACCGCGCTGAGGCCATTGAGAAAACCATCGCGGCACTTGCGGCCGGGGACGTGCTGCTGATCGCCGGCAAGGGTCACGAAATGGGGCAGATCATCGGCGATCGCATCGTGCCATTTTCGGACCACGAAGCGGTCACGGCAGCGCTGAAGGGAAAAGTGGCATGAGTGCCCTCTGGTCTGTCGATGCCATGGCGATGGCGATGCATGCCGACCGCGCGGGTTCTTTGCCTTCGAACGTTGCCGGCATTTCAATCGACAGCCGTACGTTGGCAAAAAGCGATGCGTTTTTTGCTATCCAGGGCGAGAACCGGGATGGGCACGAATTCGTCGGCGGTGCGTTGAAGGCCGGTGCCGGGCTTGCCGTGGTGGCGCGCGGCCAGGAACAGCGCTTTTCCGGTGCGCCGCTTTTGATCATCCCTGATGTGCTCGAGGGCCTGCGTGATCTTGCGCGTGCCGCTCGCGCCCGCCTGCACGCACGCGTCGTTGCTGTTACAGGCTCGGTTGGCAAAACGGGCACCAAAGAGGCACTTCGGCTTGCGCTTTCGGCGAACGGCGAAACTCACGCTTCAGTTTCGTCTTACAACAATCATTGGGGCGTGCCGCTGTCACTTGCGCGTTGCTTGGAAAGCGTAAAGTACGCGGTGTTCGAGATCGGGATGAACCATGCGGGCGAAATCACCCCGCTGACCAAGCTCGTGCGTCCGCAGGTCGCCATCATTACAACCATTGAACCGGTCCACCTCGAATACTTCGGCTCGCTGGAAAAGATTGCCGACGCCAAGGCGGAAATTTTCGCCGGCATCGAGAAAGGCGGAGCCACAGTTCTCAATCGCGACAATGGCCAGTATGAGCGACTGGTTGCCGCGGCGGAGACGGCAGGTGTCGGACGAATCGTTTCCTTTGGCGCGCACGACGGAGCCGATGCACGGTTGCTCCGCGTATCGCTGCAGGCCGATTCTTCGACGATCGAAGCTCGCATACTGGGGCAGCCTGTCACTTACCGCTTAGGTGTGCCGGGGCGACATCTTGTGCTCAATTCTCTCGCTGCGCTGGCCGCGGCTTCGCTTGTCGGAGCCGACCTCGCGCTGGCCGCGCTTGCTCTCAATAATCTCAAGCCCGCAAGCGGACGTGGAGCACGAACTCTGCTGACCGTGCCGGGAGGAGCCGTCCTGCTGATTGACGAAAGTTACAATGCCAACCCCGCCTCGATGCGGGCCGCGATTGCACTACTCGGTCAGGCCGAGGTTGGAGATTGTGGCCGGCGTATCGCAGTGCTTGGTGACATGCTGGAACTTGGACCGACCGGCGCCCAATTGCACGGCGCGATTGCAGAGGCTGTCGAGGCCGCCAAGATCGACCTTGTCTATTGTTCTGGACCACTCATGCGAGCGTTGTGGGAGGCCCTTCCCTCGCGGGTCCGGGGCGGCTATGCCGAGACTGCGGCGGGGCTTGAGACGACCGTGCTGGACGCCATCCGGGCCGGCGACGCGGTCATGGTGAAAGGCTCCCTCGGTTCGAAAATGGGGCCAATTGTTCGGGCGTTGGAGCGGAAATTTCCCAGGCAGGCTGCGCACGCTTAGGCGGCGCAGGACGAATACTGAGGGTTCGACTCAATGTTCTACTGGCTGACCGAACTGTCCGATAAAATCTCTTTCTTTAACGTGTTTCGATACATCACGTTTCGTACCGGTGGTGCGATTGTCACGGCGCTCGTCTTCGTATTCCTGTTTGGCGGACCGATCATCGATCTGCTCCGGCTCAAGCAAGGCAAGGGCCAGCCGATTCGCGCCGATGGTCCGCAATCCCATCTGGTCACTAAGAAGGGCACGCCCACGATGGGCGGCCTGATGATCCTCTCCGGCCTGCTGGTGTCGACCCTGCTGTGGGCGAATCCGAAAAATCCGTACGTGTGGGTGGTGCTGGGCGTGACGCTCTCGTTCGGGATGATCGGCTTCTACGACGACTATCTCAAGATCACCAAGCAAACGCACGCCGGGTTTGCCGGCAGAACGCGGTTGATCATTGAAACGATCATCGCGGTCGCCGCCTGCACGGCGTTTGCGCAGCTCGGCCGCGGGACGATCGCGACCTCGCTCGTGTTTCCGTTCTTCAAAGAGCTCGTTTTCAATCTCGGATGGGCGTTCGTGCTGCTTGGCACCTTCGTGATCGTCGCCGCCGGCAATGCAGTCAATCTCACTGACGGTCTGGATGGCCTTGCGATCGTGCCGGTGATGATCGCGGCGGCGAGCTTCGGGTTCATTTCGTACCTCGCGGGAAATGCCGTGTTCGCGGAATATCTGCAGATCCACTATGTCGCCGGAACCGGCGAACTGGCGGTGCTGTGCGGGGCAGTGATCGGTGCCAGTCTTGGATTTCTCTGGTTCAACGCGCCGCCGGCGTCAATCTTCATGGGCGACACCGGGTCGCTTGCACTCGGCGGCTTGCTCGGTGCTGTCGCTGTCGCGATCAAGCACGAGATCGTGCTTGCGATCGTCGGCGGCCTTTTCGTGCTCGAAGCGGTTTCAGTCATTGTCCAGGTCGTCTCGTACAGGGTATTCGGCAAACGTGTATTCAAGATGGCGCCGATCCACCACCACTACGAGCAGCTTGGTTGGACCGAGCCGCAGATCGTAATTCGCTTCTGGATTGTCGCCGTTGTGCTGGCACTTGCCGGTCTAGCGACGCTCAAGTTGAGATGAGCCTTGATTCCGGTCACCACGTTCGCCGGGAAGCGGGTCGCGGTTTTTGGCCTCGGCAGTTCGGGTCTGCTCGCCGCGCGCGCGATGAAAGAAGGCGGTGCCGACGTTGTCGCTTTCGACGATGACCAGAAGAAGATTTCGGACGCGCAGTCAGCAGGGCTGAAGACACAAGACCTTCACGCGATCGACTGGGCGGGCGTTGCCGCCCTGGTGCTGGCCCCCGGCGTGCCACTGACCCACCCTGAGCCACATTGGACTGTGACCCTTGCCCGCAAGGCAAATGTGGAGGTCATCGGCGACATCGAGTTGTTTTGCCGCGAGCGCGCCAAATCGGGTCGTCAATGCCCGTTGATCGCAATCACGGGCACCAATGGAAAATCGACGACCACTGCGCTCGTCGCCCACCTGCTTAACAGTGCCGGACGGGACGCACAGATGGGAGGAAACATAGGTGTGCCAGTCCTCGCACTTCAGCTGTTCGGACCAGATCGTGCCTACGTGCTCGAGGTGTCTTCATATCAAATCGATCTGGCGCCTTCTCTTAGGCCGACCGTGGGCATCCTCCTAAACGTGACCGAAGATCATATCGATCGTCATGGAACTATGGAAAACTACGCGGCCATCAAGCAGCGCCTTCCTGCAAGCGTCGAAACGGGTGGTACGGCCGTGATCGATATCGATGACGGCTTTACGCTCGCTGCAGCCGATCAAATTCAACGCGCCGGAAAAACCGTCGAGCGTGTTTCCGTCGAAGCGCCATTGGCCGACGGCTATTTCGCGGAGGGGAGCCGCATCTTGCGCGCGAAAGGCGGCATTGCGGTGGTTGTGGCAGATCTCGCGGGGATCGGATCGCTGCGCGGCGTGCACAATGCTCAAAACGCGGCCTGTGCAGTCGCAGCTTGCACAGCGCTCGGCATCGATGCCGCCACGATTCAAAAAGGTCTCAAAGGGTTTCCCGGCCTTGCTCACCGTATGGAGCAGGTCGGACGCAAGGGCAAGGTTCTGTTCGTCAACGATTCGAAAGCGACCAATGTCGACTCAGCGGCCAAAGCATTGGCCAGCTTTCAGGACATTTTCTGGATCGCGGGCGGAAAGCCGAAAACCGGCGGAATCGACAGCCTAATCGAGTTCTTTCCGCGCATCCGCAAGGCCTACCTGATCGGAGATGCCGCGAACGAATTCGCCAGGACGCTGGACGGGCGCGTGCCTTACGAAATTAATCGAATCCTGTCAGCGGCCACAGAAGCGGCGGCGCGCGACGCGCAGGCGTCGGGTTTTAAGGAGCCCGTGGTACTATTGTCGCCGGCCTGCGCCTCATTCGACCAGTACCCGAACTTCGAAGTGCGCGGCAAAGCGTTCAAGGACATCGTGTTGGGACTGGGCGGCACCCCGATTTGAGCAGCGGCGACGCGGACCGTTAATGCTTCCTAAACCGCGAAGCGTCAGTTTGGCCGGCGACGGGAAGCGGGATGATTTCACGCGCGCAACGCACACCCTTTGGTGAATGGTGGTGGACGGTTGACCGGCTGACGCTGGCGGCCATCGGCGCGCTGATGCTTGCCGGGATTGTGCTTTCCCTGGCCGCAAGCCCGCCGGTCGCGGCGCGCCTGGGCCTTGACCCGTTCTTTTTCGTCAACCGGCACATTCTCTATGTGCTGCCGGCGATTGCGGTAATGCTCAGTGTGTCTTTTCTCAGCCCACGCCAGATTCGCCGCCTGTCGCTGATGATCTTCTTCGTGAGCCTCATTATGGTGGCCGCGACACCATATTTCGGACCTGAAATCAAAGGCGCGCGGCGCTGGCTTGTGCTGCTTGGCGTCAACATCCAGCCGTCCGAATTCTTGAAGCCCGCCTTTGTGATCATCGTCGCTTGGCTGTTCGGCGAATCCGCAAAACGCCCCGACATGCCGGCAAACACATTTTCACTTTTGCTTCTGCTGACGGTGATCGCTTTGCTCGTCGTGCAACCCGACTTTGGACAAACCATGCTGATCGCGGTCGTCTGGAGCGCGCTCTTCTTCATGGCGGGGATGCGGCTCGTTTGGGTTGCGGGGATTGCGGGACTCGCGGGGATCGGTTTGCTGAGCGCGTATTACACGGTGCCACATGTGGCGCGCCGCATTCAGCGCTTCCTCGATCCGGCCTCGGGCGATACCTTTAACATCGATATCGCCACCGAAAGCTTCATGCGTGGCGGCTGGTTCGGCAAAGGCCCGGGTGAGGGCACCGTGAAACGCATTCTACCGGAGAGCCATACCGACTTCGTATTCGCGGTTGCGGCCGAGGAATTCGGAGTGGTGCTATGCCTCGCCCTTGTTGCGCTGTTTGCCTTTATTGTCATCCGCATGCTTATTCGCGCGATGCGCAATGATGATCCATTTTCTCGGTTTGCCGCCGCCGGCCTGACTATCTTGTTTGCCACGCAGTCGGCGATCAACATGGCGGTCAACTTGCATCTGATGCCCGCCAAGGGCATGACACTGCCGTTCATATCCTACGGTGGGTCTTCGATGCTGTCGGTTGCCTATGCAATGGGAATGTTGCTGGCGTTGACACGCGATCAGCCACGAGCGGCGATGACTTCGCCCGAACTGGCGATGGCCGGGAGCCTGATCTGATGGATGCGAGCGGTGCGCCGCTCGTTCTGCTCGCGGCCGGCGGCACCGGAGGTCATCTCTTTCCGGCGGAAGCGCTGGCGGACGCGCTTCATAAGCGAGACGTAACGATAGACCTGGCCACCGACCATCGGGCCGCACATTTCAAATTTCCTGCGCGCGCGGTGCATGTCGTTCCGAGCGCCACGGTGCGAGGCCGCGATCCGCTGTCGTTGATGCGGACTGCGACGCTGCTGGCTGTCGGCACTGCCAAAGCCTGGTCACTGGTCCGTCGTATCAGGCCGGGCGTAGTCGTCGGCTTTGGCGGATACCCGACCGTGCCACCGCTTCTGGCTGCAAGCTTGCGCGGGGTACCGACTGTCCTGCACGAGCAGAACAGCGTTATGGGGCGCGCCAACAGATTCTTGGTACCGCGTGTGACAGCGATTGCCACGGGATTCCGCGTTCTCAAGAACCTCAATCCGGACTGGCAAAGCAAGGTAACGTTCACCGGCAATCCAGTGCGCCCACAGGTCATCGCTGTTGCCGCGACGAACTACTCGGCAGCGAATCCAAAACAGAATTTGCTTGTCTTTGGTGGCAGTCAGGGTGCGCGTGTAATGGCTGAAATAGTGCCGCCGGCAATCGGGCGCCTGAGCGCCGATCTCCGCAGGCGATTGTCTGTCGTGCAGCAGGCACGGGCGGAAGACGCCGACGCCGTTCGCTCTGCCTATGGCGAACTTGGTGTCGAGGTCGAGATTGCTCCGTTTTTTTCCGACCTGCCGACACGCATGGCGGCGGCGCAATTGGTCATCTCCCGTTCCGGCGCCTCGACAGTTGCCGAACTGTCCGCCATTGGCCGCCCGGCCGTTCTTGTGCCTCTGCCGCATGCGCTTGATCAGGATCAGTTCGAAAACGCGGGCGTTCTCGCCGAAAGCGGCGGCGCAATCCGGATTGAACAGCGCGACTTCACGCCTGAAAGACTGGCCCTGGAAATTACGGCGCTCCTGAACGAGCCCGCACGGCTTGCCCGCATGGCAGCCGCGGCCAAAGCATCGGGCACCACGGCCGCCGCCGAGAGGCTAGCCGATCTTGTCTTGAAAGTCGCTCGGAATTAACCATTACCTTCGTGGACGGCCTTGTTTCGGCCTTGCGTCTCCTGCAGACATGGCACGGCGCGCGCCAGCGCGTAGCGAAGGGGTAAGGGCGACCTTATGAAGCTGCCGCGCGACATCGGTCCGGTGCATTTCGTGGGCATCGGCGGCATCGGTATGAGCGGCATCGCCGAAGTGCTGGCCAATCTTGGATACAGCGTCACGGGCTCCGACGTTGCGGATAACGCCAACGTCAAACGCCTGCGCGACAAAGGCGTCAAAATCGTCATCGGTCACAAGGCGGAAAACACAAACGGCGCGGATGTGGTCGTCGTCTCGACCGCAATCCAACGCGACAACCCTGAGCTCATCGCCGCACGCGCCAAGCGCCTGCCGGTGGTGCGCCGCGCCGAGATGCTCGCGGAACTAATGCGGTTGAAAAGCTGCGTCGCGATTGCGGGCACGCATGGCAAGACAACAACGACATCTCTTGTTGCGTCACTACTTGACGCCGGCGGCCTCGATCCGACCGTGATCAATGGCGGGATCATCAATGCGTACGGCACCAATGCCCGCCTTGGCGGCGGAGAATGGATGGTTGTCGAAGCCGATGAATCCGATGGGACGTTTCTAAAATTGCCGGCCGATGTCGCCATCGTCACTAATATCGATCCAGAGCACCTTGACTATTTCCAGACATTCGAAGCCGTCCAGGAATCGTTTCGTGCCTTCGTCGAGAATGTCCCGTTTTACGGATTTGCGGTCATGTGCACCGATCACGCCGTGGTGCAGAGCCTGGTTGGAAAGCTGGAAGACCGGCGCATTCTGACTTACGGCGAGAATCCGCAGGCCGATGTGCGCCTCGTCGAACTCGATCATCTCAATGGACAATCGCGTTTCTCGGTCCTTTTCCATGATCGCGCTGGCAAGATTTCGCACACGATCGACAAACTGGCATTGCCCATGCCGGGCCGGCACAACGCGCTGAACGCAACGGCAGCCGTCGCCGTGGCGCGCTCGCTGGGAATCGGTGACGAGTCGATCCGTGGCGCACTGGCCAACTTCGGAGGTGTCAAACGACGCTTTACCCGTGTCGGCGAGTGGAACGGGGTGCAGATCATTGACGACTATGGACATCATCCTGTCGAGATAGCTGCGGTGCTGCGCGCGGCGCGCGAAAGTGCCAAGGGAAAAGTGATCGCGGTCATGCAGCCGCATCGCTATACGCGCCTGCACGATCTGTTCGATCAGTTTTGCACCTGCTTCAACGATGCCGATGCGGTTATCGTTGCGCCGGTCTATCCAGCCGGCGAAAAGCCCATTCCGGGGGCTGATCGCGACGCGCTCGTGAACGGATTGCGCGCGTATGGCCACAAGCAGGCGTTTCCTCTTGAAGGACCTGAAAAGCTTCCGTCGATCATAAAGAACTTGGCAAAGCCAGACGATTATGTGGTCTGTCTGGGTGCGGGCTCCATCACACAATGGGCCTACTCACTCCCGGCGGAATTGAAGGCGCTATGAGCTTTCCCGACATCGTCCCGGACCTGAAAGCGAGAATGCCCGAACTGCGCGGGCGACTCCTGGCAAATCAGCCGCTTGGAGAATTCACCTGGTTTCGTGTGGGCGGTCCGGCGCAGGCCTTTTTCATGCCGGACGACGAAAACGATCTGGCTTATTTTCTGCGAAATCTCCCTGCGGATATTCCGGTCACCGTGATCGGCGCCGGATCGAACCTGATTGTGCGCGATGGAGGCGTGACGGGAGCTGTGATCCGATTGGGCCGCGGTTTCAACGAAGTAAAAGTCGAGGAGCATCGCATCACCGCCGGCACCGCGATGCTCGACGTGATGGTGGCACGCGCGGCACAACCTGCCGGCATCGCAGGGCTTGCATTCCTGAGTGGCATTCCGGGAACGATCGGTGGCGCACTGCGCATGAACGGCGGCGCCTATGGCAGCGAAACCAAGGATGTCCTCATAGAGTCGCACGGTGTTGATCGTCAGGGTAACCTGCGCAAGTTCTCTAACGGCGAAATGGATTTCTCTTACCGCCACTGCGGCGTGCCCGAGGATGTGATTTTCACCATTGCGGTGCTGCAGGGGCAGGCCGGCCAGCCTGAAGACATCGCCGCCGAAATGGCGGCGATCAAGAAAAAGCGTGAAGCAAGTCAGCCGCGCAACCGCACGGGCGGTTCGACTTTCAAGAATCCGGCGGGTCACAGTGCGTGGAAACTCGTTGACGATGCCGGTTGCCGCGGGCTCACGATTGGTGGAGCTCAGGTGTCAGAGTTGCACAGCAATTTTCTGATCAATCTCGGGGGGGCTACTGCGGCCGATATCGAAAATCTTGGCGAGACCGTCCGCGAAAGGGTGAAGACCCATTCGGGAGTTGATCTGGAATGGGAGATCAAACGCGTCGGAGTGAAACGCTGAGGCAATGAAGCACGTAGCGGTTTTGATGGGCGGGTGGTCGGCTGAACGCGAGGTCTCTCTGCGTTCGGGCAAAGCCTGCGCCGATGCTCTCGAACGGACGGGTTACAAAGTCAGCCGCGTCGACGTCAATCGCGACATCGCTGCGACGTTGCGCGAGCTCAAGCCCGACGTTGCGCTCAATGTATTGCATGGGCGCCCCGGTGAAGACGGTACGCTGCAGGGCATGCTTGAAGTTCTTGGCATTCCATACTCGCATTCTGGCGTGCTTGCGTCCGCGCTCGCGATGCAGAAGGAAACAGCCAAGACCGTACTCAAGGGCGCGGGTGTTCCTGTGCCCGGAGGCAAGGTTGTCTCGCGTAAGGAAGCGGCAAAGCAACACGCGTTGCCGCTTCCTTACGTCATCAAGCCCCTGGCGGAGGGATCGAGTGTCGGCGTTTTTCTCGTGCGTGAGGATCACAAGCATCCGCCGCAGGAATTGACCCGTCCCGACTGGACTTTTGGCGAGTTGGTTCTCGTCGAGCCCTATATCGCGGGAAAGGAACTGACCTGCGCCGTGATGGGCGAGCAGGCTCTCGGGGTGATCGAAATCGTACCTACAGTGAAGTTTTATGACTACGAAGCCAAATATGCGCCCGGGGGCTCAAGGCATTTGCTGCCGGCGCCGATCGCGGCTGAGGTCTATCGCGAAGTGCAACAAATCGCTTTGTCGGCGCACCGTGCGCTTGGCTGTCGTGGCGTCACCCGTGCCGACTTCCGCTATGACGACAGCCTTGCGGGAACTAAGGGTTTGTTCTGCCTGGAGGTAAATACCCAACCGGGCATGACCGAGACTTCACTCGTGCCGGAGATGGCGCAGCATGCCGGTATCTCGTTTGACGAACTGGTCCGCTGGATGGTCGAGGATGCTTCGCTCGACCGCTGAGGCTCGCGCCTCATCAAAATTGGTCCCCTAAGCGGCAATTTCTTCAAATTTTACTAATCATTTACCAATAAGCCCGAAGACTAGGCACTTGGCGGCGCACCGCGCGCTTAGCTGGCGAAAAGTCATGCGTGCGGGAGTCCGCCGCGTACGGCGGCCTCGGGGGACAGGTCTCATCTGAAGCCGGCGCGACAAGTGAAGCAGGTTGCGATGGAGAGTCGTGTGCGCCTCGCTGAATCGCCGGAGCTAAAACGACGCTCCGTTGCGTGGCCGGAGTTTCACGGTTGGCGATGGCCGAGGGTCTTGCGGCGTTGGGGTCATTCGCTTGTCGAGTTGAAAGTGCCGCGCGGCGCCGGTTCGACGGCTGCCGCGATGGTATTGCTCGCCAGCGCGAGCTACGGCGCGGTCAGAGGTGGGCATGTGCCGCAAATCATGGAAAACGCGCAGAGCCTCTGTGACGACGTTGCCAACAGGCTGGGCTTCCGCATTGCCGAGGTGGCGCTTGACGGCGGCCACGAAGTCGCGCGCGAAGAAATTCTGGTTCTTGCAGGCATTACCGACCGATCGTCATTGCTGTTCCTCGACGCCGCTCGGACCCGGGCGCGCTTGCTTTCCAATCCATGGATCGCGGAAGCCACAGTGCTGAAGCTTTACCCTGATCGCTTGCGCATCGAGATCAGGGAACGCAAACCGTTTGCGCTCTGGCAGAAGGACGGCCGCATCGCCTTGATTGCTGTCGACGGTGTCGTGTTGGAAAACAACGTCCGGGCGCGTTTTGCGGATTTGCCGCGTGTGGTCGGCAAAAGCGCAGAACAGAGCGCTCAGGGTTTTCTCGCCCTCATAGCGCGTTATCCGGCAATCGCGCGTCTGACCGAAGCTTCGATCTTCGTCGCGGAGCGTCGCTGGAACCTGCGCCTCAAGGACGGCGTGGAAATTCTGTTGCCTGAAAACGAAGCCGAGCAGGCGCTGCAAATTCTTGTCGATCTTGATCGCAATCAAAAGCTGCTGTCGAGAGACATCATCGCGGTCGATCTGCGACTGCCAGATCGGATCACCGTCCGTCAGTCCGACGCCGCGTCATTCGCGCGCGATCAGGGTCTCAAGGAGGCCGAGAAGGCGAAGAAGTCCAAATCGGGAAGGGGAGGCGAAGCATGACCGTGCTGCGCTTCGGCGTTACCCCAAAGATGAAACCGGTTTCGCCTAGGCGAGCCGCTGTCGTCGCAGGTCTCGATATCGGTACGAGCAAAGTCGTTTGCGTCATCGCACGGCTTGAGCCGCAAGCGCCACAAGACGTCCTCCGTCGTCGTAGCCACGGTGTGCGTCTCCTGGCATTCGCTCATACCGCGGCACACGGAATGAAGGCAGGATCGGTCGTCGATCTGGTCGAAGCGGAGCAGATGGTTCGCCAGGCTATCGACCACACTGAAAGCGCCGCCGGTGTGCGGCTCGAGTCCGTCGTGGTGTCGATGTCCGGCGGCCGACTCGGCAGCGAACGTTTCATTGCGACGATTGATCTCGCCGGTCGCGCCGTGACCGAAGCCGATATTGGCCGCGTGCTCGCCGCCGCCAGTCGTCACTCAGTTCGCGACGGACGCGCCGTTCTGCATTCCTTGCCTATTGGCTATTCAGTTGATGACGCGGCTGGTATCCGCGAACCTCGCGGCATGCTCGGCCACCGCGTCGGCGTCGATATGCATATGGTCACCGCTGACGTGGCAACGGTGCGGAATTTGATGCTGACGGTCGAGGGTAGCCATCTTTCTGTGGAAGCTATGGTGTCGTCCCCGTATGCGGCCGGCCTCGCCGCCCTTGCCGATGACGAAGCCGACCTGGGGGCGGCTACCGTCGATATGGGCGCCGGAACCACGTCTTTGGCGGTTTTTTCGGCTGGCAAGTTCGTTCACGCGGACGGCTTCGCCCTCGGCGGCCTGCACGTGACCATGGATCTCGCCCGCGGTCTCAACACCGGTGTTGCCGACGCTGAGCGAATCAAAGCGATTTATGGCAGTGTTTTAGCTGGAGGATCAGACGAAAGGGACATGATCACAGTACAGCCGGTCGAGGATGACGGACGTGAGCCACCGCAATTCGCCTCGCGGGCTTCGCTCGTGCGCATCATCCGGCCGCGGGTCGAGGAGATTCTTGAAATGGTGCGCGACCGTTTGGCCGCTTCGCCGTTCGCCGCTGAACCGCGCGGACGCGTCGTGTTGACCGGCGGCGCGAGCCAGCTCACCGGACTCGCCGATCTCGCCGCGCGCATCTTGCGGCGCCCCGTGAGAATTGGTCGTCCGCTTGGCCTGGCCGGTTTGCCGGATGCGGCAAAGGGGCCGGCCTTTGCGGTGGCTGCAGGTCTGCTTGTGTACCCACAGACGGCTTATCTCGAACACTTCGAACCGCGGCGAACGCGGCAATTGATGACAGGAACGGGCGGTTACATGGCACGGGTCGGACGATGGCTGCGCGAAAGCTTCTGACCCTGAACCAACGAAACATCGAATCGGCCGGTGGCGGACCGGTCCAGTTCGGCGGCGTGCATGTGCGTTCGCGTCCAGGGCGCAACGCAGAGCCTGCTGCCCGTGCAATCATGAGGCAAACATGACTATCAATCTGACGATCCCGGATATCCGGGAAATGAAGCCGCGGATCACCGTTTTCGGCGTCGGCGGCGCTGGCGGAAATGCCGTGAACAACATGATCACGGCCGGCCTGCAGGGCGTCGACTTCGTTGTCGCCAACACGGACGCGCAAGCGCTCACAATGTCGAAGGCAGAGCGCATCATCCAGATGGGCACGCAGGTGACCGAAGGTCTCGGCGCCGGTTCGCAGCCTGAGGTTGGTCGCGCCGCCGCCGAAGAAGTGATCGACGAAATCCGCGATCATCTCACCGGCGCGCATATGGTGTTTGTCACTGCAGGCATGGGTGGTGGTACCGGTACCGGCGCTGCTCCGATCATCGCGAAGATCGCGCGCGAGCTCGGCATCCTCACAGTCGGTGTGGTCACCAAGCCATTCCACTTCGAAGGTCAGCGCCGTATGCGCTTTGCCGAGGCAGGCATCATCGAACTGCACAAGGTTGTGGACACGCTTCTTATCATCCCCAACCAGAACCTATTCCGGGTTGCGAATGAAAGGACCACCTTTGCCGATGCCTTTGCCATGGCCGACCAGGTCCTCTATTCGGGCGTGGCCTGCATCACGGACCTGATGGTCAAGGAAGGGCTTATCAATCTCGATTTTGCCGACGTGCGCGCTGTCATGCGCGAAATGGGCAAGGCGATGATGGGCACGGGCGAAGCGTCCGGCGAGAAACGGGCGCTCACCGCGGCCGAAGCCGCGATCTCCAATCCGCTGATTGACGATGCGTCGATGAAGGGGGCCAAGGGCCTGCTCATCTCGATCACAGGGGGCAAGGACCTCACGCTTTACGAGGTCGACGAAGCAGCTACGCGGATTCGCGAGGAGGTCGATCAGGAGGCCAACATTATTGTCGGTGCCACTTTTGACGAAAGCCTCGAGGGAATCATCAGGGTTTCCGTTGTGGCCACGGGAATCGACGGCGTAAACACCGCGCGGCACGCACAGCCGGCGGAAAGCGCACTCAAGGAGCTTGCCGGGAAGATCCGTACCGACAACCGCCGGCTCGCGGATCGCATCGAGCGTGCCTCGGCGTCGGTGACGCACGCGCCACCGTCGCTTGAATCTGCTGCCCACGCAGCCGTCGCCGCGGCGATCCTGCCGCAGTCGATCGAGGACGTTTCGATCCGGCCCATGCCGGTCAAGCCATCACTGTTCGAGCCGACCCAAAACGAGACGCCCGCCACGGAGCCGCAAATGCCGGCCGCCTACATACCGCCGGCGCCGGAGCGCTATGCGCGCACGCCTCGCATGCCGCGTGTGGACGAACTTCCTCTGCCGGCGCAGAACGAAATCCGCGCTCAACGTGGCGAACTCACCGACGATCATCCGGAGAAGCGCCGAATGACGTTGATGCAAAGGCTCGCTTCAGTCGGTCTGGGCCGCAAGACGGAAGCGGATGCGCCGCCGACGGCGACCATGCCTCGGGCGCCCAGGCCCATGCCGCAATACGAGCGTCCGCCACAGCGTCCGACGGCGCGCCAGCCAGAAGGCCGGCCAGCCGACCCGGTATCTGAATATGCCCGCCGGGCGGCCCCACAGGGCCTCGATACCCACGGCCGCTCAGCGCCTGTGCATAATTCGCAGGACGAGGATCAACTCGATATCCCGGCCTTCCTGCGTCGTCAGGCCAACTGAAGGCCCGCTAACTACCGGCGGCCTCGCTCTCAGGATGATGGCGGGGTCGTCCACAAAAGCGCGCTTGTCCCTCAAATTATTGAAAAGAATAACATTTCTGCGGCTTAATCAGCCGCAGTCAGATTGCCGATAGACTAAGCCTGCGTCTGTGCGTACCCCACAACCAGCTAGATTGTGGAATGGTCCCCCCGACCGGCCGTTAAATACGGCAAAAAAGAGTAACAGTCGGTAAGAAAGCGTGAGTTGGAGAAGGGCCGGCTATTGCCTAAGTTTCAGCAGTCAAAAGGACTTTCGGTCCTTAGGGGATTGCCGCTGAAGCTACCTGGCGGTTGGGACTAAAGGCAGAAATGTGACCCCTCGAGGTCACGGGGATGGGGCCGCTCGGTATCCTGAAATGGGCCGGCGGGAAATTTATCGATGAAGGGCGCTAAGCAAACAACGCTCCGCCATCAAGTTGCCGTTTCCGGCATTGGCGTTCATTCCGGCCTTCCTGTCACACTTACGCTTCATCCGGCTGACGATGACAGCGGCATTCTGTTCCAGCGCATCTCGTCCGACGGCTCCGTCGAGCGCGAAATCCGCGCCGATGTGCGGGCGGTCACCGCTACCGAATTCGCCACGGTCCTTGGTGACGCCAAGGGTCCGCTTTGTTCCACAGCCGAGCACCTTCTGGCGGCTCTCCGTGGCCTGTACGTCGACAACGTCGTGGTCGAGATCGACGGTTCGGAAGTCCCGATCATGGACGGCAGCGCCGCGGCCTTCGTCGATGCGATCGATCAGGCCGGGCTTACAGCGCGCGCCTTGCCGCGCCGCTACATCGAGGTGATCAAGCCGATAACGGTGGCCAAGGGTGGCGCCTACGGCGAACTGCGGCCCAACCTGAACGGCTTCCGGGTTGAGGCGCAGATCGAGTTCGATCATCCGCTGATCGGCCGGCAGGCCCTCTCGCTCGATGTAGAGCCCGATACTTTCCGTCGTGAGATCGCGCGAGCCCGTACTTTCGGCTTCATGCGAGATGTCACCAAATTGTGGACCGCCGGCTACGCGCTCGGCGCGTCATTCGAGAACACGCTTGTTGTGAGCGAGGACCGCGTGCTCAATCCCGATGGCCTGCGGTTTGCCGACGAATTCGTTCGCCATAAGGTGCTCGACGCCATTGGCGATTTGGCGCTCGCTGGCCAGCCACTGCTTGCCACCTACAAGACCATTCGAGGTGGCCATAAGCTCAATCATGCCGTTCTTTCTGCGTTGATGGCCGACCCCAAGGCCTGGCGGGTGGTTGAGGCGGCCGCGGAACCGGTACGTCGCGCGCGGGGCCATGCCGACGTCGTTACCGGATCGGTGGCTCCGGCTTATGGGCCGGAAGTATTCTGAAAACCTGAGGATTTTGGCTTTACCTTCGCCTTAATCCGGGCCGAATGTCGGCTTAGTCGCATGGCTAAACTGGTTGTTTTCGGATAAACCGGCGCGATTGTCGCGCAGCGCAAAGATATTTTGCGAAGCCGCCTTTTCGGGGAAGCAACTTCGCGTGGATGCGTTCGTGTTCAAGACTTTCGTAGCCAGAATTGTGCACGGCCGATGGATGCCGATGGCGCGTGGATGCGCGATCGCTCTCCTGGCGGGCAGCCTTGGAGCCTGCAGTAGTCTCGATTTTTTCTCCAAGAAGGAAGACGCGGCCCCCGATGAGCCCGCCGACCGGCTCTACAACGAGGGGCTCTATCTTCTCAACGCGAAGACCGATCCCAAGCAAGCGGTCAAGAAATTCGAGGAAGTCGATCGTCAGCACCCATACTCGGAGTGGGCGCGCAAATCGCTCATCATGAGTTCATACGCCTACTATCAGGCCGGGGAATATGAAGACTGCGTCAATTCGGCGAAGCGCTATATCACGCTGCATCCCGGCGGAGCCGATGCTGCCTATGCGCAATTCCTGATCGGATCGTCCTACTTTGACGAAATTCCGGATATCACGCGCGACCAGGCGCGCACCGAGAAGGCTCTTGCTGCACTCGACGAAGTCATCCGAAAATATCCCGGCAGCGAGTATTCGGTCAGCGCCAAAAAGAAGATCGAGATTGCGCGCGACCAGCTTGCCGGCAAGGAAATGGAAATCGGCCGCTACTATCTGAACAAGAAGGACTACACGGGGGCGATTAACCGATTCAAGGTGGTCGTCACCAAGTTTCAGACGACGCGCCACGTCGAAGAGGCGCTGATGCGTCTGACGGAGTCCTATATGGCGCTTGGCATCGTCGATGAGGCACAGACCGCCGCTGCTGTGCTTGGGCACAATTTCCCCGACAGCTCGTGGTACAAACATGCTTACGCGCTGGTGAAGACCGGAGGCGGCGAGCCTGCCGAGAACACGGGATCCTGGATCAGCAAGGCATTCAAGAAGGTCGGGCTGGGCTAGCCGTCCGCCAGCGAGACTTACCCACACTATCGCGGTCGGGCTTGTCCCGACCGTCAGCGTCTTTGATTATGCAGAATCTGTAAGGCGTGAATGTCCGGCGCGAGGTCGGACACGACAACTGCCAGGACAGTAAAGGCGCCATGCTCTCCCGACTCTCGATCCGCGACATCGTGTTGATCGACCGCCTCGATATCGATTTCGCCGACGGGCTCGCTGTCCTTACCGGCGAAACGGGGGCCGGCAAATCGATCCTGCTCGATGCTTTTGCTTTGGCCCTGGGTGGCCGGGGGGATCAATCGCTGGTCCGGCAAGGAGTCGAGCAAGGCCAGGTTACCGCCGTGTTCGATGTCGCGCGCGGCCACCCGGCGCGGGCGCTGCTGGCCGCCAACGATATTCCTGCCGAAGATGAGTTGATCCTCCGCCGTGTACAGTTCGCCGACGGGAGAACCCGTGCGTTCGTCAACGACCAGCCGGTGAGCGTGCAGGTGTTGAAGCAGCTCGGAAGTGCATTGGTCGAAATCCATGGCCAGCACGATGAGCGAGCCCTGGTCGATGCCGGCACTCATCGGCGCCTTCTCGATGCCTACGGTGGCTTGGAGGAGAGGGCGGCAGATGTCGCAACCCTGTGGGATGCACGGCGCGAGGCGCAAGCCACCGCCGATGCGCACCGTTCGGAAGTCGAACGCGCGAAACGCGAGAGCGACTGGCTGCGCCATGCCGTCGATGAACTCAACAAACTTGCGCCTCAGAGCGGTGAAGAAACCGCACTTGCCGACCGACGTACCGGGATGATGCAGGCCGAGAAGGTGGCGGAAGACCTTCGCAACGCGCACGATGTCATTGCCGGCGCGGATTCCAGCGTCCCCGCGCTCTCGGGCGTGATCCGCCGGCTCGAACGGCGGGTGGCGCAGGCGCCGGGGCTGATCGAACCGACCATCAAGGCGCTCGATACCGCTCTGACGGCGCTCGATGACACCCGCGGCCATCTTGAGGCCGCCTTGCGGACGGCGGATTTCGACCCGGCCGAGCTTGAACACATTGAAGAACGGCTGTTCGGCCTGCGCGCCGCCGGACGCAAATACAACGTTCCCGTCGATGAGCTTGCGGCGCTTGCGCAGAAGTACAACGGTGATATCGCACTAATCGATGCCGGCGAATAAAAACTAAAGTCACTTGAGGCCGCCGCGACGCAAGCTGACGCCGCGTACCGGTCGGCGGCGCAGGCGCTCTCACAGGCCCGTACCAACGCCGCAACAGCGATCGACAAGGCGGTGAATGTTGAGCTCAAACCGCTCAAGCTCGATCGGGCGAAATTTTCAACGGAGATCGAGAGCGAGGCGGGCGCTGCCGGGCCGCATGGCATCGACCGGGTCGAGTTCTGGGTGCAGACCAATCCGGGCACGCGACCGGGTCCGCTGATGCGGGTGGCGTCTGGGGGCGAGCTGGCCCGTTTTCTGCTGGCGCTGAAAGTGGTGTTGGCCGACCGCGGCTCGGCGCCCACGCTTGTCTTTGACGAGATTGACACCGGCGTCGGTGGCGCCGTTGCCGATGCTATCGGCACGCGGCTGGCAAAACTTGGACGCGGCGTGCAGGTGCTTGCCGTGACGCACGCACCACAGGTAGCGGCACGGGCCGATCGCCACTATTTCATTTCCAAGGATACGGTGGAGAAGGGAAAACGGATGGCAACCCGGGTGACCGAACTGGCATCAGAACGCCGTCGCGAGGAGATCGCCCGAATGCTCGCCGGCGCCGAGATTACCAATGAAGCCCGCGCCGCCGCCGAGAGACTGATCAAGGCAGCGAGTTGATATAGTCCGTGCATGCCAAGTCGCGATGCGCTGAAAATCGATCCCGCCAAGCTCACGGAAGCACAGGCCAAGGCCGAACTTAAGCGGCTTGCGACCGAAATTGCCGCGCACGACAAGCGTTACTACCAACAGGACGCCCCGACCGTAACGGATGCGGAATACGATGCCTTGCGTCAGCGCAATGCCGCAATAGAGGCGCGCTTTCCTGATCTCGTCCGTGCGGATTCGCCGTCGAAACGAGTTGGCGCGGCTCCAACCGGAAAATTCAAGAAAGTCCGGCACGCGTTGCCGATGCTTTCGCTCGACAACGCCTTTGCGGAGCAGGACGTCGTCGACTTCGTGGTACGCATTCGACGGTTCTTGAAATTGAATGACGATGAAAAGCTCGCGTTCAGCGCCGAACCGAAGATCGACGGCCTTTCGATGTCGCTGCGCTATGAAGGCGGCGAACTCGTCACGGCCGCAACTCGCGGTGACGGCGCGGAAGGCGAGGACGTCACCGCAAATATCCTCACGCTT
Organism: Pseudolabrys sp.; assembly: GCA_035538755.1. Taxonomy (GTDB): domain Bacteria; phylum Pseudomonadota; class Alphaproteobacteria; order Rhizobiales; family Xanthobacteraceae; genus Pseudolabrys. The sequence continues at coordinate 88,347 of DATLJR010000309.1, forward strand.
GAGGATGTGCCGAAGAAGCTCAAGGGCCGCAGTGTGCCGGAGATCTGCGAGGTGCGCGGCGAAGTCTACATGACCAAGCATGCATTCCTCGCGCTCAACGAACGGCAGAAAGCGGCTGGTGGCACCATCTTCGCCAATCCGCGCAATTCCGCGGCCGGTTCCTTGCGCCAGAAGGATCCGAAAGTCACCGCTTCGCGGCCTCTCGGTTTCTTCGCCTATGCCTGGGGTGAGATGAGCGCGATGCAGGCCGGCACCCAGTCGCGGATGATCAAGTGGTTCGAAGCGTGCGGGTTTAGGACGAATCCGCTTACGAAACTCTGCGACTCGACCGAGCAACTCATCGCCTTCCACCGCAAGATCGAGGAAGGCCGGGCCGAGCTCGACTACGACATCGACGGCGTCGTCTACAAGGTCGACCGTATCGACTGGCAGGAGCGACTTGGTTTCGTTTCGCGTACGCCGCGCTGGGGGATCGCCCACAAATTTCCTGCCGAACGCGCCATGACCATCCTCAAGGATATTGAACTTCAAGTCGGCCGAACCGGAGCGCTTACGCCCGTCGGCAAACTCGATCCCGTCGGCGTGGGTGGAGTGATCGTGCAAAATGTCACCCTTCACAATGAAGACTACATCAAGGGCATCGGGGGCGGTGGCGAGCCGTTGCGAGACGGCCGTGACATCCGCATCGGCGATACCGTTATGGTTCAGCGCGCCGGCGACGTCATTCCGCAAGTCGTGGACGTCGTCATCGAAAAGCGCCCAAGGAACGCCAAGCCCTATCACTTTCCGAAGAAATGCCCATGCTATCTCCATACGGATGTTGTGCGCGAGGAAACAGCGGCCGGCGAGGAGGGTGCCCGTACCCGGTGCACCGGCGAGTTCGCCTGTCCGTATCAGAAGGTCCAGCATCTGATGCTTTTCGTTTCGCGTCGGGCCTTCGATATCGAAGGCCTAGGCGAGAAGCAGATCGAGCTGTTCTTTGAAAAAGAGTGGGTGAAGGAACCTGCCGACATCTTCACATTGGAAAGGAAGCACAGAGGCGAATTGCTCGACGAGGAAGGCTTCGGCGAGACATCCGTACGCAATCTCTTCAATGCGATCGAGGTCCGGCGTTCCATCTCGCTCGACCGTTTCATCTATGCGCTGGGCATCCGTCAGGTCGGCGAAACGACTGCGCTGGCGCTCGCGCGAGGCTACGGTTGCTGGAAGGCCTTCTATGATGCCGGCTTGAAGGTGGCCAAAGGCGACGAGGAGACCATTGCCGAAATGGATGCCTTGGACCAGATCGGTGACACGGTAATCCATGCTGTCGCCGCCTATTTTGGCGAAAGCCACAACCGCGGGATTATCGAGCGTTTGACGAAAGAAGTGAAAATTCTCGACGCGGAGAAGACGAAGAAGGACACGGCCATTGCCGGCAAGACCGTGGTGTTTACCGGCGCATTGGAAAAGATGACCCGCGAGGAGGCCAAGGCCCAGGCCGGGCGCCTGGGCGCAAAGGCAGCAGGCTCTGTTTCGAAGAAGACTGATTATGTGGTTGCCGGCCCTGGCGCGGGCTCGAAGCTTGCCGATGCCAAGAGGCTGGGCGTAACGGTACTGACCGAGG
>DATLJR010000310.1:0-3342 GCA_035538755.1 Pseudolabrys sp.
CGGCATCGCCGCTCATATTTGCAAAGGGCAGTATTGCGATAGACGGCTTCTGCGGCGGCGGCCGCGCAGCTCGTGGCGAAGAAGCCGTCGCACTGATCGGTTCGTCACATCTCGTACTGAGAAGAATGCGGTGCGTGCGCACCGGCCGAGCGATGTTCTTAACCTGCTGTTCGCCCATGTCCTCGAACGAAAAATCGAGTTTGTCGCACACCTGATCGTGCACAGTGCGTGAGACACAGATGCCGCCCGGCTCCGCCAATGCCTCTAGCCGGGCTGCGACGTTAACGCCATCGCCGTAGATGTCGTTGTCATCGCTGATGATGTCACCCACATTAATACCAACGCGGAATTGAATGCGCCTGTCCGGTGCGACCTCGGCGTTGCGCTCAAGCATCCCGCGCTGGACGTCCACCGCGCAGCGCACGGCGTCAACAACGCTGACGAACTCCACTAGCATTCCGTCGCCAGTGGTCTTGACGATGCGACCGCGGTATTCCGCGATCTTGGGATCGACAACTGCGCGTCTGTGGTCTTTGAGTGCGGCCAGTGTGCCTTCCTCATCAATGCCCATTAGCCGGCTGTAGCCAGCGACATCGGCCGCAAGAATTGCCGCTAACCTTCGTTCAACCCGTCCGGTGGTCATTCGGACGCCCCCGCCAATTCTGTCCGAGTTTATGGTCAGGGATCAGGAGTGTCTATCGAGTGGCCACAACGTCCGCTTTGGGTCAGTCAGCGTCATGTTTACCCCCAAAAGCGGACATCGCTGAGAGTGATTGGAATGTCCGCTTTGTGCCAATAGCGGACATTCTGCGCTGCAGTGAAGCATCGCGCACCGTCAGCCCAAGCTTGGGTGCACCGGTCCATGCTAAGCTTAGCAAATGCGGGATTTTGTTGAGTATTTGCGAGCTTATCGGGCCTATGTCTCGGCCAACCTTGGTTGGGGCAAAGCCTTAAGGTTTGTACTTGTGTGGCTTGCTGGAATGTTTGCCCCGCTCGCATCAAAGACGTTACTCGAATTGCCGAATTGGGTGGCGGTAACGTGGATGATTGTTTGGGCGTTTCTCGGCTATATTTTTGCGCCTTACGGAATGTGGAAACATCATCGCACTCAGATTGCGCCCCTCAAATCAACCCGACCGAAGCCGCCGGTGCTCGACGAGATTTGTACCCAATCGGGCCAAAGTCAGCGACCCGTTGCGACTAATCGATCGCACTGATCAGATTATTATTTTGATACGGCCGCGCGCGAAGTAGCAAAAGGCCCCGGCCGCTCCGAATGGTGGAATGCGAACCCACGAAGTGCATAATTTCAAGGTCGAGGGTCCCTATGTGCACGGCGATCAATTCGTCGTTCGCTTCAAGGGAGAGGTCACGCCAAAAGGCCAGAAACGCATGCACCTCGATGAGGTCGGGCTATACGCGGTCCGGAACGGTAAGATCGTCGAGGAAAGCTTCTTCATGGGCGGCGCGTAATCCCAACCGGATCGCCAGTTTCATGATCTGGATCAACCAAAACGGCGCAGCATGCATGTCCGCTATGGGTCATTAGCGGACATGGCCCCGCGCCTGAGTGATGTCCGCTTTGCCTCCCAATAGCGGACACGAAATGGCTAGGATTATGTTCGGCGTGGTAGCTAAGGCAGCTTCGCCACGTTAGCGTCCGCGCGAGTTATGTAGACATACCGACTGGAGCTTTCGTCGCAGAGGTCGCCACTTTGGTGTATATCTCGCCGATTTCTTTGGCGTGTTGATTAAATGAATCCGTTTGCGCCCTAACAAACTCAGTTTGGATTTTGACTACATCTTCCAGATTCTTGGCTTGGCTGAGTTGCTGAGCGAAGGAGAGGGGTGCGGTAACGGTTTGGGTTGCGTAGCTCATAAGTTTTTGGTTCAGATCCGTGTTGCCCCAGGGAGACGCCTGCATGGCGTTTTGAAGCCAACCGAAATAATTTGCGATCGCCTCCTGAGTTCGTTCCGTCATCTGCTCAGCGGTCTGCCTCGCAGATTCAAAAGCATCCGGGGTTTTTGCTGCCATTGTCGTCCTCCCAAATTAGGCGGCTCCGCCTATAGCTTCTTAACTGATAGTGTGCCGAGCAGTTTCGCGCCGTTTCATTTTTCCAAAGCAAGGCTTGCACAAGTTCCATTCCATCGGGTTCCCTCAAAAGATTTTCGGTCCCACGCGGGAAACAAGTGTTTGGTTCCATCATTGGCGGAATGAAGGGGCCAAACGTTCGGGGACCACAATGCAACGTGGTCGCCAAAAACAGAAACCGTCCGATTGGCCGTTTACGATGGAACAGATTGGGCGGGAACTGCGCAAAATCTATCGATGGCCCGAACGATGCCGCGCCGATTGCGCACTCTGGTCAGGGGGTTAGAAATCGAATCTGAGCGCGATCAGAGACCGCAGCAACGGGACGAAACAGAGCGCTAGAAACGAGATAAGCGACTTACCGTTGCACCCGAAGCTCGTGGCCTCAATAGACACTTCAAAAAGGACTGGAAAAATTCGGGAAGGTAATTCGGGAAGGTAATGTACTACCCCCTGGTACAACTACGGCTTACCACAGTAGTCGGTAATTTCTCGATATTCATCACGCTACGGCACAGTCGAAGGCACGGTGGTACTTTGGTCGTGGCGTCCAGCGGCTGATCCAGCAACTACTTTGATGAAATCGCGTCGTCGCAGTGCCTTGCCCGAGGCTCAAACTGTGCGACTTAGGTTTGCAATTACAGCAAGGATTTGCGTCCGGTGGAATGGGGTTCAGGGGTCAGTTTGCACGGCAGTAATCCTGAGCCGCTCGTGTCCGCTTTGGGTCAAAAGCGGACATTGAGGTGTGTCTGCGTGATGTCCGCTTTACCCCCAAAACCGGACATCGTCAGGTGCGGTGGCGATCCCTGTTCTGCACCAATGAGCGACATCGGACTTTAGGATTCCTTAAAATCGCATCCGGTGAGGATGTGTTCAATCTTCGCCCGCTTGCTTAGTTTGATTGGCAACACGAGCCAAAATGTCAGATACGGGCAGAATTATATCGCCTCGAGTGGTAGGCTCGATTTCTTCCGTTGACGTTTTCCAACACCAGAAGACCAACCATTTCTTTTGCTTGTTTGGAATAACTATTGCGTAGGCTTTGTATTTTTTCGAGATAGCTTCTCCCCAAATCCGTTGGAGGTCATTTTCCATTTCCCAGACGACGGCTCTTGCGCAGGACGGAGCAAGTCCAAGTTTCACCAGTTCGAGTGTGAGTGCCGCTCGTTGTAGTTCGTATTTTGAAAACCGACCGCCACCGAATACCGCCCGATCTATTGCGCCGACTTCAAGCCATTCATTTATGGTTT
>DATLJR010000311.1:0-1594 GCA_035538755.1 Pseudolabrys sp.
CTGCAAGTAACACCTGGATGTGTTTCAAGGCTCTCTCCTGCTGTTTGGCTAAAACACGCGATGGCAGATTCATGTCTGAGACTGCGGTCGTCGCGAGCGATGCGGTTGCAACAGACCACCCCGGACCCACGAGTAAACGCCGCCCTTCCTAGGCGGGGCGTAGGTGCCAGGAGCGAAATTTGGACTTGCGGTCTTGCGGGCCGGTCATTGAGTCGCAAAGAATTGACGCCAAGTCTGCGGAGTGACCGATAAGCTTGGGGTTTCTGTAGCTTCCGCTGGCAGCCTTTGGAAACCGCGCAGGAGACTCGCCTGATCATTGTCCACGCCCACGCTATTGTGAAGCCTGCGGTCGCATGCGACGGCTCCGCGACGGCAATACTCCAGCGCACGCTGCTCGAAGCGTCCGACCCGCAAATCCCGCCGTGCGCGATCTGGATCGACCTAATCAATCCGACGATCGAGGAGGATCGGAAAGTTCAAGAGTTCGTCGGCGCGCCCGTGCCGACCAAGGCCGACCCCGATTTTACCGAGCTGCCCGAGGCGCATTATTCGGAGAACGGCGTGCGCTACCTGCACGCGCTCTTCATCAGCGAACCCGAGGACACGCCCGACGTGACCGGCGTCACCTTCGTTATCGCGCCGACCGCGCTCGTCACCGTGCGCTATCATCCGGTCGAAACGTTCGATCTATTCTCGCAGAAGCTCTGCAAGACGCCAGTGCGGGCCCTGTCTCCCGACGTGGTGGCGCTCGGCCTGATCAACACCTCCCTCAACCGAATTGCGCGTGCGCTCAGCAAGGCAGGCGAAAGCCTCGATCGGATTGCGAGCGCGGTATTCCGGACCAAAGGCGATCAGAGCAGGCGCAACCAGGTTTACTCGGAAACGCTCGACGCGCTCGGCCGCGAGAATGAAAAGATCTCGAATCTGCGCGAAAGCATGGTGTCCGTCGAACGCCTTCTGCTCTTTCTGATGTCGGAGGGGCGCCCCGAAAATACGGCGAAGTCCGTGCGCGAGGTGTCAAAGACGGCGTTGCGCGATCTGCAGACGATGGGACAGGACGCGAGCTTCAAGGCGCAAAAAGTGCACTTCCTGCTGGACTCGACGCTCGGCCGCATCAACCTCCTTCAGAACGAAATCATCAAGCTCTTCTCGGTGCTCGCGGTCATCTTCATGCCGCCGACCGTCATCGCCTCGATCTACGGCATGAACTTCAAGGGGATGCCGGAACTCGAATGGCGCTGGGGCTATCCCCTGGCGATCATGCTGATGACTTGCGCGGCTATTCTCCCGTATATGCTTTTCCGCTGGAAAAAGTGGCTGTAATGCTGGTGTAGACCCCGATCAGGCGAGTTCGATCCAGGGGGCTCGCCCCGTAGCTCATCAACCCCCGGCCTCGGTGTACAGGTGGGTCGGACCCATCAGTCGGCCGGCGTTCGGCCGCGCCCAGGCGTTCCGGGCCCCAGGGCGCCGGTCTCGCAATCACCTATCAAAATACCAAGGCCAAGCGTTTCGTGCGGCCCCTGGCCGAAAAGCTCGAGCTCGCGGCGGATGCGGTGCAAGTAATAGGAGATGGCATCTTCGGCCTCCGGCGTGC
>DATLJR010000312.1:0-19327 GCA_035538755.1 Pseudolabrys sp.
GGCCGGCGTGAGACAGAGCAATTGACCGAAGGCTTCGAGATTCTGCCGCGCAAGCCGATCGTCTATCGCAACCAGGTCATGCACGAATTCGATCTGGACGGCGCACTGGCGCGGCGGCCAAGCCTGCTTCTGGTCGACGAATATGCCCACACCAATGTTCCCGGCAGCCGCCATCCCAAGCGGTGGCAGGATGTCGATGAACTGCTGGCAGCCGGCATCGATGTATGGACGACCCTGAACATCCAGCATCTCGAAAGCCTCAACGACGTCGTGCAGAAGATCAGCAAAGTGCGCGTGCGCGAGACTGTGCCCGATACCGTTTTCGACAGGGCCGACGAGATCGTACTGGTCGACTTTCCGCCCGATGAGCTGCTCAAGCGGCTCGCCGAGGGCAAGGTCTATGTTCAGGACACCGCCGCGCGCGCGGTCGAACACTTTTTCAAGCCGCAAAATCTCACGGCGTTGCGCGAGCTCGCATTGCGGCGTGCCGCCGAGCGGATCGACGCCGAACTGGTCGAGCGCATGCAGGCGCAGGCGATCGAAGGCCCGTGGGCCGCAGGCGAACGCATTCTCGCATGCATCGGGCCCGATCCGGTATCGCCGACCGTCGTGCGCGCCGCCAAACGGCTGGCAGACCTGATGGATGCGCCATGGATTGCGGTGACAGTCGAACGCCCCGGGACGACGCTCGACGACGCGGGCCGCCAGCGCTTGGACGAGGCGATGAAGCTGGCGCAGAGTCTGGGCGCTGAAACGCAGACATTGACCGGGACCGATCTGCCGGCGGAATTGTTGCGTTTCGCCAAATTCGAAAACGTTACGCAGATCGTAGTCGGCCATCCACGCGGCAGTTTTTTCAGTGAATTGCTGAGACGCTCACTTCCTTATGAGCTGGTGCGACGTACGCAGGATATTGCCATCCATCTGGTCACCAAGGAATCCGAAGCAGCGACCAAGAGATCGTTATTCCGTTGGCCCAGCACCTTCCAAACCAACCCCTGGAATTTTCTGTTCGCGGTTGTTGCCGTGACCGGAGCATTGGCAGTCGGCAAGGTGCTGACAACGCTTACGCCGATTCCCAACCTGTCGATGGTCTTTCTTCTCGCCGTGCTTGTGACGGCGATGAACGTCGGCATGTGGCCGGCGATTTTCGCGTCGATCCTGTCCTTTCTCGTCTACAATTTCTTCTTCATTCCGCCGATATACACATTCACCATTGCCGAGCCATATGAGCTGCTGGCGCTGGTGATTTTCCTGGTTGTCGCCGTCATCAGCTCGGCAATGGCCGGCCGCGTGCGTGAGCAGGCACGGATTGCGGCCGCGCGCATGCGGGCCATGCGCAGGCTCTATGAATTCACAAAGCGTCTGTCGGGTCTGGCGACAATCGATGCCGTCGCTGAAGGCGCCGCCAGCGAAATCCACGCAAGCCTTGGCCGGCCGGTTGTCGTCATGCTTGGACATGACGACGATGACCTCGCACTTACAGCTGCCTGGCCGCCTGAGGATTCGCTTGACGCCGCAGCGACGACGGCGGCCCGCTGGGCTTACAGCCATAACGAGCCGGCGGGTGCGGACACCGGAACTCTGCCGATCATCCCGTGGTATTTCGTTCCCTTGCGGATTGGGGCAAAAACGCTTGGTGTTGCCGGCGTCGCCAAGGAGAAAGACGGGCCGCCGCTCGATTCGGAGGCTCGCGCTCTCCTGGATACCCTCGTCGAACAGACGGCGGCCGCCCTTGAACGCGCGTCTCTGGCCCGTGAAATGGTGAGCGCGAAAACGGCCACGGAAACCGAACGGGTGCGCAATACGCTGCTTGCGTCGGTCTCGCACGACTTTCGCACGCCGCTGTCTTCCATCCTGGGTTCGGCGACGAGTCTCATCGACTATGGCGACAAGCTCGACCCTGCGGCAAAGGAAGATCTCCTTGGACAAATCAAGACAGAGGCGGAGGACCTTGATGGGATGGTCCGCAATCTGCTCGCGATCACGCGGATAGATGCGGGAGCACTGGAATTGCGCCGTGACTGGATCGACCTGCGCGAAATTAGCGAGCGCGTTGTTGGCGCCGCGCGGCGTCACGGCGCGCAACAGCGGATCGAAATCGAGTTGCCGAAAGATCTCACTCTCGTGAAGGCGGACGCCACCTTGGCCGAGCAGGCGATTGGTAACGTCGTCGCCAATGCAGTTGTCCACACGGCGCCCGACGACCGGGTGGTGATCGATGCCGGCAATGCGCCCGATGCCATTGCCTTGCGGGTCACCGATAACGGGCCCGGTATTCCTTCGGACGATCTGCCCCATATCTTCGAAAAGTTCGTCAAAGGCAAAGAGATGCAAACATTGAGCGCGGACGGAGGCCACACAGGTCTTGGGCTTGCGATCGCAAAAGGCATCATGGAAGCGCACGGCGGAGCGATCAGCGCGGAAAGCCCGGTCGCCAACGGACGGGGCGCCCGCTTCATTTTGACCTTCCCGCGCAACGGTGCGCCATCGTGAGTGCAAGGATCCGCGCTCTGGTGGTCGATGACGAGGATGCAATCCTGCGCTTCCTCAAACCCGCGCTTGAGGCAAACAATTACGAAATGACGAGTACCGGCACTGTCGCCGACGCGATCAAACGCGTGGCGGCGGAAACGCCTGATATCGTGTTGCTCGATCTCGGATTACCCGATGGCGATGGCAAGGAGGTCATCCGCCGCTGTCGCGAGTGGTCCGACGTGCCGATCATTGTCCTGTCGGCGCGCGATCGCGAAGCTGAAAAGATCGAGGCGCTTGATCTGGGCGCCGACGACTATGTCAACAAGCCCTTCAACGTCGGCGAACTATTGGCGCGGATGCGCACGGCGCTGCGGCATCGAATGCAGCGCAAGGCCGAGATTCCAGTGCTGCGCGTCGGCGGGCTTGAAATCGATGCGGTGCGTCACCGCGCAACGCGGGCCGGTGCGGAGCTCAAGCTCACGCCGAAGGAATTCGAACTTCTATCGTTTCTCGCAAAACACGCGGGCCGCGTGATCACGCACAAGCAGATTCTCGCAGCGGTGTGGGGCCCTGCACATGTCGAAGACACCCAGTATCTGCGTGTCTATATCGGCCAACTGCGGCAGAAGATCGAAGAGCATCCCGACGACCCGCGGATCGTCCTTACCGAGCCGGGCATCGGATATCGAATTGCCGAAAGCTGAACACGTCAACCGCTGGCCGCGACGTCGGCAAGCGCAAAGCCGGCAATGCGTTTGTAGCGCTCCGACAGTGCGCGCAATTCGTCCTGCGTAATGTATTTGTCGAGATCGTCGAAAGGTCTGTCGCCGACCAATTCCTCAACTTTGATGTTGATGAAATCGGGGGGCTGTTCGCGATTGGTACGCACGACTTTCGCCGCCGAAGCCACGCGTGCGGCTTCGTAGGCTTTCAGGGCATCCCGCGGATCGGGGGTTTTCTTCAGCAGATCGGCGAGCGTACGAGCGTCGATTGCGGCCTGTGCCGCACCGTTCGAGCCGCGCGGATACATTGGATGCGCGGCATCGCCGGCAAGCGTCACGCGACCGAAAGTCCAGCGCTCGATCGGGTCCTTGTCGACCATCGGATATTCGAAAATCTGGTCGGCATAGCGGATCATCCGCGCGACGTCGAGCCAGTCGAAACGCCAGCTTTCGTAAAGCGGGAAAAAGTCGGACAGGTTTCCCGGCTTGTTCCAGTCGTTCTGTTCGGTGGCTTCGCGTTTGATCTCGGCCATCCAGTTGATCAACTGGGTGCCCTGGCCATCGATGTCATCGATGATCGGATAGATCACGATCTTGCCGGTCAGAATTGAACCGACCCTCATATAAGTCCGACCGCCGAGAATCGGCTTGCGCCGCGTGACGCCACGCCAGGTGTTGATTCCGGAGAACGCAACCGTGTCGTTCGGATAGAACTGCCGGCGCAAAGCCGAATTGATGCCGTCGCATGCGACGACGATTTCGGCACGAACCGGCTCGCTCGGGTGTCCGCTTGCGGTCTGCTTGAAGTGGATGTTGACGCCGGCATCGTCCTGTTCGATGCCCGTGCATTCGCGGTCGGTGAGTACCGAATCCCGACCGAGTCTTTTCAGGACAGCTTCGTAAAGTATGACATGCAGGCGACCACGATGGATGCCGACTTCCGGAAAGGGATAGCCGGCAAATTTTCCCCGATCTTCGCGATAGATCAGTTGTCCGAAGCGATTGAAAAACGCGCATTCGCGATTTTCAACGCCGGCCTTCAGCAGGGAGTCCCCCACGCCAAGCGTCGTGAACTCGCGTATGGCGTGAGGCAACAGCGTGATGCCGACCCCGAGTTCCCTGATTTCTGGCGCACGTTCGTATACGCGGCAGGCAATGCCGCGCTCCTTCAGATTAAGGGCGAGCGTCAGTCCGCAGATGCCGCCGCCGACAATCGCTACTTGCATTCCGATGTGCCGGTTATCAGTGCTCAGAGCGGTTTTACTTCCACCTTGCGGAATTTGATCGCCCCGGCCCCGTGCTGCAAGGCGATGGGACCTTCATCAAACATGCCGTTGCGCAGCTTTGCCGTCGTCTGTCCATTCAACACGACGGTGATGTCGCGGCCGTTCGCCGTCACTTCATATGTATTCCACTTGCCGCCCGTTTTCGGCATCGAACTGACTTCGACGTAACGTGTGATCGCGCCGGTGCCATAGCTCGGATCAGGACGCTGATCGAAGACATTGGCTTCGTAGCAGGTGCGGTCGGTTATCTTCTTCGGATCGAGGCAACGGAAATAGATTCCGCTGTTGGCATCATCGCTCGGCCAGAATTCGACGCGCACGATAAAATTCTTGTATGGCTTCTTGCTCACTAGATAGCCGGGCTCTTTGCCCGCCATCTTGTCGACGACAATGGCGCCGTCCTCGACACGCCAGTTGGATTCGCCGACCTGATCCCATCCATCGAGGCTTTTGCCATCGAACAAGGTAACCCATCCTGCCTCCTGGCTCACGGCTTTCGGCGCGAGCGAGCCGGCGAGAAAGCCCAAAGCGGTCAGGACAAGAGCAAAACGGACCGTACGCCTCGATACGATACCCATGGTGTTTCCTCACTTTTTGAATTTTGAATCTGTCGATGGAGCTGCCGCAAGAATGGACGAAATCGCTCCATCTCTGTCAACATGGGGTTCCGACGTCATCAAAGGAGGAAACGACGATGGACAAGGCACTGTACGATCGGGGGATGACGATGCGCCGCCGGGTACTCGGGGACGAATATGTTGATCGCGCGGTCGCGAATACCGATGACTTCAACCGCCAATTTCAGGAACTGCTGACCACCTATTGTTGGGGTGCGGTGTGGGGCGATGACGCGCTCAAGCCGCGGGATCGCAGCATTCTCAACCTTGGAATGATCGCCTGCCTCGGGCGCATGCACGAGTTTGAGGCGCATTTCCGCGGCGCATTGCGCAATGGGCTTACACCAAACGAGCTTTCCGCTATCCTGCGGCAGGTGGCCGTTTATTGCGGGTTCCCGGCCGCAGTGGACTGTCATCGGGTGGCGAAGCAGGTATTGGCTGCCGAGGCCAAAAAAGCCTGATCCCATCGCAAAGTGCCGTTAACCAGATGGCCGTATTCTGGTCTTGAATGTGCCTTCATCCCGGGGCAATCAGGGCCCGGGTTCTGGCGGCTGATTTGCCGCCCAGGGTGGATAATGATCCGATCTTCCGCTGCTTTCCTGCTCGCGCTTCCGGTTGGAGTGGCTTTCGTGGCCGCGCCTGCATTGGCGCAGTACGGCCCACCGCCGCCACCCGGAGCCTACTACCAGGAGCGGTTGCCGCCCGTCATCGGAGGCTATGACGACGAGGAGGACCTTGCGCCGCCGCCTCGCAACATGCGCCGGGGCGCTCGCGCTGTTCAATATCCAGATGACGAACCACCGGTGCCTCCGCCAGGTCTTTACGGAGCGCCCGGTCAGCGGTCCTCTGGATACGGCCAGCAACCTTATCAGCAGCCGCAGCAACCGCCGCCAATGTCGGGCGCGCCTACTCGGGGCGTGAGCGATCCCGATTCGTTGCGGCCACCGGGTGCGATCGGCGCGGTGCCGCAAGGTTCGCCGCCGTCACAGACCGCGGCTCTTCCGCCGGACTATCAGCCGGAAATTGGTCAGGCCAAGGAACTGCCTCCGAATCTGAAAAAGCAGCTGGTTGACTACGCGACCAAGGAGCCCGCCGGCACGGTCATTATCGATACCCCGAACACTTATCTCTATCTCGTGCTCGGTGGTGGAAAGGCCTTGCGCTACGGCATCGGGGTTGGCCGCGAAGGATTCACCTGGACCGGTACCGAGCGGATCAGCAGGATGTCGGAATGGCCGGATTGGCATCCGCCGTCGGAGATGATCGATCGGCAACCGTATCTGCCGCGCTTCATGGCGGGCGGACCAGGTAATCCGCTCGGCGCACGCGCGCTCTATCTCGGCAAGACGCTGTATCGCATTCACGGCACCAATCAGCCTTCGACCATCGGCACGTTCGTGTCGTCGGGATGCATTCGCCTGATCAATGAGGATGTCGAGGATCTCTACAGTCGTGTGCAGGTCGGCACCCGTGTCGTCGTGCTGCCCGGCAGGCCTCCGGAGAACATTGTCAACGGTGCTGGGCAGTCCGCCGCAAACGCGGTACCTGCGGGTGCTCCAGTGAATACGGCGCCGCCAAGCACGGCTTCCGTGCCGCGCAGCTACGGCGGCGGTGCGATCTCGTCGTCACCTCTGCCGCCGCCCGGCCGCTAAACCGGCTGATTTTCCGAAGCGCTGACTTTCGCGAGCCGCGTGATCGCCTCGATCATTGCGCCTGGATCAGCCTGACCTTTTCCTGCAATATCGTGGGCGCTGCCGTGAGCGACCGAGGAAAAAAGGATCGGTGAGCCGATCGAAAGTCCGGCGGTGCGGTTGAAGGCCTGCAGCTTGGCGGCGATGTGGCCCTGGTCGTGCAGCATGACGATGAACGCATCTGCACCCTTTTTCCGGAACATCGTATCGGCGCCAAATGGACCGGATACGTCAATTCCATCGGCGGCAGTTTTGTGAATGGCCGGCCCGATGATGTCGATTTCCTCGCGGCCGAACATTCCCTCTTCGCCGGCGTGAGGGTTGAGACCACTGACGAAGATCTTCGGCCGCGCGATGCCGAGCTTTTTGAGCGATGCATCGGTGACGCGGACCACGCGCTCGACCCGCTCGCGCGTTATCAGTGCGACCGCTTCGCGCACGCTGACATGCAGGGTCGCATGGACAATGCGGGACTGGTCGAAGCAGATCATCAAATAGACGTCATTGATAGGCGTGCCGGTTTCGCGCGCAACGAATGACGGATAGCCGTCGAATGCAATGTGCGCCGCGGCTATCGAGCGTTCGGTCTGCGGCGCGGCGACAACGGCCTCGACGTCACCGGCCAGCGCGGCCTTGATGGCGCGCCTTGCGCTCGCAAGCGATGCCCTGCCGTAGGCGGCATCAACCATGCCGAACTTTATCAGCGCGTTACTGCCCTCGCGGGCATCCAGCAAATAGACCTTTCCGTCGGTCCAGTCGGCATCCGTTACATCTTCGACGACGTGCACGACCGGCGACAGGCCTGCGCTACGCGCATGAAGCTCGACGGCAACCGGGTCGCCCACCAAGAGCGGCCGGCACAAAGCACGCACATTCGCGTTGATCGCGGCCTTGAGCGCGATCTCGGGTCCAATACCGGCGGGGTCTCCCGTTGCAATGGCGATACGCGGCAAAGGCATGGCTCGGCTTCCGTCAGCGGCCCGCCTGCCTATAATGGCAGCCGCGAGTTCAATAATAGCAAGTGAGCGGGGAAACGTCGCTATGATGTCGCGTGAGCAAAACGATCAGCTGAGCCGGGTCGGCCCGGATACCTTGATGGGCAAGTTACTGCGGCGCTACTGGGCGCCTTTCCTGCTGGTCTCGGAAATTCCTGAACCCGATTGCCCGCCGGTGCGGGTGACCTTGATGGGCGAAAAGCTGATTTGCTTTCGCGACAGCAAGGGCCGCATCGGCCTGATGGACGAGTTCTGCGCACATCGCGGGGTCTCGCTCTGGTTTGGCCAGAACGAAGAATGCGGACTGCGCTGCCCTTACCACGGCTGGAAATACGACGTGACCGGGCAGTGCGTCGATCTACCTTCGGAGTCGGAAGAAAGCGGCTTTCGAAAGAGCATCAAGCTGAAATCCTACCCTTGCATCGAGAAGGCCGGAATCGTGTGGGCGTATATGGGGCCGCCCGGCATGCAGCCGCCGCCACCCGCGCTGGAGTGGACTGAGGTCGAGCCATCGCATCGGTTTGTCTCCAAGCGTCTGCAGGAATGCAACTATCTGCAGGCGATGGAAGGCGGCATCGATTCGAGCCATGTGTCGTGGCTGCACGGATCGGAGCTCAACAAAGACCCGTTATTCAAAGGCTCGAAGGGCAACGTTTACAACGAGCAGGACCGCATGCCGTTGTTCGAGGTTGAGGAGTTTCCGGGCGGGCTGCTGATCGGCGCACGGCGCAACGCCGACGGCGACAAATATTATTGGCGGATAACGCCTTGGATCATGCCTTGGTATTCGATCATTCCGCCGCGCGCCGGACATCCCTTGGGTGCGCACGCTTGGGTGCCGATCGACGATGAGACCTGCTGGGCCTGGAGCATCAACTACCATCCCAGGCGCGCGCTTACGAAGGCGGAAGTCTCGGCGATGCAGGACGGGGAGGGCATTCACGTCAAATACGTGCCCGGCACATTCATTCCGCTCGCCAACAAGTCGAACAACTATCTGCTGGATCGCGAGTCGCAGCGTCACGGGCACTCATCGACCGGGGTCGACGGGATCGCGATGCAGGACGCTTCAATCCAGGAAAGCATGGGGCCGATTCAGGATCGCACCAAGGAACACCTTTGCGCGACGGACAAAGGCATCGTTATGACGCGCAGGATATTGTTGCGCGCTGCGAAGGCCGCGGCCGAGGGCGGCGCGGTGCCGGCGACCGAGCCCGAGGCGCAGCGCATTCGTTCTGCCTCGATCGAACTCAAGAAAGATGTCTCGTTCACGCAAGGCGCGCGCCATGGACTCTACGCCGCGTTGGGAACGGATCCGCTCTCGGTGTAGGTGTCGAGCCGCTATTCCGCGGCGGTCTTGGCGGGTTTGCCGATAGCGGCATTGACCCGCGGCATGACTTCCTCGGCCATCAGGTGCATCGAGCGTCTGGCGAGGGTCGGGTCGACCCAGTCGAGGCCGGCATAGACGAGCTCGCCGAAATCGCCGGTTTCCTCGTGCAGCTTGAGGATCTCATCGACGACTTTGTTGACCGAGCCGAAGGTGACGCAGTTGTCGACCACATAATCGTCAGTGATCTCTTCGTCCGGTTGCTCCTTGTAGCTTTTGAACACATAGAGCCGGTTGCCGCGCTTCATCTTTGCGCGCATCTGCTCGAAATAGAAACGATAGGGGCTCTTGGCGTCATCGTGGCCATAGCGCTGTGCCACTTTGTCATCGTCGGCAACGAAGATCGTGCGCGCCACACGCCAATCGGCAATGTTGGCTTTCGCGCCCGCTTCGGCCTTGCCCTTGGCGTAGTTGGCCCAGTGCGATTTGAGATGCTTTGAAAGCAGGAAGTTAGCTGACAAAGGATGGAAATCGCGTTTTCCCATCAGTACGACGCCGGGCGAGAATGGCGCGACAACTGTCCCGACGATCTCCGGCCGCGGTTTTTGGAACGGCTTTGCCAATATGCCGACGCCAAGCTCAAGCGCGGCGGTCCGCGCGAAACCGACCTTGAAACGATTGCCGGGGAAATCGATATCGTAGGGAGGATTGCGCTCCCACACCGCAAGGATCACGTCGATCGCCTCGGCGAAAATCTTGTTGCGATCCTCATCCAGTATTCCGATCGCCTCGGAATCCGACGTTAGCGCGCCCGCACTTACGCCCATGACGAAGCGCCCTTGCGAGAGGTGGTCGAGCATGGCCGCGTTGACCGCAATGACCACCGGATGCATCTGCGCGAGGTTGGTGGTTCCGGTGGCGAGTTTGATGGTCTTGGTGTCGTGAATGAGAGTCGCCTGGAACAGCATGCTGTTGGTGATGTTCTCGCACGCGTCGGTCAGATGCTCGCCGACGAAGGCGTCATAGAAGCCCAGCTTGTCCGCGAGGATAATCGCTTCCCGGTCCTCGCGCAGCGTCTGGGACCAGTCCCGGTCCATCGGGTGAACGGGCATGGTGAAGTAACCCAACCGCATCAAGCATTCTCCATTTCGACGGCCATTCGCTTCTGCAAGCTATCCGAGCCTGCGATCTGTTGCAGCAAATCTTCCGTCGCACCGCTGCAGCAGACCAGCCACATGATGTGCTTGTTTTCATGATATTAAACTCGATGACGGAACTGATCGACGCCCGCAGGTGGCGGCCGGGGGAATTCGCAACCAGGTAGCGCTGCTCGGCTCGCTGGTCGGGTTGTTTGCCTGATCAGGCCGCAACGCGCGATAGGAAGCCTTCGACTTCCTTGCGCAACGCGCCCGCCGCACTTCCACCGCTTGTGATGCTGTCAGGACGCTTTGCGCCGAATGCCGCGTTTCCGCGGCAGCTCCTGAAACCTCGCCCAGAGCCGAGGCGACGATCTTCGCTCCATTCGATGCGCGGCTTTTGCTCTTCCACCGCGCTGGAAGCTGCTGTCGCGCAGCTGTAAATCTCCTGCATGCGGCCGGAAATTCGCACGATCGCGGACACCGCACCGGTCCTCGCCTGCTGTACCGCTATGATCAGCCGCGCAATGTCTTCGGTGGCATTGGCCGTCTGCACACCACAGATTTGACCTCGGAAGCCACAACCGGGAAGCCTTTGCCAGCTTCGCCCGCACGCGCGGCTTCGATTGTCGCGGACGGTATTCCCCAACCCGTTTTTTGCAGTTAATTGCCGGAGATAGCAGGTTAATCAGACGTTAAGAGGCGCACTGGAGGGCGGACGACGATGGCGAAATTGCGCGCGGTAGAATGCCGAGAGTTCATCAAGGCGGTCATCGAAAAGGCCGAAGCCATGCGCGTGCCGATTTCGATCGCGGTCGTTGGGCCCGAGGGTCATATCATTGCAGTAGAACGCATGGATGAAGCTGGCTTCATCACGCCCGAAACTGCAATCGCAAAGGCTTTCACAGTCGCCGCCTTCCGTTCGATGAGCCCACGGTTTCCCGACGGGCTCGTCATCCAGCAGTGGTTCAAGGAACGCAATCCGCAATTGCTGGTGAGCCTGGCCGCCATGACTAATGGACGCATTGCCGCGAGCGGCGGTTGTGCGCCTATCTTCAAGGGCGACGAGATGGTGGGAGCTTACGGAATTTCCGGCGGGACCTCGCAACAGGACGAGGAGATGGCCGTGCATGCGCGCGCCAAGATCGGTTGGGCGCATGTTCCCGAACACGACACCACCGACCCCGAAGTCAAGGCACACATCAACGCGCTCTACGCCAAAGCGGGTATCGCCGATCGCAAGCTCTAGCCGCTTGCCAGAAAAATCTATTGCGTCACGTCGATGGTCACGGCGCTGGTGATCGTGTGCCAATATTTCATCTCGGCATCGAGCCAGGCCTTTGCGTCGTCGAGTGACTTGTTTGGCACGACATTGAAATTCTGCTTGCCGAGCTTTTCGACAGCGTCGGGCGAGGTCAGTGTTTTCGTGACCGCAGTGAACAACGCCTGCAGAACCGGCCTGGGGGTGGCGGCCGGCGCGAACAGTCCGTTCCACGCTATCGTGCCGACATCGCCATAGCCGAGCTCGGTCATGGTCGGAATGTCGGGGTATTCCTTCAGCCGCGTGTGATTGACCACCGCCAGTGGACGGAACGCGCCGGCCTGCACCTGTCCGGCGGTCGAAGCGACGTTCAGGAATGCGGTCTGAACGTCGCCGCGCAACATGTCCTGGATCACGCCCGCCGCGCCATTCTTGTTGGGAAGGCCGACCAGATCAAGATTGCCCGCGCGCTTGGCAAAATACGCCATATCGTAATGCGGGTATGACCCGATGCCGACGGTGCCGTAGCGCACCTTGCCCGGGTTAAGTCTGGCGAAGGCGATGAGTTCGGGAACCGACTTCACCGGGAAATCATTCGCGGTGCCGACAAGCAGAAATGCGGGGACATCCACGAGATTGGTCACCGCCACGACGCTCTTCTCGTAGTCGGTGTTCATCTTCTTTGCGTAGATGATCGGCGTGATCGCGTTGGTCGAGACATTGCCGATCATCAAGGTGTAGCCGTCGGGCGCCGACTTCACCATTTCATCGATCGCGAGCATCCCGAAGGCGCCCGGCTTGTTGAGCACGACAAAGCCCTGGCCGGTGATCTTCTGAAATTCATCGCCGACGATGCGCGCGACGATATCGGTCGCTCCACCGGGCGCGTACGGGACAATGACTTTGACCGGGCGGCTTGGATATTTGTCCTGCCCCATCGCCGCGTCCGCGCCGACGGCGAGGACAAAGACCAGCACTGCGATCAAACGTATCATGCGATCCCCCACCGTTACTCAGTTCGGCTCTTTCGCTGCCGCTGCGGTGCGGCTCAAGCCTTTACTCCGTGCAGGCTGTGCGAGGCATCCTTGACGGTGAAAAACACGACGTCGCCATCCGGTGTTGCCTTGCCGGCGTGCACGGTGTTGGCGGGAATGTAGACGACAGAGCCCGGTGTTACGTCGATGTCTTTTCCATCAATGTTGGCGCGGAAGGTACCCTCCAGCACGTAGATCCACTGCTCATTGGGATGTGAGTGCGGCTCGGCTCCGGTGCCTGCCTTCATTCGCATCAGGCCGACGATCATGCGATCACCTTCGACACATGGCCCGTGTGCGGTGGAATAGGCGGGGCCTCCCATGATCTTGTGCATCGTTCCGAGATCGAAAACATATTCTCCAGGACCGGCGCGCTTGGCGCCCGGAGTGCGTGCGAGCGACTGATTGGACATGACATTCTCCGGCGGCGAGATTGATGCGAGAGATGTTAGTTGACGCTGCTCTGACGCGCCAGTACAGCCGGACGCGGGCCGGTATCACCGTTCGGCCACGATCGCTATTAAGTTGTGTGGCCACGATTCGGAGCGAAATTCCCGATGAAGCCGGTTCGCTTTGCGCTGATGCTGCTGGGCCTGGTCACGCTCGGCGGCTGTACCGGAACCGACGTGCCCAAGGGCGAACCGAGCTTTTACCGTAATCTGGCGCAACCCGGAGCGGAACTTGACGCGGCTGCAGCCGCGTCCATGATCTCCGGATATCGCGCCAACAACGGGTTGCCTGCGGTTGCCGTCGATTCCGAACTGATGCGGTTGGCGCAGGCGCAGGCCGAAGTCATGGCCAAACGGGACAAGCTTGACCACGGCGCGGGCAAGCCTTTCGTGCAAAGGCTGAAAGCTTCGGGTTACGACGCCAAGACGGCCGCGGAAAACATCAGTGCGGGTTATCACACCTTCGCCGAAGCGTTTTCAGGCTGGCGCGACTCAAACCCGCATCGCGCGAACATGCTGCTCGCCGGCGCAACCCGTATGGGCATCGCCGCAGTCTACACGCCAGCGTCGAAATACAAGGTCTACTGGTCGCTGATCCTGGCCGAACCTGAAGACAAATAGGAATGACGGTGTGCTGAGGCAACGCGTTCAATCACCCGGTCATTCCGGGGCGCGTTGAAAGCGCGAACCCGGAATCCAGAAACACGCACCGTGCCTGGAGCTGGATTCCGGGTCCGGCGCTCATGCGCCGTTCCGGAATGACGGGTGAAAAATGTACGTCATCACCCAGCGCACGAGGAGTGGGCTGGACCTCATGCGGCCCGCTGACTAGGTTGACGCCATGCCGATGCTGCCTCGCGTCAAGGACTACGACTCGCTTCGCCGCCAGTTTCAGTGGCGGGTACCAAGCCGCTACAACATCGGTGTTGATGTCTGCGATCGCTGGGCGGAAAAGGAGTCTGATCGCCTGGCCATCCTGCACGCGCGACCGGACGGACGTGACGTGCCCATCACCTACGGGTGGCTGCGGAACACCTCAAATCGGCTTGCCAATGCGCTGCGTGCGCAGGGAATCGGTCGCGGCGATCGCGTATCGATCCTGCTGCCGCAATCGCCCGAGGTCGCGGCGATCCACATCGCCATCTACAAGCTTGGTGCCATCGCATTGCCGCTTGCGGTTCTGTTCGGCGTCGATGCGTTGTCCTATCGGTTGCAGAATTCAGGTGCCACGGCACTGATAACCAATGCATGGGGCGTCGAACGCATCGCCGAGACAAGGAACGACCTGCCGACGCTGAAGCTCGTTCTGTCTCTCGACGGTCGCGCCGATGGCGTGCTTGGATTTGCCGAGGAGCTCGCTCGCGCGTCATCAGATTTTACGCCCGTTGATACTTCTCCCGACGATCCGGCCATGATGGTCTACACGTCGGGCACGACCGGGCAACCAAAGGGCGCGCTGCACGGGCACCGTGTGTTGATCGGGCACTTTCCCGGCGTCGAGACGCATCATGACTTTCTGCCGCAGCCCGGCGACCGCATTTGGACTCCGGCCGATTGGGCCTGGGCTGGCGGCTTGCTCAACGTGTTGCTGCCCGGTCTGCACTATGGTGTGCCCGTGGTGGCGCGGCGCTTCGAGAAATTCGATCCGGAAGAAGCTTTCGCCTTGATGGCGCGCGCACAGATTCGCAATGCATTCATTCCGCCGACCGCCCTGCGGATGTTGCGAGCGGCGCCGAACCCAAAGGGCCGCCACGCAATCAATATGCGGTCAATCGGGTCAGGCGGCGAATCGCTTGGCGTGGAAACGTATGAATGGGGCAAATCGGCTTTTGGTCTCGTCATCAACGAATTCTATGGACAGACCGAATGCAATATCGTTCTCGCGGCCTGCAACGCGATTGGTGTCTCGAAGGCCGGTGCAATCGGCCGGCCCGTTGCCGGACATACTGTCGGGATCATCGATAACGACGGCAATGAGCTCAGGGCAGGAGAAATCGGTCAGATTGCGGTGAAGCGGCCGGATCCCGTGATGTTCCTGGAATATTGGGGCAAGCCGGAGGCAACGCGCGACAAGTTCATCGGCGACTGGCTGACGACCGGCGACCAAGGGGTCATGGATGACGAGGGCTATGTCAGTTTCGTCGGTCGCGATGACGACGTCATTACGTCAGCCGGTTTTCGCATCGGGCCCGGCGAGATCGAGGATTGCCTGATCCGTCATCCGGCCGTCGCGCTGGCGGCCGCCGTCGGCAAACCGGACACGTTGCGCACTGAAATCGTCAAAGCCTTCATCGTGCTCAAGAAAGGCTTTGCTGCATCGGATGCATTGGCCTCCGATATACAAGGGTTCGTGAAAACGCGCCTGTCGGCGCATGAGTATCCGCGTGAGGTCGCCTTTATCGATGACATGCCGATGACCACAACAGGCAAAGTCATCCGGCGGCTGTTGCGGGAACGTGCGTAATTAGGCCATTTCCAGCTTCGCGACGTCGGCAAGGATATGCTCGACGGCATCTCGTTCCGCCGGTGCCAACGCGGCCTGTGGTGGCACAGGGTCACCGACCGCATATCCCTGGATCTGCAGGCCAGCCTTGATGCACGCCGCGAGATTGAATCGTGCGAAGGCTTCGTTGATGCGCCAGAGATCGCGCTGCAATTTCATCGCTTCAGGCCACTTGCCCGCCTGGCACAGGTCATAAAGGTGGACGCTCTGGCGCGGCACGATGCAGGCAGGTCCAGCCATCCAACCGACGCCTCCGATCAGCATCACGGCTGCTGGAATATGCGCCGAAGCTGAAAAGACTTTCATGCGCGGGGCGCGGTTCATGATCGAAAGCAGCCGGCCGGTGTTCGTCGACGCATCCTTGATGTAGCGAATGCGCGGATGTTCGCAGAGCCGTGCGATTATATCGAGCGAAAGATCGCTGCGCTGAAATTGCGGATTGGTGTAGAGGACCACGGGGATCTCGACCGCGTCGGCGATCGCCCGGAAGTACGATTCGATCTGCGCATCCTTGAGAGGAAAGTAGGCCTCCAGAATGGCAAGGATGCCGTCGGCGCCAAGCTTTTGAAACGCTTTCGCTTGCGCGACCGCATCCGCAGTGGCTGTTGACGCAACGCCCGCGACGACAGGTACGCGTTTGTCCGCGGCTTCGATTGTTGCGCGAACGACCGCCTCGCGTTGCGTACGGTCGAGATAAGCGAACTCGCCGGTTGATCCGAGCGGCGTCAGACCATGCACTCCCGCCTTGATCAGGTCGGATGCAAGTCTGCCCAGGACGTCCGACTTGATCCGTCCCTGCGCATCGATCGGCGAGACGAGATATGGAAACACACCGTGGAAATCTCTCATGTGCGCAGCCTAGAACACCCAGAGCGCTTCGGAGGGAAATTCGACATAGTGATCGCCCGGCTCGAGTGGCGCGGTCGCGTATGCACGCACCGTGATGTTGTCACGCGCAAACACGAGTTCCCACCGCTCGCCGAGGTACATCGGCGCCTTCAGTTGCATTTTCACCCGGTTGGGTCCGGCACTTGAGGCGCAATGAATGCGCTCAATGCGAATGACGCCGGTTGCTTTTTCTCCTACAGCCGCTTTGGTACACGACAGACCGGTCAGCCGTTCGCCCATCACCTCGATTGTTGCGCGACCACCTGAATTCTCGACCAACTTTCCTTCCAAGCGATTGTTGCTGCCCATGAACTCCGCCGAGAACAATTTAGCCGGCTCGTTGTAAAGGGCAGTGGGCGGACCTTCCTGAGCGATGAGACCGGTATCGAGCAACACGATCTTGTCAGCGATCGCCATGGCCTCAACCTGATCGTGGGTCACGTGGATCGCGGAAAGTCCCAGTGTGACGATCAAGGTCCGAAGCCAAGCGCGCGCTTCCTCGCGCAGCTTCGCATCGAGATTTGACAACGGCTCGTCCAGCAGGATCACTGGCGGCTCGTAGACAAGCGCGCGGGCTATGGCGACACGCTGCTGCTGTCCACCGGAGAGTTGATGCGGATAGCGCGCCGCGAGATGTCCAAGCCCGATTTGCGACAGCGTCTTCTCGACACGCGTCTTGATTTCTTCGGTCGACACGCTGCGCAGCTTCAGCCCGTACGCGACATTGTCGAACACCGTGCGATGCGGCCAAAGCGCGTAGGACTGAAACACCAGCCCTAGTCCGCGATCTTCCGCCGGCAGGTCGATGTTGCGCGCCGCATCGAAGAAGACGCGATCGCCGATGGCAATCGAGCCGCGATGTGGTGTCTCAAGGCCTGCAACCGCGCGCAACAGCGTGGTTTTTCCGCTGCCCGACGGACCCAGCAGTGCAACCACTTCGCCGGCCGGAACCGCAAGCGAGACGCCTTTGAGAATTTCATTGTCGCCAAGACGGAGGGCGACATCCTTGACGATGAGTTCAGCCATGCAGGCGCACTCCAAGCCGGACCGCGACGGCAAGGCCGACGCCGATCATGACCACATTGACGACAGACAGCGCCGACACAAGATCGACGGCGCCGGTACCCCACAAAGACACCAGAAGTGAGCCGATCACTTCCGTGCCGGGACCGAGCAGATAGATGCCGGTCGAGTATTCGCGCACAAAGATCAGGAAGATCAGGAGCCAGCTCGCCAGCATGCCGTACTTGATCAGCGGCACGGTGACGTCGCGCTTGACGCGAAGATCGTTGGCGCCTGCGGTGCGCGCAGCTTCTTCGAGTTCCGGTCCGACCTGGAGTAGGGTGCCGGACACGAGCCGCATACCGTAGGCAAGCCACACGATCGTGTACGCGAGCCAGATCGAAACCATTGTCGACTTCAGCGGGGAGAGGAACGGCACGAACAGGAACACCCACAGGAGTGCAAGCCCCGCGACCAGACCGGGCATCGCGCGCGGCACCATCACCAGATAGTCGACGAGACGGGTCCAGCCTGAATTCCACCGGTGTACCGCGAGCGCGATCGCGGTGTAGCAGGCCACCGCAACTGCGCCGCCGATCACGCCGATGCCAAGCGTGTTCAGGATGCCCCGGATCACATTCGGATAGTCGGTGAGTTCGCGATAGTGATCGAGCGTCAAAACATCGAAAAGCTTCACGCCTTCGCCCCACGTCACCACGAATGAACGCAGGGTTATGCCGAACAACGGCACAACAACTGTGATTAAAAGCCAGAAGACGATCGCTCCGAAGGCGAACCAGCGCCAGCCATGCAGGCGCAGAGGCAGGGTTTTCAGGCCCTTTCCGCGTACCGAGACATAGCGCTGCGCCTGTCGCAGCAACAGGCGCTGCATGAAAACCAGCGGAGCGGTGATGGCGATGATGGCTACCACGACGACAGCCATCAGCTGGTAAGACGGCACTCCAAGCTTGTTGGTGAGCTTGTAGAGGTAGGTCGACAGCACCAGAACGTCCTGCGGATCGCCCAGCACCAGCGGGAGACCGAACAATTCAAAACCCAGAAAGAACACCAAGACTCCGGCAAACAGGATCGCCGGCAGGATCATCGGCAGGCTGACATTGACCGCGACACGAAAGGGATTGGCGCCGGAAACGCGGGCGGCCTCTTCCAGATCGGTACTCAAGCCGCGCAGCGCGGCGGCGCTGTAGAGGTAGACATGCGGGACATGCGTGAGTCCCGCGATCACGATCAGCGCCAGCAGCGAATAAAGATTCCACGGCACAAAGCCGAGTAGGTCCTTCGCAAGCGTCGAGAAGATCCCGACCGGGCCGATTGCCACGACATAGCCGAACGCAATCACTACTGCTGAGACGAAGATCGGAATCAATATCAACGGCTCGAGATAGTTTCGTCCCGGAACGTCTGTGCGCACCATCAGGAAGGCAAGCAGGGCGCCGAGCGGCACCGCGATTACGGCCATGCCGCCGGCAATGACGATCGTCGTCCAGAATGCCTGCCAGAAATCCGAGTCGTTAAACACGAAAGAGTAGGCGGCGAACCCGAATTTTGCCGACGGATCGAAAAACGGCGCGGTGAGAAAGCTCTGATAGATGACCAACGAAAGCGGTGCCGCCACAGCTAGCGTGGTCAACCCGAGAACCAGCAAGCGGTACACGACAATGGGCATTTATCCTCGTCATTCCGGAGCTCGCTTCACGCGAGCCGGAATCCAGGTGAGTACCGAATTCGTTTTGGGAGTCCGGTTTCGGCCTAGACCGATCCGGAATGCCCAGATTTGCCGTCCCTACTGTCCCTTTTTTGCCTGCTGCCATTTCGACAGGAAGGCTAGTCGCTTGCTTTGGTCCAGATTTTCCAGCAGCGTTTGATCGATCGGCACCGGACGCGCCTTGTCGCCGATCAATTGACTCACGCCTTTGA
>DATLJR010000313.1:0-32105 GCA_035538755.1 Pseudolabrys sp.
CGCGGCTATCGTACTTCAATCTCGGCCGTAGCTGAGTTATGTATTTGGGGAGCCATACGCGGGAGGACCCGCCATGGGCCAATATGACCACCTCATTGACTGGCTCAAAAAGCGCCACGACACGCTCATAGACGATTTCGACCCTCTTCAGGCTGGCTCGAGAAGAGTCATGGAATTTGATGGCTCCGGATGGCGCGACATAACTCCGAAGATCATTAGGGAAACCAGAAGCAGAATTGCGGAGATGCAATTCCTCGTCAGGATCTACCAGCTCCGCAACGAACACCCGCCCAATCTCGATTCGTCTTCCAGCTAGCAAGCTTCTTCAAGTGAGCAAAAGAAAGTTACGTAATTTTTCTCAGCTGCCGGTGAGTTGCCTGTCGCCAGTGGGGTGAGGCCGTCCGCGAAGGCGGCACCAATGTCTTCTGCAATCGCTCGAAGTGGGGCTGCCACGGGGAACGCAGTGACAGCCCCGACTTGCAGTGCTGCCGACAGGGGAGTCAGGGAAGGACCAAGCCGGCAGCGAAACGTAAAATCCATGGAACAACAAATTGGTTTCTAATCAAAAAGTAGATCCAAGGAGATGCCGCCGCTAAACTGTCATGCCATTGTCGTGAAGACCGATCAGGTTTCGCCGTACGGGCTCAACACACCCCAATCTGTTGGGTCTGCCTTCGTTGGGCCCTTGGCTCCCCGGCCAGGGGCCCTTCCAGTTTACATCCCCTGGGCGATTACCGACGCAAAGCGATGGCGGATTTCATGGCGCGTTGAATGGGGCATATCCTTCCGAGGCCACCACAATCAACCGCGCACGCCAAGGATGCCATAAGGGGTCTTAATCTTGTAGCCCTCAGTTCCTTGTGAGCCGGTCACAAAACGAAACGTGCCGCGTGTTGCTTCCATAGCAACATCACCGGTGGATTTGTTCGGGTCGTAGACGAATTTATCAAGACGCACGCTTGAATTTGAGCCGACTTTGAGATTGCTATTGTCTTTAAATTGCAAATCGACCTGACCGGATTGTCCAGTGCGGACCGTCTCCTTCAAGTAAACATTCGAACCACTTGAAAGTGGCCCTGCGTGGTTACTTTCAGCTTGAGGTATGACTGAAGTAGCTTTGCCCATGGCTTCCTGAGCGGGCGAGGGAGTCGCTTGCAGTGCGAACAAGATCGTCAAAGAAACTGCATGAAAAAAAATGCGGTTACACATGTTTCCCTTCTCTGGCAATGGAGTTGAACCGGAATCCTTAGCTTTTTCCAGCGCGAAAATAGGCATAACCGTCGGCGGCACAAGTGTTGGCCATCACAAAAAAGCGCTTTCTTAAAACGCCTATGTCCCGGGCGTCACCCCGTCGTTAAGAACCAAAACACAATCACGATGACGGCAATGCCGAACAGTCCCAAGAGCGCATCGAGGGTTGGATTCGCATAATCGTTCCAGACACGCCACCAGGGTCTGCGATCCTGGCTGGTCGAAAAGCTGGCCTTGTGATCAGGCATACCGCCTAGCTCATGTGCGACAGAAGGAACAGCAAAGGTGCCGCAAAAAGGATAATGAATCCGCCAATGAATATGGCCGCAAGCACCACACCGCCGGATGTCGTTTCTTTTTTGTGCGGTGACATGTCTTGATATCACCTGCCTTGTCTCAGACCTAAAACTCTAGACGCCCGCACACAGTTCCAAATCGGCTAGACGCTTAGTTCCTATTGGAACTCGACCGCCCTGGGGTCCGCCGAGCGCGGGCGGCAGAAAGGTGAGGGCACGTTCTTGCTGGAGAATGGACATGTGCTTCTCAGAGATTTGGCACCCGAATTGGCACCCAACTGAAAGGAACAGGGCGGCATTGACGAGAACCGGACGGAAGGGAGGTTGCGAAAACGTCCAACGAAATCGGACGCAACCGCACAAGGCGGAACGCGGCAGCACGGCTCTAAATGGATTACGAGACCGGTTGCAAATCCTATCGAGCCACACTGCGGGCCTTGTTAATTAAGCACTTTACCGATCTGGTCCTGGACCAAAATGGCAAATTGCCACCGGATTGCCATCCGACGGTTTCTAATTTGTGCCCCGGCTGTTCTCAGGCGTGTTCTGTTGCGTCAGCACATTGCCGAAGCCCGCTCGATCACATCGGCTGCCCGGTCATCGGTGTTGCCAAATAGGTGGCCGGAGATGTCGAGCGTGATCGTCGGCGAGCCGTGACCAAGGCGGCGGGGCCTCACTTGTGTAGGTCAACCACCACACCGGCCTTTCGCTTAGAGGATGAAAGCAGAAGGCGCGTTCAAGGCCTACCGCGTGAGCTACGCGACACCATGCCGAGCGATATAAGAATGGTGTCGGGAAATGCGACGCATAGCTGTTGTTGTGTCTTTGATATTTGAAGAGGCCCGGCAATTTTACCGGGCCTCTTTTTAATTGATTAGCGTTGTTGACCACCCTGCTGGCCGGGCTTGTTCTGGCCGCCCTGCTGGCCGGGCTTGTTCTGACCACCTTGCTGCTGTTGGCCGCCCTGCTGGCCGCCCTGTTGGTTTGGATTATTCATTTACTTGTTTCCTTTTGTTGGTGGAGGACTACCAACGCTACTCCCCTAGGTTTGGTTATTTCGTGACACTCGAACTAACGGCGGTATCCTGTGGGGACACTATCTTTACGCGGACACCGCCCGTTGATGCGACCGAGCCGACTGCCGGAAAAAATTATAGGGATTCTTACAAAATAATCCGGGAACGCTCTTGGCGAGACCATTACAACCATCGCGGCCACACTTGTCACAGGACAGCGAAGCACATCGAGCTTGCTGATTAGATCGCTAAAGATGATTGCGCCGTCGCGAGGCATCTATTCAAGCCGATAAAAAGCCCGGTGAGCATTATCACCAGAATTATGCCTAGCGGTGAAGCCTCTCCGACGTAGACGCGCTCAGCGCCGCGTGTGCCGACAAAAACACGTAGGCGCGATCTGCCTTTTTCCGCGTGATTGGGCGGAATGATCTCCGGCTTCGAACGTGGTTCTTCAGGATTTTACGCGACGTGAGCGTCTTCCTCCGCTGGCGCACATCGCTCACAAACCCAAACAACCTCATGCACAAGGTTGGTCTTAATTGGTGCCCATACGGTTGCGCGACAATCGCAACATTGGGCCATCAGGCTTGGCCGGTTCGGCAAGGCCAAGTCGCGCACGCGGGAACAAACAAACAAACAATAATAATTTGACATGGAACGCACGCGCTGACCAATGGTGTTCGTTAATAGAACATCCCGGCTCGGAGGGGAGGCTTTCCGTCCGCTATGGTTAAGCCGCGCAGGTCCGCCGCTGCACCATGCGCCATCAGGTTGTTGGAGACGATTGCGCCGCCGCGAGACATGGCGATAATTATCGCATAGTGCGCAATCCCGAAAACAGAGGCGGCTGTCGCGATCAGATCGCCATCTTCAGGGCAAGGCTAGGGCGGAAGGCGACCTTCTTGCTAGCCTTAATCTGGATCGCCTCACCGGTCGCCGGATTGCGGCCCACGCGAGCAGCCCGATTCCGTACGCGCAGAATTCCAAGACCGGCAATCTTCACCTGTTCGCCCTCCTTAAGATGCTTCCTAATCATTTCGGCGAGCTCTTCCAACATTTGCCGACCCTGCTTCTTGGTGAGTTTATGCTGCTTCGCCAACGCATAAGCCAAATGCTTGGTGGTGATCGTTGAGGCTGCCATGGGCTTTGTTCCTTAGGTGCACTGTATGCCATGGCAGTAGCCTTACGAGATTCGCGAGTTTCCGACCAATCGCTTATTGGCTCACAACACCTATGTCGTATGGGCGAGCTCTAGGCCAATGAACGACAGGTCATAGGCCAATGGGCTAGACGTGTGAGTCAATGGGCTACAAATGCGGGCAAGGCGCACCGCGCTACAAGTTAATTCCGGCAAGCCGAGAAGAATTTGCCACCGGAATTGCCACCGAACGCATCAGTTCAAGGCAGGACAAGGCCGCACAGGGCTGATGGACGGATCAGCGAAATGCCCAACAAAAACGAACAGAATCGAACGACGCAGGACAGGGCTGTGAGGTCAAAGGCGGATTACGAGCCCTGACGCAATCGGGCGAGCAATTTCAGCCCGGCGTAGCCATCGGCCGGGTCCATGCCGACCTTTTTCTGGTAGGCGAGAATGGCCCTAATCGTGTCGCTCCCGGTACGCCCGTCAATGCCATCGGTCTTGAAGCCTTGCTCGTTGAGGCGACGTTGAATTTCCTTGACTTCATCCAGCGTCGGCGTGCGCTCCCCGCCTGGGAACTGCTGATGGAATGGCGCGCCGCCGCGGATCAGGTCGCCCAGGTGGCAGAGCGCCAGGGTGTAGCTGCTTGACGGATTGTACGAGTAGACCGCGCGAAAATTTTGTCCGACCAGAAAGGCCGGCCCGCCCGCTACGGGCAACCAGAGCTTCACATGATCGCTCGGCCGCGGGAATGCCGCACCGTCGGCGCGGCGGACACCGAGATCCTGCCATTTAGCGTAGGTTCGCATTGTACGATTGTCGGCAAGCTTGGGGCGCCCAGTCGGGATCGTCACCTCGCAGCCCCAGGCTTCGCCTCGCCGGTATTTGCCGCGCTCCACAAGATAGTGCGCGGTGCCGGCCAGTGAATCGTCCGGCTTGCCGAATGGCGAGGTGCGCCCATCGTGGTCATAGTCGACACCCATGTTCAGCCATACCTCGGGCATCCACTGCGTATGCCCCATCGCACCCGCCCACGAACCGATCATGTCCGAGGGTTGGGCCCAACCTCGGTCGACGATCGTCAGCGCATTGAGCAGCTCCGCCTCCCAATAGGCGCGTCGGCGTGGCTCGCCCCAGGCCAGAGCGGCGAGGGCCGGGATGATCGGGCGCATGTATTTCTTGTTGATGATGACGTCGCCGTAGGACGATTCCATTCCCCAGAGGCCAAGCAGAATATAGCGATCGACACCGTAATCCTTCTCGATGCGTGAAAGCAGGCCGGCGTATTCCTTCGCACGTTCCTTGCCAGTCATCACGCGCCAGCCGGAGCAGCGGCGATTGATGTATTGCCATATCAATTCCGTGAATTCCGGTTGTGCGCTGTTCTCCACGTATACGCTCGTGTCGGGTGTCACGGCGCCCATCACGCGGTCATACGTCTGTTCGGAAATGCCGCGCTTGAGGGCGCGCTGCTTGAAGGTTGCGACCCAGCGCGCGAAAGCCGGAGGCTGCGTTGCCCAAGCGCGCCCGGGGCTTGCGATGCCGGCTGCAATGGAGAGGGCGCCGGTGAGAACGGAGCGCCGGCTCAGACACCGGCACGGAAAGCACATCGGATTGATTCGATTCATAACAATAGTGTAGTCAGAGCAAACGCACGCAGAAACCTCTATGCGGCGACTAGCCGCGGCGGCGCTTCTTCTTCGTGGCCTTTGCATGTCGTTTCTTCGCGGGCTTCCCATTCGCCTTGTGGGACTTTGCTCGCACGGCAGATTCCTCCATGTGCGCAACAGGAGCCAGTGCGACCGCGGGTATATCAGACGGACGCATGATCACCGGCGGAACACCGGCGATCGGCGGAGCCGTATCGCCATCTTTGATTTCGGTGCCGCGCGCGCCGATCAGCCGCTCGTATGATGCTACAAGCGTCATGTATGGATTCACGAATACCCAGCCGAGCTTTGTCGGCACTTGCATGTCGAAATGCAGGTGGTAGGTCGTCCCGCGTTCCCGGTTGTTGTAATTGCCGACTTTGCCAATCCGATCGCCCTCGTGCACGAGCTTACCGCTGAAGATGCCGTCAGCGTCGAGCTGGTTCGGGTTCATGTGCATGTAGCGCACGCGTGCATGGGTGCTCGTTGTGTTGATGAAAAGATAAACGGCCTCCTGCTTGGGTGCGCGCAGGATGAACCCGTCGTGAGCGGCAACGACCTCATGCTGGTAGGGCTGGCAACGGTCCGCGCCGTCGTTGATCAGCGCGCACGAGCTTGGGCGGATATCCTGACCCTGGTGGCCTTCGCCCCCCGGACATTGACCGACAAAAAAGCGGCGATGCTCACAAAAATTATCGCGCCATGGATAAGAGTAATTGGCCGGAGCGCCTTCGTTGAATACCAATGGTCTTGCGTTGACATTGCAAGAATAGCGCTGGTCTTTTCTGTGCGGGCTGCGCACCGAGCGACCGGTGAAGTCACAATCGCCCCAATTGTTGAACGATTGCGAGTTGGCGAAGGCGGGCGCCTGCTTGAGCGGAAAGCGCAATCGCGCGTAGACGGTGTAATCGGCGCGGCCCCCGATCTCTTTTTTCAATCCCGTGTTGGGGATGATCGAGCCTGGGCTGAGATAGGTGAAATCTTTCGATGTTTCTTTCGGCCGGTCGGCGGGCACGGTTTCGGCTGGAAGCTCGGCCGCGGGTGTCCCACCCGCGAGCCGGAGCGTTCGCAGAAAGCGTTCCATCACGCGGTCGGCCTGCCTGCATGTCAGGATTTTCTTACGGGGTCGCGTGTCGAGGCAATAGATGGCCGCGACATAGGTCACACCATAGCGTTCAAAACTGTAGCGAATGTACGATTCATGAAGGTAGCGACGAATGCCCGAGAAATTGTCCTGCAACGATTTCACCGGTTCGCCCTCCGGAAGAGCAGGCCCCTCGAGCTGGTAGGTCATGGCGAGACCCGAGAACAGGACGTAGACGGGGTCGCTATAGCGGATGTCCGACAGGTCCGGCACGTTCGCCAGCGTCAGCGCGAAAGCGGCGTCATACCCGGCGGGACCGGTCACGAAAAATTTCGTTGGCTGGAAATCGGCTCGCATATACCGCGCGGCACTCACGGCGATCCTGTCGGGGGGCTGTCCAGGATTGGCGGTGATCTCCTTGGCAAAACCATCAATATCGAAAGGCAGAAGGACCGGCACCGAACTGTTGGTGATCCCTGGGAACCCGACTTCGGCGGCCATATTGAGCTTGGCAAACGTTTCTGCTGGGCCACCCGGCAGTCGCTCGGCGAGGCTCGCGGCGGCTGCGTCCCAGTCGACGCGCGCGCGCGACAATTGTGGGCTTTTCATCTCCTCCGCTGGCGCGGCACTGGCGATGAACAGAGCGATGCCAACAAGAAGGGCACGTTTCAATCCGGCTTCCTTCGTTTTGCCCGCCAGCCCCGACGAGTCATACTCAAGAGTTAAGTGTATCGAATCGCGGCATACAAGGGCCGTATCCTTTGGTGTAGGGTTCCCGGCGCCGCCCGGCCGGGCGGGCGAGGAACGTACGAAAAATGACAGTGCACGGAGCCAATTTGACAGCGGCCTCAAGCGCCGATCGCGAACCGGAAATCATGGAAAGCGGCGGCGCCGCACGGCTGCACGCGACCCTTGCCATAACGGACTACGACCATGTGCGTGATCTGGTAAACGGGGTTGTCAGAGCTGAGGGTATGGTGCTCACCGCCTTCGTGCTTCCCGTCGAGGAAATCTTCCACCGCTTCATCAAAAACCGCGAATGGGACGTTTCGGAAATGTCCTTTGGCAAGTTCATCGGCTATGCCTCGCAAGGGAACTCTCCCTTTGTCGGTATTCCGGTCTTTCCATCGCGGGTGTTCCGCCACTCCGCAATCTATGTGCGAACCGATCGCGACATTTCGGGGCCGAAGGCTCTGGAAGGCAAGCGCGTGGGAATCCCAGAGTGGGCGCAAACCGCCGGCATCTTTGCGCGCGGATTTCTGTCCGAGACCGCCGGCGTGGATTTACGGAAGATCCAATGGGTGCAGGCGGGGATGAACGATCCCGGGCGTGACGAAAAGGTCGAACTCAAATTGCCTGAGAGCATGCAATACCAGCAGCGTCATGACACGAGCATCTCTGCAATGCTGCTGTCCGGAGAGATTGACGCTGCAATATGTGCACGCGTCCCGGATGCATTCGAAAAAGGTGGCGGGAAGATCGTGCGACTCTATCCCGATTACCGCGCGGAGGAGATGCAGTACCACGCTACGACTGGGATCTACCCGATCATGCACGTGGTCGCGATGCGCCGAGTTCTGTTTGAACGCTACCCGTGGGTCGCGATGAATCTGTTCAAGGCCTTTGAGGAGGCCAAGAGGCGGAGCCTCGAGCGGATTCAGGATCTGACGGCTTCACGTCTTCCGGTGCCCTGGTCAGCGTCGATTGCAACCGAGTTAGGCCGGAATTTCGGCTCCGATCCGTTCCCGTATGGCCTCGAGGCTAACCGCAAGACGCTGGATGCGTTTTGCCGCTTCGCCCACGCACAGGGCGTGACCGCTAGAAAACTTACGCCTGACGATTTGTTTCCGAAGGAAGTCCGGTCGAGCGTCCGGGTCTAGTCCTTGGCGCGTTCCACGTAAGAGCCGTCGCTGGTATTGACGACCACCCGCGTGCCGACGGTGATATGTGTTGGCACCATGGTCCGCACGCCATTCGAAAGCTTGGCCGGCTTGAAAGAGCCGGACGCGGTCTGTCCCTTGACCACCGGTTCGGTATCAACGATTTCCAGCGTGACCTTCTGTGGAATCTCGATGGCGACTGGGACGCCTTCGTGGACGCTGAGATTCACGACCATCCCTTCCTGCAGGTAGACCGCGTAGTCGCCAACGATGTCTGCTGAAACGTGGATCTGATCATAGGTCTCTTGATTCATGAAGTGGAAGCCGTCGCCATCCTGGTAGAGGTAACTGAATTCGTGGTCCTCAACGTGAGCGCGCTCGACTTGGTCGGTGGTCTTGTAACGCTGCGAGGTCTTCACGCCGTCTGAAATCCGGCGCATATCCACCTGGGTGGTTGGAGTGCCCTTGCCAGGATGAAAATTCTCTGCGGTGAGGACGACATAGAGCTTGCCGTCAATGTCGACGATATTGCCCTTGCGGAGGGACGAAGCGATGACCTTCACGATAACGATCCTTGATTTATTGGCGGCGGGGGCCGTGGTTTCGGGGCGCACCATACCGATCTTCTCGCCCGATGCCAGCCTTTCTCGCCGGTGATCTGGCTGAGGTAAAAGTGCCGAAAACCCCGCCTTTCTGGAGCGCCGGCGCTTACGCCGCCCGCAGGCCTCACTTGCTGGCACGCAGCCGCATCACCGCCGCCCTGAGAGGTTGGTTCGCGCAGCACGAATTCGTGGAAGTCGAGACGGCCGCCCTTCAGATTTCACCTGGCAACGAGACCCATCTGCACGCTTTCGCCACCGACCTCATTGGTCCGGGCGGCGAGCGGCGGCCATTATATCTGCATACCTCGCCGGAATTCGCCTGCAAGAAGTTACTCGCAGCGGGCGAGACCCGGATTGTCAATTTTGCCCGGGTGTTCCGTAATCGGGAGCGTGGCGATTTACATTATCCCGAATTCACGATGCTCGAATGGTACAGAGCCAATGAGACTTACGAAGTGCTGATGGATGACTGCGAAGCGCTTCTGGCTGAGACGGCGCGTGTCGCCGACAAAAAGGAATTTCGCTTTCGCGGCAAAGTGGTCAATCCATTTGCCGCACCCGAGAGAATGACGGTCGCTGATGCGTTCGCGCGCTACGCCGAGGTCGACTTGCTGGCCACGGTGAGCGATGGACAGGGAGACCGGGACGTGCTTGCAGCCGAAGCCGCGCGCATCGGCCTTGCTACGGCAAGCGACGATACATGGGGCGACATCTTCAGTCGGATCCTGTCAGACCGGGTCGATCAACGGCTGGGCATCGGCCGCGCGACGATCCTATATGAGTATCCGCTGCCCTTGGCGGCTCTGGCACGACCGAAACCGGGTAGCAACAAGGTCGCCGAGCGTTTCGAGCTTTACGCCTGCGGGGTTGAACTCGCCAACGCCTTCGGTGAACTGATAGATGTTGCCGAACAGCGGGCCCGCTTCGAGGCCGCCATGGCTGAAAAGCAACGTATCCATGGCGAGCGTTATCCGCTGGACGAGGACTTTCTCCTCGCCCTAGGACAAATGCCACCTGCGAGCGGAATTGCTCTCGGTTTCGACCGGCTAATGATGCTGGCGACCGGCGCCCAGCGGATCGAACAGGTGATCTGGGCGCCTGTGGTCGAGCCGTAGACGAACGTAAAAAGGAATGACCGATGACAACGCTACGTAGCTCCGCGCAACTCCATGCCGGCGGTCTGGTGACACAGGAGCGGCAGGCGTCGCTCGAGAAAGTCGTCGACCGTTATGCGGTCGCAGTTCCGGACGCGCTGACCCGCTTGATCGACCGCAATGATCCGCACGATCCAATCGCACGGCAATTCATCCCGGATATTGCAGAGCTCAATCATCAAACGAGTGAAAACGAGGACCCGATCGGTGACGATGCGCATAGTCCGGTTGAGGGTATCGTGCATCGTTATCCGGACCGCGTGCTGCTTAAGCCCACCCACATCTGCGCGGTTTACTGTCGCTTCTGTTTCCGCCGCGAAATTGTAGGCCCTGGCAAGTCGAATGTGCTCTCGCATGAGGCGATGGAGCGGGCTCTCAACTATATCCGGACACATCGGGAAATCTGGGAGGTCATTCTGACCGGCGGGGATCCATTGATTCTTTCGGCACGCCGGCTGCGCTCAATCATGAATTCCCTTGCAAAGATCGATCACGTGAAGGTCGTGCGAATTCACACCCGCGTGCCGGTTGCGGAGCCCACACGTGTGACGCGCGAACTTGTACGCGCGATGAAAGCCAGCAAGAAAACCACCTATGTCACCGTGCACGTCAATCATCCTCGCGAGCTGGCGGTGGACGCGCGCGCGGCATGCGCCAGTATTGCCGATGCCGGGATTCCGCTGCTGTCGCAAACGGTGCTGCTCGCGGGGGTCAATGACGCGCCCGAGGTGATGGGTCAGTTGATGCGCACGTTGGTCGAATGTCGGATCAAGCCGTACTACTTGCATCACGGCGACATGGCGCCAGGCACCAGCCATTTCCGTACGGACCTGACGATTGGGCAGGAACTGATGCGGGTGCTTCGCGGTCGATTGTCCGGTCTGTGCCAGCCGACTTACGTGCTTGACATTCCAGGTGGCCACGGCAAATCGCCCATCGGCCCGAACTACGTCGAGCGAGTCGGCTCAAATGGGCATGCGCAAGTTGTTGTCGAAGACTACAACGGGAAGCGGCACCGCTACCCGTTGTTAGTGTCGGATGGCCAGCAGGTCGAGAAAAGCCGCCGCAACGGCAAGGCTGGCAAAGCCGATGAACACGACGGCGATAACCGCGTGCCACACGAAGGTCGCGTCGCGCCTTAGGGATGCCACTACGTTCTTGCTGTTGATCATTGCCTGACGCCCCGAGAGAAAGTTCGCAGGACCGCAATACTTCTACCTGCTAAGGAATCATCCGGCCCATAATTTGTATGTTAAAAAACGCGTGAGAAGCGCTGCAGCTTCGCATAGCAGCTATGATTGCGACGATCGGTGCGACGAAGCGTCACCGGGTGTGAGCGTAAAGGGCGCGTAAAGCCGGACATTGTCTTTGTTTATCCGTCGCCTCGCGGGCTCCGCTACTCGGGAACCAGCTCGCTGGATCCTCCGCCTCGACCGGAAAATCGCGAAGTTTCCGCAGTCCGTCCTTCATCGGCAGCACGGCCTCTGCATAGTGCAAGTGGATAACCGGTTCGAACGTTACGCGACGAGGCACTGCTGCGTGAACGTCAGTCAGGCCAAACGTCGGGTGGTGAGTCCTGAGATGGCCGCCACAAGGCGTGCAGAGCTGTCGGTCACTCATTTCCGTTTTTTTAAGGTGGCCGACGAATTCCTTTCCTTCGTGACTGTTACGTCTTCTGCCTTCCACAAGAGGTAGGCATTCACCGGACTCCCGGAGTAAGAGCGGCAGGAATTGCAGTGGCAATATCCCATCGCCACTGGAGCGCCTGTCACCTGGATCTCGATGCCCCTCATCCTTTTGGACGATTCGCAGTGATAGAGGGTCGGCATCACGCCAGCGAGCGCCGCACACCAGGTCGCAGTATTCAGCACGCGTCCAACAAATGTCGTGGCAGATTCACTGAGGTCACCTTCACTCGCGTCTCGCTCTAGCAATGTTTCTGCAATATCCTCTGTGGCATAACGCGACCATCCCTCAGCGGTGTTGAAAGCCACCGCTCGTATTGGCTTGGAGTGCTCGCCGCTGCTGATACTGCTGATGGCATCCCTTTCGCTGGCGGAGGCTTCGTCGGTTTCGACATAGGCGCGACCAAGCGGGCCAAAGTCATTGAGCACCAAGTAAACGGGACGCAACTCCCCACGCTAGGTGCTCGTCAGTTTAGCCCCTGCGAGAATGCAAGTGTCAGTGAATTTTGCACCGACCTGAAGGCTGCAAATCGTGATGACCGTCACAGCCAACCGTTTTCAAATGAGTAAGCTGTTGGCGTGAAGGCTTTTCTAGGAAACACCCGATGCCAGATCACATGCGCGGGATAAATAATCAGCATCGAAGAAAGAATTTCACGCCGTCAGAGGATGCGCTGATCCGACAACAGCCCGTCGCCGGCATCGGCCTCAAGCGACTTGCAGTGATCCTGCACACCAACCAAGAGGCGATCAGACAACGGGCTACCGAACTTGGCGTTTCGCTGGTCATCGGCGATGAAAGCGACGGGGCTATCGACACGCGAACTCTCCGCTGCACGAATGGATTCGTCGACCCGCTATTGGAACGACTGAAGGACGTACACGGGAAATGAGATTATCTAAAACGTTCCATCAATAGCGCGAGTGGCAGCGGGTCCGGCCCTAATATCCCTTAATAGAAAATCTGTCTAACAAGGGGGTCACTTGGTAGTTGAGGGTCTGCGAAACGCGATTATTTTTGCGTGGCGCTTCGGCCCGCGCCGCACGCGCTGCGTGTCCAATCTTCGCCAGAGCATCAGGAGCGGACTGGGGCGGAGGTACAACTTGCGCGGTCATGTCGGTTGCCGCTGGTGCTACGGCGTGATGGGTTGTGACTAGCTTAGGTGAAATGGGCTCCAGCGTTGCATTCCCATAGAACAGCAACGCAATCAGTGCCAAACCTACAAATGCCAAGAAGGAGAGAGCTGGCATTACCTATCGCACTCCCTCTAAGAGAGGCCATAGTTGAGCGCCAAAACCTAACGTGACTACCGCAAACCAAACAGCTGTCGCGGCAATACCCAGCGTGGTGGTACGGACGTTCTTCCACATACCGTCACGGTAGCGCCGCGCATCTGCCCACCGGCACCTATACGTGCGTATATTTTGGTATAGGTGCGCCACGGTTCGCAGGAGCCCTCTTGCTGGCCCGTCAGTGCCACCGGCTCTTCGAGAGATGGAGGCGGGAGGCCAGGCCGTTATTTAACTGTGCGAGGCGAGCGTCGTTCCTGGAACTCGTAAATTCAAGGAACGCTGTGTCGGCGGCGGTGCTTGATTAATTTAGTGGCCACCGACTGACAGCCCCCTTTGGTCTGGTCCGGTGGCTGGAGTCGGCGCTTTTTCACCATCGCGGCGGCCACTAAAACCGGGCACCGTGCCCCACACCGGTCACCCATATTGTGTGCTGACCTCTTCGGGCAGTCGGCCGTGATTTGATCCTACTAATCGATGATCTTGCCGTCGCGGCCAAGCTTGTCGATCAGCTCATAACAGCCATCGCGGCCGCACTTGTCACAACACACACGCAACAGGTCGAGCTTGCCGATCAGATCGCTAAAGATGATTGCGCCGTCACCGGGGCGGGTTTTCATAAAGGTCGTAGGCCAGTGGACTATAACCCATAGTCCAAAGGACTACAGATTTAAGCCACTGGGCTACGACGCACAAAACGATGAAATCCACGACAACATCACGCGGATGCGCCGCGAAAAACGAGAGGGTCTGAAGGCGCTGCGGCAATTTGCTTGCGTCATCGTCGTATTGCAGCACTCACCTACGAACAAATATTTTTGGCTTCGGCGAATCACGGTACGATGCTACGAGAATTGCAGGTGTGCTCGAAGGAGGACGCCATGAAATCACCAATCATTAAGCGGTCGGTTGTGGTTGGCGGACACAAAACCAGCATCAGTCTTGAAGACGAGTTCTGGAGCGGGCTGAAGGAGATCGCGCAGGCCCAGGGTGCCTCGTTGGCGCAGACGGTTACAGAGATCGACACGACGCGCCAACAGGGAAATCTGTCGTCGGCGATCCGCTTGTTTGTACTCGGCCACGTTCGCGATCAGAAAATGAGGGCGGCGTTTGAGGCAGGCGTTTAGGAGAGAGCCGGCCCGTACGAATTACTGCTGACCAACCATTGTGCTTTGAGATCCGTCAATAATCTGGCTTTGTCCCCGATTCACCCATTCTGCTTGGCGATTCTCCCGGGCCATCAGCTTGATCGAGTGGTCCCGACAGTCGTCGAATAACCGTCGGGTGTATTCCGGCAAAGAAAAGCCCGGGTCTCGTGCCAGGAGCCGGGCTAAGTGGATGGTGAGGAGAGATCGTCAGCGCAGCATTCTCACCGCTAAGTCGTCAATAAAGCCGCCGTAAAATTCGGCTGAAATGCCTCGATTCACATAATGTGTGGGCAAACTTGGCCGCGCTTCCCGTCTACTCACAGGGCAATTGGCATTGCGGTCCTGACTCTTCTGTCCGGGATGTCGGTTTTAAAGCTTCCGGTGGTGTAGAAGGCGTGGGTGTCGGTCGTGTGGAGGCACTGGGCACCGCCGCGAGTGCGCGTCGTGGCGAAGCCAGGGGCACTACCGCGGGTGCGCGAAAACCGTATGCCGCACTGTCATTCCAGCAATGTTTGCTGCCGTGCCAATAAAGATGCTGCGCCTTGGGAAATTTGGCACGAGCCTCGCTTATCGTCATGCATGCTGGCGAGCCATATGCTAGTGACGACCCGACCGCGATGGAGACCGCAGAAAGAAGCATAATGCGCGTTGTCATTGCAAAAGCCATTTGGACCCATATCGATCCTCTGTATCAGTCCTTTCATGGCGGCAAAAAAAGATCACGGTTTTGCTTGTGATTAACTCTGTGAATAACCGGAAAACAGGCTAGGGCTAACAAACACATCGACCGACCAGTTCAATCATACCCTTGGCGCGTTCGGGGTAAGCTGGTGCCTACGCATCCTGTGCGGTGCGCTGACAGACAGAGTTCCTCTGTTCTTTGAATGTTGCTGGTCCTTAATTTCTCTTAAGTGCCTAGACCGCAGCCAACGTGGTCACCTGAAAATTGCACCCAAACCATTGGGAAATATTATTGTTGCCGGAAGCCTCAACAATGGGCGGCCCCGGCGGAATGCCATGGTGAGCAATCTGCTGCGACCGGATCGTTGACTTGGATCAATGCAATCCAATGATTGCTGTTTCAACTATTGAGGAGAAACGCACATGGGAGGTACGCACTCCGCAATCGCAGGCATCTCCAAAATGTCGCGCTGAGTTAGCGGAGGAGTTTCTACCAAAACTAGTGGGAGCGTGGTGTTCTTACGTTAAAAGGAGGCGTCATGATCTCCTTGCAAGACTGCATCGCTTTTAGCGGGCTCAGTGAAGATGAAGTGACTGCTATTGGGGAGCACGAGCAATATTCCAACAATTGCAGCTTCTGCTTTGGCTGACTATCTCCTGAAACAGCCGCATGGCGAGGAAAAAATTCGCGCCATGATAATTGACGATATCCACGAAGCGCTCTGCAGGGTGCGGATAAAGCACGCGCAGGAATTGTTCATGGCCCTTCGCCATTTTCTCGATACGTATCCCAAGGCGCGCGTTGGTGTAGAGATCTAGGCTTGGGTCTGTTTGACAACTTGGTGTCCGCTTTGACCCAAAGCGGACATGGGGCATCCCTTAACGGCCCTCAATTGAACCGCTACGATGCTCATGTCCGAAGCCTCGGGGAAGGCAATGAGACGGCGCGAGTTCATCAGTTTACTCGGCGGTGCGGCGGCTGCGTGGCCGTTTATTGCAAGCGCGCAACAAACTGGAAAGATGTCGCGGATCGGGTACCTCGGTGCCTCCTCCGCTTCGTTGGAGCGGCGTGACTTAGACGCATTCCGACAGACACTCCGCGATCTGGGCCATGTCGAGGGCGAGAACATCACCATCGAGTACCGATGGGCAGAAGGAGATGACAGTCGTCTCCTAGGCTTGGCGTCCGACCTGATTCGCCTCAAGGTCGACGTGATCGTGACCGAGGGCACGCCCGGCACTCTTGCAGCCAAGCAAGCGACCAACACCATCCCCATCGTTTTTGCGTCGAGTGCCAATCCAGTTAAGGACGGGCTTGTCGCCAGCTACGCTCGGCCAGGCGGGAACGTCACGGGATTCACCATCAACGCACCGGAGCTGGAAGGGAAACGTCTGCAGACTTTGAAGGATGTGGTTCCTGGGCTCTCCCGCGTCGCCGTGATGTTGAACTCGGCGAACCCCGCCGTTTTGGGGTTTTATCCAGGTACCCAGGCCGCCGCTGCGGCGTTGGGGATGACGTTAGAGCCCGTGTTAGACGTTCGCCGCGTGGATGATTTCGAGCTAGCCTTCTCGACGATTGGCGGCGCGCACCCCGACGCATTTATTGTGCTCGCGGATCGTTTTTTACTCGCGCACCGAAAGGAAATCCTCGCCTTCGCGGCAACCAGCCGACTGCCGGGAATGTATCCATACCGAGAGTATGTAACCGCTGGCGGGCTCATGTCGTATGCGCCGAGCGACATCGACCAGTTTCGCCGCGCGGCCATCTATGTAGACAAAATTCTGAGAGGTGCAAAACCGGCCGATCTCCCCGTCCAGGACCCGACCAAGTACGAGCTTGTGATCAACCTCAACACGGCAAAAGCACTCGGCCTCGATGTGCCGTTCCATATCCAACAGGTCGCCGACGAGATGATCGAATGAGGGTGGCCACTTCCGCTATTGGCCCCTAGCGGACATCGGCCCGTGCACCACACATGTCTGCTTTAAGGTAGCAGACATCACCATTGCGGCATTTCGCTTTTTG
This sequence comes from Pseudolabrys sp., assembly GCA_035538755.1. GTDB lineage: Bacteria > Pseudomonadota > Alphaproteobacteria > Rhizobiales > Xanthobacteraceae > Pseudolabrys. Next base: position 16,904 of record DATLJR010000313.1, read on the forward strand.
CGGTCGCTATTGGGGGCAAAGCGGACATGCCGTTTTGCGTTGCACATGTCCGCTTTTGACCCAAAGCGGACATCGTGGCAGTGCCGTTATTGAGGCCAAATTTACGCGCCGCCAATCGCAAGACTAAGTAAGACTCTCATGAGGGCGATCCCCTGGGGAGGCAATGAGGCGGCGCGATTTCATCAGGGTGGTAGGCAGCGCGGCGGCGACATGGCCAGTTGCGGCGGCGTCTACTGCGCACGGGCAGTCACCGAAGCCAGTGATCGGCTTTCTAAGAAACACGACGCCTGACGAGTCAGCTTACCTTCTCACCGCCTTGCGCAAGGGACTGAACGAGGCCGGTTACGTCGAGGGCGAGAACCTCGCCATCGATTATCGCTGGGGGTGGTCATCAAGATCAGCTGCGGAGTCTAGCGGACGACCTTATTCGCCATAACGTCAACCTGATCATAGGTGGTGGCGCTGCTGCGATCATAGCGGCGAGGGCCGCGACGGCGACGGTTCCAATGGTGTTCGTAACCGGCGACGACCCGGTCAAACTCGGATATGTGGTTCGGCTGAACCAACCAGGAGGTAATGCCACGGGCGTAACTTTCCTGTCCAACACACTGAGAACCAAGCAACTGGAATTACTCCACGAGTTGGTGCCTAACGCCTCGGTGATCGGCATGCTCGTCAAATCCCAAAATTCCAGCCAGCAAAGATCATATTGGAGAACAGGAGGCGGCTGCACGCGCGCTTGGGTTGAGCCTGCAAATAGTAGAGGCCAGTAGCGAACGCGACCTAGCGCCAGCCTTTGCAAGCCTTGCCGCCAACCGCGCTTCCGCACTCTACGTTGACGGGGACTCGCTGTTCACCGGCCTGTGCGCACAACTTGCTGCGCTGGCGAGACGACATTTGGTACCCTCGATCTATGATTTACGCGAATACCCTGAAGCTGGCGGCCTGATGAGCTATGGAGCGAGTGTGACCGATGCATATCGCCAGGCTGGGATCTACGCGGGTCGCATTCTCAAGGGCGAGAAGCCCGCCGACCTACCGGTCGTGCAGCCGACCAAGTTTGAGCTTGTCATCAACCTCAAAACTGCCAAGACGCTCGGCGTGAAGGTACCAACTTCAATGCAATTGCTCGCCGACGAGGTGATCGAATAGCGGCAGTGTGTGCCGCAGCGCAGGATGTCCGCTATTGGCCCAAAGCGGACTAATCGACTTGCGTGCGCACTCGCGGGGGCGATGCAGCAAGGCGAACGACAGGCAAAAGCGGCCGGTTATGCATTGTCACTTGCCGAGTAAGTAACGAACCGGTTGCACTCACATTGAGGAGTGACTTCTTCCTCGGGCAATCGGCGGTGATCTCGTCAAGCCAATCATCTGGCGCTTAATCAGAGCAAACTGCCGATATTCTTTTCTCTTGTTGTTTCATGTCAGCAACAACCGATTTTCTTTTCTCTCCCGTCTGAATTCTATTTGCAAAAAATCTCAATAAATCGGCTGTGCGTCGTAATTCCTTTTCACAGTTTGGCGTTAAACCCGGTTTGCCGCTGGGCTCATTGGCCTGCGCACGAGCATCATTTGTCTTGTCCTTGACCAAGGGTGCCTTAGCTTCGATGGCGACAGGTGGTGGCTTAGCTACGAGTTTCGCTTCTTCTCGAAGAGAAATTTGTTTAATGACCAGCGCTCCAACGACCATCAGAGACAGCGGGACTAGTACATATAATAGTCTTGCGTGTCTCTTGGCTAGCGGACGGACAGCACTGGCAATCTCGCCAATACGGACACTCCACGCCGCATTGGAGCGTTCACTGTGGGGCGTTACCAAGGTGCCGGAAAATTGCGCGGCGAAGGCCTCGGCGGCGGCAAGGTCTTTGAAAAACCATCGAACGTAATCGCGCTCGCCGTCACGACGGCCTGGGACGTAATGATCTGTTATTGCCCGCTGGCGGTGAAAGTCATGCATGTCTTCGAGACGACGACCTAACCCGTCTTCGGGAACCACGATCTCGACCGCATAGGTCTTTGAGGATGGTGCGCCTTTGTCTGGACTCATATTCGATTTCGCGGAAAGATGATTGCGCCGTCGCGGGGCATTATTATCAAACCGCGTGTTTGGCAAACGCAGCAAGTGGGACGGCATCTTGTTTGTGGTGCCAGACAACCATCGCGCTGAATTGATTCACAAAAAAGAGAGACTTTGTGACGGCTATCACAGATCCTTGGCGCGATCGGCGTATTTTTAAACTGCCGGATTAGCGACAAGGGGACCAAGCCATGCCCCACGTATCCTCTGTAATGATCGGTGCCGCGTTGTTCACCAAAGTAATCGCCACCGGGGCTAAAATGGATGTCAGAAACCACTCCGCTGCACCTGTGGCTAGCATCTCAGTAGTATTGCCGACCGGCATGAAAAGCTTTCCAGTTGAATTGCCGGAGTGAGGAGCAACCGCGCAGCCAAGGCTAATGCCTGACAAGATCGCCGCCCTCAGCAACGGGGGGCGGCTTTTCTGTTTCTAACTGATCCAAGATCGCCGAAGACGATTGCGCCGTCGCGGGGCATTGTGGCTCTCCGCAGGCGTCAACGGCTTTTACATGGCCATCTTGAGTGGATTGCAGTGAGTAGGACGTTAGTTGCAGCACCGTCCACGTATTGCGGATTTTGTGCAATGAACGCCCGCATCACTTCCTCAACTTCAGTCAGGCTCGTCATGGACGGAATGCACTTCTCACACCAGTACGATGCCTGCGCGACAGTGAGAATGAAAAACCGACATTTGTTGGCACGATTCGTACAATCTTTGAGCCATTCTCGCGCAGTATAATCACTGTCCCAAGACTGGCCTTCGGGGTTGGCGCGTTGTGCATTCACCGGTGTCGCCGCAACCAACATTGCCGCCGCACATATCGCTATCATGCGCTTCATGTTCCCTCCCGCTGATCGCTAAAGATGATTGCGCCGTCGCGGGACATGGCAGCCACTCTTTATATACGGGTCTACCGTCATCTATCGCTGTATGTATGAGACCCAAACACCGACCGATTCAAGAAGTGCCTGATTTTATTGGCGCGCCCTAGGGGATTCGAACCCCTGTTACCGCCGTGAAAGGGCGGTGTCCTAGGCCTCTAGACGAAGGGCGCTAAAGTCGCTGCCGAACGGCGGCTCACGAATGGGTCGGGGTATAAAGACCTTCGCCGCCAGCGGCAAGCGAGCTTACCACTTGCCGGTATTCGGCATTGACTTCCAAGGCTCCTGGGCGGGCAGGGGCGCGCCCTTCTGCAAGAGCTCGATCGATTGCTTGTCTGGGGAGCGCACGAAAGCCATGACGCCGTCACGCGGCGGCCGGTTGATCGTTACGCCGGCTTTCATCAGCCGCTCGCAGGTGGCGTAGATGTCGTCGACCTCGAAGGCGAGATGGCCAAAATGGCGAGCCTCGCCATAGTCCTCGGTATCCCAGTTGTAGGTGAGTTCCAATTCTGGGCCGGGGCGGCCGGCGGCTTTGCTTGTTTCAACCAATTTTTCGTCGGCCGGGCCGGCCAGGAACACCAGGGTATACCTGTTTTTCTCATCCACCCGGCGGCGGGTTTCTTTCATGCCAAGCTTGTTGCAATAAAAATCGAGCGCAGCGTCGAGATCACGAACGCGCAGCATAGTGTGAAGATATCGCATAGGCTGAACCTCACTGACTGACAGAAGGCAGCGACTATACACAAATGATTGCCTCCGATCTTCCCACTGCGATCGAGCGTTTGCGACAGCTGATCGAAAATGCCTCGGTCATCATACCCTTTACCGGGGCGGGTATTTCCACCGAGTGCGGGATTCCCGATTTCCGTTCCCCCGGCGGGATTTGGACAAAGAACAAGCTGATACCGTTCGATACTTTTGTGACCAGCCAGGAGATGCGCGACGAAGCCTGGCGGCAACGGTTTGCCATGGAGCAGAATTTCGCGAAGGCGAAGCCGGGCAGAGGACATCGCGCTTTGGCAAGTCTCTACCGGGCCGGAAAAAGTCCTGCGCTCATCACACAGAACATCGACAATCTGCATCAGGCTTCGGGGATTGCTGCGTCCGACGTCGTGGAACTGCACGGCAACACCACTTATGCCCTCTGTCTCGATTGTGCAAAGCGATACGAATTGTCTTGGGTAAAAGAAAAATTCGATACTTTGGGCGAGCATGCACCCGATTGCGGATGTGGTGGCCACATCAAAACTGCGACAGTCTCGTTCGGCCAGCAGATGCCGCTGGAGGCGATGCAGCGCGCCGAGGAATTGACCAGAAATTGCGACCTGTTTCTCGCTGTCGGCTCCTCTCTTGTGGTTTGGCCCGCGGCAGGTTTTCCGTTGATGGCTAAGCGCAGTGGTGCAGCCCTCGTCATAATCAACCGAGAGCCCACGGACTTTGACGAAATTGCCGATCTGGTCGTGCGTAGTGACATCGGCGACGCGCTAAGTCCTTTCATCGCGAACTGATTCGCCGCGCGCTACGCTGTGCATAGAGCTGTGTGCAAGCCTATTTTGCCCCTTTGCCGTTCGGAGGTCGGTGTTATCTTCGATTCCGCAAAGATTCGTTCAAGCGCCCATCAAGAGGCGCCAGCAAGGTGGCGGCGTTTGGCGTCATGGCGTCGGACGGGGTCGAATCGAAAATGTCTGGGACCAATCTCCGCCAAGGAGCGGTCAGAGAGCTCGTCGATGAAACGGCGACCAATCTCATCGAGTTGAGCGGTGTCATTAAGTGGTTTGATGTCTCCAAGGGCTTCGGATTCATCGTCCCTGACAACGGGATGCCAGACATACTTCTACACGTGACTTGTCTGCGCCGCGACGGCTACCAGACCGCCTATGAGGGTGCTCGGGTTTTGTGTGAGGTGCTGCAACGTCCCAAGGGACTGCAGGCCTTCCGCATCGTTTCCATGGACGAGTCGACGGCCATTCATCCCGCGCAAATGCCGCCCGCGCGCACTCACGTAACCGTGACGCCGACGAGCGGACTTGAGCGAGCACAGGTCAAATGGTTCAACAGGCTACGTGGCTTTGGCTTCGTTACCCGTGGCGATGGAACTCCCGACATTTTCGTGCACATGGAAACCCTGCGGCGCTACGGCATTGCCGAACTGCGCCCGGGTCAGACCGTTCTGGTCCGCTTTGGACCGGGGCCAAAGGGTCTGATGGCGGCCGAGGTTAGGCCGGACGGCGGACCGCTGGGACTGGCGTCCCACTAGACCCCCCCGATTTTACGATTGCCGCTGGCAACGCAGCCGCGTAAAGGGCGTGCCATGCGCGCGCTCAATTGGCTTGCCTTTGCATTCGTCGGCCTCTTTGTCGCCGCTAGCCTGGCTCGGCCGGTCGGCCCGCAGACAGTTGAAATTGCCAGCAAGACCGGCGTCCACGTCTTCACCGTGGAAATTGCGGACAATGACGCCGATCGGGCGAAGGGGCTCATGTACCGCAAGGAGCTGCCGGAAGGGCGGGGAATGCTGTTTGACTTCCAACGGGATCAGGAAGTCAGCTTCTGGATGCAGAACACCTATATTCCGCTCGACATGATTTTCATCCGTGGTGACGGCCGCATCTTGCGCATTGCCGAGAACACCGAGCCCTTGTCGACACGGCTTATCCCCTCGAACGGGCCCGTCCGTGCTGTGCTTGAAGTTATCGGCGGGACAGCGCAGAAACTTGGCATCGCGGCCGGTGACCGGGTTGCCGCGCCGATCTTCAATGCCCGCTGAGGTTTGCTTGCCGCATTATACCGAAGCGTGTATCGAACCCCGGTGTCCGGCGGGGCATAGCGCAGTCTGGTAGCGCGTCTGGTTTGGGACCAGAAGGTCGCAGGTTCAAATCCTGCTGCCCCGACCAATAAAATAAGGCACTTACGCAATTTCCTGTCAGTGACAGGGGCGTCGGGCTAACGCCGGGCTAACAGAATTTAGCGCAAGACGCGTCTCAGCCGTGCCGGCGCGAGCGGCGAACGCTGCAGGCTCCTTGGAATCCAACGGGAGCCTCGGCTCACGGCAGGCATTGCGAGCCAAAAGCGGACATCGACCATTTCATTCAGGGATGTCCGCTTTTGGCCCAAAGCGAACATCACGACTACTCGATCACTTTGTTGGCGCGAAGCAATATCGATTGGGGAACAGTGAGGCCGAGCGCCTTTGCGGTCTTGAGGTGGCGGACCTCGCTCTACGGCGGCTGCGCCGCGGAGGAGCCATTGCCGAACTGCGCGGTGTAGCCCGCGACCATCCAGCCTCCGTCGCTCGTGTCCGACGCCGGGAACGAACCCCAATACGAAGTCGACGGCGAGCCATAGAAATCGAAGAACGATTGCGACAGGCCGAACGTGAGGCCGGCCCACTGGACTTCTATCTTTACTCAAGGCTGGAAAGCGCATCGACATTTAACGGGCTGAGTACTGGCGATATCACCAGCACCTCCCGCATGACCAACGTAGCTGACACCGATAGTTGGCAATTCCGCTTCCGGGTGCACCGCGATCTCTATCCCTGATCGCCGCGTGGTGAACTGACAAATAAGAGGGGGTTTGCTGTCAGGATTGGGCTAGTGAATCGTGCGATCGCAGCGATGCACGAATTCCGCAATGCGTCCGATCGTCGTCGCGTCGGTGAGCAGCGGCGCGTGGCCCTGGTCGGGCACTTCGATGACATCCATCGCTTTGCGCCGCGCGCGCATGGTTTCGACCGTTTCCGCCGTGAGAAGGTCGGAGTTGACGCCGCGGATTACCATCAGGGGTTTCGCCCGGAGCGCGTCGAATTGCAGCCAAAGGGGCGGGACGCGACGTTCGGCATCGAGGCCGTTCATGGTGGTGGCGATCTTCACGTCGTAGGTGGGCACCAGCCGACCGTTTTCTTCCTTGAACGTGCGGTGGGCGCTGGCGAGCCAGTCCTTCGCGTCGAGCTTCGGAAATTGCCCGCTGAACAGCCGGCGCAGGATCTCGGCGCCTTCCTCGAAGTTTCGCGGCTGCGGCAGTTTGCCGACATAGCTTTTGATGCGCATCAAACCCTGCGGCTCGATCACCGGACCGATGTCGTTGAGCACGGCACCGACGATGGCGGTCGGCCGCACGGCGGCGAGCAGCATCGTGAGAATGCCGCCACGCGATGTCCCGACGAAGATTGCGGGTGTTACATCGAGTGCGGTCACGACTGCGAGCACATCGGCAAGCTCGACCGGCAGCGCGTAGTTCGCCGGGTTGCGGTCGTATTGCGACTGGCCGCGGCCGCGATAGTCGAGCGCGATCACGCGGCGGAACGGCTTTTCGTGCGAGAGCGCGGACGCGAGCGCCTCAAAGTCAGCCGCGGTGCGGGCGAGGCCTGGCAGGCAGACGACGGGGGTGGCCGAGGCCGTGCGGTTGCCGTAGCAGCAGGCATGCAGGCGCAGGCCATCGGGCGCGGTGATGAAGCTGCTGGAGACGCCGTTCTGCATGCGACGGTTATAGCATACCACCGGGTCGCTGACGCATCAGGGGGTCTGCCTTACCCACAGCGCCATTGTCGTCATGCCCGGCACAAAGCCTGGCATGACCATGAAACGTATTGGATAAGGCTCGGCGACGAGATTGCGCGCGTATGACGGGGAGGCAGTCCGGTCAGGAAACCTCAGCGGTGGCTACCGCCGCGCTTGATGTCGGCATCGATCGCCAGTCTGTTGCTGCCGCCGAAGCGTGCGCGGTAGACCTGCAGGTTCTCCATGATGCGCGCGACGTAGTTGCGCGTCTCGGCGATCGGGATCCGCTCGACCCAGTCGACCGGGTCGACATGCGGATCGCGCGGATCGCCATAAGCCTCTATCCATTGCTTCACGCGGCCGCGGCCGGCGTTGTAGCCGGCGAACGTCAGAATGTAGGAGCCATTATAGCCGGTGAGGAGGTTGGACAACTCGGCCGCGCCCATCTGCATGTTGTAGACCGGATCCTTCAGCAAGCGGTCGCGGTTATAGGTGACCTTGAACTTGGCGGCCGTATCGATGCCCGCTGCCGGCGTCACCTGCATCAGGCCCATGGCGTTGGCGCTCGAGACGACCTTCTGGTTGAAGTGGCTCTCTTGACGCGCGATCGAATAGGCGATGGACGCATCAATCGGCGGAGCAATCGGTTGATAGTCGGGCAGCCCGACCGTTGGGTAGGCGTAATAGTCGAGCGGCAGGCCGCGCGCATAGGCATATTCGCCGAGCAACACCATTGCGCGGCCGTCGCCGTTCTTGGCGGCCAGCTCGCCCATCATGGCCATGCCAGCAATGTCGGTCGCGCTTTCGCCAAGCTCGGCATAGATCGAGGCCAGCATGTCGCGCTCGCCAAGCTTGTAAAGAATGTCCGCCGCGCGCACGACTTCGAGATTGCTTAGCGTGGCCCGCTCCTGCTGCGTGAACACCGGCGGACCACGCAGGCCGAGATCTTTCAATCCGAGCCGCGCGCGCGCGAGCTGGCCGTAGTAGGTCGCCGTGTATTGCGCGGCCGATTCAAAGAATTCCTTGGCCTGCGCGTTCTGGTTCATCGCTTCCGCCGCGCGTCCCTGCCAGTAGCCGGCGCGCGAGAGCGCATGTGGGCTCTGTGTGTTTTCGCTGACGCGCGCAAAGTGTTCCGCGGCGGTTTTTGGATCGCGCAGGAAGCGAAGCGCCACCCAGCCAGCGGTGAAATGCGCGTCGACCCGATAGAAACCTTTCATCGGCGTCGCGGCGTCGCGCGCAACGCGATAGGCGGCGTGCGCGTCGTTCTCGTCGAGCAGATTGCGCACCAGCAGCCGGCGCTCCTGCCACCACTGGTCGAGATTGACGAGCGCCTCCGGATTCTTCGGGGCTGTAAGGATCAGCTTGCCGGCATCTTCCGCCTTGTTGTTCAGGCGCAGCCATTGCACGCGCGAAAAGATATAGCCGGCGTCACTCTGCGCCGCGGCGGGCACGGCATCGAGCAGCGCCTTTGCGTTGCTGGCCTTGCGCAGCACCGCCGCGCGGGCCCGCGCAATGGCGACCTCGTTGCCGCCGAGGCGGTCGGCGGCCCGGATGCCGCCGGCGGCGTCGTCAGCATAGAAGCGCGCATCCATGCGCACCTTGTGGTCGGCCGCCGTGAGCATCCCGCCGAACATCTCGAGCACGCGTTGTTCGACGCCTTCGCTTGCATCATCGTTGCGCCAGGCCTGACGCACGAGACGTGCGGCACCCTCGCGGTCGCCCTGCGAGAGCAGAGTGCGCGCCAGCATGTAGCGGCCCTTCGCGGTGACCGGCTGCTGCTTGGCGAAGAAGGCGCGCACGGTTCGATCGTCGACGCCGTCGTTCCAGAGCGCGTTCTCGGCGCGGCGGCGGAACAGCGGCGAGTGCGGCCAGCTCGGATTGGCTTCGACCCAGGCGGCGTAGCGCTGGAACGAGGGGTTCGTGTTGTCGGAGCGCAGGATCACCCATTCGGCGAGCTTGCGCGCGACGGGATCGCCGATGCTCGCCTCAGTCGCGTTGGCTTCCGCTTCGCGACCCTTGCGCGCGGCTTCGATGACCCGCTTCACGGCCGCGATGTCGGCATCCAATGTCGATGTCGTCGGCGCGACTGCAAAGGGCCCGGCGGCGGGTCGCACCAGCGGCTTGAAGTGAGCACGGGTTTCGAAAAGTGCGCCGCGCAGCCCGACGTTCGCCTGCGCGTACGAGGAGAGGCCGGAGCGGTTGGCGTCGTGTTTGGGTTGCGTCTGTTGGGCGGCGGCAGGCGCTGCTTGCTTGGCGGTGTTCAGAGGCGGCCGCGGACGCGGCAATGGAACTTTTTGTGCAGGGGCCGAAAACGATTCCGCGCACAGCCCGCAGGAGGCTGCCAACGCAAATAGGATGCTCAAGCGGCTTCGGCCAGTCGCTATCATCAAACCCCGTACGGTCGTGTCCCCGGCGACCCGAATCAGCGCGGTGCCGCTGGCAGTGGCCTATTAGGCCAAAAATATTGACGGATGGTACCCAAAAATTACATGCCCGCGACACTACTTAGCGACGCAGGCAAAAACACGGCAGATTGCCTGTTTACTCGTCGCGGAGGACTATCATCCTCCCCGCCGACCCGATATTGATGGGGGCTCAAACCGGACCCTCTGTGGAGTAGTCGCGCCATGACCGCCAAGACGAGCTTTCGGGGCTCTTTTACCGCGCTGGTCACGCCGTTCAAAAACGGCTCGCTCGACGAAAAAGCCTTCCGCGACATTGTGGAGTGGCAGATTTCCGAGGGTACCAACGGATTGGTTCCGGTCGGGACCACCGGCGAGAGCCCGACGCTGTCGCATGATGAACACAAGAAGGTCGTCGAGTGGTGCATCGATCAGGTCGACGGGCGCGTGCCTGTCATCGCCGGCTCGGGATCGAATTCGACGGCTGAGGCCATTGAGCTGTCGCGTCATGCCGAAGAGGCGGGTGCCGAAGCGGTGCTGATCGTCACGCCGTACTACAACAAGCCGACGCAGGAAGGGCTGTATCAGCACTACAAAGCGATCAACGACGCCATCGGCATCCCGATCATTATCTACAACATTCCGGGCCGTTCGATCGTCGACATGTCGGTCGAAACGATGGCGCGTCTGTTCGAACTGAAGAACATCGCCGGCGTGAAGGACGCGACCGCGAACATGACGCGCGTATCGCAGCAGCGCGCGGCGATGGGGCCGGATTTCAACCAGCTCTCGGGCGAGGACATCACCGCGCTCGGCTTCATGGCGCATGGCGGGCATGGCTGCATCTCGGTGACATCGAACGTGGCGCCGCGCCTGTGCTCCGAGTTCCAGGCGGCCTGCCTGAAAGGCGACTTCAAGGCCGCACTCAAGCTGCAGGACAAGCTAGCGCTGCTGCACACCAATCTGTTCGTCGAAACGAGTCCGGCGCCGATCAAGTACGCGATGTCGCTCATCGGCAAATGCGCCAACACGGTACGCTTGCCGATGGTGCCGGCGGGCGAGAAGGCGCAGGCCGCTGTACGCCAGGCGATGGTGCACGCCGGGCTGATCAACTAGTTTTGCGTCACGCCTGGCCTTGTGCCGGGCATCCACGTCCTGATGTTTCAGCAAGACGTGGATGGCCGGGACGAGCCCGGCCATGACAAGGGCTCCTTGGTTCAATCCCGATTAGGATCACAGCTCATGATCGAGGAATTCAAAAAATTCGCATTGCGTGGCAACGTCATCGATCTCGCCATCGGTGTGATCATCGGCGCTGCGTTTTCGTCGATCGTGAATTCGCTGGTCGGCGACATCATCACGCCCATCATTGGGGCGATCACCGGCGGGCTCGATTTCTCCAATTATTTTCTGCCGCTGTCATCGAAGGTCACGGCCGACACGCTGGTTGAAGCGAAAAAGCAGGGCGCCGTCCTAGGTTGGGGAAGTTTTCTCACGGTCACGATCAACTTCTTGATCATTGCGTTTATCCTGTTTCTGGTAATCCGCGGTATAAACCGGCTTTCGTTCAAGCAGAAAAAGGAAGAAGAAGATAAGCCGCCGCCGCTGACGAAGACGGAAGAGTTGCTCACCGAAATCCGCGACGAGCTCAAATCGCGCTGAACGAACCCAATCGCATCTGACCTCCCATGGCCGCAAAACCCGAGCGCCGCTTCAAGGTGGTCGCCGACAACCGCAAGGCGCGATTCAACTACGCGATCGGGGAGACCTTCGAGGCGGGGATCGTGCTGACCGGTAGCGAGGTGAAATCGCTGCGTGCCGGAAAAGCGACGATTGCGGAATCCTACGCCGACGCACGCGCGGGCGAGCTCTGGCTGATCAATTCGAATATCCCGGAATACCTGCAGGCGAGCCGCTTCAACCACGCGCCGAAACGGGCGCGCAAACTGTTATTGCAGAAACGGGAGATCAATCGTCTGGTCGGCGCGGTCGAACGCGAAGGCATGACGATCGTACCGCTAAAGCTTTACTTTAATGAAAAAGGGCGAGCCAAAGTCGAGATCGCATTGGCGCGCGGCAAGAAATTGCACGACAAGCGCGAAACGCTGAAGAAGCGTTCCTGGGATCGCGAGCGTGGCCGCCTCCTGCGAATGAAGGGGTAGATGCCCGGCTATGACGACGTGGTGTGGTGACGGGCATCAATCGCCGGTCCCGGGGCGCAGCCTTGGGCTGCGAACCCGGAATCCAGCGATATGCACTGCGACTGTGTATGGATTCCGGGTCCCACGCTGATTCGTCGCCCCGGAATGACGGGTGAAGACGTAATGCAGCTCGCTACTGGATCACGCCGCAGGCGATGCGTCCGCCGGCCTCACCAGTGGGATCGGTTTTGTAGTCGTCGCTCCCCGCATGGATGATGATCGATGAGCCGTCGGCGTCGAACACCGAATTGGGCTTACCCTTTTCCAGCGTGATGTTGACATTGAGGATCTCGACCGTGAGGTCACCGCTCTGCGGAATGTGCAGATTGGGCATGTCCCCGGCATGCTGACCTTCCGGCGACAACATTCCGTGCTTCTTGTTGCCCGGATTGAAGTGCCCCCCGGCCGATGTGAAAGGCGGCTCGCATTTGCCGACAGCGTGCACGTGGATCGCATGCTCGCCGGGCGGCAGGCCTTTGACGGACACGTTGATAAGCACGCCTTGCGCCGTCTGGGTGAGATTGACCGAGCCGACTTCCTTGCCGTCGCTGCCTTTCATCGGCGCACTGGCGGTCTGCGCTGCAGCGGGCAGAGCCGCGCCAAGAAACAAAGTGGTCGCGTAAATCAGCTTGAGAAACGTCATAAGGTCGCTCCTATTCAAGAGGAGAAAAACAGCCTTACACCTTGACAGCATTGCCGACTTGACGATCGGCGGTAATAACATTGCCGTGACATTCAACGTCCGGAGGCCAATATGGTGCCAACTAAACTGGACCACTGCGTCATCCATGTGTCGGATTGGGGACGGTCCAACAGGTTTTATGCCGATGTCATGGGCGCCGAGCTGGTGCAGCGCCCCACTGGCTGGGCGTATCGTTTCGGCGACAAGCAGCTCAACGTGCATGGGCCAGGTGTAAAGCCGGCAGAGGTCGCACGCCTGCCGGTGCAACCGGGCAACAGCGATCTGTGCTTCGAGTGGCAGGGCCCGATCCAGGGCGCGATTAAGCACCTGAAAAAGCATGGAATTGTCGTCGAGCGCGGTCCAATGCAAAGGTTTGGCGCGAAAGGGCCAGGTACCTCGGTCTATTTCCGCGATCCGGACGGCTCGCTCATGGAATTTATGAGCTACGGTTCTGTCATTGCGGCCGAGCCGCGTTAAGAACGAGAAAAATGAGACAGCAATGACCGAAGCCCCAGGGACGCATAACCCGGAATTCCTGCCAACCGATATTCCGGCACCGCAGGACGATGGCGGCGCGCGCCATCTCACGGGCGCAAAACTGCCCAACATCGCGTTGCCGACGACCGACGGCACAGCGATCAACCTTTCAAAACTCAAAGGCCGGACTGTCGTGTACGTCTATCCGCGCACGGGCGTGCCGGGTGTCGATCCGCCTGACGGCTGGGACCAGATCCCCGGCGCGCGTGGCTGCACGCCGCAATCGTGTTCCTTCCGCGATAATCTGGCCGAACTGAAGCGCCTGGGTGTTGCACAGCTCTACGGCCTGTCGACCCAGGACACCGCCTATCAGAAAGAGGCGGCGACACGATTGCATCTGCCGTTTGCAATTTTGTCGGACGAGAAGCTCGCGCTTACCCGTGCTCTCAATCTTCCGACATTCTTCACGGCGGGAATGACGCTGCTCAAGCGCATGGCGCTTGTCATCGATGACGGCGTGATCGGCAAAGTCTTCTACCCGGTTTTCCCTCCGGACAAGAATGCCGCCGAAGTGATCGCCTGGCTTCAGCGATCGAGATAATTGCGGACGTTTTTGAAAACGGTTCGGAACATCTCAGGCGTGAGCACGCCCGTGTTCGTGTTGTAGCGCGAGCAGTGATAGCTGCAAAACAGGGTCAGCGGCCCCAGCTGATGCCGGTCGCCGTGCCCAAAGCCAACGAAGGAAAGCTTGCGGCCCAGTGCACGCACGGTGCTTTCATGCGCGATCCGACCGAGCGCAACGACGGCGCGCAGCTTTTTCATCTCGGCGATGGTCGGTGCGAGAAAGTCGCGGCACGTCTTGATCTCCAGTGGCGTCGGCTTGTTTTCCGGCGGCACGCAACGCACGGCGTTCGTGATGCGGCAGTCGACCAGCTCAAGCCCGTCGTCCGGGTGCGCGCCGTAGACGCCCCGCGCGAAGCCGTATTTTGCAAGCGTCTCGTAGAGCAGCACGCCCGCGTAGTCGCCGGTGAAGGGTCGACCGGTGCGATTGGCCCCCTGCAGCCCGGGGGCGAGACCGACAATCAACAGGCGCGCATCGAGGGCGCCGAAGGAGGGGACCGGTGAATTGAACCAGGTCGGCTCCTTGGCGCGCCATGTCTTTCGAAAATCGGCAAGGCGCGGACAAAGGGGGCAATCGCGCCCAGGCTTTCCGTCGGCCCCAGCCATGGCCCAGGATCCTGAGATGAAAACTCTACTTTATTATTCGTATGACTCGTCGTCGTCATCAGCTCCGACATGCGCCCCGGCGCGTTGCGGCGCAGTCGGTGGTCGCTGCAGGAACTGAGGCGTATGCGACGCGGCACGATCCTCGCGCGGCGGGCGGCCTTCGCGCGGAGCACGCTCGGAGGGGTCACGCCCGATCTTGGTCTGCAATTCGACGATGTCGAGGAAGACGTCGGCCTGACGCCGCAGTTCGTCGGCAACCATCGGCGGCTGCGTCGAAACGGTCGAGACAACCGTGACGCGGACTCCCCTGCGCTGGACGGCCTCGACTAGCGAGCGGAAATCGCCGTCGCCTGAGAAAAGCACCATGTGATCGATCGTGCCAGCGATTTCCATCGCGTCGACGGCAAGCTCGATGTCCATGTTGCCTTTGACCTTGCGTCGTCCGGTCTGGTCGACGAATTCCTTGGTTGCTTTGGTGACGACGGTATAGCCGTTGTAATCAAGCCAATCGATCAAGGGCCGGATCGAGGAATATTCCTGATCTTCGATCACCGCAGTGTAGTAGAACGCGCGCACCAGATAACCGCGCGACTGGAATTCGCGCAGCAGGCGTTTGTAGTCGATGTCGAAGCCGAGCGACTTTGCGGTCGCGTAAAGATTGGCGCCGTCGATAAACAATGCAATTTTTTCGATTTGAGCCGACATGATTATGTCTCGCGATTGTGTCTCGTGAATTATCTCTCGTGACCGTCCGTCGT
>DATLJR010000314.1:0-2692 GCA_035538755.1 Pseudolabrys sp.
GCGTTGCGCCGGCCTTTGTAACCGGGATGAAATCCTTATCGATGTCGAAGGAAACCTTGCTGTAAAGCGTGGGATTCACTACGATGCTCGAAGAGGCGAACAGGATGGTGTAGCCGTCGCCCGGGGAGCGCGCGGCTTGGAGCATGCCGAGATTGCCGCCGGCACCGGCGATGTTCTCGACATAGAATTGTTCGCCAAGCTTCTCCGACAGTTTCTGCGCAACCAGCCGTCCGACGATGTCGGTGACGCCAGCGGGCGGGAACGGCACGATGATCTTCACCGGCTTGCTTGGATATTGCTGGGCAAAAGCCGAGCTCGAAATAACGAGCGCCGCTCCGAGCGCGACAATGCTTCTGCATATCGTCATCTTCTGGTTCCTTCTTAATTGCCTTGTGTTGCCGGCTGCTGTGCTCCTTCGTTGACGTCGTTCCGCTCCGACGAGCCCGCTTTAATTGCCACCGGCGTTCCCTAAAATTACAAACGCTTGGCCCAAATGGATCGACCTACTTATCAGTTAACGGCACAGCCGGTGATTTCAGCGCGAACGGTACGTCAGCTGCGCTCTACCTGCCGCCGGGGCAGTTCAGATTTACGATCGCGACCGCGACTGGCGTTTACTGTTATGTGTGCGGCGTGCCTGATCCTGCATGACGGTAATCGAGGCTCTCAACATCACAAATTGTTACATTGATGTTACGCTCACTTGGCACTTTGTTAGTTTCTTTCTGAAAGTTGGCAGTGTCGCCTGCCCGGAATTCATAACTCACTGCAATGGAACGCCCCTAGTGAGTCCGGAGTTGTTTCCATTATGGAAACGTCACAAGAATTCCGGCAATTTGCAGAGGAATGCGATCATTTGGCCCATCAAGCTGAGACAGAGGAACAGTGTCGGACACTGAGGAAAATGGCCGCGGCATGGAGGAAGGTCGCTGAGGAGTACGATCGGCAACACCTCGCCCGGGCTCACTAATAAACCTCATCTTCTTGAGGTTGTCGTGGTCGGTTTTCAGCGTCTTGGGCTAGGCGAAGCCAAACCTGGGCCATGTGACGCAAGTGCTGCTCGGGGCTTGCGGCACTCGCAAACAGTTTTGCCAACTCGAGGCACTCTCGGGCGTAACGCCGATACTCTTCAGGTCCTGTCATTGGGGTCCCCCGTCCCGCAGGTACTCGCATTAACGCGGACGTGATGTCGTATGCAGCGCCTGGAGCTGCGCCGAGCGTCGAGTTTTTCGGGTATCCAGTCAAGTCAAGATGATTGCCGGCTAATGATCGTGCTGGATCACGGCCAGTCGTGGATGCGCAGCTGCACTAACGTATCGTCGGGCTTCCTCGCTGAGCTTGCTGCTGCTCTGTAATCGCAATCAAAGTTTTTTGTTGATTATGGTTAGCAAGTAGTGAATCCGTATTAGTCGGGTTAAATGCAGGGCACAATTCGCATCCGTCTTTGGTTGGATGAGAGCTGATGCTTTGCAGCATTTGATAACTCAGCCATGTTTTCGCGCTCGATCTCAGTGTTGCCGAAATCGATACGTTTCATGTGTTTGAATTGTACAAAAGAAAGAGGCTATCATGAAAAAGTTGATCGCCGGTGCGGTGATCGCAATCGCACTTGCCCCGATGGGTGCATTTGCTCAAGAGCGTACTGCAGATGCAGCCTTAGGCGCTTTGTCTGGCGCTGTCGTATTGGGCCCGCTCGGTGCGGTAGCCGGCGCCGTAGTTGGCTATACAGCAGGACCGGCTATCGCCAGCTCGTGGGGGGTGCGGCGATCAAGCAGGCATTATCACCGGCATGCCGCTCGGGCTGCGAGACGCCCCGATAGAAGTTCGGATAAGCAAGCCGATGTCCAGAAGGCGCCTTCGGCACCACCTCCCCCGACAATTGGCAAAGACGGATAGGTGAATGATCGAGCAGGGGAGGGGCCTTATGGTATACAGATGCGCGCTTGCTCTGATCGCCGCCACGCTTGTTACAACGCCCGCGCTGGCCATTGATACTCAGCCGGCAACGGTACTCGGCCCGCAGACCGCCGGCACCCTGCGGCCTCCTGCAGATGTCCCAAACGCGACAGGCGCCAAGGCCAATGCTGCTACAGTTGAGAACAAGCCGAGCCAGCATGTGGCGGCGCAGCAGGCGATGAAAAAGGCGAAGCACGCCAAACCTGCTTCGAAGTCGAAGGTCGCCAAATCAGGCACGTCCAATTCCAATCTGGGCGCTTCCCATCATCGCAATTCAAATCATGCCAATTCCAAACAGAAAAAATTGAGCAAGGCTCAATCGCGACCCGTCGAGAACGGGAAGCCCGCCGACGTCACAGGCTCCATCCCTCCGAGGTCCCTGCTGCCGGCGTTGTACTGATTGTTGTGTGTCCTCATGCCGCTTATTGCCGTGTGCGACCATGCTGGCGATAGTTAGGTGATTGGGCCGTTATGTCAGCTTACGCCAGCTGCGGACATAACGCTGAAAATGCTTACCGCCGCTTAGTGCCGATTTTGTTGCAAAAGTCCTTTTGCACTCGTCATCAAAATTTATTTTGGCTGTACAGGCGATTTTCGTGTAAAGATGTGGGGGACCTCATCGCCTGACGATAAACTGACTGACGACCTCGGCAACGCGATCGAGGGCACAAGAATCAGTGGTCGTCGGTGGATTTTTTTAACAGTAGAAAAATTAGCTCCCAGCGATTTGGGACTT
>DATLJR010000315.1:0-3347 GCA_035538755.1 Pseudolabrys sp.
GGGGGTCGAACCACCGATGAAGAACTGCGCAAAGACGCGCGCGAACGAGTTCGGAAACACCGAGCCAAGCAGAAGCTGCCGACGCCGAAGCCGGTTTCCGTTACAGACCCCGATGTAACGGAATCTTCCAAGCGCATTATCCAATCTCCCGAGATCAGCGCGGAGGAGAGGCGGGCGCAGAACGCAGCCCTCGACGTCGAACCCGAGCCGATCCCGCTTCCGGATTTTGATCGCAGCGCAGAGGCGACAAGAAAGCAACGCTCGCGTAACGCCCTGAATGAGTTCACGTACGCCTGCAAAAACTACCTGCCGAGAATCACCGAGGAGGCTGATCGCCAGGAGGCGCTCAGGATCGTCACCGAGATACTGGCCGACAAGAAAGCAAAGGCGGCGTGACATGGCCGACCGCAACTCGATCATTGAGAAGATTAAGGCGCTCCTCGCTAAGACGACGGCCAACGGCGCGACCGAAGCCGAGATGCTGTCGGCTCTCGATAAGGCGGCTGCGATGCAGGACGCCTACGCCATCACCGACGAGGAATTGCAGGTCGCTAAAGACGAAGCGGCGATGCTGCACGCCGATCCGCCGGACCTAAAAGACCCGCACAAGATCAAATGGCAGCTGACGTATGCAATCGGACAATTCTGCGGCGTTCAGATTTTCCGCTCGCGTCACGAAACCGGACTTAAGTGCATCGGTATGCCGAGCGATGTTCAGTTCGCAATGTGGCTTCTGGATAATCTGGCCGACTTTGTATTCAACGCGCTGTACGAGCATCTGATCGGCTGTTGCGCCCCGACAAGTGAGCGGCGACTCATTACGCGCTCATTTGTTGAGGCGTGCTGTGATCGCATCAGCGAACGCTTGGTGAAATTGGTCAAACGATCAGAGAAGGCCAGGACCAGTAACGGCAGAGAATTGGCTGTCGTCAAAGACGCGGCGATCAAAGCCTACATGAAAGAGCACGACATCCACCTGCGCACATGCTGCATGGGGTCGTCATCGAATATCGATTCAGCAGCACAGGCAGCGGGCAGGGCGGCGGGTGACCGGGCGTCATTTGGTCGTCCGGTGTCTGGTGCTGCGGGTGTTCTGAGAATTGGGCGGCAATAAAGGGGGACGATTTGATGAATAAACTCCAAGCGCATGAACAATGGCAGACCACCACCTCCCCGACCTTCGTCGCTCGGTTCAGCGACGGCGTAGTGACGAGAATGACTTGCCATTGCACGCCGGGAAATCTCGATTTGCGGCGCGGCATTGTCTTGGCCCGCCTTGCATATAGGTCGAGGACGAAAGGCAAAGAACCGCCGCCGATAACCGAAGCTCGCTTTCAAGAGCTGGATGGCAAAATCCTTCGTGAATACGACGAGAAGGCAATCGCGGGCGAAGAAGGAACGGTATGAGCATGAAGCCGTCTGAAGTTCTAACGCCGGATAGCCCGCGATGGCGGACGTTTGTCGAAGGGCTTGAATCTTGGCTCTCTGAATGCGGGTGCGACGGCGATAGTGGTGAGCATGTTCATCGTTGTGCAAAGGCCGTGATGCACAAAATGGGCGGCATCAATGTCGAGGCCAGCCTAGCTTATTTTGAGGATCACGGCGGCTATTGTGACTGCGAGATTTTGCTCAATGTCGATCGCTGGTGAGGAAGTAATAAAGTGACGAAAGATTTTTAGAAAGAAATTCGTTCCGGTGCGTACATTTATCGTGAACGGGGAAGGGGACCACGACCTGCGTGGGTGAGGTAACCCGGTTTTGCCGGTGGCTTAAATAAAAAAGCCCCGGCCGCTCTCGCAAAGCGAACCGGGGCATGAGCAATCACATGGTAAAGTTACGCACGGCTGAAAATAATTGCAATAATTATTTCTATCAGGATGACGCCCACAAGATTGAGGGCGACAATAACCGGCAAGAGGTTGTTTTTGATAAGGGCGGCCTTGCAGTAGGCCTGCCCAAGACCGCAACCTCGCCGACGATCAATCCTCAAGCACGACAGCGCCAGCGGAACAGGCTCGAGCGGCTAACGGCGATATTTCTCCGGAGTGGTGGCAAGATTACCGTATGCCAACCGGGCCAACCGCCTAGCTTCAGGTTCGGGAAGTTCAAGTCGCCATTACCGTCGCGAGGTATGTCAAGTACCAGCGATTTAAGCCAACGCCGTTGGCATGGGCCCATACTGGATAGGCGAACAGAGCGGGAGCTAATTCGCAAGGCCAAGTCTGGCGACGAGCCCGCCAAGCAAAAACTGGTTGAGGCGTTCCACCGGCTCATATTGTCGATTGCGAGTCAGCGTTCTGGCCCGCCGTTCAACCACCTAATGTCGGCCGGGCTTTTTGGTTTTACCGAAGCGTTAAACCGCTTCAACGAGAACCGTGGTTCCTGTCTATCAACATATGCTCGGCACTGGATTGAGAAATACGTCCGCCTTGCCGTCAAGGATTGGCGTAGGGAAGGCGCAAGCGGAGAGACAAGACAAGATAGGTTCATCTTCAGCAATCCCCGCGCCACCGCTGAAGAAGTTGTTGCCGCGGCTAGGGGCACGCTGGCAGACGCCGAACGGGTGATAACTAGACTCAATGCCGGTCATGCGAGCTACGACACCAGCGAGGCGGCATTTGATGAAGACGGTAATTATACCGGGCCACAAGTTGCAACCTCGCACGAAATGGCGCGGGTGTATGGTTGCTTCTCACGATTTCACTGGTCGCCGCAGCTCAGAATTTTTGAACCCGCCAGCAAGTGGATTGATAAGCTCGCGAAATATCACATTGCAGACGGTAAGCGCCGTCTAAATGAGGTCCGTCGCCGCCAGTACGCGCTTGAGTTGGTCGAGCGCAAACGCATCAAGATTTTATATCGCCGCAAGAATACGCGGTATTTGTACCGGACAAAAACCGACATCAAAGACCGAGCTCGGATTGCAGCTCGCATGGATGGGCCGGTATTTGCCGCTCCATTAATCGGGCACAAGCCGGCAATAACGGCCACGGTCCAACAGTATGAATTAAACGCACGGAATATTCGCGAGCAAATAGCGCGATTGAAGGCGCTTCGTTTGGCGCAACCACCGAAACATTCCAAACCAAAGAGGAAGAAATGGCCCGTTACCCAGGCAACGACACGACTAGGGAGCTCATCACGTTCGCGGTCCCTGCCAACGTCGCCAATGCCGCACGTAGAGTTTGCGAAAAAAATTTTTGGTCAATCTCACATTTGTGCCGAACCGCATTGTTCCGCGATTTGAAGGAGCGGGGATATTTCAATGATGATTTCAGTAGAGCAATTGCACAGGGCGCTGGGCGGGAAGATTTGCCGCGCTAAGGACGGCACGCAACAAGTTCTGT
>DATLJR010000316.1:0-1609 GCA_035538755.1 Pseudolabrys sp.
TGTCCTTGAAAAGCTTTCTTGGCTGTAAATCAATATCGATGTCCTCCATGTGAGTTTCGCCGTTGGTATCGGCAAAGATCCGAAGGCATGTCACGCGCTCATTGCAAGCACGCACAGTTGAAGTCGCTGCCATATGCTTCCCAAAAATGCCGGGTTGAATTACTCGATCACCTCGTCGGCGCGGGCAAGCAGAGTCGGAGGCACGTCAAGGCCGAGCGCCTTGGCTGTTTTGAGGTTGATCGCAAGCTCGTATTTAGTCGGCGCCTGCACCGGTAGGTCAGCCGGTTTCTCCCCCTTGAGAATGCGATCAACATATGAAGCCGAACGGCGGACGATATCGGCCGTGTCGGGTCCGTAGGAGATCAGCGCGCCTTCCGTGACGAACTCCCTGAAGCCGTAAATTGCCGGGAGTCGATGCCGCTCCGCCAATGCCATGACGAGCCCGCGATGAGTATTCAAGAATGGGTCAGTCGCGACGATCAGCCCACTGCCCGGCTCGCGCGCAAACGCCGTGACGGCTGCTTCGATCTCCGCATCGTCGTGCACCGGTGTTTGCGAAAGCTCGACGGCGAGCGACGGTGGGACCGCTCGGAGTTCCCGCAGGAAGAATAGTGCCCACGGCGCGGTGGGTGGGCTGAACAAAAAGGTTATACGTCTGACGGCGGGAGCGATCTCTTTGAGCAGCTCCAGCCATTTCCCGATCAGGGGGAAGTCAATGTACGTGAAGCCGGTGATGTTTCCACCCGGACGCGCTAGGCTCGCGACGAACCCCTGTCCAACTGGATCGTTGACTATACAGAACACGATCGGAATGGTGCGAGTTGCCTGCTTCAACGCCGCAAGAACCGGAGTGCTGCTGGCGACGATCAAGTCGGGTGCCGAAGCCACTGTCTGCGCCGCATGCACTTGGATTTGGTTTAGATCGCCGCCGGAAAACCGATTGTCGATCTGAATATTGTGGTCCTCCCTCCAGCCGAGTGCCTCGACTCCTTGCCGAAATGCGGCAATGCGGGTCTGTACTTCAGGGTCATCCTCGGCGAGTCCATGCAAAAATACGATCCGTCGCATCCGATCGGGCTGCTGCGCACGCGCCGCGAGCGGCCATGCCGCCGCGCCGCCAAGCAGCGTAATGAACTCGCGGCGCTTCACGTCGGACCTTGCCCCTTCCTCCGAGGAGTGACTACCCAGCAACCGCAGGGTCTCCTGTCGCACACTCAGCCTGCTACCGAACGGACGGGCGAGTCCTTGGGGCAGACCTGAAATTTTCTGAGCAGACCTGAATTGTTCTGAATCGAGGATCGCCAAGACGATGTTGTTGTCCAGATGTGCGCAGGGCGACTGGGATGGTGGCATGTGGGGTTCTTTTGCCTTAATCGGTGCAACGAGTGCGCGGGCCCGAACGCGGCCCATGTGCCCACGGGCGAAGATAATCAAGCGTGCCGACGCGGTTTGGATTGAGCCGCCTTACGCCGAGGTCGCCGAGCCTTTGGGTATGAGACTCCAAATCCTATTTGGCGTCGTCGGCATGTCGATGTGGCTGACGCCATAATGCGACAGAGCATCCACCACAGCGTTGGTGACCGCTGCGGGCGAGCCGATTGTTCCGACC
>DATLJR010000317.1:0-3071 GCA_035538755.1 Pseudolabrys sp.
CGTGGGGCAGGATGACTTATATCGGGATTTATCCCGACACTGTCGGACTTGTGGCGACGTTGCAAAGATTGTCACGAGCCGGTGTTGCGGAAGCAACGGCTGAAAAAATCGAAGGTTAGTTGCGCTCCCAGTCCGGGTGATCGCCCGCGCGTTCATAAGCAATTTAGAGCGTGACCATTTAAAAAGAGAGGCACCTATTTGATTTTCGGAAAACAATATCTGAGCGTTTCCCAGTATTAGGCTTGGGATCGCGTGCGCACCGCAATGGCGACGGCCTTCTTTTGTCCAACCAACACAACGAGCCGCGCCGACGCTCAGCACCCCCGGGTCCGAGGATCCGGTACGGACTGGATGAAGTCGGCGAAAAGAAATGCGAGCGTTTCCCGCCCGTCAAGAGGTGAGGGATGCTGCGAAATGCCGTCAACTGGAATTGACTATGGTTTGGTATCCGGTCTCCATCGCAGCGATGCCCACATCCAACTGCCAATCTCTCAAGGCGTTTTTACATCAAACGTTCCGTTGTAGAGATTGGCCCCTTTGAACCCCGCCGGGACATTATCGAAGGTGCCCGTGCCCGTGGCGTGTTCATAGGCGAGATCGGCACGTTGACATTGCCGTATTGTTTCGCTGACCGGCATCCGAAGTGGGGAGAAAGCAGGCCGCGCCAAGGGCTCTTTGCGGCCATGCGGGGGAGCAGCCCTAGCATTGGAGGATTCAATGACTACCCTGAAAAGCCTGATGATGGTCAGTGCGCTGCTTGTAGGCGGAGTTTCATTGGCAGGCAGAACGGCCCCGCGACTGGCGGCCAAGCGCCGTTAGCTGGTAGCACGGCCAGCAATCCCGCAGCGCCAGGCACCGCAGCATCTATTCTGGGTCGAACTGCTCGTCATCACGGGACACGGCACCACAGAATGTACATGATGTCGGCAAACCGCACCCATAAAGGTTCAAAATTGACGCCCGCTAGTAATGTTAAGCCGCTGAGCGAATGGCTTCATCGACCTTAGGTCCAGCCTGCAAGCGCACCACAAAGATCGGAGCTTGTCGGCGACTCCTCATCCCAAAAGATGATCACCAAGAACCCGACCTTGGGTAACCGAGAGATCGCGCGCCGCTGTGGCGTCAGCCACTCCACAGCCTAAGCCCTCGGACTCGGCTGCATCTCTGACAGAACACGAGCTAAAGCACCAACAAGACCACTTGCAATCGGGATCGGAAGGGAAAAGACAACCTGTGTCTCGGTCAGGCTCAAAATCAATAGAACGTTTTCTTGGATTGCATCCGGCCATACGTCCGCCCATGCAATCGGATGAGACACTATCTGTCTCACCTCACCGCTTCTTGGCTGGAACTCTAACAACCTACGTTCCGTCCAAAGGTTCATCTGAGCCCTGAGGCTGAAAAACTCCTCCTTCGACATTCGCATCATCTCTTCATCGCCGCGACGTAGAATGAAGCCGTCAGCGGTTTCTTCAATGCCAAATCCAGTCATCGGGATGCCCCTAAAATGACTGTGGGCGGGCCAAGAGGGAATTGGGCCCGCCCACCTACCGCCTTACGCTTACGCAACTAACCTAGAGATAATGCCTCTTCCGTTTGCGTCTAGATGTCCTCGTTTAGCGCGCGATTAGTCGTCAACAACACCTCTAATCGCCTTTTGGTTGTGGATTTTCTCAACAGGGCGGCGCTTGCGCTTCTTAGGCAGCCATTCAGGATGCTTGGCCATAGCCTGCGCAGCCTCACGATACAATTCGGGATGCTGCGCCACCGTCATCACTCGGAAATGTCCTCTTTATCAAGACTTCGATTTAGTGAGCACACGCGAACATGTGTTGTACCCGGATGCACTGAGTGCGCACTCGGTAGAAGAGATCGAGCAGCATTGGTTGAACATGGTCAAATTTCATGCGCTGCAACGCGCGCTCAATAAGGATCGGGAGTTATAAGCGCAAGGACGACTTCACAGCGCCGCCGGACGATAGGCCAGAAATTGAGCTTTCGTCGATTACGGCGTTATACCATTTCAGAACTGTCCCATCCGCGCGACAGACGGCACTCTGCCCCGTGGCAAGCACGATTGCCGCTTATCACGCGGATCAACTATCGAAACCAGTTACCTTCTTTCAGGGAATCGTGCCACCGAATCAAGCGGAGACAACCTTTCCGCAGAGATTAGGCGAGGTCGAAGCGGACATTCTCACTGGCTCGCAGCCGGACGGCAGCGCCTTTCAGCCCGACAAGGACATGACCTGCAAGAATTGGACGAGCAGTACGCGCGGGTTATGAGATACGCTTCCGCGAGCAGATGCTGCATTTCGATTTGGCCCGCTAACCGCATGAGCAATCGCAATTTTCAGATCTGCTAATCTGCTTCCGCGAGCCGCATGAGCGGCTGCTCGCTCTGCATGGCTCCGCACCCCCGGCTTCGGGGTTCCGGTACTGACTCTATGAGATCCGCAGAATCAATGTCTGAGCGTTTCCCACCCGGATAAGAGAACGAGCTCGAGTGGAGTGAAGCTCAGGATACCGGGTTCGGAGGTTCTTCGCGGCATTGGAACACCAGGCGTCAGCCCACATTGGTCACTTTGTACCGCGCGGGCATGACCAACGTTGTCTTGCATTGCTTGTTCAAGCAGCAAAACCAGCGTGTGTAAAAAAGCCGCTGATGCCGCTGCCTGTCACCGATGCCATCGGGTTCGCGTATTTGCATCGGCACGCCGCAGCGCGGGCAGGGGTCGCCGTCGCCGGGAATTACAATTGGCTTTCGTCTTTTCATGTCCCGTTGATTTTCGACGCAACCCCGCAATTTGATCAGTCACTAAGCCTTGCCTCGGTCTGGCGGAGCGCGATTGCCGAACTGGCATGCCCAGCCCTTGAATTTCCAGGAGTGATAGAGCGGATGATGCTCCCAAAATTCCTTGGCCGACTCGAAGCCGAGTAGTCCCAGACAGCCGCCCATTGTCAGTTGCTCCTGATTTGAATTGACGACGGACTCTGTCATGCAAGTCCCAGGGACCGCTACATTGAGGCAGATGATCGCAAGCACCGTGATGAACATGCCGATTCCCCTC
>DATLJR010000318.1:0-4420 GCA_035538755.1 Pseudolabrys sp.
CATCGCACTAGTATCGATGAATGTCCGCTTTTGGGGGTAAAGCGGACATTGGAGCGACCCTTAACGGGCGCCGGTTGAACCGATACGATACGTCATGCACAGGCTCCTTTTCCTATGCAGACTTAGCGTTGCCTTGGGTATAGTCGGTTGCGCACAGGCATCCGTTGCTGGCGCACCCGACGACGACCGTCGTCAGGAATTTGAAAAATACTATTACGGTCATGGGGTTCCTGAGAATCAGGCGAAAGCCAGACAATTTTTAAGTGAAGCTGCACAAATTGGTTTTGAGTGGGCTATTCTGCTGATCGCGCAAGAGCAGGAAAAATCAGCACCACAAACTGCACTCGACACCTATGTGCGACTTGCTCGAAACGACAATTGCGTCGCGCAAGCCCGGCTTGCTGATGCGTACGCAACCGGCACCCTTGTTCAAAAGAATCTAACACAGGCTTATTTTTGGAATCTGCTCGCAAAAGCTGGTGAGTGGAACCGCAAATCAAATGTAGACTACGATAGCGCACGAGGGATCAGTTATACTTCGGGCGACGCAAAGCCGTGCGGGCAGGCCGACCATTTTTCTGCCGATGTGCTGGAAATCAAGATAAAAACGCACAAGCTGCTTCCGGCAGAATTGAAGCAGGTGGCAGAAGATGCGGCGACCCATTGGGTAAAGGGCACTGTCGAAAATTTACTGCCCGCTCCGGCAATAAGCGCGGCGACGCCTGAGGTTGGTTCGCCAAAGGTCGCCACAACAACGCCTCCGTCATCGTCGGCGGTGAATAAGAAATCACTCTCTGTAGTGGAAGTGCGGTTAAAGGAAGACTCAGGGATATTCGTTGTGCCGGTCGAGATTAACGGCGCTATTACATTAGATTTTGCAGTCGATAGCGGGGCGGGTAACGTGACCATACCCGCTGATGTGTATTATACGCTTGTACGCACAGGCACTATTAAAGACTCGGACATTACCGGCCAACGGACGGTCGTCTTGGCCGACGGTTCGCAATCGAAATTGCCCACTTTCACTATTAGGTCGTTAAGGGTCGGTGACAAGATCATCGAAAACGTCAATGCGAGCGTCCTCCCGTTGGAGGGACAGCTGTTACTTGGTCAATCGTTTTTTGCGCGCTTCAAGTCTTGGTCTCTCGACAATACGACGCGTGTTCTTCTTCTCAATCCATAATGAGCGCGCATCCCAATTGCTGCACTGCGCGAGTCCGCTATTGGCACATAGCGGACATTCAAGAGCACTCATCTGATGTCCGCTTTTGGGGGTAAAGCAGACATTGATCGGACGAGCGGCCATGTCCGCTTATGACCCAAAGCGGACATCGGAACTTGCTTGCTGCGCGCAGGTTTCATAATGCCCGAGAGATCGGGATTTACGTACCGGAATTTGGATTTGGGACACATCGGGCGTTCGCGGATTTGTTATGCTTTTGGCACGCGTCTAAGCTCGCATAGAAACAATCGAGATAGCCGCTCACCCCAGTCTCTTTGCAGTACTTGCCCTTTCCCGCGACGTAGACAGAAGCACGTTGCGAAGTTACGGGCGGCTGTGCTGTTGGCGCGCTAGGGGGCTCATTACCAGCCGCCGATGGCACTTCAGGTTTTGATTCTTCTGCGCGTGGCGCCGTCGCCGCGGTGAATTGTTCCTGGGATTGCGCTCCCTCGTTTGGTTTTAATCGTCTGAACTCCAAATTGCTCGTAGAGGATTCGTGAACGCGGCAGTTTCGCCCAATTCGCGGCGCCTGCCCTGTCAGCAAAATCCGTTGATCGTTGTCGAGAACGGGTCCGTTGACTTGGAACGGGATTTGTCCGCAATGAAGAGTAAAAATATAGGCCGTTCCAGAATATTGTCCGTTATCGATTTCACCGCGGAAGAGAAGAGAGCCAGGACGTACACCTACCTCCAACATTCCTGTGCGAGGCTTTTGATAATAGAACTCCCGAGATCGGCCGTTTGCGACCAAATACATCACCGATCCATTGTGGTCCCAAATCGTGGGCTCAGGCGAAGCGGTTTGCGTCTGGGCTTGCGCGTTTGCCACCGCGACAGTGGCCACGAGTGCAATCGCTGCAACGTTAAGCTCGGCACGGATCATAGGATACTCTCCTGTGGCGAGCGCACGCCAACGGTAACGACGACTAAAGCCGCAGGTAACCATTAAGAGTATGGATTTTGAGACTTGTATCGCCGATGAAACTGGAATCCGCACGAATTGGGAGCCGGTAGGGTTAATTTTTCCTTACTCAGCAATAGTGCTCAGAGATGACCAACCGCCGCTTTGACTGCAGACTATTAGCTGGCCATGTCGTTCACCTATCACGAATCCTATCCATTTATCGCAGACTCACTGGAGCCGGAGGGATCGGTGCGCCATCAAGGCCCCCGTTCGGCGTGCGCCGTGTTTTGCTCGCGCGCAAATCGATGGTGGGTTTCTCCTTCGCGTCCTTCTTTGCGTCTACCCGCTTTTTGCCGTCGTCCTTGGCTGGAATGCCGTTCTTTGTTTGCGCGTCCGATGTCAGCGCAACTGGTTGGGGCGAAACCTCACTCGTCGCACTTGCATCGCTTCCGGATCGCGGCCACGAAAAATTATCGGCGCGACCAGCCGGCGCTGCCAAAGCTGCGCCGCGGCTCAAGACTTTCGCCGCAATCGGGTCAGGCGTGGTCTGTGCTGGGTGGCTTTCCGCGCCGAGGAGATCGCCGCGCTCGCCGCCGCCGATGGAAAGCGGCAGTACCGGGCCGACGTCCGGCCTGGCGCCGGCCGTTGGCACCGTTTCCGCACTGGGCAGCCCCACAGGCACTACCACCTGGCTCGATATCACTCGGCGGAGGTCACGGTCGACGTAACTTGCGAGTTTCACTGCGCCGGCTTTAGTGAAATGCACGCCGTCGGCTGCGCGCAGCCGCCGGGTTTGCCCTTCAAAGTCCGGACCCTGGGCGGCATAGCGTCCCTGATCATCGACAAAGCCGTCCCAAACGTTGACGTAAACAATTCCGGCCTTTTCAGCGCGCTCGCTATAGAGTTCGTCCAAATAGCTTATGTCGCTAGTCGACTTCGTGCGAATCGCCGGCAGCCCGACCCAAATGACCGGCACACCCTTGCTCTTAAGCGCTGCGATCATCGCGTCGATGCGCTTCACATAGAGCGCCGCCCATTGGTCGGTTTGGAAATCATATGAGCTGCCAGACACTGGACGTTGCGCCTTGTTCTCGACCGGCTGACCTGCTTCCGAATCGGCGGAAGTGGCAGCCTCACCTGACGCTGAATTTTGCGGCGCTTGAGCTGCCTGCGCCCGCTGCTCGCCTTTATGCTGAGGCTCCGGACTGGGCAGCGCCTTGTCGCGAATTGGAAGGCGATCATTCAAGCCCAGCATGACGATGATGGCATTTGGCTTCTCGGCAGCAAGCGTATCTTTAACGATCTGGGGCCAATCCAGCTGATCGTTCTTCGCGTCGTAACGAATGAGGCCTGATGTTGCCGCTATCTTTCGTACGAAGCCGGTTTCTGGCTGGTCGGTGTAGATTTCATCGAAACCGTAGGCGAGCCAGTCGGCAAGCGAGTCACCAATAACCATGACCGTGCTGCTCGGCGGCGTCTCCAGTTTGCGCGGCGGCGGCGCCTTAGC
This sequence comes from Pseudolabrys sp., assembly GCA_035538755.1. Taxonomy (GTDB): domain Bacteria; phylum Pseudomonadota; class Alphaproteobacteria; order Rhizobiales; family Xanthobacteraceae; genus Pseudolabrys. The sequence continues at coordinate 3,634 of DATLJR010000318.1, forward strand.
GGAATCGACAGCTGGTGTCGGACGATTGTAACTGTCGCCAAAGAACGGGAAGAAAAAATCGCGCCTTTGTCGGTGACGATCGCCCCAATCGTCCCAGCCCCAGCCGCCCGACCGATGATTGCCCCAGCCGCCCGGCGGGCGATCGCCCCAGTAAACTTGGGCGGAAGCCGGTCCGCAAGTCGCTGCACAGCCAGCAATGATGAAAAGCGGAATGGCAAGCAACCGCATCTGGAACCCCCTCGTTTTTTTTGTTTCTCCTTTCTTTTCCAGCGATTCAGCTTGGTGCGCCATCATGCTCCAACGGCGTGCCAAATCGAGGTACGTTCCTCGAAGCGCGTCATCGGCTAGTTGAGCGGCGTTACGCCGGCACTCGTTGGCCCTTTGTCGGCATTCGTCAGAGCGGTTTAGCATCATGGCGGATCGTCCCCCAGCCCGCCTATTGACCACCATCTATTTTCACACGTTCCGCCAGGAAAGCGGGGCGTCCGTAGCCATCCGCTGCTGTTTTTTTGGGAACCGTTGTAATCGGGACACAGGTAAAGCTGGTTTTTGCAAACAGAAATTAACATCGTTCCGTCGGGTATGCTTTCGGTCGATGAGGAGGTGATCGAATGAGGTGATGATGTCCGCAATTGGCATAAAGCGGACATGGCCGAACGGTGATCTGATGTCCGCTTCTCTAATCGGCCGGCTGGGGTCAAGCGCTTTCAGGCTATCCATGCCGCGGCGCTTGGCGATCTGCATCGCCCAGGCCTTGAGCCACGACCATCGCGTCGAACGCACCAGC
>DATLJR010000319.1:0-4232 GCA_035538755.1 Pseudolabrys sp.
CAAGGGCGTCGAGTGGGTCGGCCCAGACACCCCTGTCACTGAACTCGCTAAATTGATGTGCACACACAACATTGGCGCGATCCCAATTGGAGAGAGTGACCGATTGATCGGCATGGTCACCGACCGTGACATCGTCTGCAAAGGTTTGGCGCAGGATGGCTTTGATGTGCACCGCACGACCGCGCGAGAGGTAATGACACCAGGCATCCATTGCTGCCGCGAGGATGATGATCTCGCCAAGGCGGTGCGGCACATGGAGATGCTTGAGGTCCGCAGGCTGCCGGTGATCAATAAGAATAAGCGGATGGTCGGCATGCTTGCGTTAGGCGATGTCGGTGATTTGGCGCCAAGCGATTTGGTTTCGGAGTACCTCAGGCACATCTCGGCTCATCACTGACCGCGGTTTGCCCGATGTCAGTTCACAGTCATTAGCGGACATATGTCCGCTCGCTAGGGATGTGGCGTCCGGCTGTGATGCCCGCTCCGCTTCTGGATGGAGAGCGGACGTACCTCGGTGCATACAGCAACTCAATTTGAATCGAAGAATAGTAACCGAGTTCCTTGCCGCTCGGCCGCGCTCCCCTGTGAAAAGCTGCATTCGTCTGATGCGCGCGCCGGCAAAGCGAGCGCCACGCGCCACGCATGCGAGCGCGGCAAGCAAAATGCGCCGTAGTTCGGATGAACGGAGGAACGCAATGAAAAACCAAAATCTAGGGTCGGGCCTTAAAGAACAACTCGCCGCTGCCGATTTGGCGGTTGGTAATATCCAGGCTTGGCTTGCCGCTCGGCCGGGTAAGTTGACGGATTTTGCTTCCGACAAAAGAACATTTACCAGATATTGGGAGAAGACCGGCCAGTTGCTGACGCGCCTGCCGCAGCCCGGCCGCCGTCAGCAGAAAGAACACCTCGCAGCGCGGGCCATTCTTACGGCGGCGCGAGAAACGAAGACGCGGTTCCTACATGCATACGCGTCCCGGGTCTATGATGCTCTTACGCAAAATCGGTCGCAGTTTCTGCGTGTTGAACCATTGGTCGAGCGCGCGTCTGAAGCGTTTCCCGGCCTTGTCCCCACGCGCGGTCAGATTGCGGAAGAAGATGGTTGCCTGCAAAGCATCAAGGCCGGACTCGAGATAGATCAGGGTATTTTCCTTTCGATGGTACTGCGCGATCCAACATCCGGTCAGCATCTTTGCCACGCAATGCTGCTGCCACGCCCGGAGTCGCAACAGCTTTTGGCTAAGTACGCAAAAGACGGCAGTTTGCGATTGCCTGGCGCGGTTATCGAACGGCGCGGCAAGGCTGCAGTCGTCACGTTCGACAATCCGCGTTTTCTTAATGCAGAGGATCAGACAACATTGAATGGCATGGAAACGTGCGTTGACCTGGCACTACTCGATCCGACTGCAGAGATCGGCGTGCTGCGCGGCTCGGTCGTCGACCATCCAAAATACAAGAACCGACGCATTTTCGGTGCCGGCATCAATCTTACACATCTCTATCACGGCCGGATTCCGTACCTTTGGTACCTGCAGCGCGACCTCGGTTACGTGAACAAACTTTATCGCGGACTGGCCGTCGCCAACGACGCAGCGCCGGACGAATTTGGCGGGTCAACCATTGAAAAGCCGTGGATTGCCGCCGTGGAAACTTTCGCTATCGGTGGCCACTGCCAAATTCTTCTTGCAGTCGATTACGTACTCGCCGAGAGCCGTGCGTTCATGACGTTGCCCGCGCGCAAGGAAGGTATCATTCCGGGCGCAGCGAACATGCGTTTGCCGCGAGCGGTAGGCGACCGAATCGCGCGCCAAGCGATCCAATACGAGCGGCGGCTTGAATGCGACAGCACCGAGGGTCGCCTAATCTGCGATGAAATCGTCACATCTGGTGATATGGATGCTGCTCTCGACCGCGTGGTTCGCTGTCTGACCAGTTCCGGCGTGGTCAACGCGACGTCAAATCGGCGTGCGTTCCGCATCAGCCAGGAGCCGCTCGAAATGTTCCGGAATTATTTCGCCCTTTACGCGCGCGAACAGGCATACTGTCATTTCAGTCCGGCACTGATCGCAAATCTAGAGAGATACTGGAATGCGCAGAATCGGAATCTGTGATGACTCGCAAATCGGTCCCGGCTGAGCCGCAGATTACCCAGCCTTCCTCCTTCCAATCTTCGCGCTTGTCGTTTGCCTCGTTCCATCGCGCATATAAATGTGCCCCAAATAGCGCTTCTTTGTCCCAGCGCATAGTTACTTGGCGTCAGCTCTGAAAACATGTGGTTGGTAAATCAAAGGGATAACGCCACCTCAGTGGTATGACGATCCCGATTTGACCGGTGCAAATTGGGGATAAGTCAATTTTATGTCACAAAATGGCTACGAGCAGCGCCTAATTAGGTAGACGTGACGCAGAGGGCCTTAAAATGCCTCGTCCCGCTCGTTTACCAGCGCACTTTCCAGTTGGCACCAAGTATGTGCTTGAAGCTCACGGCCCATTTGTGTTGCGCCACGTCGAGTTGCCGAGCGGTCTCAGGATTGAGCTTGCGTCTAGAAGAGCATCAACCTGCGTCTGCGCAGAGTGGCAACAAATCGGCATTGTCCCGGCCCCGAGCGCAATCGCCGCGCAATCGAAGTCTCGGCACATACTCATAATCGACGAGGTCAACGCGTCGCCTCCCAGCAAGTCCGAGTTCCACGCGCACAGGAAAGAGGGCGTGTTTGAGCCAGCGATCCTCTCAGTAATGGGCAACGCTTATGACCGCGCCCTCCAATCCTTTGCAAAGGCTCCGACCCGCTTTGTCCGAGAGCAAATTGCGTCGAACATTCTCGCGTTGACCCAACGCGGGATGACCGACCCGGTCGAACTCTGCCGGGGATCATTGGACGCGGGGAATTTCTGAACTGTGGAAGCGTCCCGGTTGTAGGGGTTTAGCGCCTTAGCTTGGCGGCCTCATTGGTTATTGAACATTGATGCGTGAGCGGAGGCGATGCCCCAACTGGGGCCGAGGAGTTACAAACCGTGTTGAGTATTAAGTATGCAAACTTTTAAGCATGCCAACTTTCGGGAACTTTTGGCGCTGCAAGAAGGCTTCGTAGATCGTCCGGCCCCCACTGCTTGCGATCATTTGCCCGAGATCCACAGAGCGAAGACGAAGCTGGCGCCGATCAGGACAATAACGACCACAAAGAACCAACAAGTACTGGACCAACTCGGCTGGGCGGCGAAAGCATGTCCCGTGCCGCGTGCCTGCGCGATCTCCTTATGCATCGCTGGTGCGCCGGCCGCCTCTTCATCCGTGCCAAGTGGCGCCGCCGCCAGATCGGGCCAAGGCAACGTATCGCTGCTGCGTCCTACGTCGATCTTGCCGCGCAATAGACTTGGTGTTGCGCCTTGAACGTTCATGCCTATACTCCGTAGGGGAGGCCGCCGAGTATCCTCGGCGGTCTCTTCCCACCTGCACAGCTTGCAGCAGTCGAAAAGGTCGATGGACTCGCTTTGCCCTAAGCCGCTTGCCTAACTTTGGCGCTGGTCCCAAGAGACACTGGCTTTGGTTGCTCTAGGCATTGGACCGGGCTTGGTGCGAGAAAACCTGGGCCATCGACCCGTTGAAAATCTTTAAGCACTTGTCTGCGCACTTGAAGCAGAATTGCTGACCTAAAATTACGGGGCCACGATCACGGCCAATCCGCTGCACCGCCTCGACTTTGCAATTACAGCACGCTGTCGCGGCCGTTTCAGCCAAGCTAGACGTGGCGCGAACTGCACAAGCCCCACCGGCTGCCTCAACCGGCGCTCAACGACCATCGACATGTTTATCCCGTGCAGTGCCGATCGACTTGGGCTTTGACCTATTTACTGGGGGCCTGAAGGCGGACGGGGCAAACCGACCGTGCCATGTGAGTTGGTGGTCGACGCGTCAGATCGGTGTTCACTTCGAATAGAACATGCGCGGGGGCTAAGATCGGCCCCGCGCTCTTTGCCTCTCAAGCCGTCCTTGCTCGTAAGGAACTCTCAAGTGCCCTGCGGAAATAAACCGCAGGGGCGAACTAGCACGATCGTGTCGTTAAACTTTATATTCTTTTGCCAACACGGGTCGAGGGTTTCAGCAGCTCGATGGAGGCCCCACGATGAGCATGGATTTCACTGAACAATGGAGCAACATGCAGAAGATGTTTCTGCCGACTTCCGAAGTTTCGACCGCGCTGCAGAAGATGTTTCTGCCGACTCCAGAAATTGCG
>DATLJR010000320.1:0-7774 GCA_035538755.1 Pseudolabrys sp.
TGCGATCTCCGGCTCGGCCCGCCCTCGAAATAGACATACGCGAGCGCCTGTCCTTTGCGATGGCACGGCACCCGTTCCCAACTGCAATACCAACCGCAGCGCGATCACCGCGTCATTGATGTCGCCACCGCGAACGGCAGATGTAGCCGGGATAGCCGGTCGACTGCTCGGTAACCACGCCGAAACCCATCGAGTGATGATTGCGGCCGGTAATAATGGCCGCGCGCGTCGGCGAACACAGCGCCGTTGAATTGAAGTTGGTGTAGCGCAGGCCGTTGGCGGCAATCCGGTCGAGGGTCGGTGTCGGGACGACGCCGCCAAACGTGCTGGTGACACCGAAGCCGGTATCATCTGTCATGATTAGCAAGACGTTCGGCGCGCCCTTAGGCGGTACGATGCGCATGGGCCAATACGGCGTTGACTGCGCAGCGTTTCGTTCGATCTTGCCCTCAAATTTCTGCGGTAGCGGCGGCAGCTGATTGCCCTCAATCGTCGTCGTCGCCTCGGGCGAGCCTGGCGTGCCGTTGATCTGCTGCGCCAGTACCGGCTCACACGACAGGAAGACGCCAATCGCTACGACCGAAACGCTCGTGATCCACTGATTTGCACGCATGGCCGCCTCCAAAAAGCACAAATGATTACGCGTGCCGGGGGTCTCGCGCGCAAAATTATCTAAGTAAGTGCGTTCGAGAAACTCTTTGATCTAAGTCAAATTTTTTTCGCCTAGCACCAACATGTAATTAGCTTGTACGGCAATTACAAAGTTCTGCCGTGCATGTCCGCCCTGGGTCAATCGCGGACATCGCGGCACCTCCGAGCAATGTCTGCTTTGCCTATAATAGCGGACATCAGAATTGGCTCGGATTACGTTCGGCGTAGCAGCTCTGGCAACTTCGCGACATTCGCCACAACCCGCCCGCGCCTCATCACGGATCAACGATTAGGTTCGTGGAGCGATCCGCCAAACTGTTCGCTAAAGGAGCGAGCCGTCGGCAAATCGGCAAAACACCAGCGATAATAAATTTGGTCGTACCTTGGAATTGTACGTCCGTGTCGCAGTTGAATGTGTCGCGATTTGTGGAACTAGATGATTTGACGGCTCAGCACAACATCCAATCCCGCAGCCGCGACCGGGATTCCAACCTGATACGGGTATGTTCTCTCGTTTGTGATCGATTTACTGACATGGCGCTCGAAGGCGCGGTGTCGCGCGGTCGTTTTCATGTGAACGTCCCCACTAAGAGGATGAATTTGGTGCCGGTTGTGTGTCGAAGGCGTGGCCGCGCGAAAAGTTATCAACAACGGCGGCGGGAAGCGGCAAGCGGGCATGTTTGAGATTGATCTAGATCAAAGGATCGATTTTGGGTTCAGCCGCGCACCGAGCCGGTTGATGTAAGTCAATGCGCGTCCCTTCCCCAAGCTCAAATCTTCCTAAGACGCATGACGATCCGGACGGTACGCACTTTCCAAACCATGAGGCCGCGAGGGACCATGGGCATCGGATCGTGCGAGAACTGAGCGAGGGCGGCTATAATCCGGCGAATGCCGCCTTGCTCATACAGGATGAGACCAGACAGACAATCCACTCGATACCGTTTTGAACACTTGCAACTAGCGTCCCCAATATCCTCCGGCTCGCGCTTGACTTAGATCAATGCGGCCCCGCCATTAATCTGAATTTGTTAAAGAGGGGCGGTACGAGGGCCGCTCCCTTGTTTCCTCGAAACTAAAAGGCCGCTCAAATTGCGGCCTTTTTTGTTAGCGCCCAAATCCTCTCCGCCTCGCACATGACCACGGCGGCGGAAAGCGGCGGAGCGTTAGTCAATTTAGGCTCCCAAAATGGGCTGTCAGGCGCGATTGCTGTCTTTCGCTTCGATTAAATCCTGTTCGCGTAAGGCAGCAATTCTCTCCCATTTATCGGCTAGTTCCTCCAAGATTTTCTTATCCTGTGGCTGCGCCACGTCGGCCAGCGTTCGACAAAACTCTGCATGCTTTAGGTATTCGGCTACGAGACGCATGGGCGCATCGGCCTGAGTTAAAGGGCCTCCGGAACCTGTTTGAGAAAGCCGCGCAAGGAATTAAAGCGAGTTGTCTGTGACTTGTTCCGTTAGACAGCAAACGCAAGCAGCGCGGATAGAAAAGCTCCGCGCGTTCGGGTGCCGCCAACGTCGCTTATGTTCAGGTGCAGGAGCGAATCCAGTGATGCCCGTTCCAGACCCGTCGCCAGACACAGGGCGGCGGCGCGAATGGTGACGGTTCCGGTGCTTGTTTTGCGTAACTGTAGGCGGGACCATAGCCGTACTGGTCCCCACCGCCGCTGCTATACTGTGGACCGCCATCGTAGGGCGTTCCGTAATAGCCCCTCTGTTTGAGACCGTAATCGCCATTGTACCAATAGCTTTGCGCTGACGCCGTCGTAGCAGCGCCGATTAGTAGTAGGACGGCAGCAATACATTTCGCAGATACACTCATTTGTCACTCCCGCACTACACTAGGAACCTTAGTTCAGCAAAACAGTACCGCCCACACCCTCGCGAACGGCTATCTAAAACACGCTCAGGCGTAAACTTATTTTGTGCCCACTTTGGACAAGGCAGCGTAAAGTTGCTCTGCGACAAACAACTTAATTCTTTGCCCAATTTGGACAAGGCCAGGCAGTTAGCGGGTGTCTTATCTGGCTGCTTGTCTGGTGGCCAGACTTGTTAAGCTGCGATCAGGGAGGGCTTCACAATGCAACTGAGGGCGCTTGCTGTTGCCGCTGGCCTGTTTTGGGCCGTACCCGCTGACACACAGGCTGCAGTTTCATATCTCGAAACGGGCAAAATGCTTTATGCCGATTGCAGCACATCCATGGGACGAACGGCTTGCATCAGTTATGTAATGGGCGTGACCGATGCGTTATCAATGATGAGAGCCATCTGTACTCCTGAGCACTCTACGGCGCGTCAGGCGATAGATGTTGTCGTAAAGTACTTGCGAGTTCACCCAGAACAGCGGCCTTTGTCAGCGGCGATGCAGGTCCGTGGGGCTTTGCAAGAGGCGTTTCCCTGCACGGAGCAGGCTCACTGACTTGTTAACCACCCGTAGTCGTCGCGGACCATGATCAGCCCTGCCACCGAGCCGACCGTCGCGTTACCGGACCGCGATACGCGGCGATAGCTTTCAAGGTCGCGTCGTCGACGGTCCCGCTCACCGCCGTGCTGCCAAGCAGTGTGATGAATTCCCGCCGTCTCATTCGATCACCTCGTCGACGGTGGCGAGGAGTGCTGGCGGCACGGTGAGGCCAAGTGCTTTGGCCGTTCTTAGATTGATCACCGATTCAAACTTTGTCGGCAGCTCAACCGGAAGATCGCCCGGTTTCTCGCCTTTGAGTATGCGGGCGACATAGACGCCGGCACGGCGATAAGCATCCGGGGCACTGGCGCCATAGCTCATCAGCCCACCGGCCTCCGTATATTGGCGCGCGATGTAAATTGCGGGAATCTTTTGGAGCGCCACCAATTGAACTATCTGCTGGCGCCGACTTGTTAAGAATGCGCCAAGGCCTACAAGCACCGCGCTTACCTTAGCTTGAGCGATAGCTGCAAACGCGGCGTCAATTTCTCGATCGCTACTTGCTTTGTAGACGATAACTTTTTGTCTTAGAGCCTGACCGCCTACATCCAGTTCGCGCAGCTCAGCCTCGGCTCGGAAGTAATTAGGATCTACCAGAAGGGCAATAGTTTCAGCTTTGGGGACGAGTTCATGCAGAATTTCAAGCCGCTTGGAAATCAGCCCTTCATTAAAAAAGCTTACTCCGGTTACGTTACCGCCCGGATGATTTAGGTTCGGAACGAAGCCTGCCGCGACGGGATCGCTGCCGGTCACAAAGACTACTGGTATGCTTTTCGTTGCCGAAATCGCAAAAGGTGCCGCATTGGTGTTGGCGACAATTGCAGCTGCCCGCTTCCGAACCAAATCAGTAGCGAACTCCGATAAGCGATCTCGCTCGCCTTCTGCCACACGAATATCGATTGTAACATTATTGCCATCGGTGTAGCCGGATTCGCCAAGTCCCCGACGAAACGCAGCGACATAGTCTGTAGCTTCCGTAGTTCGAAGCAAACCAACGATAGGCAGTAGCACTGGCTGCTGCGCCTGTACTACAAGCGGCCACGTTGCGGCAGCGCCGCCAATAAGGCCGATAAATTTCCGTCGTTTCATGGCCGCGCCCGGCACAACGTACAGGAGTACCAAAGCATACCACTTCGCGAATGGGTCTGGCTAAGTCCGCTTTGGGTCAAAACCAGACATGACCCTCCGAAAATGTGATGTCTGCTTTACCCACAAAAGCGGACATCGGCTGAGCGAATTGTGATGTCCGCTTTGTGCCAGAAGCGGACATTGGGAAGGAAGTTTCAACCAGGAAGAAATGCGCGTCGGTTATTGTGATAACGCGAATGCAGGGTTGAGAGCGTCAAGGCCACCCTGCTGCGGGCGAGCCTTCATCACCAAAGGCGCTTTGAGGCTCGTACCATTCGACTTATTCGTGCTGCCCGGGACCGGAAAATCGTAGCCGATGATTGCTTTTGCTATCAGGCGGTCGGAGCCTGATGTCAGGCCGTAGCCGAGACCAAGTTCAATATCAAAATTGGCGAGCTTGAAATCGGTAACTGCGAAGAGCTGATGTTGTTGTTGCTCGAACGGCAGAAAATCGCCAATCTTGCCCAGCTCGGTGTAATATTCGAGGCCGATGAAGCGGTCGTTGCCGAGATTGCGCGCCAGCCTTGCCGCGGGCAGGAAATCGGCGTCGCCAAGCGCGCCGAATCCGACATCGACAATCGGATTGACGATGAATTCCCATTCCTTGTTGCGCACGCCGACGATCGGCCGGATTTCGGATGCAAGACGCGTTTGTGAGAATGGCGGCGTCTCGTAGCTGAGTTCGAAATTGACGCCGTAGAAAAAATTTCGCTCGCCGGCATGCGGCACGGCGAAGAGACTGCGAATCTTTGCCCCATTGGAAAGGAAGGCGCCGCTGCCGCTTACCGCAAACGGTATATAGAAACCGACCTCCCACCAATCGGTCATACCGTAGGCAAACTCAGGTGTGCCGTTTAATGCGTGATTCGGCAATAATCCGCCCGCAAAGTCCGGTTCCTTGCGGCCGTTGAAGGTGTAATTGAGATGCTGTTGAAAGGTCCATTGCCCGACCGCGGCAATCTGCGCGTTGTAGATTTGAATCTCGTCACCGGCGAATGCGGCGCTCGCAGTGGCCAACAGCACGACTAGGCTTGCTGTCATTGCTTTCATATTGAGGTGTCCACCTTCCGAGAATCCGAGCCGCGCGCAAAGCATCGGCTCATTCTGGTCCATGGACTAAATGCCGAAGAAATGGTTGGCATCTTACTCGATTGGTGCGCACGCGCCGCGAGCGGCCATGCCGCCGCGCCTCCCACAAACGTGACAAATTCATGCCGCAGCATGTGCCACCGCCGGCCCAGAGAACGCTTGAGAGATTTCAAGCTAGCACAGCCGGGCAACAACTCAGTCTGCGACATAAAGCACTATGATGGCATTCCAAATCTGGGGAAAGCCGATGTCCGCTTCAAGGAGGCTGGCCAGCGCGTAACGGTACGTTTGATCGGATAAAGTAGTTGCTGCAATACTGAGGATGATCCGGCCGCGTCGGCGGCAAAGTTGCTCACACGCGATGAAGCGCGGCAGATTTCGGCGAACATCCCCGACAGAATATAAAAAAAACGTCAGAGCGTTGCCCTTAAGTGACAGCGGCGGGCCCTAACAGACGCTATTCTTCTTCGGTCGGACTCCCGCAACCAGGGACACAAGGTGAAGCTCGTCACCCTGCTTCACTGCCAGTTCGACAACCCTGCCGATGCCGTGTGAGGGATTGGGGGCAAGGGCAAGGTTTGGGGACGAACAAAGCCGTTGGCACTGTGCCGCCGACGGCTTTGCTGTTTGTGTAGGGCAACACTCGTCGAGTTGGAGGTCACGGAGCCAAGCGGGACATCAGTTCAATTGTTGCTTTTGAAAAGCTTTGGTCAGCAACCAATAACACAAGCATAGCGAGAGAGATGATAAGCCAGACCAATACTATCGTGATCTCGGTCTGCGTTTGAGCTTGGGTCGCCTTACGTTTGCGTTCTGCTGCCACGCCTAAATCTGTTGGCATGATAATCCGACCACTAGGCTACAGCCGGTGGTTGACCCGGTCTTGAGAATCTAGCGTCACCGTCGGTTCACGTTTTGACGTAGATCAATGCCCCGATCGCGATTGTTTTGTTGAGATTATTGAGCCGCGCTTTTGCAGGCGCGGCTGTTTCCTCTAGTACTTGAGGGCCACCTCAGTTGGGTGGCCCTCTTCATCCAGTAAGATCACATGAGCAAGATAAAACCCGGGGCTGCTTACTTCGTAGCCGAGCGTGGTCAGCGTTGTGTCGATGTTCTCGCAATCTGTTCTGACCGACATCAATCACGGCATCCCGCATCGACGCGGTGCAGGCACAGGGGCGGCAAAGCCTGGGACTCAATGACGCTGGCTATATCGAGGGCAAAGCCGGGTCAGTCGTGTAGGTTTGCCCGGGTTCTACCGGCTTCGCAAGTCCAAGCCGCTCAAGCGGTAGAAAGCCGTGGTAGAAAGAAACGACACGTGTGAACGAGGTTAGGGGCGATGACCACACCGAGCGAATATGCCAGGAACGCCGCGGCGACGTTGCACGAGGCTTTGAATATCACGCCTAGTCATTTCGATGTCGGTAGCGCAAGTGAAGTCATCGAGAAGGCAATAAGGCATGCAACGCGCGAGCGCGAAAGCCGAAGCCGTCGCCAATTGAGCGAGGTGAAGGCGGCGGCGCAGGAGCGCCTGGTGCGGCTGCTGAGTTCATCACCTGCGGTCGTTTACAGCTTCAAGGCCAGCGGTGATTTTGCACCGACCTTCGTCAGCGACAATATTGGTACGGTATTCGGTTACACGCCCGCGGAGTATCTCGAAAACCCGTCCTTTTGGCGCGACCGGGTTCATCCCGACGATCTCGCCCGCGTCGAGGAAGCCATCTCCAAATTCTTTCATAACGGCGTTCAATCCGTAGAGTACCGCTTCCGCCGCCGCGACGGCTCCTATTGCTGGGTGAACGATGCCCAGCGACTGATCCGAGGCATCGGCGGTAAGCCGCTGGAGATTGTTGGGTCATGGAGCGACATCACGGAGCGCAAAGCCGCCGAAGAGGCCAAGGCCGCGCTTCATGGCCGCATGGCTCAACTGCTGACCGGCTCGCCCGCCGTGATCTACAGCTACCGGGCGACAGGAGATTTCGCACCCACCTTCGTCAGTGAGAATATCAGGGATTGGCTGGGTTATGAAACGGAGGAATACCTAAAGAACGCTGATTTCTGGCGCTGCCGCGTGCATCCCGACGACCTGGCCCGAGTCGAAACCGAATCCAGCAATCTCTACAAGGACGGTCGTCACGCGGTCGAATATCGCTTTCTCAAAAAGGATGGCTCCTACTGTTGGGTCAACGATGCGCAGCAATTGATCCGTGATAAGCACGGCCAAGCGATTGAAGTGATTGGTTCGTGGAGCGACGTTACCCGTCGCAAACAAGCAGAAGAAGCAGCAGCGGCAGCCAACGATCGTGTCCAGCACCTGCTCGCTCGATCGCCGGCGGTGATCTATGCCTTTGAAGCATCCGGCGACTATAAGCCCACGTTCATAAGCCAAAACATCAAAGAATTGCTCGGCTATGAGCGGGAAGAATACCTTCAGAGTCCAGAC
>DATLJR010000321.1:0-19056 GCA_035538755.1 Pseudolabrys sp.
CTCCGCCAACTACGTTTCCAAGGGTGCTATAAAGCAGGTTGTGCAGTGCTTGGCCCACAGTCAGGGTACCGCCCCCAAGCATCGCCATCGAGAAGGTCCCCATGTTGGCGATTGAGTGTTCGAATCCGAGATATACGAAGATGAACACGACGGAGATCAGGACCAGTATTTTGGCAACTTCTTCCTTGCAGCGCAGCGCTACCCGTACAGCCAGACAGACAATCCAGTTGGCCAGAATCCCTTTGAAGAAAATTATGCTCCCTGCCTGCTCCGCCTTGTGCAAGGCGCCGTCGAATAGTGCATGATCAGGAGGCAGCTGGCTGAGAGAACCAGCGCCAACAAGCAGCACCGCAACGAGGATAGCGCCAGCGAGGTTTCCGAAATAACAGGAGATCCAGAGCAGCACTGTCTGGGTCCAACTTGTCTGTCCTTCACGGGACGATACAGTCAGGTACATATTGTTGCTGGTAAACAGCTCAGTGTTTGTGAAGACGATAATCATCAGACCTACGCCAAAGAATCCCGATGCGATTACCGCACCCATGGAAATGTCGTGTAGGTTTTGCTTCAGTACCCAGAACGTAAACACGACAATCGTCAAGCCCATACCTGCACCGACTGCACGGAGCATGTAGCGCAACGGATCCTCTTGCAGTAGGCTAACTTTGCCGAAACCCGCATCTGCGGCCTTCACTACATAGTCACGGTCAGTCATTGTTGCCTCCTCTACATTCATTGAGGTGCATTCTCGTTTCCTCACCCTGGCTTCTGCGGCTACAATCGGTCAATCGTTTTTCTATAAATACGGATTTCAAACTTTACTGCTGTTCCCCCAATCAATCTGTTGCGGATCCAAGCGGTGAGATACGCTGCGTGCTGCCCCGCTGATCGGGACCCTGATGTCCTCGTTGAATCAAAAGCAGATATTGCAGCGAGCGACTCGTGCCGAGGCCATTAGGCGGCTGGTCGAGCTAGGGAAGAAGCATAAATCGACTTCCGAGCGGGACAGTCGATTGTCGGTCGTAGATCCGTCCCGACTCCGGACAACCTTCCCGCGGGGGTGCGGCTACTTTGCATGGAGTTGTTTTTGAGTTTTTTTCGCCGAGCCACGGATCAAATCACCAGGGCACAATGTTTTGCCGATCAATTTTCGCCGCCGGTGCATCCTGACATACGGCAGCAAGAGGCTGACTAGCGGACAAAGGACAAGTTGGACCGTAGTCCAACTGGCTTATTTCCGATAAAACACAGAAAGTTCAGATCTCCAAAAAATGCGAGGTTCCTGTCGTGATCAATCTCTTCGCGCGCACACTTGTCCTTCTCCCCTTTCTGGGGATTCAAGCTGCCTTTGCGCAGGTAACAGTCGATGTATCGAAGATTACGTGCGAGCAGTTCATTGTTATGCCGAAAGCGGATTCGGTCGCCATCTGGCTGAGCGGGTACTATCACGGCGACAAACATGTCTCGACGTTCGACGTGAACAAATTCGAAGAGGATGCAAGAAATTTCAGAGCGGCGTGCCGGTTGCCTGACAACTTCAAAAAACCGATCATGCAGCTTATCGAAAGCACGCTAGTGAAATAGATACGATCTCGCGCCAATGAAAAAGCCCCGGAGCTATCCGGGGCTTTTTGTTTGGTGTGGAGGGCGTGCTCACTGCACGTCGACGATTTCGACCCAGTTCGCACCATTACCGACCGGATAACGGGACGGCTCGCTCAGCTTTCCGTTGCCCTGATCGATCTTGTAGACCGATATACGGTCTGATTTTTCACCCGAAGCAACCAAATACTGTCCAGTGGGATCGATCCTAATGCCACGAGGCTGCGCCTCCGTCGCGAAGTTGGTCACGTAGGTGAGTTTGCCCGTCCCCGGCGCAACCGTGAACAACGCGATCTTGTTGGTGGTGCGCTCAGTCGTATAGAGGGATTTGCCGTTGGGCGTGATCTGGATGTCGGCCGCCCAGACTTTCGGTTTCTCGTCTTTCGGTGCCGCAGCGGCAGATGCAGGCGTTGCTCCGACAAGCGCCTGGGGCGCTCCCCATGCGAGACCGGCCTCGGGAGGCACGGAACTGATGCTGTCGACGACGGTCAATGTACCTTTGCCCGCATCAATCGCGTACTGCGTGACATGTCCTGACAATTCGTTGAGCACGTACAAGTTCTTGTTGTCCGGTGAGAAAGCCAGATGGCGTGGGCCGTGCCCGGCTTCCGGGCTAACTGATGGCGGAGTGTTGGCCGTAAGTTTGCCGGTCTTGCTGTCGAAGGTGAATTGCAGCACCTGGTTGGCGCCGAGCGTGGCGGCATAGACGAATTTGTTGCTGCGATCAGGCAGGATCGAATGCGCATTGCGGCCGGTGGGTGTGACCTGAATCGCTTCTGTCTCGACCAATCCATTTTCACCAATTGGGCTCACCGCAATTTTGTCGCCACCATACGAGGCGGTGAAAAGAAACCGGCCAGTCTGGTCGGTCGACACATAAGGCATGCTGTCGGGTAATGGCGCCGATGCTTTTTGCGAGAGAGCACCGGTCGCAGGATCGATCGCAAAAGTCAGCACGCGGACCGGCTGTGAGCGTACGACGGCATAGAGATGCTTTTTGTTCGGGCTTATTGCCATCGGCATAACCAGTTTGCCGGCCTCGGCTTTGCCGACCGATGTCAACGAACCTGAGCTCATGTCCATGACGTAGGTGTCGATATTGCCGTCCTGAGCATTCGAAACGTAGACGAACGTCTTGGCCTCAGACATGGATGTAACTCCAACTGCACACAAGAGCGCGAGCACGTAGCTCGTCGCTCCACTCCCTCGTGTTTTCTTTCTCTCCCTGAGCTGTCGGGGCTAGCCGCATTCAAATGGTTCTTAAAAAGGCAAGAACGTCGTCCGCACCCCTTGCGGACATGTTACTGGAAAAGATCACAGGCGAGACCGTACTCTTTGGCTAGCCGTTTTGTGCGGTGCCGCGGCCCGGAGGGACCGGAAACTCACCCGTTGGGCCCGCGGGAAACGCCTTTCTTCGTGCCGCCTTTTTTGCCTCCGGCCTCAGGAAAAACCCACATCGCCACCACGAAAAAGAAAGCCGTGATCATGATGTAGGTTGAAAATTCAGGACGAATTGGCGAGCCGCGCCAATAGGCGAGTATGGCTGCGACTATCAGAAACAGGATCGAGAGGGCCGCTTTGACATCGTTTGGCATGGCTACCTCGCCGCAAAATCCGCGGCGGCCGGGGCCGCGGAAGCTCGCTTAATATGAGCCCACCGGCGCCACCGCGGCTTCGTCGGGACGGCGCGGCTGGCCGCGCAGGTTCTTCTTCAGAAACCGCGTATCATAACCGTTAAGCAGCGTGCCGATCAGCCCCCGGTCGAGATCGGACGTGCCGAACAGCCAGTCGGCAATCGGAAACGTTAGGTTCATGTTCGTCTCCATCATCAGCCGGGCATTGTGGTGCGCGGTGTGATGGCGGCGTAGTGTGTTGACGAACGGACAATTGCGCACGAACCAGTTCTCGTCGACGTGACAGCAGAAGTGCATGAATTCGTAGATGAGATACATGCCGGTGGTTACACTCATGAACAACCAGCCGACATTCGGCGAAAACACGAGCCCGAGAATGACGGCCATCGGGAGCGACATGAGAATGAATACGACCAGCGCATAGGGCGGGAACACCGTCACGCGCCAATCCTTGTGATCGCGGAAACGCATCTCCTCGTCGGTGAAGAATTGATGATGATTGAGCGTGTGCCGCTCATAGACCGAGCGCAGGCCCTTGATGTTGACCGGACGGTGCATGACGAATTTGTGCACGGCCCATTCGAACAGGTTAGTGAAAAGAAAGGTGAGCGGAACGGTCAGCCACTCAAGCCAGGTAACGTTGTGGATGTGCTCGACGTAGACGTAGAATGCTGCCGCGCCCATCGCGTAGATGAGGACGATGTGGAAATAGCCGTCGTACCACCCGATGATTCGGGAGCGGTACTCTTCGCGAAAATCGATCTGCCGCTGACTGATCATCCCGCTTCTCCTTGACTGGCGCGTTCGGCCATCTGATATATCACACATCTATCACAGCTGGCCGCCACGTTCAATCAGACAGCCGCCGATTGCCCGGTTCCCTCGATCACCACGCCGGGTTCCGGCGCGCCTCGGTCGGCTTGCCGGCAAAGATTATCTCACCGCGTTCAATGACATAGAGGCGGTCGGTGAAATCCGGCACGTGGTGGATATTCGATTCAGCAATGAATACCGCGTGGCCGAAGGCACGGATATTGCCGAGCCCCTCCACGATCGACGGCACGATCGCCGGCGACAGCCCTTCGGTCGGCTCGTCGAGCAGCAGAAGTTTTGGTCCGAGCGCGAGTGCACGCGCGATCGACACCATCTTGCGCTCACCGCCCGACAGCGCCTGCCCGCCACGTTCGCGGTAACGCTCCAGCCGCGGGAAGACCTTGTAAGCTGCGGCGATGCGCTCTTCGGCCGGCCGCGGGTTGGAACCAGTCCAAGTCGGCATGGCGATGTTCTCAGCCACCGTCAGTTCGCCAAACACTTCGCTTTCTTCCGGCGCATAGCCGACACCAAGCCGCGCGATCTGGAAAGGTTGCAGGCCAACAATGGTCTGTCCTTCAAACTCGATGGTACCGGAGACCGGTTTGTGGAAGCCCATAATGCTCCGCAGCGTCGTCGTCTTGCCCGCACCGTTACGGCCAACGAAGCACACAAGCTCGCCCTGCCCTACCGAGAACGAGACGTCCCGCAGGACACGGCTGCCCTGGATATCCACCACGAGATCGCGAACCGAAAGCATCAATGCCCCTTTCGCCGCCCGATCACGGTTTCAATCAGATGCGGATCGGCAAAGAACCGGTCCGGAGGCAAATCAGCCAGCACCTGTCCCTCCGAGAGCGCAATAATGCGGCGCGAATAGGCCGCCACCAGGTCCATGTCGTGCTCGACCAGCACGATCGCCTTGACGCCGGCGCGTTTCGCAGCCGCCATCAAGGTCTTCATGATGCCGTGCTTGTCGGATGTCGACACACCCGACGTCGGTTCATCGAGCAGAATGACTTGCGGATCGAGCGCAAAGGCGGAGGCGACGTCCAGCAGTTTCTTCTCCCCCTGCGATAGCGCTGCGGCAACAGTATCAAGCCGAGGCCCGAGCCCGAAGATATCGGCGACCTCGGCCACACGTACATCGATCCCTGCATCAGCCGAAAGACGAGACAAGAACCGCCAGCGCTTTTTCTGTCGCGAGACGACAGCCGCCGCGATGGTCTCGCGCACGGTCAGCTGAGGGAAAATCTGGATCAGCTGAAATGCACGCGCGAGGCCGTGGTCGGCGAGGGCGACCGGTCCGACGCCTGCGATATTCTTGCCCATGAAGAGAACTTCGCCCGCAGTGGGCTCCAACAGTCCGGTAAGCAAATTCACGAGCGTCGTCTTACCGGCGCCATTCGGACCAACCACCGACACGAGTTCGTCCTCGTGCACGGCCAGGGTGACCTGATCGAGCGCACGAAACACGCCATAGGATTTGCTGACGTTGCGGGTTTCCAGCAGCACGGTCATGCAGGCCTCCCCCCAACGAAACGCTTGAGTTGCGCGGCGAGACCCGCAATGCCCTGAGGAAAGACGATGACGATGAGCGCCAGGATCGCTCCGAGAACGAAACGCCAGTATTGCGTGAGCGATTGCAATTGATCCTGCAGCAGGATGTAGCTGAGCGCGCCGACGATAGGACCAAAAAAATTCGCAAAGCCACCCAGCACCGCCATGAAAACGAGCTGGCCGGACTGTGTCCAGTAGACGAGATCGGGATCGGCGAGACCGACGCGAAAACCAAGAATGGCGCCACCTACGGCGCCGAAGGCGGCCGATATGACGAACGCGGCAAGACGAAACCGATGCACGTGCACGCCGAGATATTCAGCCTTGCGCGCGTTGTCGCGAATGGTTCGAAGGTGCAATCCGAACGGTGAATGCACGACCCGCCACATCAGGAAACCGCCGATGATCAGCAGGGCAAGGCAGTAGTAGTAGAAGGGCCCCGCCAGAAACTCGATCTTGTTGTACTTGGCGAATTCCAACCCAAGAATTTTCATCCGCGCGACGCGCATACCGCTGTCGCCGCCGGTGACGTAGTAGAACTTGAATAGGAACGAGTGGAATAGCATGCCGAAGGCGAGCGTGAGCATCCCGAAAAAAATCCCGACATAGCGCACGCAGAGCAACCCAATCGGCAGCGCAATCGCGGCCGATGCCAGAATGACCGCAACCAGCACGAGTTCGAACGACTTGAATCCGAGTCCGGTCATCACGGCCGCGCCGTAGGCGCCAATGCCGAGAAACATTGCGTGGCCGAAGGACAGCAGGCCGGTGTAGCCAAACAACAGATTGAATCCGAGCAGCGCGATGGCATAGCCGAAGAACGGGATCATCAGGCCGACGTAGTAAGCCGGTACGATGAAGGGCAGCAGCGCGAACGCCACCGCCCCCACCAGCGCAACCGCAAGCGGACCCCTCATGCCAACGCCCTCCCGAACAGGCCTGCCGGGCGGAAGATCAGAACGCCGATCACGATAACGTAAATCGCGATGACCTCGAATTCTGGAAAGAAGACGATCGAAAGGGCGCGTATCAGTCCCACGATTGCCGCGCCGATGAGCGCTCCGCGCATAGAACCGAGACCGCCGATCACAACGACGGCGAAAGCTTCGACGACAAACTCAATCGCCATATCGAGCGAGGCCGCAGACGTCGGTACAACAAGAGCGCCGGCCGTGGTGCCGAGCACGGCGCCAAGCGTGAAAACGGCCGAATAAATTCGGCGCACATCAACGCCAAGCGCTTCCGCCATGCTGCGGTTCTCGGCGGTAGCCCGCAGAATGCGGCCGTAGTTCGTGCGTTGCAGGAACGCACCGAGCCCCGCCGCGGTGGCGATCGCCGCCAGGATTACCAGCAGATTGTAGACCGGCATGGTGAAGTCGCCGGCACTGATGGTGCCATAGATGAGATAGGCACTGTCGAGCGAGCGCGGGTTGGCCCCCCAGATGAACTTGAAGACGTCCTGAAACATCAGGACGAGCGCAAACGTCAGCAGCAATTGAAAGCTTTCGTCGCGGGAATAGACCGTACGGAGCAAGCGCTCGATCGGAGGGCCGATGAAGCCGAGCAACACCCCCGACAGGATCAGCCCTGGCAGGATCAGCCACGGCGACACGCCATACTGCGACGCATAACCGATGAATGTGATGCCGAAATACGCGCCGAGCGCGTAAAAGGAGCCGCAGGCGAGATTGACGATTTTCTGCACGCCGAAGACGAGCTGCAAGCCCGCCGCGACGAGAAACAAGACGGCGGCGTGAAATACGCCGCCGGCCAGAATATTCGCAAAGGCCGACATCAGGTCGGCAAACTAGATCTTGAACTGCGCCGTCTTGATCCACTCCCAGAAATTCGCCCCAGGCGGTTTCTGCAAGTCGGCCGAGTACATCGTGTCGAAGGGCTCGGCCAGCGTCACAAAATCGTAGCTGTTTTTGTGCGTCGTGAAGCCTTGCACGAATGTCTGGTCGGCGATCTTGTCCTTGCGCCAGCCTCCCTTGCCGCCGAGGCTCTCGATCTCGAGGCCGACCATCGCCTGGATTACGTCATCCTGCGACGGCCAGCTGCCGCCCTTGGCCTTCATCGCCTTCTCGACCGCCTGCTTGTAGGATTCGACTGCGAAATAAGCGCGATCGGCTTCCCACTCGGGGTAATCCTTGAACTTGTCGCCATACCAGGCGACGAACTCCTTCGCCGTCGCGGAATTCTTCGGGTTGGCAAAGTATAGTGTGTTGTGCCCGAACAGCATGCCTTCGGGCGTGAACTCCTTCTTCATCAGCGTGTGCTGCCAGCCCGCCGCCGGGAAGACGAGCTTGGTGCCTTCGGTCAAGCCGGCGGCGTGCGCCTGCTTCATGAATACGGGCAGATCGGCGAACAGCAACGAGGAGAAAATCAGGTCCGGCTTTGCCGCCTTGAGCGCGGCGACATGGCTGGTCAGGTCCATGGTGCCGACCTTCGGCCACTGCTCGGTCACCACTTCATGCTCGATGTTGAAACGCTTGAGCACGGCAATGAACGCCGCCATGTTGTTGCGACCGTACGAATAGTCGGGGTTAATCCCCGCGACTTTGGCGAACTTGCCTTTCCAGTGCTTGATCGTGAGCAACGAGGCCATCATCGCCTCGCATTCGTTGTCGGTCGAACGGAAGAGATATTTCGGATCGGGAATTGTTTCGTCGACGCCGTTTTGAGTTGTACCGTCCCAATAGATGGTGAAAGCGCGGGCTTCCTCGACGACCGGTCCTAGAGCGAGACCGACGCCGGAAGACACGATGCCTTGCACGCAGTCGACTTTTTCCTGCTGCACGAGCTTGCTGAACCGCTCGATCGTGTCCTTGGGCGTCGACTCGTCCTCGATCACCAGTTCGACCTTGCGGCCGCCGATTCCGTCCTTGGCGTTGTACCTTTCAACCGCCCACTGTGTGGCGCGGATGCCGTTCTCGCCAGGCGCTGCGGCAATCCCCGAGCGCGGCGCCAGGATGCCGACGCGCAGCGGCTTACTCTGCGCGATCGCGGGCGCGAAGATGCCGGTGGAAGCGGAGACGGCGCCGAGTGCTGCGGCGGATGCAAGAAGCCTGCGGCGTGAAATTGCCATTGAAGTCCTCCCGTGTGACCCCGCCTCGAGGCGGTTATCGTTGTTTCCCTCGCAGATGATATATCAGACGCATGTCACCAACAAGCATACTCAAAATCAATGGGCCTTGGCTCCCTTCAGGAAAGCGTCGATGTCCGCGCTTGTGAGACTCCAGTCGTTGTCGAGATTGGCGATCACCGTTTTCATGAACGGTTCCGACAACAATATGGCGCGTTCCTTGTCGCCCAGGTGATCGTAGAGAATCGCGAGGGACAACTGTTGCGGGCTCTCACCCTCGTACGTCCACTCAAAGCCGTATTTCGTGAAACGCTTGACCTCGTAATGCTCGGGCAAGGGCTGGCCGTCAGCCGTAACCACAAGCCCGTCAATCGTGCGTTTTCCCGCGTATGTTTTCATGGCGTTAGACCGAGACTGTGCGGCGCGTGAAATTTTCGACGTAATCCATCAACTTGTCGCTGGCGCGAGCAGCGGCATCGCCATCGCCCTGCGCGATGGCGCGGGCCTGGTTTGCGTGCAATCGCGCGCACAAGGGCAGGTCGGCGGCCTCCCGGTAGTGCATGTACCAGAAGCGCCGCGACAGACCCTGAAGGAGCTTCATCGAGCGTGCGGCATAGTCGTTGTGCCCGGCCTCGATCATCAGGCGATTGAGCTCGCGGTCGAGCCGCATGAAGGCGATATCGTCATTGGCCTTGGAGGCCCGATCCATGCCTCGGGCGATGTCTTGCAGCTGCTCTCGTTGCTCCTTGGTCGCCCGTTCGGCACCGGCCCGACTGAGCAGGCGTTCAAGTTCGCGTCGTACTTCGAGAACGAGCAGCTGATTACGAGGGTTGATGTCGGAGACGAGAATACCCTTGCGCGGTAGGATGGCGACCAGGCCCTCGCGAGCGAGTCGCTGCAGCGCTTCCCGAATCGGGGTGCGGCCAATCTTGAACGTTGCCGAGAGCATTTGTTCCGACAGCACCTGGCTCGGTTTCAGGCGCAACGTCACGATCTCTTCTTCAAGCGCGCGATAAGCGCGCTCCGTCAAGGTCTCGGCACTCACGGAGGCCCGTTGCGCCGAGTTCCGCGAACGCTTCGCCGCCGATGCCTGCCCGCGCGCCACGTCAGATGTGCTTTCGTTTCGCGACCATCGCCGCGAACTTGTCGTATTCGGCATCGTTCACCGTGTAGGAGTGGTCATCGTCGGGGAACGTGCCCTCTTTGACTTCCTTGACGTATTCCTTGATGCCGTTGACAGCTACCTCGGTCAGCTTGGCGAAGCGCTTGGTGAATTTCGGCTTGAAGTCGGTGAAGACGCCAAGCAGATCGTAGCAGAGGAGAATCTGGCCATCGGTCCCGACACCTGCACCAATGCCGATTGTCGGAATCGTCAGTTGTTCGGAAATCAGTTTCGCGATCCTTGCCGGCACGGCTTCGAATTCCAGCATGAAGCAGCCCGCATCTTCGATCGCGAGCGCATCTTCGAGAATCTTCATCGCAGCGTCGGCCGTGCGGCCCTGGATCTTGAAACCGCCGAACATCGCGATGGTGTGAGGTGTCAGGCCAATGTGCGAGGCGGTAGGGATGCCGGCATCAACCAGCGCCTTGAGAATATGCGCTTGCGACTTGCCGCCCTGCGGCTTGACTGCGTCGCACAAGGTCTCCTGCATAAACCGCGAGGCATTGGCGAGCGCACGATCGACGGTGTGGTAACTCTGATATGGCATGCAGCCGAGCATGAATGTGTTCGGCGCACCGCGGCGCACCGCCTGGCCATGCATGACCATCATATCCATGGTCGCCGGGACTGTGCTGCGGTGACCGTGAGAGATCATCGCCAGGCTGTCACCGAGCACGGCAACATCGACGCCGGCCATTTCAGCCCATTGCGCCGAGGTGTAGTCGGGGACCGACATGTAGACCATCTTCTCGCCGGTCTTTTTTGACTCGCGGATCTCGGTGATGGTGCGCTTTTCGCGCTTACCGTCGGCTTTGCCGTCAGACTTCTTCTCGGCTGCTTTTGCAGCCGGCTTGGCTGCGACATCCGCGCTCGACATCGGGCCTCCTGGATTTTTCCTCGCCGCGGCGATTGCATGTACCGCTGATATATGTCTCGTATGTTACGGAGATTGCTTTCTTGAGGTCAAGCCATCCCGCCGGGTGCAAAAAAACATGTCGCTGGCCAGTATCGTCCCGCTCATCATATTCGTGACGCTGATGTTGCTCGCATCCCTTCAGGCCCTGTCGGCAAGCGGACATTTTCCCAAGGCCTCGCGGCTTCCGGCAATCGCACAAGGCTCCGGTCCCGCGGTGTTGTGGACCTCGATCATCGTGACCGCAGGCTCCGTTGTCGCCGCGACCGCCGCGGCGTGGATGGCCATTCCCTGGTACGCGGCGGTGATCGGCGGGGGTGCCGCGATCCTGCTCGCGCCACTGGCGCTGCAGATTTTTCCCGACCGCATCGTCGACGGCAAGATTGCGCTGATCGGCTTTGGCGTCGCGGCGGCCGTTCTTGCTGCCCTGCTCTGTTGGCTCACCCGCCTATGACCGGTGAAAAAGAGAAAGTGCCGGCCAAGCACGGCTGGATTCACGACAATCCTTATCTATTGCTGGCGCTTGCCGCGCTATTCTGGTCCGGCAACCACATTGTCGGTCGCGCCATTGGCGGCGAGGTCCCGCCGATCGGCATTTCAACGGTGCGCTGGCTCCTGCCAACCATTGCGCTCGGGCTCTTCGCGTTCCCGCATATCAAGAGTGATTGGCCGGTGATCCGCACGCACTGGGGCATTCTGCTCTGGCTCGGAATCGTCGGCGGAGCACTCTTCACAGCCGGCCAATATATCGGCCTGCAATACACGACGGCGCTCAACGTTTCAGTCCTCAATTCGCTGGTGCCCGTGCTCATCATCGCCACTGGCGGAATCATTTTCCACGACCGCGTCACGCCGGTTCAGCTCTGCGGCATCCTTATTTCGTCGATCGGCGTGCTGGTCATCATCGCGCAAGGCCAACTGAGCAACCTGCAACACCTGCGGTTCAATTGGGGTGATATCATCATCGTATCCAACATGATGGTCTTCGCCGTCTACGCCGTTTATCTGCGCAAGCGCCCGCCGATGCACTGGATGAGCTTCATCTTTGTCTTCGGCGCCGTCTCAGCGCTCACGACGTTGCCGTTCATGCTCTGGGAAATGGCCGCAGGCATTACGTTCAAACCGACTTGGCTGACCGTTTTCGCAATAGTCTACGTTTGCATTTTTCCCAGCGTGCTCGCGTTTGCCGCATGGAATCGCGGCGTCCAGCTGATCGGCGCCAATCGCTCCGGACCGTTCGTGCACCTGGTTCCGCTTTACACGGCGATCTTTGGCAGTGTCCTGTTGAACGAGCACCTGTCGACTTTTCATATTTTTGGATTTGCACTGATTATCGCCGGCGTCTGGATTGCTTCCCGCTCCAGCCCTTCAGCGCACCCCGAGTGAGATACCGGAAGCGCGAGTCCGGAAAAAAGTTTCATCGCCACCCTAGCCTTGGCGCGATGTGCTTGAGGATCGCCTCGATGACATGCGCATTGTAGTCAACGCCAAGCTGGTTCGGCACAGTTAGCAGCAGCGTATCGGCTTCGGCGATCGCTTCATCCGCCTTGAGCTGCGCGATCAGCTTGTCCGGCTCGTCGGCGTAACTGCGGCCGAAAATTGCGCGCTCGGTGGCACTGAGCATGCCGACCTGGTCGCCCTCCTTGCCGCCGCGGCCAAAATACATTCGGTCGCGATCGTCGACCAACGCAAAGATGCTGCGTGACACCGACACGCGCGGCGCGCGCGTGTGTCCGGCCTCCTTCCACGCCGCGCGATAAAGCCGTATCTGCTCCGCTTGCTGGATGTGGAACGGCTTGCCGCTCTCGTCGATCTTCAACGTCGAGCTTTGCAGGTTCATGCCGAGCTTGGCGGCCCATTGCGCCGTCGCATTGGTGCCGGCGCCCCACCAAACGCGCTCTCGCAGACCCTCGGAATAGGGCTCGAGGCGCAGGAGGCCGGGTGGGTTCGGAAACATCGGGCTCGGGTTGGGCCTGGCGAAGCCTTTGCCGAGCAGCAACTCGAGAAAGACCTCGGTGTGGCGCCGCGCCATGTCGGCGTCAGTCATCCCCTGAGGCGGCACGTAGCCGAAGTAGCGAAAGCCATCGATCACCTGCTCAGGCGAACCACGGCTGATGCCGAGCTGCAGACGACCGCCGGCGATGAGATCGGCGGCGCCCGCATCCTCCGCCATGTACATTGGATTTTCGTAGCGCATGTCGATGACCGCGGTGCCAATTTCGATGCGCTTGGTCTTGGCACCGCATGCCGCCAGCAATGGGAAAGGGGAGCCGAGCTGGCGCGCGAAGTGATGAACGCGGAAATAGGCACCGTCGGCGCCGAGCGCCTCAGCGGCGACCGCGAGCTCGATCGATTGCAGAAGCGCATCGGATGCTGATCGTGTTTGTGACTGCGGCGAAGGGGTCCAATGTCCGAACGAAAGAAATCCGATATGTTTCATGGAGACGAACCCAAGAACCGAAGCACTGACAAATTCCAATTGATCTTAGGAGACGCATCTACCGGAACGCCATCGCAGCTTCGATAAACCCTGCCGCCGCGCGAACAAGGATAAGCCAACGAACACATAGACAAGCATGCGGTGCCGCGCATTAGTCGATGTCCGCTTTACCCCCAAAGCAGACATTCGCAGTGCACAAGCGCGTGTCCGCTTTGGGCCAACAGCGGACATCGCCACGGAAATGAGTCCGCGACGTCTGCTGCTGCCGACCCTTGATCCGCTCTATTATGCCCCCGGAATAGCGGCGCGTTTGAAGGCATCCCACGCGGACTGATTGGCGCGATCGAACGCCGCGCGTGATTCTGACAAAGCACCATTCAGGGCGGTCCAGGATTCCGTTCCTGCGCGGGTTAGCTTTTGCAGGTTTGCTTCCGCTTGAGAGGCGTCAGCCTTCATCCGCTTCAAGACCGCGTCAATGTCGGGACGCCGGTCTGCGGCTAAGTTTGCGGCGGCGCTCTGAATCTTCTCAGCTGCATCGTGCCAAGCCTTTAATTGAGCTGCCGCTGCGTCCTGGAAAGTGGTCTGCTGGGATTTGAGTTGCTTCCCGAAAGTCTCGATATATTTTTTCACTTCCGCTTCAAAGCCGTTCCAATTGTTTTCCAATTGACTCTTGGACTTCAACCAAGCGGCCTCACCGGCATCAGTCTGCTTCTTAACGAGCTCTTGAAACATGTCACGTTTTTTATGCAAGTCCGCGATGTATTGGTCGGCCTTCGCTCGAGAGTCGCCCTGCACTTGGTTAGTTTTGGCTTCGAGCGATGCCAGAATGGCATCCATTTCGTCGATCCGCTCTTTCGCCCAATTGAAATAGAAATGCATACTGCTTTGCGAGGGCATGATGACCTCCATGTTTACGGCCTCACCCACCCCAGACGTCGCCTAATTTAAGGGCTGCACTATTACGATCGAATTGGACCATGGGCCAATGCGAGAGCGGCCATATCCGCCTTCAGCCATTTGATGTAAATCATCGCAAATTCGCAACGAACATTCTGTGCCGTCAACTTCACGGACGGCAGGTGCAGCCGGTCAATCCTTCGAGAAAGGGCGCAATATGGAAACAGCGTCCAGATTAGCACCCACGCCCAGCCGGAGGGTCACACAATGCTTAATGGATCAAAGCCGAATATGGCCGTAAGGCCGATGACAACTAGAGCGATCCGAAGATGTAGCAGCCGATTTGCAT
Organism: Pseudolabrys sp.; assembly: GCA_035538755.1. GTDB lineage: Bacteria > Pseudomonadota > Alphaproteobacteria > Rhizobiales > Xanthobacteraceae > Pseudolabrys. The sequence continues at coordinate 14,453 of DATLJR010000321.1, forward strand.
CAGACATTTTCTTCTCCGACAGCTATCCCGAACCAAAAGCAGACATTGCATCGGACTCGCTTAACTACCTCCACCTTAACGCCGACCGGTGGCCGGCAGCACGTCAGGATTGACAACATTAATCGGCTTTCCGATTGCAAACGCAACGATCTGGTCAAAGACGTCGCTAAACTGCATCTCAAATTCCTCGCGCGTTACATAACCGATGTGTGGCGTCGCAACGACCTGTTTAAACTGCAGCAGCGGCAAAGTCACGTTGCGCACCGGCTCGTCTTCAAATACATCGACGGCAGCAAAGCCCGGGTGGCCTTGATCAAGCGCGGCGACTAACGCGGCCGGCTCTATCAACTGCGCACGACTCGTGTTGATGAAAATCGCGTTTGGTTTCATGCGCGTTAAGTCGGCGGCTTGGACAATGTGGCGCGTCGCGGGGACCAATCGCATATGCAATGAAATGACATCGCACGTCTCAAAAAATTCTGCCTTACTACGTGCGGTCGCATACCCATCGAGGCGCGCTCGTCCAAGCGACTCCTCGCGTGCCCAAATCAGCACATTCATGCCAAACGCTTTACCATAGCCGGCAACGGTCGCGCCGATGCGGCCATAACCGAAAATGCCAAGAGTCTTTTCGCGCAAAGTCATACCGACGCCGGTTTGCCATTTGCCAGCCTTGAGCGATGCCATCTGCTGCGGAAGCTGACGTGCCGACGCTAGTATCAACGCCCATGTAAGCTCGGCTGCAGCGTACGAGGGGGAGCCAACGTGTTGGCTTGACGACACGACAACGCCAAGGCGCGTGCAGGCCTCAACGTCAATGTGTGGATAGACGCTTCGTTGGCTGATGAGCTTAAGTTTGGGCAGACGTTCAAGCAATGCTGACTGTATTTTAGTGCGCTCACGGATTAGCACTAGGCATTCAGTATCTTTTAGACGACCAGCGAGGACGTCAGCGTCCTGTACGTGATCATTCCAAATCTCAATCTCATGACCGGCCAGCTTTGAGAAGCAAGGCAAGGTTCGCAGTGTATCGAAATAATCATCCAGGATCGAAATTTTCACATATTGCCTCGCAGTTGTCGGTGATGCTCAGGCCTATTCCCGTCCGGAAATCGCTCTCGGAAGAGTCTTACTTAGTCTTTAGGCCTGTGACGCGTAAATTTGATCTCAACAATGTCCCCGAGGAATTTCCGCTGGTCGTCTTATCGTTGCGGGATTGATTGCACGCACTTCTCCTTACTACGATGGCATCATGGGGCGTTTGTCGAAAGTCGGTGGGGCATTCCCGCGTCTTGTCGCTGTTGCAGGGCCGGTTCTGCTCGGCCTGCTCACCGCGCTCTATATCGGTCGGCCTTCCCCTTACTTTCTGGCAACTGGCATTGCGCTAGCAGTCGCCATTCCGGCTTGCGACTGCTGGGTCATCGCGCGCCGCCACTGGATCTCGGGAGGCTTCGCGCTGGCGGCCCAGATTGCATTCTTGATTTTCGTCGGCACCTACGCGGCCTCCCCGCTCCTGGCACCGTCGCCCATATCGGACCCGTTACCGCAAGCATCACCACCCGACGGCATGGCGATCTACGCCCTCCCGACCGGGGTGAACCATCGCACTGCCGCCTTCGCCTACCGCGGTGGCTCGCCTTGGGACAAACGCGACTCCGTATCGACCGCCGTGCTCGTTCGGCATCCGCGGGGCGACCTCCTGATCGATACAGGTCTTGGCAGAATGATCGCGGAGCAGATGAGAGAGTTCCCGTTCCTATTTCGTCTGGGGACGGACCTAGTGCGGTTTCAGGCAGCCGCCGACCAGCTCGACGCCGCAGGCTATGATCGGAGGCAGTTGCGTTACATTCTTCTGACCCATGCGCACTGGGACCATATCAGCGGCGTACCTGATTTCCCTGGCGTGCCCGTGCTGGTGACAGCAGCAGAGCACCGCTTCATTGACGAGGGTGGCTGGGCGACCGCGAACGCTAGAAGCATGAATGCAGTATTTCAGGAGTACGCGTTCGATGGCGGGCCCTACATGGGCTTTACTCAATCCCGCGATTTGTATGGCGATGGCTCCATCGTGATCGTTCCTGCACCAGGCCACACGCCTGGATCGGTTGTGGTATTCATCACGCTGTCAGGTGGCGCTCGCTATGCCTTCGTGGGTGACCTGGTCTGGCAACTCGAAGGGCTTCTTGAGCGAGAAGAGCGCCCTTGGTTCGAGTCAAGAACCCTTGGTGAGATTCCGATACTGCTGCGACAGTCTCTGCTCCGGATGAGCGCAATCGCGATAAGATACCCTCAGCTCACGATCGTACCTGCGCACGATCCTCGGGGATACGCGTCTATTCCGGAATGGTCACGATCGCCAACTCGGTAAAACCCATCGGCTAAACTCGCCAAGGCGGTGTTCACGAAACCATTTCGCTGCCGACTGCGGGAGGTTCAAGGTCTTCAATAAACAGCCCTTCATCTGCTCAAAGAGAAATCCGCGGCTTCCTACCAAGAAAACAAAAGTCGAGGAAATCTTGTCACCACATCGGGCCGCATCACCCCGCAAAAACTAATGTTTGCGAACACGGCTGGTCTGACGTCATTACGCGCTTGGCGATCTCGCTCGGCCCGTCAGACTCGCAAGAAGCACTGCGAGGATGCCCGTTAGAAATATCCCGTCGAAGGTCCCTGCGCCGCCGATGGACATTACCGGCGCGCCGAGACCAGAGATGCTGCCCAGGTTGAGCAGGTCTGCTCCGATCAGAGTGCCGAGGCTGCCCGCGATGTAGGCGAGCTGCGCCGCATGCTCGCGCGACAGAAGCACCGCGACGATCCCGGTGACGAGAGCGGGAACGAAAACGGGCAGCGCGATGCCGATGCCGGGTACCGGTTGTGCGATGAGGTAGCAGGCGATCGTCAAGATCGCGACTGCCACTGAGCCGCTCGCCCACAACTGGTGTTTGAGCAGAAGGTATGCGGACATGATCGTGGGAATGATCGCGCCCCCTACGTTCACCGCTACGACGGTGCCGGGCCAGTGCACGACTACGGGCACCACGTACCGCATGCCAAAGAAGTAGACCTCCCGCCCGGAGAGGACCCGCTCGCCCGGGATCTGGGCGATCGGGACGTTAAAGTAGCTGCCGATAAGCGACCCGAGCAGCAACGCTAAAGCCGCTCCCGAGCTGACGCCCAGTCGCAGGTAGGCGTAGCGGATCGCGCCAATCTGAATCAGCAGCAGGACGATGACGAACAGCCCGATGAGCGCCGAGAAGTACAGCGGGCTGATCGGGAGGTATTGCAGGTCGCTCGGCTGCATCTGAGTTATTCGGCCCCACCGCTTACCTGGGCATTTCTTGATTTTGAGAACGATCGGCGCGGCCTGCGGTTCGAACCGTTGCCCTGTGAAGTAGTCGCCAGGCCTTCCGGATGTTGGCGAGAGTTTCCCGTGTCGCCCGGGGAGTCGGCCATGGCCGGGTCATCCCGAAGGCTGGACGACCATCTTAGAGAATCCGGCCCCATGAAGTCGACGGCGGCCTCCCATAAATACGCAGTAAGGGAGGCGCGAAATGAAGAGCCTAGGCGATCATATCTTGGAAAATGCGAATGCCGCGCGCGGCGCGAGGAAGAAGGGACAGCGCGATCGCGAGCCGGCCGCCGAGGCTGAGCCGGTGCGCGTCATTCGCTCGCTCGACCTCGACGCGGCGACAGTGGCTGCAGCCCGCGGGTATCGATCTCGAGACCAGGGCCGAACGGATGAATAAATTTTGTAAAGCGTTGGTTCGCTTCCAGTACGACGACGCGGTCGTCATCGCCGTCCACTTCTGGCGGGCGCTAGCAGTACATTCCCTATGTCCGCCCTGAATGTCCGCCATTGGCTATGTCGATGCGCTTGCCATCCGGGTAACTCCGCTGTTGTGCGGAGGAAATTACAGGAAGCACCGGAAGGAGCAACGCACTGGCGGCCATGCTAGTCTCGCAGTGGCAGGAGGGAGCGCCGATGCCACAGGTGCAGACCAAGAAAATCACATTTAAGGCTGCGCGAGCCGTCGAACTTGAGCCAGGTCTCGTTCTGCGGCCTGGGCTTTACACCGGCACCAAAACACGAACTCGTATTGACTCGATCGGCGGCATAAGCTGGACACCCTCCAAATACAAACTTGAGCTTACTGCGAATCAACTCAAGAGTTTGAGCGCTCAGATAGAGTTAAATTTCATCTCAAAGAATATCGATGTGACGAAATTCGTGCGCCAAGGAAAATTGATCTGTGTTTAATTTCAGGCGCTCCCGCTCTCCAAGCGTCGCCTTCACTAATCTCTACCGACCCTGGAGATAAACAGAAAGCAAAGAGCCCACCCGCCGGGGCGATCGTCAAGGCTCCAGTTCCGCCCTGTTCACCAGGCTTTTTTCAAGGCGCAATCGCAGGGCACGCGGTCAGCCAGCTTGTGCGACCCGCGTGTCGATTTCGCTGCGCAGCATCCCAAAATCGATCGGCTTGGTGAAAAGCGCATCAGCGCCGCTCTCCAATGCCTTGCGCTTGGTCTCCGCATCGCCATAGGCAGTGATCATAATGACCGGAACATCGGGTCGAGCTGCCTTGGCTTTGGGCAACAGTTCAAGC
>DATLJR010000322.1:0-19389 GCA_035538755.1 Pseudolabrys sp.
ACCGTCATGTGGCGCACGACGCCCTGGGGGTCGATAATGAACGTTCCTCGTAGGCTCGCGCCGTCATCCAATAAAACGTCGAACCCCTTGCTGAGCTGATGGGAGGTGTCGGCCAGGACCGGATAATTCACGCGCAACAGCCGCGCGTCGCTTTCGAACCATGCCTTGTGACTGAAGTAGCTGTCGGTGCTAGCCCCGATGACGACCGCTTCCTCGGCCTTGAAGTCCGCCTCCAACTCCCCGAACGCGACGAGTTCGGTGGGGCAGATGAATGTGAAATCCCGTGGATAGAAGAACAGCACAACCCACTTACCGCGATGCTCTGCTAACCTCATACGCTTGGGTCCGTGGGCGCCTCTTATCCAATAATCCGCTCCGGCTTCAGGTGCCGGCGACCCGATCCTGATGCCCATCAATGCCTCCTCGTTGTTGGTTGGCACAGAGCGACGGCGCGCACGGCGGACTTACGTCGCCACCCTCCATGATTCCAACGAGTATCCAACTTACCGGCTTCGCCATCGAGGTGGACCCTAGTCCAATATGGAACTGGCCCCATGTCCGCTTTGGGCCAAAAGCAGACATTTGCAGTGCAAAACGTCATGTCCGCTTTACCCCCAAAAGCGGACATTGGATGCTGTCTTTCGAGGTCAAGAGACAATCAAAATTGGAGTTGGATATGCGCCTTCCACTCGTAAAGCCAGCCAGTCTCACCGAGCAGCAAAAACCTCTGTACGAGGACATGAAGCAGGGTATTGCCGTGAACTTTCAGGGTTTCGCGAATATCGGCGGTGATGGCGCCCTGCTTGGCCCTTGGAATCCGTGGCTGCACGAGCCCAAGTTCGGCAAGCCGGTCTGGGAGCTTGTGAAAACGATGGTGTCAAAACCTTCGCTGCCGGCCAGTGTCCGCGAAGTTGCAATTCTCGTAACAGGTGCGCATTTTCGGTCCGCATACGAGCTTTATGCCCACGTCATCGTCGCCGAGAAACGCGGACTGCCCGACGACAAGCTTGCAACAATCGTCGCCGGACAGCGACCTGCAAACCTGAGCCCGCAGGAAAGCGTGGCGTATGATTTCGCGTCCGCGCTCGTAAACGGCGGTGTACTACCGGAATTGACCTATCGCGCCGCCGTCGAGCAATTCGGCCTACACGGTGCCGCAGAGTTGTCCTATCTCGTCGGCGTATATTGCCTTGTGTCAGTCACGCTGAACACTTTTGACGTCCCGGTCCCAGAATGAGTGCTGTAACCACCCAACTTATACCGACATCAGCAATCGGATTGTCAGTGATGAGCGGACACGTGTTTGACGTATTCCGACAGCAAATCGTTCGGGGCCAAAACACTGACATCGCCTAACGTAAGCATGCCGACCATCCGCTTGCCTTTATTGATCACTGGAAGCCTGCGGAGCCCAAGCGCCTCCATGTGCCGCACCGCTTTGCCGAGATCGTCATCTTCGCGGCAGCAATGGATGCCCGGAGTCATCACGTCTCGCGCGGCCGCGCGATGCACATCAAAACCTTCCTGTGCCAAACCTTTGCAAACGATGTCACGGTCGGTGACCATGCCGACTAACCGGTCATTCTCGCCAATCGGGATAGCGCCTATGTTGTGCGTGCACATCAATTTGGCGAGTTCAGTGACAGGGGTATCCGGGCCGACCCACTCGACACCCTTGTGCATTGCTTCTTTTACTTTCATGCGGACCTCCCTACTCGAGCTGGTGCATGGATTTTTTCAAGGCAAGTATCTGACTTGCCATCCCTTAAATCGAGTTGGACGGTGGTCCAATAGTAGCAGAAGTAAAATGTCCGCTTTGGGTCATAAGCGGATATGTGCAGCGCAAAACGACATGTCTGCTTTGGCCCCGAAAGCGGACATGTGCGGGACTCAGGAAGAGCCTCGATGGACGCGAAACGATGTCCGCTTTGGTCACAAGCAGATATTTCGCGGTGCAACAGCCATGTCTGCTTTGCCCCCCAAGCAAACAATAGTGGCCTTAATCTTTGCGGTGGCGCGCTTTCTAAGAATTTTCCAACCTTACCCGGGCTCTAACGAGATCCGCGGTGTCAAAACCCTCGCTAAAAAATCGGTACGTTTCGGCAAGTTGAGAGCGGCACGTGCCGGAATTTTCCGTCAGATCGGATAAGTCACAAATGCTCAGGCAAAGTCGAAGTTCAAGTAATTTGGCCTTCTGTTTGCGCGCGATTCTAAGGCCTTTTGAAAAATAATGCCCCGCCTTATCCAGATTCTTGGTCGATCGCAGATATGTTTCGCCGAGCAAACGATGTATTTCGGCTGCGTAAAAGTGTTCGGTGTTCTCTTCATCGAGGTTTACCTGCTGCACAAACTCTAGTGCTTGCACGTAGCGTTTGTTCTTTACGCATGCGTCAGCCAGTAGTCCCAGAGAATACGCCTCAAACAATAGCGCGCCGATTGCCCGCTCTTTGTCCAAACCTTCCTGAATCTCGGCGATACCTTCCTCAAAGTCTCCTTGCTGGGCTCTAGCCCATCCGCGCAAAATGCGACTCATAGCTAGATAGTGGACGAACTCATGCTCTTCGCAGAGTGTAATCGCAGCGTTGGCCTGATCTGCAACAATCGCTGTCTCTCCGCGCAGCTGGTGTACGCGGAGGCTTATGGTTTGCGCCATTGCCTCGCTGAACGGATGTCGGGATACATCAGCATGACGTCGGGCGTCCGCGCATAGTCGCAATGCCTGATCCGGGAAGCCCAGGAAACAAAGTGTCAGGCCGTCGTATAACCTTACATGAACTCGCGGGTCTTGCGCTGAGAGGTCAAGATATGAAGCCGAACTACTGTCCTCACAAAAGCTGATGCTGCGTTCCAACTCCGTATGGGCCGCGGCAAACTTCCCTTGTCCATACAACGTAAATCCCGAGGCTTCGTAGGCGAGAACCTTATAAACAGAGTCGCCTGCATTCTCAGCAGTATTCAGCAAATGTTCGGCGAGGGCTTGAGCCTCTTCAAGCGTCGCGCGCAAGAAGTTCCAGGTCCACAACCCAAACACTGCGGGAAAAGTGTGTTCATCAAGCCCGGTTTCTCGGCACAACTGAAGTGCTCGCGTGTAAGCTTTTTTCACGCTGTCAGAACTCCAGCCTTTGATGGCCCGGAGTGAGTTGCCGAGCGACGTTTGCAGTAGCAACTCAAGCTTATTGCGGAGCATCGGGTTGTCGATGCGAGGGATCAGTTTCAATCCGTGTTCCAAATGACCAACGGCAGCATTCGCTGATCGACTAAGTGCGAGATTGCCAGCTTTGAGCCAGTAAGCGACCGCGGGTTCAACGAGGCCGGCTTCAGCGAAGTGGTGCGCTACGATTTCAGGTTGGCTCACTACGATATCTGGAAATTTTTCTTCCATTTTGCGCGCGATTTGGCCGTGGAGGTGCTGCCGGCGACTCTTTAGCAGACTCTCGTATGCCGCATCCCGCACCAGCGCGTGCTTAAAGCTGTAGACCGCTTCCGGTGGCTCACCACGGCGGAACACGAGTTCAGCCTGCTCAAGCTTGGCGAGGGCATCTTTCAGCGATGGTTCGTCGCGTCCCACCACCTCGCGCATCAAAGAATAGGAGAATTCGCGTCCGATCGCTGCTCCTATTTGGCCGATCTCCTTCACCGGCGCGAGTCGGTCGAGCCGTGCCATCAATGAGTCTTGAAGGGTCGTGGGAATGGCGAGCGGAGGGAGACGCCCCTCAAGCCTATAGCGGCCCGCGTCCTTAACCAGAATCCCTCCTTCGAGCACCGTCTTTGTGAGCTCCTCAACGAACAACGGATTGCCGTCAGTTTTGGCGACAATCTGGCTCATTACTTCGGTCGGCAAAGCAAGCCCGCCGGCTACCTGGGTAACTATGCTTTCGACGTTGTTGCGGCTCAAACGGCCGAGCATCAAAGTACTGACGTTGGGTAGACCAACCCAACGCGGCTCAAATTCCGGTCGCACGGTGAACAGTGCAAGGACCGGCAATTGGCGCACGCGCTCGACGGTCAGATCGATTAACTCCAGTGAGGCGGCGTCGGCCCACTGGGCATCCTCGAACAAGAACAGGACTGGTTTCTGATGCGCCAGGCCCTCGAATTGATCAAGCAACGCTGCGAACGTGCGCCGGCGTTGCTGTGCAGGGTTGGGCGCCAGCTTGGGATAACGATCGCCAAACGGAATCGAAAGCAGCGCAGCAATAAGCGGTATAGCGTCCCGAACGTGCGGTGCAGCGCCGAGATGCGCCTCTAGTTTATCAAGGCGTTTCTCCGATGAATCGTCTGTCCTGAAACCCAAAGCGCCTTCCAGTTGGGCGATGAACGGGAAGAGCGGGCTGTTGGTGTGGTAAGGTGAACATTGGTAGTGCAAGAGCGTGTGCGACGCATTAGCGATGCGCATTTCAAGCGCTGTGACGAGACGGGACTTACCGATCCCCGGCTCGCCTGAGATCAGCACGATTTGTCCTACGCCTTTCCACGCGAGCCGTTGACGTTCCAAAAGGAAAGCAAGCTCATCTTCGCGGCCGATGAGATCAGTCAGGCCTGTCGTCGCATGGATCGCCTGGAAACGGCTCTGTGACGCCGATACGCCGTCAACTGCCCAAGCCGCGATTGGCTCGGCAATGCCCTTAACTTCGTGAAAGCCAAGATCACGCAAAAGGAACCGATCGCCCAGCAGGCGACGGGTCGAAGCGGCAACGACCACGGTTCCAGGTTCGGCCAAGGCCTGCAGGCGCGCCGCGAGACCTGGCGTATCGCCAATTACAGCATGCTCCCGCAATGGCCCCTCACCGAGGCCGCCAACGACCACTAAGCCGGTGGCTATGCCAATGCGAACCGAGAGCGGTTCTTCCGCAGGGGTATTCAGCCGCGCCACAGCAGCAGCGATATCGAGTGCCGCGCGCACGGTTCGCTCGGCATCGTCTTCGTGCGCACGAGGATAACCGAAGTAGGCCAGTATTCCGTCGCCACGGAAATCGGCAAGGAAGCCATCAAAGGCCAATGTGATGCGTGCGCAGGCGGCCTGAAATGCATCGATCACCGCGCTCATGTCCTCTGGATCGAGCCGGGCCGACAGAGCAGTCGAACCAACAAGATCGCAGATCATTACGGTTAAGTGACGACGCTCGCCGGCAGCTGTTACCGGGGAGAATTTGCCCTGCGCCTGCCCGATTTCGCTCGTGATTGGTAAACTGGTTGTAGTTGTAGCCGTCGCCTTGATCGCTCTTATGAAGCGTTTTCTGTCACCTAGCGGCATTCCAAGTTTTTCAAGATCGTCTTCGGTCAGCTCCGGCAGCACATCAAGGTCAATAGCGTTCTCGATGAACTCGGGCTCGTACTTTCCGAGTCCCAAGTTTCGCAGCCACTCACCAACTTCCATAAAACCGCCTCGACCCCGTTCCAGATGCAGGAAGCGCGAGCTATCACTGTCACCAGCAACCATTGGCGACATGGACTAAGCCTAGCACATCAGAAGGGGCGCGCAGTGGCACGAATCAACTTTGCAGACGTAGCCCTGTCCGCTTTGGGTCAAAAGCAGACATTTGCGCCGCAAAAAGTCATGTTCGCTTTACCCCCGAAAGCGCACATGTGCGGTGCAACTAGGATGTCGGAGCGTGAACGAAGCCCAAGATCAAAGACTCCTAAAAATAGAAGATCAAACTTCGCCTTGAATTTTTGCAGGCTCTGAATTGAGGATGTCAGCACCAAGCTCTGGCACAATACTGCTGTCGAAGCAGCCACAGGAAAGAGCCTTACGGGTCTCTAGTTCGATGCGCCGCCCGCTTGGATACTCAATGTATCGCCGAACGAAACCCCCGCAGCTTTCGAGAATATACTTCGTTCCGACAGGAAAGCGTTTTGGAAGCCGCGGGGAACGACGCATCAGCAAACACTCCACTATACTCCTCAGAGCGACAGAATGCTCCTCAGAGCAACAGAGCGAGCACCGTGCGTTCAATGTGTGACGAAATCGTTACTTATTCGCGACTTTGAATAACTGACGCTGCACAACCATACCGGCAACCCCAAAAGCGGACATTCGTCAGCGCGATTGGGATGTCCGCTTTGGGCCAATAGCCGACATTCGCGCAGTTGCCGAAATGGAAAGGCCGTCTCGCGTTCTCTCCGAAATCTGTTCAGATGAAAAACGGTCGTTAGAATTACATCTTCGCCGCATTTCCCTGGCCTGCTTAAGGAAGCCATGGGCTAACCGCGTGAGATTTTGCTTTGTCGAGGCATCAGGCGATGATCGCGCTCGCGCGCGTAAGCATCCTACGCCATACCCAAAAGCTCGTCGACCGTAATAGAATCCGTCCTACTCGGGGGTTCGGTCATAGCCGTGATCTTTAAGCCCTACCATCGCGCGCCAATTCGCGGAGCAAAGTCTTCGCCACCTGCTCGGGCGTACGACCGCCTAATTGATCTGTCTTGCTTCCGTGCTGCGTTCTAACGTCCACCCTGCCATCAATGAATTTAAACGAACCCTTGATCTTTCTGCCGTTGTACTCGGCTGTGATTTCTCTCCAAAGCTCAAGAGACATGTCGCGATACCCAATGAGTTCTGTCGCCATATAGATAAATGAGATCGACAGTCTTTCGACTCTAGCGGACGCGGCGGATCGGCGATGTTTTTATTATTTCCTCATGGCTGTCATCGTCATCCGGTACGAAACCACTGCCACCACACGTTGGACATCGCCGTTCATCGTCCGTGCCTTTTTCAACGACACCATCACCGTTGCAGTCTGGACAGGTTTTCATGTGCTAACTGGCTGCTCAACGGAAACCGGATCGGACGCCGGGAAAGTGTTCTTTAAAGCCTCGTCAAGCGCTTTTTCGTCGCGCCTGCGCTCGCTACGATCTTCGTCAGTAGGTTGCTGTTGCGGTCCGGTGATCATTCGATTCTCCGAACCCCCGCGCCCAGTTGCACATTACTCCCGCCCACTAAGCAGGTCGAGGACCGCGTATTCGCCTGCGCCAGCCGAGCAGACCCAACGCCGAGGTCCATCTGGGCCATGTCCGCTTTACCCCCAAAAGCAGACATGTGCAGCGCACAAGCTTATGACCGCTTTGGGCCAATAGCGGACTACTGCTTTGGGCCAATAGCGGACTCATGCAGCGCAGCAAAAGGGATCGCTATTCGATCACGTCATCGACGATGGAGAGAACGCCGGCAGGAATAATGGTGAGGCCGAGTGCCTTTGCGGTCGTGAGATTTATAACGAACTCGAATTTAGTCGACTGTATCACCGGCAGGTCAGCGGCCTGGGCGCCCTTAAGGATGCAGCCGCTAGTGGCCGCGGACCATTAGACCCGATGCTTAGGCCAACGTCCCAACGGCCTTGTGGTCGCTTTGTGCGAGAGCGGTTGTGGCTCGACCTGCCAAGCAGCTGGCACCGTAAGACAAGTTTTCTATGCAAGGCCTGTGCTACAAAAAGCAGCTAAATCCTTAAGTCCAGCGAGCCGGGGTAGATGCAGCGCTATTTGTTTGAGCTTCTCTACGAAAGCGAGAAACCGATGAAGTTTGCCACCATCCGCCGCGCGGCAGCTGGAGAAGATTTTGTCTTCCGCTTCACCGTCGAGCGATCATTGCGCCGCAACTTGAAGCGCATGGTCGATAACGAAGTGGTCGTCGCCAATGGCGACCGTTACTCCATCCATCCAAAAATCTTAGCCATAATGGCTGAAGGCGGGGACGACTCCCGGTAGGAATTAAAACTCGGAAGCCAATCCGCAAAATTCTAGACGGGGAATTGTCCAACTACGTCCGCTTTGGCTGAAAAGCAGACATATGCGGTGCAAAAAGGCATGTCTGCTTTCAGCGCTGAACGCAGACATGCCACTATTCGATCAACTCGTCCGGATGTACGTCGAGTCTATTTGGGATTTTGAGGCCGAGCGCCTCGACGGCTTTACGGTTGATGAAGAGTTCCACCTTCGTACCGTGCAGGACAGGCAGATCATGAGGCTTCTCGCCTTTGAGAATACGAGCGACGTACGACCCGGTCTCACGATAAGCGTCGAAGAAATTGCCTCCGTAGCCCATTAGGCCGCCGGCCTCGACAAACTCACGGGTTGCGAACACCGTCGGCACCGATTGACGTACAGCCAATGCTGCAAGCTGTTTTTGGTGACCGAGGAAAAACGGATCGCTACCAATTACGAGCCCGCCGACCCTCAATTGATCAATTTGCGCGAAGGCTGCGTCAAAGTCGCGTTCGCTACTGGCATGTAGGACATGCAATTTTAGTCCGAGTGTTTGCGCCGCCGCTTGGATGCTTTTTGTATGTAACTCAGCAAGAATGGGACTAGTCGGGTTGACGAGCAGGGCAATGACGTCCGCCTTGGGGACAAGCTGATGCAGCAGCTGCAAACGGATCGGCGCCACTGTGATATCCAATTGGGCCACACCAGTGATGTTGTTCTGATCAAGAAGTCCGAGCTCGGCCGGGTTGCCGCCGATCTCGAACACGATTGGAATGGTAGTGGTCGCCGTTTTTGCCGCGAGTGCCGCCGCTGTGGTGGTCGCTGCAATGACATCGACCCGACGATGAACCAGATCGGCGACTAGTCCGGACAATCGGTCATTTTGGTTTTCAGCCCAACGGCACTCGATCGTCACGTTGCGGCCTTCAACGTAACCGCCATCACGCAGCCCTTCGAGAAAGGCTGCCAAGTGCTGCGCGTGATCTTTGGACGACGCACTATTTACAAAGCCGACCACAGGCAACACCAGCCGCTGCGCGTATGTTGTGATTGGCCATACGGCGGCACTGCTAAGTAAGCTGATGAACTCGCGTCGCCTCACGTTCGACCCCGAGGCTCACGGCCAGGCATCGTACCGAGGTACACAAATGAGGACGCATAAAATCGACATTAAGTGACGTGCCTATGTCGGCTTTGGGCCAAGAGCGGACATGCGGCTACTTAGTGCTTAGGTTTGTTTCAGTAACAACGGGCGCAGCTCGTCAGAGATGTATAGTCGCAAATAGTCGAGATCACCACGGCGGCTTCGACCGCGCCGATGCGATAAGATGAATGATGATATGTCTGCTTTTGGCCCAAAGCAGACATCCCTAGTTGCACCACATATGTCCGCTTTTGGGCTTAAACCGGACAAAAAGCTATTATATTGGCGGCATAATACCGCGTACCTCTCGCGGCAGGCTGTTAAACGGACCCGTCAGTCTGAGTGTCGCCAAACAATCGCTTTTCTATGGCTGCCTTCTGCCAGGCTCGCACCGCCTTTAGCGCGGTTCTGTCTATTGTTCTGAGTTGGTGGCCAAGAAACTCGCCGACAGCTATCCAAAGATTATCTGCGTGTTGGTAGACATTCAGGGCATAGCGCTGACCGAACACATCCACTGAGCGTTGGGTCATCGTTGTTGCCAATGATTTGTTGAACAATCTTTTCGATAAGTGACTGGCGGTATTGCGATCCAAGTCTTGAGCCTCGCTATATAAGTTCCCGATGAACCTGCTGGCGAAAACCCCGCCGGCAGTGGTGAGCGCCATGCCGACGGGGCGAAGTAAGGGACATGAAGGTTTCGTAGAACGGCCTTCATGCAAACACCTTTGCTGATTTGGAAACCGTTGGCTGTGATCGCCATCACAACCGCAACCGCGCAGTCGGAGCAAAACACCAAAGGCGCCAGCTGGCGACTAGCGCTATCGACGGAACGTCTTAAAAAAGCGCTTTTTTGTGATGGCCAGCACACACTAGCGGGATATTTGTGATGACCATCACAGAAGCGGCGACTGGTGCGCCTATTCTCACAATCGCAAGAGATAAAAATTCACGGTTGAAATCCCGGGCGGTGTAGGAGAAAAGGAACATGTGTAACCGTAGTTGGATTTACGCGCTTCCTTTGACGATCTTGTTCGCACTGCAAGCGAGCACGACACATGGTCAGGAAGCCATCGGCAAAGCCACGTCAGTCAGACCTCAGGCGGAAGGTAGCCATGCAGGGCCGCTTTCAGGTGGTTCAAACGTTTATTCGAAAGAAACAGTTCACACCGGAGACACCGGTCAGGCGGACCTGCAATTTCACGATCACAGCAACTTAAGTGTCGGACCAAAATCGAGCGTCCGGCTCGATAAGTTCGTGTACGACCCGAATAAATCAACCGGTACAATTGCGATCCAGGCGACACGCGGCTCGTTTCGATTTGCGACAGGATCACAGGGCAAGGGGGCCGTCCAGGTTAAGACACCCTATGGAACCCTGGGCGTGCGCGGTTGATCGCAAATTGAATAGGGCCTTGGCCCAACGTCCCGCGGTGCGGGATCGCGGCGGCCCCTTTTAGAGCGCCCTTCGGTAAATCCAGGCGACGCACGTCTATGTATTATGCCGCCGCCAATAGCGTTGAATTGGAAAAGCAATAACCATCGCTGCGCCGAATACGATACCAAAGCCCGCGAGCGCGGAAGCTAAATTGAGTACGACATATTTAACTAAGGATGGATGAGATTCCACATGACCTCCTAATTCCAAGCTCTTTAGTTGGTCGCGACAAGTAGAATCTCTAGAAATGACATCCATAAAGTCTTCGACTGACGGCTTAATACCGATGTTTTTTTTCGCATCGAATTGTTCGCTGAGCGTTCGGCAGTTAGATGTTTTGCTCATTTCGGCGGAAATGCGCTCTTTCTCATCTTGCGTTATTGGTATCCATGTTTCTGTGGTGGGACGCATTCTCACTGTGTGAGTAACAAAAGGAGCTGTGACGGCTCCAAGGATCGCGAGGGAAAGTGCAACCGTCCACTGCTTCATGGCGAATCACCCCGATAAGACCCAAGCGACCTTACAACACCTTCGGCACTTGCGGACACTTCGCCCCGCAAAAAGATTTTTACTGCCGGGTCGGGTGCTTGCTGCTATGACGAGCCTCATTACGAAATTTGGGGGCGGGTGAACCCATCCGCCCCCGCTCAACTGCGGGCGCCAATCTATTTATTGTTTTGCGTGGGCTTAAGAATCACCGATCCGTCAATATAGAATCCGGCCGTTATCTGACCAGCGCGCAACAGGTTTAGTAGCGGCAAATCTGCGATTTGACGTTGACCCCTGATCGTTGCGAGCGTTTTGGCCGCGTACCTGAGCGTCACTGTCGGCGCAGCGTCCATACTTGGTTCATCCCGAGCGAATTTCGCTAAGGCGCTAGCGATCGCGGCAGCGGGCGCCCCTTTATCAGAAAGCTTTACGCGTCCTTATTTGGTCGGCATTTACAGCAATCGGCATTGTGTACTTTATTGGTTTAGTATTTTGATGGGCGGCTAGCGCGCACTATGCCAGCAAATAAAAATCCTGAAGCTAGGCCGGGGGCTGCGACGACAGTGTGGCTGCGATGCATCAGCGGTTTTTAATCTCGTTGGTGGTCGCCGTCACCGCTGTGGCAAAGCGGCGTCGACAATGGGGTCGATGAACTTTCGCGCTTTCCTTCTATTTTCTTCATTAACGAATGATGTGCCAGTTCCAACATCGACGGTAGGAACTGTGGGGAAGAGGTTAGCGTTCACCCCCGGGGCAAAATCACGAAACAAGGGAGTTTCGAATGAGAACACTTGGAATCGGAATTGCGGCCGCCATCACATTGGCTGCAGCAGTCGTTCCTGCCAACGCGCAGGGCTTGTGGCTCGGTGTGCCGGGTTTTGGCATCGGCATTGGCGTTGGCCCGACACCTTATTACGGCGGTTACTGGCGCGGCCCCTATGCTGCTGGCTATGGCTACGCGCCGAGCTATGCGTATCAGGGCTACGCATATGAGCCGCAGTATAGCTACGGTTCCTACGGTTACGTGCCTGATGATAGCTATGCGTACGGTTACGTGCCCGATGATGGCAATGCGTACGGACCGGGCGTGCGCACTTATGCTTACGACTTAGGGTATGCGCCGCGTCTTCGATCTTCCCGAAGCTACGCTTACTCTTCGGGCGACCGGTTGAGGCGTACTTATGCCAACGTAGACACGCGGGGCGTTATAAGAAGAGATCGCGTGCACCGGAGCACGATGAATCATAATACGCGCTTGCAGGATCGCGCCGCAATTGGTGCTGAAAGAGAAAGCGCTGGCTCAAGTCGAATTAGACCGGAAGGGTCAAGAGCGCAGGCACGGGGTGCTGCACAGGACTTGCGACAATCAAACAGCATAGAAGCCGGAAAAACGGAAAAAAGTCGGGTTCGAAGCCAGACCTACTAAGTTCAACGGTCTGCATGCAAACCACTTCGGCCTAGGCTTCATGCCCCAGCAAAAGAGCCGCAGCGGCAATTGCTGCGGCCCTTTTGCTGGCAAATGGTTGCTGTGTGTAACACTCGCAATAACGAGGGCGTCCCGTCCAGCGCCTACTCGAGCCTATAGCAGAACGAGTAGGTGGATGGCGTGCGCGTCGCGTCGTAGCCGGCCCTGCATTGAACCAGATAGGCTTGGTCGGGGTGGCGGAAGAGGATGAAGGTGGAACGATTGTCGAGGGCTTGGCTGAAACCGGCAATTTGCCATCCTTGCTTCAGCAGGGTGCTGATCGAAGGTGCGTTTCCGGTGCTGATCGAAGGTGCGTTTCCGGTGCTGATCGGAGGCGCGTCTTCGTCTTCGGCTCCGGTCGCGGTGTGAACCGCCAATGCGAATAGAAGCCCGGCAAGCAGTCGCCAAAATGTGCGGCGCGTTCGGCTGTCTTTATTCATGGAGGCCCTCACCCAACCAAGTGACTGGGCACTCTACCTCACTCCAAGGCCGGGCACCCCGCATCAATTCGATGTGGGTGTGCGCACTGTTGGCACGGTATTCAAGCATCGCGCGCGCCGGATCAACGCGGTTGCCCACACAAAGAACAAACAAGCCTTGAACTTTACGCCAGCAACGTCGGGACCTGCCCGTGGATCCGCTTGATGAACGCACGGGCGGCGGCTCCGAGCATCCGGCCGGTAGACATGAGCTTATGCATTGCAAACGACCCCGGGCAGAAAGTGCGGCGCGCCAAGTGCGGCCCGCCACGAAAACGGCGGACCGGGGTCTACCCTAGTATCCCTTAATAGAAAATCTGTCGAAGAAACGGGTCTGTCGGTAGCTCGTGACACGCTTGCCTTCGTGCGGGGCTTTGGCGCGCGCCGCAAGCGCTGCGGGACCAATATTCGCCGTGACGTCGGGCGTCGACTTGGGTTGCGCAGCAAGCACAGCTTGCGATGTCATGTCGGGCGCGGGCGTGGGTGTATTCGTCACAGTTCTTGTCGCATTGTGATACTGGGGCGCAGGCAAACCAGAGCGCTGGCTAGTGACAATGGCAGGCGACCCTGGCTCTAGCGTTGCATCTGCAACGAACAGCAACGCAATGAGAACCAAACCTACCGCCGCCAAAAAAGTTAATGCTGGCATTGCCGCGCTCCGACGACGGAAACCCAACACGCTAAGCAACGACCGATTCCCTAAAATGCAGGCGCAAAAAAAGCCGCGCCGAAGGGGACCTTGCGACGCGACCACTTTGGACACTCGCTGGAAAGGTCCTCACTGGTAAAGGGCTAATGTCCCCTTCCGAGGAGTGCGTTGGTTAACGTTCGCCAACGGAGCAAGGTTTCCGGAGTTCTTGTTCCAATTTAAGCGTCGCGACCGCACCGACGCAGTGATCGAACAAGTGACGCAATGTCCGTTATTTGCCCAAACCGGACGTGGGCTTGTGCACTGCACATGTCTGCTGCATCTGTGGTGGGATGATAATCGGTTCCGCATTAAATTTGTGATTGGCCCCCGACATAGGTGGCAACGGTGCGGTGGTGACAATGGCCGCCCACGCATGAAACCGACATTGAGTCACGGAATGATTTTCGGCCGTCGCCCGTGTGATGTGCCCAACTGGCAACAACCTCGAGGATTCGTAACGAAAACCGCTCTTAGGTGCTCGACACCAATTAAAAGTCGGCTCACAATTTTTGATGGCGGCCCCCCGTGCGCAGCAAAGCCTTTGCTGTTCACCAGATGGGATAACCCGCTGCTCTATGCTTGGACGGCGCCGCGCCAACGGCTGTCTCCAAGAAGGCACATAGGGGTCACTTGTGGCGATTCTAGAGCGCCAAGGTGGGCCGATGCTCCCGTGAACGACGGCTTATTCGTTCGGCGGGTATGCCTAACGGCGGAGTCTTAACGGGCTTCGCCACGGTGACAGGGAGGCGAGGGTTGCTCACGCGGCCCTCGCTTCTTTCTTTTGCAGAGTAGCGCTCAAGCGACACCTGACCGGTTCATAAAGGAGAAGTGTAACAGTATTATACGGCCTGCAACTGTAACTGAGGGTAAAGAGCGGACGCTCAGGGCAATGTAGTCTGCGGGGTTGAGGATCGATTGCCGCAGAAGGGAGTCGTTAACGGTCAAAGCTAACAGGTGCAGTGCAATAGCCAATGTCTGCTATCGGCCAATGGCGGACATTCCGCGTGCTTTCGGCACATCACGTTTGAGTTGGCGCACGCGAGGTGGACCAAGGTCCCCTATACGGATCGGATCTATGGAGTCATGCCTTGGGCAAGCAGTCTGGGCTGCATCTTTGCGTAAGAGGAGCTGTATATGGGTATCCTTGACGAGTTACTTGGCGGTGGCGAACAGCAGAAAGACTACAGGGACTTTGTTAATCGGTACGAACAAGGACATCCGTCCGAGGGCTACTCCGATCAAGAGGTTCTCAAACGATATGGCGATGTTTCACACGCCGTGCCGCCTAACCAGTACACACAGGCGGCGATTGAGGCGCTAGGCAAACTGTCACCGGAAGAACGGGCGGCGTTCGTGAAGATGCTGCAGGAACGGGCCGCCGCGCTTGGCGTGACGCTGCCTCGACAAGTGACGCCCGAACCGAAGGAACTGGGTCAGGTGCTCACCGATCTGCATGGGAAGCCCGGTCAGCTCCGGGATATGCTCGGCGGTGGCGACGTCCAGCCTCGGGAGCAACCGCAAGGGTCGAACCCGCTCATCGCCATACTGGGGTCCCCGCAGGCCAAGGCCGTGCTCGCGGGCATCGCCGCAATGGTGGTCAAGCGCGTTATGCAGGGCGCCTCCCGAACCGCGTAGGGCATACGGGCCATGGGCCAGCTGTTGGTTGTGCTGATTGTTCCCCCCATCGTGGGGCTTGTGACCTATTTCGTAGTACGACTCCTCTGGGAGCGAGAAAATGGTGCCAACGAAGGTCACACTAGAAACGGGCTTGAAAAGCCGAAGGTCGCAGATCCGCCGTTGACCTGAGCGGGGCCAACATGTGTCTCACGACTTCGCGATCACCGAACCCGACCCGGCTAGGCTTGCGCCGAAGGTCGGCCTCGCATCGAACAGGCCCGAACCTGCTCACCTGCCTTGCGGAGAATGATAGATGGAAAGACTGATTGATCTTTTCTGCCACGCTATCCGCATCTCAGACCCGCTCTCGATCAAGATTGCTGTCGGGGTGATCGGCGGCGGACTTCCGCTGATCTTCGTAGTCGCGGCTCTTACGAAACTCGGCGAATTCTGGGCGAGGCAGCGCGAAGCCGCCGCGCCCGGCACGCCAGGTGGAAACGCTGTGGCCGACGCGCCGGATCGCGGCAGAGAAAGCGCTGGCCGTCGCTCTCGCTCCGTCCAGAAGAAGCAACCGGTTAGAAAAATGGTGCCTTGAGAGGGGTTGTCCGCTTTACCTCCGAAAGCGAGACTTTTGGGGCCACGAGTGGACTCATGAAGTGCAAGCAATTCAGACCGCTACTCGATGACCTCGTCGGCGGGCAATTGCATTTCGGTTAGCCCTAGTAGATTACTGCCGGAAGTCGGCGCGATGCTGCGTATGTCGCTGGTCTTGGGACCGCCGCGCATATCGCTGGTCATAAGGCTGTGCACGCCGCTGGTCGTAGGACCGCGCATACGACTGGTAGTAGGGCCGTGCGTGGGGCCGCCCTGCGTACGCCCGATAGTAGGGCCGAGCGTAGGGTTCGGCATATCCCCCGTAGACGGGCTCCGCATATTGCTCGACGACGGGCTCCCCATATTGCACGTAGGGCTCCGCATATTGCTCATAGGGCTCCGCATATTGCTCATAGGGCTCCGCATATCCCTGGTAATAGGGCCGCGCGTAAGGCTGGTAGTAGGGCGGTGGCTGGTAGTAGGGGTCGTAGTAGTAAGGCGAGGCTACTGCTGGCCCCACGACAGCACCCGAAATGAAGGATCCGACGATCACGGGTGCGATCCATGCCTGAGCCGCCGCCGGAGTGGAAGTTGTCAACGCAGCAGCGCCGATTGCCGCCGCAGTGCCGAGTGCCACCAAGCTCTTCGCCATGTCACTCTCCTCTCGTCCGTGGACTAGTTGTAACCTCTCGTCCGTGGACTAGTTGTAATAATCTTGGCCGAAGAGTTGATTATCTAAATGCGCGCCATGGTGGGGTATTGGACCGTAGTCCAACTAAAAACGGTCTCCTCTAGGGCCTGCCATGTGCGCTTTGGGTCAAAAGCAGACATGTGCGGTGCAAAACACCATGTCCGCTTGACCTGCAAACGCGGACGTTCGAATGCTACGCCCAGCTCAGCCGCTCGAGAATCGATTTGCCCATCACCCAGTCCTTGTCTTCCTCGGATAGAAATGACAGCTCCTCGGTGAAATGGGTAATGCGCTGCTTATAGGTCGCCTTATCGTAACCGTTGGTAATGTCGCTGCCCCAATAGCATCGCTTTGGGCCATAGACATCGAACAGCCGCTTGATGTGCGGAGTGAAATCGCGGAACGGGTAGACTTCCGACGAATAGTTCGGCGCCGACGATAACTTGACCGAGACGTTTGAGTATTTGGCGAGCGAAGCGGTCTGACTCACCGCATCTGGAATCCGGCCGTCTTTCATGGTGTCGGTGCTGACACCCATGTGATCGGCAATCAGCTGTAGTCGCGGATGCCGCTCGGCAACGCGAGCAAGCTCCGCATTTCGGCCAGCGGTCAAGAACATCACTGGAAGGCCAGCCTTCTCTGCCTCAGGCCAGAACCAGTCAGGCGTTCCGTCGGTCAGCCAAGCTTGGGCCGGACCAAGGAAGGTTAGCCGCACGCCCAGCATGCCAGGCTGCTCCTTCCACTTAGGCAACAGCGCCGCCGCTTGCGGGTTTTTCAACGGGATGCGGCCCATGACCGCGAAGCGATTGGGATAACGTCTGGCCGCTTCGAGAGCATAATCGTTGCGGTCGCCCGGCCAGGATGGCGGCACGACTACGACACGATCGACGCCGGCCTGATCCATCAACGGCACGAGCTTCTCGATCGTGAATGGCTCCGGCATCTGTGGCTTCATGCCGGGAACCCATTTCCAATCTTCGGATTCCGCCTTCCACAGGTGCACCTGAGCATCGACGATGATCCGTTTAGCGGGTTGGGCAATCGCTTTTTGCGACGCTGGCGCGATACCAGCGGCGAGCGCTGAAGTGACGAATTGTCGACGAGACAGCATATGAATGCTCCATCCTCTCAAAAACAATCACTATGCCACTTCGGAACTGTGTTCGTTTCCGGCCGAAGAGTGTCAAGCTGCGCTACGCCCGCTCCGCGTCATTGCAACCAGTCCCATGTCCGCTTTCCCCCCGAAAGCGGACATTTGCAGTGCACCAGCACATGTCCGCTATGGGCCAGGAGCGGACATTCCACCATTCACTCGATCAGCTCGTCGGCACGCTGCTGAAAACCCAAAGGCACGTCGAGGCCGAGCGCCTTAGCGGTGTTAAGATTAATCACTAGCTCGAACCTAGCTGGGGCCACCGGCGGGTCATCAAGCTAGCCTTTACTCGGCGACCAACGATAGGCTTTGGCGCAGGCGCCGCCCATCAACATCGCTCGCTCACTGTCGCTCAGGCGGTCAGTCTTGAGGAAGGGCTCGACCGCCTGCTCGTAGTTGACGACTGCGTATGCGCGTGTCCAGTCCGTGCCCCACAGGCAACGGTCGAGACCCCAGGCATCGAACACGCGAGCAAGCGGATCCCAGATGTCCGGGAACGGATATGGTTTCCGGGACAGCGTGCAGGCGCCACTCACCTTGATCACCGCGTTCTTGCGCTTGGCAAGGTCCAGCACCTTCGGCAGGTCGGCCCACGGCTGCGGCGGGGCGGGTGGCGTGCGGGGCTGCAAGATAGCCAGATGGTCGATGATAAAACGCGTATCCGGGTGGCGGTCGATCAACGCCGTACCCGCATCCAGATTGCCCCAGCACAGGATATTGACCGGAAAGTCGCACTTTACGGCCGCGCGCAGGATCCGGTCGAGGCCTGGGTCATTCGGCTCGCGCTTCGCCTCCTTCGTCATAATGATGCGGATGCCGACCGCGCCGGGTGTCTGCTTCCAGTCGGCGATGAGATCGCCGATGGCTGGATCGTCTGGGTCGACCGGCTTGACGATCGCGAACCGACCGGGATGGGCGCGTTGCACTTCCACCGCATAGCTCGCGTCGTAGCGGTACAGGGAAAAGGCCGAGATGAAGATCGCTCCGTCGACGCCGACCTTGCCCATCGCCACGACCATCTCGTCGCCCGTAACGTGATCGGGCCAGTTCGGCACACCGTGCCAAGGTCGCTTCGGAGTGTTCGCTTCATAAGCGTGGACCTGGGAATCGATAATCGTCATCGGGGCCATACTGATGTCCAGGTCGAGTATCGAACTTAAGGGGTCTAGGATCGAGTTAGACCGTGGTCAATAAATGAAGGGTTGATGTCCGCTTTACCCCCGCAAGTGGACATTCGCACACGCGATCGGGTCAAAAATAAACATTCGACTCGCGCGTATTTGGACGAAGTGCCCAGCCCTATTTGTGGTGACGCCTCAGATACTCATGCAACGAGGTACAGTCTGTCTCTTTGAGTAAGGTCTTGAGCATCATGTCCTTACGGCGGCCCCTAGCAAACTTATCGCCATATTCCCTTCGCAGTGACCCGATCCGGGTATTGGCATGCTTTTTTTCTATTTTGCCGGTCCGATCGCGGTGGCGACGGTCTAGTCCACGACGTCCCTTTGCCATAGTGGCCTCCCTCAGGTCCCTCACGACGTCTCGTTGCGCCGAGAGATTTCTCTCATAAGAGTCATACTCAGTTTGAGAGCCTTGGTGCGTAAATTCGGCCTCAATAGTGGTTCTCGGACTTTTGCAGTGCAATTGCAATGCCCGCTTTGGGTAAAAGCGGACATGTGCGGTGCAACTGGGTATGCCCGCTAAGGGCCAATAGCGGACATAAAAATGGGCGAGTATTCTTTATGCGGCGCGCTCGACTCGCGTGTCGATTTCGCTGCGCAGCATGCCAAAATCGATCGGCTTGGTGAAAAGCGCATCAGCGCCGCTCTCCAATGCCTTGCGCTTGGTCTCCGCATCGCCATAGGCAGTGATCATAATGACCGGAACATCGGGTCGAGCTGCCTTGGCTTTGGGCAACAGTTCAAGC
>DATLJR010000323.1:0-2505 GCA_035538755.1 Pseudolabrys sp.
GGCTTCGATTGACGTGCAGCGGAACTCTTACCAATACGCGGGAAGATGGCATCACGCTCGGTCAGTGCGATCTGAATTTTTTACCGGTTAAAGACATCAACTCTATCGAGGATATTTGCGGAATCCCTGGCACTATCGATACGCCCGCTGAAACGAAGTGCCGGATTAGAGCGACGGTTTCGCCGCAAACAAGCTACGCCGCCGATCGCCGCGAGTTATATCGCGTGCTTGACGTGTTGTGGATAAGCGGTGAAGCTATCCGAAAGAGATCGGCGTAACGCGATATGGCATACACCGTCACCAGCGATACCCTCGGCCTTGCGATAGGTCCGGTGTCGGAAACGGCAAACGACCTGCATGAGGCGCTTAGCAAAGCACGGCAGATGTACGAGACAGGGTTGGTGAACGTTTCGATCGGAGACGAAAGCGGGCACAAAATCGACGGCGACAAGCTGCTGGCCTGCATAACGGGAAAAAAGACGATCACCAGCGACCTTCAGGCAGAATAGAAAGCGCAGGGTGGGCGTCGCGCCGGGAATGCGCGTGACGCGTGGGCAAATCACGCCCACGGAGCAACCAATAGCCCAGACGATTTTGCCGACCCCACAACAGGCAAGGTAGAGAACGCGCAGGCGTGGTTATGGTCACCATCACCGGCGTTGCAGCGTCATTGGCATTCCGTAGCGCGGCCTCAAGGTGATGAGACCTTGCGGCTCGATCGGGTGGCCAGGCTTGAGACTAAGTCGATAGCGCTGCGCGATCGTTGCCAGAATCAAAATCGCCTCGACCATTGCAAAGGCCGCCCCAATGCAAATCCGCTGACCCGCTCCGAACGGGATATAGCTGAACCGCGGGGGCTCGGTCGTAAATCGGTCTGGATTAAAACGATGCGGCTCGGGCCACAGCGACGCCTTGCGGTGCAGCAGCCAGGGAGCGATCAAAACGATGGCGCCGGCAGGAATGCGCTGCCCGAGCACGTCATCGGCTGCAATTGGCTCGCGCGCCATCGTATGCGCCGGCGGATACAGGCGCATTGATTCCTCGATCACCATCCGCGTGTAGCGCAGGTTGGCTATGTCCCCGTATTGCGGCGTCCGGCCGTTCAGCACAGTTCGCAATTCTTCGTCGAGTCTCGCTTCGACGGAAGGGTGAAGCGACAGCAGATACCAGGTCCAGGTCAAAGCTTGGGCCGTGGTCTCATGCCCCGCCATAAATATCGTAACCACTTCGTCGCGAACTTCTTTCGCCGTCATTCCCCCGCCGGTTTCCGCATCGCGCGCAGCGACCAGCCGCGCCAGGAGATCTTTTGGTTGTGCGCTTGGTTCATGAGCGCGGCTATTTATCAATTCATCGACCGCGGAATCAAATTCGTTGAACACTTTGGCGGTGCTGCGTCGGCGGGAAAACAGATTCGCGAACCATGCCGGGAAGCCAAGTAAATCGAGCAGACTTGGCCGCACCGTCATCTGGTATCGGCCCACGCCCCGCTCTACGACGTCGACTATTTCATCCGAGTTGGCTGAGAACATCGCCCGCGAGATAATATGCAACGTGGTGCGCATCATCGCCGCCCCGACATCGACCTCGTTCGAATCCGGTAACGCGTCCCATTCCCCAAGCAGCTCACACGCTACTGCGGTGATGACGGGTGCGTAGCCTTCGATGCTGCGTCGATCAAACGCCGGCGCCATGATCCGGCGATGACGTCGCCAAGTCTCCCCCTCGCTGGTCAACAGACCACGGCCAAGCCCGGGCTCGAGAAGCCGACGCGTCAGTTCGGATTTTCGGTAATTTGCAGCATTGTCGAGCAGCACATGCCGAATGCCGCTCGGCTCGTTGATGATGAAGCGCCGCCGCCACAGCAGGCGACCGGCAATAATATCCTCGTCGAACGCGTCGGGCGGATAGGTCGCAAGCGTATTGTCGCGAACGAGCTGAAGGAATTGACGGAGCGTCGGCGGTCCGTCGGGTCTGATCGGGAAGGCAAGCCGTGCGGTTTCCGTCACGTTCATTGCGCCAAACTTTCACGTGAGCATACGCTATTGGCACATAGCGGGCACGGCGCACTCATACCACCGCTACGCCTTGGATTTCGATCAGGATTCCGGGGTGCGCAAAGTTGGACACCGTGATTAGGGCGCTGCACGGAAATTTTCCGTCTGGAAACATTTCGTGCCGGATCTTGATGAACCGGTCGCCGTGACGCGGATCATTGATCGAGACCGTCATAGTGACGAGATTAGCGAGCTTGCCGCCCACGCGATTGAGCGTCTGGTCGATGAGCGCGAAGCAGGTCCGTGCCTGGGCTTCGAAATCGTGCACGATCGATTTTCCGTCCAGATCGATGAGAGCGGTTTGACCCGCCAGCCAGACGATCTTGCCGCCTTGCGTGACGATCGCCGGCGAGAAAGCGCGTGATTTCTGAAAATCTGTGCCTTCCAGATGGGTCACGGTGCGGTCTGCTGTCATAGCTGAAAATCCTCTTGGTTGCGGTTACACGCGATT
>DATLJR010000324.1:0-2302 GCA_035538755.1 Pseudolabrys sp.
AGATTATTAGATTGTTGTATGTCGCCGCGCGGCATCAGGCCAAGGCGCTGATTGCGACGTTGGAATGCGAAGGCCTCGAATAAGCATTTGGCATTGTTTAGCACCGCTGTGTCTTGACGCGGATTGGCACTTAATTAGGGCTGGACAAAACGGTGGCAAAATTCAACGACCGCATCCTTGAAAGCCTTGGCTGCCGGCGACAGTAACCGGCTATTGAGTTCGCAAACGCAACACAGCACTGGTTCTTTCATAAACTCTTTCACCGGGACAATGGACACGGTCCCCGCCTTGACTTCGTTGTCTACAACAAATCGTGTAAGCAAGGCGCATTGGCGATCAAGTCCGGCGAGTGTCTTGACCAAGGGGGCTGAGTTGGTAACGCAAAATACGTCTGGATTAATCCTATAGCGATCAAATGTCCGATCGATCTGCTGCCGCACACCGGAGGATCGCTCGGTTAGAACCAAGGGGAACTCGGCGAGCTCCTGCAATGCAACGGGCGCTTTGCGTCCCGCAAGCGGGTGAGTTGGGGCCATCACCGCCACGATGTTATCACGAATGATTTCTGTGCTTGCGATTGCGTCTCGAACCGGCGGATTCATGACCAGCCCGATCTCGGCGGTGCCGTTGGTCAAAGCCTCGATCGTCTTGTCCTTGCTACTGACTGTCACGTTGAACGAGACGTTCGGGTATCGCACGTGGAATTGATGCAGTGTCGGCGCTAGAAAGCTTTCAATTGCGTTCTGGAAGCAAAATATGTCGACCGTTCCGGTCTGTAGGTTTTGCAGCGCTGCAACATGAGATTTTACGCGCGAGAACTCGCGCATCATCCCCTCGAACTTTGCGAGCAGCACCTCGCCCGCCGGTGTCAGCGTCATGCCCTGGGCGCGGCGGTCGAAGATCGGCACGCGAAGTTCGTGTTCGAGCTTGGCGATCTGCCGACTAATCGCGGACGGCGAAACGTGAAGTCGTTCCGACGCAGCGCGGATCGAACGTGAGTGCGCGGTTTCGCTGAAGTACCGAAGCGCGGTGAAGTCCATGACCAATCCCCGCGGTACCACGTGTTGCCTTTCAGGCAACAAAGCGATGCCAACATTGATATGGCATCAACGGCCCGCTCGGGTCAATCCTGCCTCCCGCGAATGTCACCAACGGACGCAGCAGTTGCGGACAGAGACATCGGGAGAATCAAATGCGCAAGGTCAGCTTGTTCGCTGTTGCGATAACGATGCTACTCGCCGGTATTGCGGCATGGGTCAGCTCAAGTCATTCTGCGGTTAAAGCCGCAATTGAACCCCCTCAGATCGATCCGTTCTCGCTCATGCTGAACGCAAAGAATTTACCTACTGAGGAATCACTCATCTTAAGGATGTGGCCGGATAACGGGGTTACCCATTACTGATCTGGGCGCGCTAGACCACAAGCCTCACGCGCCAAGCTTGTGCGTGCAGGATGGCATTTGCAATTCGGTATACGTCCGCTTTACCCCGAAAGCGGAGCCGGCCCGCGTATTACCTTCGGCGCACCAGCTCTGGCAGCTTGGCGATATTCGCCACAATCCGTCGCGCCTCGTCGCGGCTGAGCAGCTTGGCCGCCGAATCGCCTGGCCCGGTTCATCCTCGTAATAAACATAGGCGAGCTTTTGCCCGGTGCTGTCTTTCACGACGAAGGCAGCGCCGATGTCGTCCAGCGGCAAGATTGGCGGCCGGGCCGTTCGAGCCGGTACGGCAATATGGATAAGGTTATTGGCCCCAAGGGAGTAGAAAGCAGAAAACGGGCCGACAGCCTCAGTTTTGTCAGGTAGCGTAGCGTTTTGGTCATAAGCACTCGACGAGAACAAAATGACGGGTTTTCGCGCGCTATCAACCGCAATCCTCTTGGCAATGGGCATTCAATCCCAATCAACGAGGGTCGAATGGGGTTTACCCCAAGGTGGCTCCTACCAAATCACCGCCCGTCTTGAATTGCCGCATCTCGAACGTTGGGCTGTCGACAAAACGACGATCGTTTGTCTGCCGAGCAGCCGAAGAGGCGACGAACTTCCAATTCCCGTGGTCAGCGCAAACAACCCGTTCGAGAAATGCACCGCAGCAAATCTCACGGCGGACGGTCCCAGGCTCGAATACGACATCGTTTGCCCTGGACGCGGGGCAGCCAAAGGCCATGCCACCTACGTACTTTCTGCCGATGCATTCTCTGGCAGCGTAGCGATCGTGACGGGTGGAAAAAACATGACAATGACGGAGATGCAACAAGCCCATCGGATTGGGGCGTGCGGTCCAGCAGTGCTGGGATCAGTATC
>DATLJR010000325.1:0-2308 GCA_035538755.1 Pseudolabrys sp.
AGCCGATCAGCGCGCCGATCCGCCGCATCTGTTCGCGTTGCTGCGCACGCGCCGCGAGCGGCCAGGTGGCCGCTGAACCAACAATTCCTTTGACGAAATCGCGTCGTCGCATTGCCGCCCCCAAGGCCGGGACTACGCCGACTATCGCTTACAGCATGCGATTACAGCAGGGATTTGCGACCGGCGAAATGGGGTTCAGAGGTCAGGCTGCACGGCAGCAATCCTAAGCCGCCCCATGTCCGCTTTGGGTCAAAAGCAGACATTGCGGAGCGCGAATGCCATGTCCGCTTTGTGCCAAAAGCAGACATTCTGCACTGCGAAAGAAAACGCTGGACCCGATCACCTCGTCAGCGACTGACAGCACGGCCCACGCACCTCAGTCGACGATCCTTTCGGCAAAGCCGACTAGCGACAGCGGGATAGCGAGACCGAGCGCTTTTGCGCTGCTCCGGTTGATTACCAGTTCTACGTTCACCGGCTGCCACACCGGAAGATCTGGTGGCTTCGCGCCATTAAGAATCTTAACGACGTACTCCACGGCAGACCGGTACATGTCAGGGTAGTTGACGCCGTAAGATATCAAGCCGCCGGCCTCGACGTACTCTGCTCGTACATACATTGCAGGCAGATGACTTTTGGAAGCGACGCCCAAGGTAAATTGATAAACGTCCTCAAACCAACCAGACGATCCCACAAAGAGGGCCTGCGGTGATTCCTTCATGATGTCGGGGAGAGCAGTTTCCAGCGCACTGGCCTGTGGTGGTGCAACACCTGTTGCTTGAATTTGCAAATCTAGGCGCGGAGCCACCGCCACAAGCTGCTTTAGCTCGATATCACACGGAGCAAAATTCTGCTCATGAAGAACTGCAACACGCGAAACCCCTGGAATCATCTCCTTGAACAGCTGGAGCCGCTTTTCTGCCAGATCCGTCGTTAGGAGGGCCGCGCCTGTTGCGTTGCCACCCGGTCGCGCCAGCGAAGCCACAAGCCCGTATCGAACTGGATCACCAATGCGCGAAAAAACGATAGGAATAGTTGTAGTTGCTGCAACAGCAGCCTTCGAGGCAACCGTGCCGATGGAAAATATGACGTCGACAGGCAGCGCAGCCAGTTCGGCTGCAAAAGCTGGGAGACGCTCCACGTGCCCTGCGGCGTAGCGATATTCTATCGTGAGATTTCGACCTTCTTCGTATCCAAGGCTGTGCAACGCACGCAAGACAGACCCATGGGAGTTGAACGGATGAGGCCCCTCTGTCTCGTCCGAGAGATAACCAATTCTCGGCGTCGACTGCCGCTTTTGCGCGTGGGCCACGAGTGGCCATGCCGCTGCACCGCTGGCAATAGCTATGAACTCGCGCCGCCTCATTCGATCACCTCGTCGGCGCGGGCAAGCAGCGTTGGTGGGATCGTCAACCCGAGTGCCTTGGCGGTCTTAAGGTTGATGAGAAAATCGAACTTGGTGTCCCGTTGCACCGGCAGATCCCCGGGCTTCTCGCCTTTGAGAATGCGGCCGACGTAAGTACCCGCGAGACGATGCGCCTCCACGAAGCTCGAACCGTAGCTCATCAGCCCACCGGCTTTCGCAAAATCCCGCTGCGTACCCAGTGCCGGCAGTTTCTCGCGAATCGCGAGCGCCGCCACTTCCTCGCCATTCCGGAACGTCACGTCCGGTTGAATGATGAGCCCTTGCGATCGGGCGCCCAGGCCGCTAAGGGCCGGTTCGATTTCACTTTCATTGCTCGCAAATACAAATTCTGTTTGCAGACCCATCGAGAACGCCGCTTCTTGCGTGTCCGTAATCAGTAATTGCCCAGCGTCCGCATTCTCGATATTGACGAGAATAGCGATACGCTTCGCTGCCGGCAGCAATTCGTGCAGCAGCCCGACCCATTTCGACCCAAGCTCGAGGTTCATCGCGCTGATACCGGTGATGTTGCCGCCGGGACGATTAAGGCTCTCGACAAGCCGGCCTCTCAGCGGATCGGCGCCCGTCGCAAAGACGATCGGGACCACTGTCGTTACCGCCTTGGCTGCCCGCGCGGCCGCCAACGTGTCGAGCGTCATGATGACCGCCGCCTTGCGCTGCACCAGTTCAGTCGCCAGTCCGGGCAGGAGGTTGGCGTCACCGCCTGCCGATCGAAATTCGCTGATGTAGTCCTTGCCTTCCACAAGGCCGGTTTCGCCGAGGCCGTTGCGGTTGGCAGCGACGAGCACAGCGATTTCCTCCGGCTTAGCCTCCGCCAGATAGCCAATCATAGGAGGGACTGATTGCGCGCCTGCCGCGACCGGCCAAGTGACGGCCGATCCA
>DATLJR010000326.1:0-2979 GCA_035538755.1 Pseudolabrys sp.
AATGGGGTTGCGGGTAAGCTACAACGCGGACGGCACCATTCACCTTTCTCAGCCGCCGGGTGAACAGAATGCACTCGGGCAGCTCCGTTTCAATTTTCCCAACAAGTTTCTAGTCTATCAGCACGACTCAAATCAAAAATACTTGTTCGCAAATGAGAGGCGCGCTGAAAGCCACGGCTGCATGCGGGTGCAGGATCCCGTAAAATATGCGGAAGTGCTGCTGTCGATGGCACGCCCAGGTGAAGGCTATAGCCAGGACCGCATCCATACAATGTTTGGTGCCAACGAAATCGACATTCCATTTCCGAACTACATTCCGGTCCACCTGACCTATCAGACCGCTTTCGTAGATGACCGAGGCAACTTAGAATTTCGTGAGGATATGTACGGGCGCGACCAAGCGTTGCTTGCCATCCTGAAAGGGACCGAACGCAAAGTTGCGGATATTCCCATTCAACGCCGTGACAGCCCGATGCGTCGCCAGCTCTTGGCAATGCCGGACAACCGGTGGGCAGGTTGGGGCGGTCGCGGTTACTATACCGGCGGGTGGAATTTTTTTTCACCGTCGGCTCCAAGTGCCCCGGTGCTGCGCCGGTCCGCGCCCCAATCTAGAGCTTACTATCAATGATACGAATAACACGCGCCGCCGCGCGCCTTTTGGCATCTTTCGGCATTAGGCGCACCGCCTTTTCTGTAAGCCAGTCCTGTATTTGCTGACGCGAAAGTTTGGCTCGGACGGCCGGGTCGATATTTGCCTTCATCGCTGTTCATGTCCGCTTTGGGTCAGAAGCGGATATGAGAGGCCGAATTTGCGAAGTCCGCCTTACCCCCGAAAGCAGATATTCGTTAGGGCGTCGGGCATGTCCGCTTTGTGCCAAAAGCAGACATTACCGATGCTATTCGATCACCTCATCGGCGGAGCCAATTAGATGCGGCCGCTTATTTTTCTTTGAGTGCTTGAGCCAAGAGTTCATTCAAAGATTCAACAGTAAATGGCTTCGTTAGAAGACCAACCGCACCCGCCTGCAACGCCCGCGCACGATCCATTTCCGTATAGGATGCGCTCATGAAAATAATCGGTATGGAACATCCTTCGTCAAGTAATTGCTTTTGAAGTTCGATTCCACTTATGCCCGGCATATGAATATCGGTAATGACGCATGAGGCGGTCCGAAAATTGTCGAACGCCAGAAAATCCTCAGCGGACGCAAATAGGTCGACAGTGTAGCCCAGCGATCGAATGAGGTGTTCCAACGCTTCTCGAAGTAAGCCGTCATCATCGATGACGAAAATCGCGGGGGCACGTTGTGACAAATCCAGTGACTCATATCAGCACGACCAACGGCAGACACGACGCGCGAAAACCAGCCGGTCAACGCTACGCGATGTCCACGGCGCCACCAGGTCCATGCACCCGAATGGCCACGCAGGTTGCAGCGTCTTAGGTAACCGTAAGGCCAGGGAGGGAGAAGCTCGGCGACAACCCTTCGTGCTGGCGCGTTTGTAGCTAGCGAACTATGGCAGGCGGGGCTAGCCTGGGTTGCCCAAAATGGGCGAGAATCTTCGGAGGATCACATGGTTCCACGTGAGGCACTAGACGTCTTGGAGACCCGCGCGCTCGTATGGCAGACGGTTTTCGCCCTCCTAAAACTCGGACACAAGGAGCGGCTTCCTGGCCGACCATTTGGTCCTGATCTGCCGTTGTTTCTCGTATATGGCACCGCGCTTTTGTCCGTGTACGGCCGGCGACCGGTGCGGGCCAGCAGCATCTCGCGGCAGCTGGAAATCCCGCGCGAAACTGTCCGCCGTCACCTGGGGCAGCTGGTCAAGCTTGGCATTTTAGAGCGTCGCGATGGGACGTATGATATCGGCGAGAGCGCGCGGCATGTGCCGCATGCCAAGGCGTTTGTTCGGACGATCCACCAGGCCGCGGCGAGACTAATGTAATGGTGTGTCTGGGACCTGATGCGAATAAATCTGGTGAGCAAGGAGCAGTACGACAGAACCGTCGCTTACATCCGCCAGCTGCAGGCGAAATCGATGACCTCGAGCGTGGAGCTATACAATTGCAACGCATTCGTTGCCGACATCGCGAAGTTTATGGGCCTTAGGGTACCGTCCTCAAGCTGGATTTATCCGAAAGTCTTCGTGAGCAATATGCGCAAGATCAATACCGGGCATCCGGAAGCCGCCAACGAACTCGTCAGCGAGAATGTGAAGGAAAATCCGACTCGGGACGGCCGCGCTATGATCAACGCCGGCTTGATTCGTCCGGGCAGCGCGCCAGCCGGATCGGCGTCGCCCCCACACGTCACCATCGGCGCTGTTCGCGTCTCGAATCGACCGGCGAGTTCGGCAGGCGGTTCACAAAACTCACCTTAAGGCGAACGAGCGGCCGCATTCGTGGGCCGACCTGCTGATGCGCGTTTTGAAAGTTTGGTCGGTTTCTATGTAGTCGCAGTTTTTGCAGCAGGATGTTGCTGATCCGGCAGCGTCGAGAGAATTGTAGTGATTGGGAAATATTAGCTGGTAGACCGTTGTATCATTTGATCTTCGTCCAAGTCTCTCCCTGGCAAATGAACGCGACGCAGCCTTTTAGATTTAAAGCGTTAGGTCCCTGCATGGTGACAACACCGGTATAGATTTTGCCATCATCCGCGTTCAACAGATCGCCCTGATTGTCCCCGGACTTGGTGGCTCCAGTCATGATCACCGTACCGATTTTACTCCTCCGGCGCTCCTCCTTGACTGCAACAATTTTCGCACAAAGCTTACCGCCGCAATCGTAGAAACTCACCTGCGTACCGGTAGATGGGCGCATCCAGGTGCCGTAGGGATCGAATGCACACGCGATTTCTGGCAGGGCGATCACGAACGATGTCAGTGCAGCACTTCCTGTCAGCAGCGAGCAGCGTCTAGGCGGTGCCCGCCAATCTCCAGGAAGACCTGGTTGGCGATGTAGTTGTTCGAGGCGCGGAG
>DATLJR010000327.1:0-1532 GCA_035538755.1 Pseudolabrys sp.
TTCGAAACACTTTTATGGCCGGATCATCCGTCTCGATGTTGCTGAACCCCCTGGGATTGGGGCTTCTTAATATTACATGAATGTGTAGATGAGCAAGATTACAATGATGGCTCCCAGAACGATCACCCAATTGGGGATTTGAATGCCCGCTATAGATGTTTTCCGGCTAAACCATTCCATGACTTTCGTCCTCAGATAGGCCGCCTCAGTTGGCGGCCTCGTCGTCTTCACCCGAGACGTTCCTTCAAACGCGAACGCGCTTCATCAGTTATTCCCCTTCCCAGGTGTCCCCACACGCGGAAGGAGCTACTGACGATCGCTATCCAGCGCGCTCTGCAGCATTTGCTTAAGCCCTTCCAGATGGATGGGCTTCGTCAGCGTCGGCCGGTCGCGATAGGACTCGGGCGGCTCGCCATAGCCCGTGGCAAAGACGAATGGCGTGCCGCGGGCAACGAGGGCATCGGCAACCGGCGAGACGGGCTGGCCGTTGAGATCGGCGTCGAGGATCGCAAGGTCGAAATTCGCGCTTCGTAACTTCCAACGCCTCGTCGATACGCGCGGCTTCGGCGGCGACGGTGTAGCCGAGTTCGCCGAGCATGTCCTCAAGCAGCATGGCGATCATCACCTCGTCTTCGACGACGAGGATCCGCTTGGCCTGCGAGCCATCTTTTGGGAATAATGGGCGGACTCGGCTGTCGGCCGTTCCGTCCCACTACGGTGCGATCCCATCCGCTTCCAACCTCAGCTCGCCTACGCGTGCGAGCAGCATCGGCAGCGTTGCAATGAAGCGCCTTTGCCCGGCTGTGTCCGGCAAAATTTTGCCGACATAGTCGGTCGAGCGCCAGGTCCGGGAAGTTTGGTCCATACGAATTCGCAATCAGTCAGTCATCACAATGTCTTTTGTTTTTCGCCACATTCCTTACACGTGTATTGCACCCGAACCTGTCCTGGAGCTGCTGAGACGCGATTTGGCGCTCCGCACTTTCCGCATTTGGTCTCTATGCGGGTCTGACCCTGCTTAACGGTGACGGTTTTCCGCTCCAATGCTTCCTTCACCAAGCGTTCGGTCTCGTCGCGCATCGCTCGTTTTGACATTTCACGCCTTTTTGCTTTCTATACCGAAAGTCCTACCTGCGGTCGTGGACGTCGGCAATGAACTTTTTGGGCTCGGTGATCACTTTTGCCACCCGATTTCCGAGTTGGGGGCGCCGCCGCCGCGGTCGTTCTGAGTTTGCTGCAAACATCTCGCGGAGTGCTCGTCCGCATTCACCAAACGCTCAAAGTATTCCCGGCATGGCCGCTGGCGTAACCCAGCGCCTTTGGGAAATTGGTGATATTGTTGACGTGCTGGAAGCTTGGGAACGAGTCCGCGCGGGCGATGTGGCATGGGCACTAAAGTTCAATATTACCTTGAAAGAGCGGAGCATTGTGAGCGCATGGCCGCGCTGACTAGCAATCGTGAAGTACGCGCCAACTTTGCAGAACTTGCGCAGCAATGGCGCGACTTGGCGCGACAGCATCAAAACCTTGGA
>DATLJR010000328.1:0-1520 GCA_035538755.1 Pseudolabrys sp.
TAATTTCCGTCGCCTCCTCGCGTGGTTGAGGTTTTTGTTGCTCAGAATTCTGATCGCTCTCGACCTAGCCGCCCAGCTCAAATTGGCCTGAAACCGAGTTCTTCACGGACGACTAGGCAGTGATGTCCAAACCATCGTGACTGCTGGCTGCAAGGAACTTGATAAAGCAATAGCCCGGCGGCTTGCGGGCCGACGGGCTATTCCAACGGGATGCTTCCTGATCAGAACTCGGCCGGCAGGTAGCCGTTGATTTCGAGTCCGATGCAGATTTCCACGAGTGTGGGAGTTGTCCAATACATTCGCGTCTCCCTAACGTTCCATAATGACCAACAACCTAAGTTAGGTCACGTGATTGCAAGTTGCTGCTTTATTAGCTTGCCTCGCAGTGGTCTTGACAGTCCGGCCCCGATCTCGGGCCATAGGGAGCGCGCGCCCCTCGCCGGGGCCTTACTTAGCGCTCTCAGTAGTCAGTGCTGGATAATCCTGCGCCCCATCTCCCAGACGGTCAGGGGTTTGTGATCGCCTTGACAGCTAACGAGCGCGCCATTGAGCGACCTCTTCCGATGGATAGTCGCCGGTGTCGCCGGTATCGCCATGTCTCACATTCGGTGATCGCGAGAGAGGGCCATGGCGCGCAATGTCCTCGGCGTCGGCTAAGCGATGGAAGGT
This sequence comes from Pseudolabrys sp., assembly GCA_035538755.1. Classification (GTDB taxonomy): domain Bacteria; phylum Pseudomonadota; class Alphaproteobacteria; order Rhizobiales; family Xanthobacteraceae; genus Pseudolabrys. Next base: position 670 of record DATLJR010000328.1, read on the forward strand.
ATAGTCGCTATTACTCGGCTTAAAGATCACGTTCACAGAGCTTCCTTTGACCTCGACGATAAAGTCGGACGGAGTCGGCTGTTTCATGACAAGACCGTAAGGAGACCGACTGGCGCCCGCGTGGCGGACGAAGACCCGGTTTATTTGAACCAGCGCTTCCGCTCGGCGTCGACGAGCCGCCAGCAGTGCTCAACGAGTTCGCGCCAGGCGTCTCGCTGGGCGCACGCGACGGCGAGTTGGGCCTCAAGCTCGGCGTTAATTGCCTTGTAGTGGAACATAACGGCGTCGGCGTTCTCGTTTGGCTTGCGAGTGGCGTCGGCGAGAGAATGGACAGCGGTGGGCATCAGGCTGGTCACCGGCGGGCTCCTGGTTGATGGCGACCAGGGCCGGTGCTCGGGTGTGTTTTACACGACGACCAATGTCAGCCAACGTAGGCGACGCGCTGTTGGGCCTCTGCCGCGGCAGCGGTCTTGGGCTGCGTGGGGAGCGTGAGCACAGTTGCGTTCTGCCCTTCGTAGAGCCGCGTCAGCAGCACGATCTCGCCATCGGGGAACTCGAGCGCGTCATGATTGGTGTGAAGCACGCCTTTGTTGATCTGGCGAAAGATCGCGACGGTGTGGCCGGTATTGGCACGAAGGATGAAGGTGGTTTGATACTTGACTGGAGCCTCGAACGCGAGTTCGGTACCAGGAAGTACGCAGACAGCCACCGAACAATCCTCCGGCGCGGCGAATCCTCGTGTGCCGGTGCCGAAGTTGTGTGTGACGAGTTTTTCGCCGACTTTGGCCGGGCGTGTTCGCACACTGTGCAGACTGTAGTCGCACATATCAAGGACCTCCTCTCTCGGAAGC
>DATLJR010000329.1:0-1785 GCA_035538755.1 Pseudolabrys sp.
TCGAAGGCACGAACCTCGTCATCGAATATCGCTGGGCGGAGGGCAATTACGAGCGGCTGCGTGGTTTGGCCGACGAACTGGTTCAGCTGAAGGTCAATGTCCTCGTTACTCATGGGACTCCCGGAGCGCTAGCAGCTCAAAGCGCGACGTCCACCATACCCATCGTCCTCACTGCGGTTGGCGACATACTCGCGCTCGGGCTGGTATCAAGCCTTAGGGTGCCGGGAGGAAATATCACCGGATTGTCAACCTTTGTTCCGGATCTTACGGCAAAACGCCTCGAATTATTGAAAGAAGCCGTTCCGTCTCTGACAAAAGCCGCCCTGCTCCTCAATCCAGACAATCCCTTGAATCGACGCGTCCTCCAGGAAATCGAACCGACGGCAAAAGCATCGAATATCGCACTACAAACATTTGAGGCGCGACGACCGAGCGAGTTCGGCCAAGTCTTTGCAACAATGATTGATCAGAAGGTCGCTGCGCTTCTGCTTTACGAAGATACGACATTTAGCGCAAATTCTAACGCGCTTGCGGTTCTTGCCGCAGTGAATCGGTTACCGTCGTGCGGCTTTCCAGAATTTGCGCGGGCGGGAGGCCTCATCGGCTATGGCATCAGCTTACCTGATATGGACTATCGGGCAGCCGCTTTTGTTGACAAGATTTTGAAGGGTGCGAAGCCTGGCGAACTTCCGATTGAGCGACCGACCAAATTTAACATAATCATCAATCTCCAGACGGCTAAAGCACTTGGGATCACCATGCCGCCGACACTGCTCATCCGCGCCGACGAGGTGATCGAATGAGGCGGCGCGAGTTCATTGGGCTGCGACTCAGTGAGTCGGAATCTGATTTGACACTTTCTGAAAAACGCTTTTGTCGTCAAAGCGGCGATATGTGGCGGTTTGACAGTGCAAGTCCTTGGAAATGTTTGCTCAGTGCACGTCGGCGCGAGTTCATCAGCCTTCTATGCGGAACTGCTACTGCATGGCCGCTCGATGCGCTTGCGCAGCAGGCCGAGCGAGTGCGGCGCATCGGCGTCATCATGGGTTTCTCTGCAGAAGATGAGGTTTGGCAGGCATATGCGACCTTCAGAGGACGTCTCCAGGAACTGGGCTGGGCAGGCGGACAAAATCTGCGGATTGACTACCGCTTCGTGGGCGACAGCACCGAGCGGACGCGAATCGCTGCCGAGGAGTTGGTCGCGCTAAAGTCGGGCGTCATCTTCGTCTCGACCAACCCTGTAGTAACGGCTGTGTCGCAAGCGACTCACACGATCCCAATCGTTTTCACATGGGTGTCTGATTCCGTTGGAAGCGGGTACGTGAAAAGCCTGGCACACCCCGGGGGAAACATAACCGGCTTTCATAATTACGAACCGGCACTAGGTAGCAAATGGCTTGAGGCGCTCAAGGAGGTTGCCCCATCAGTGCGTCGCGTGGCGGTCGTGCACGTCCCGGAAATTGCGGCAAACGTTGCGTTCATCCGCGCCGGTGAAGCCTCTTCCAAAGCTCTGGGTGTCACCGTCATGAGAGCCGGCGTGCGCGATGCCGCAGATATCGAGAGCGTCTTATCTGATTTCGCGCGGGAACCAAATGGCGGTCTCATTGTAACGCCGAGTCCACTTACGGCGACTAGGCGCGACGTGATCATCGCCACTGCATTGCGACTGAACTTGCCAGCGATCTATTCGTTCCGTTTCTACGCAGCAAGTGGTGGGTTGATCTCATACGGAATCGACCAGCTAGAAACCGTGCGAGAAGCGGCGTCTTACGTCAATCGCATCTT
>DATLJR010000330.1:0-1594 GCA_035538755.1 Pseudolabrys sp.
ATCTTTCACGATGGACAATGATCAGGCGGTTTGTAAAACGTCTCCTAACCTATTGACGGTTATCGTGCGCTTGCCGCCGGTTTGTAAGTCTAAGCCGTTGAATTCGCGAAAATGCGGCTCTCCAAACCGAAATTGCGCAGCGTGCCGCGCAAATCGGACTCCACGTCCAGCAGCTTGCGCTGAAGCAGCTTGCGGCTGGTCAGCAGCATCCGCTGTTCCTGGGCAACTAGAGTCTTCACGTGCACCGGCTTGAACAGGCCGACCCGCATCATCTGTGCGCTCCCGCGCGCATCGTTGCGGTCCGTCTTGCTGATTTGCTGCGCCGTCAGCAAAGCGTTCATGTGCCGTGTCTCCACGCAGATCACAGGCAGTTGGGCCGCCACCAACGCATTGACCAGCCACTGTGACAGCGGACCGGCTTCGATCCCGATCCGGCCAAAGGACACACCAAGCGAGCTCAGAACGGCGATGATATCGGCCGGCTCGGTCGTTACTCTCTGCTCCAAGACCACTTTGCCGGCATCGTCGATCACGCACACCGATGTTGTCTTTACCGATACGTCCAGACCAGCGAAATAAACCATCTTATCACTCCTTCCTCGGGATCGAGGTCGCCAGACCTCAATCCGCTTTTGACCCCGCACTCATCATCGATGCGTGTCGCGGCCGCCGCGATACACCATCTGTGGGCTCGGTTAGGAGACCTTCGCTGGAAGGCGCGGCAACGGCTAAGTAGCGCCGAAAGCAGTCACACGCACGGCGACCCGAAGCCCCCCCGGTGGATCGATGCCTCGCATACGTGGTCGCACGTATTGTGCTGGTGCCCTGAGGCGGCGATTGTGTGAAGCGACGCAAATTGCGTGTCCATTCCCTGGGGACAAGACGCTGCTTGTGTTTTCGTCAACTACCGAATAGGTGTCGGTTCCAGACCTCGCTGGGACGTCGGCGCGGCGCTTGATGCGCAAGCGGGCGAGGCCAAATTGCGCGAGGTCATCACCGCCGACGACTTCCGCGATGTCCGGCGCGCGACGGAAACGCCGTTTCACATGCCGTCAGGCGCCGACAGTGCTGCCGAAGACATTCTTGGCCGGTTACTACAGGAGACCCGTACATGACGAACACGATCTCCACGGCATTTCCGTACCAAAAACAGCGGCGGCGGGTCCTCGGCCGCGAGATGGCGTACGTAGAGGTGGGACAGGGTGACCCCATCGTGCTGTTGCACGGCAATCCCACGTCGTCGTACCTCTGGCGCAACGTGCTGCCGCACCTGCAGCCACTAGGCCGCTGCATCGCCCCCGACCTGATCGGCATGGGCGACTCCGACAAGCTGCCTAACAGTGGCCCTGGCTCGTATCGCTTCATCGAGCACCGCCGCTACCTCGACGCGCTGCTCGAGGCCCTGGATGTGCACGAGCGGGTGACCTTCGTCATCCATGACTGGGGTTCGGCCCTCGGCTTCGACTGGGCCAACCGCCACCGCGAGGCCGTGAAGGGAATCGCGTTCATGGAGGCGATCGTGGCGCCGCAGGGCCGGGATCATTGGGACAAGATGGGAATGCGTCCAGCCTTGGAGGCGCTGCGTTCGGAGGCC
>DATLJR010000331.1:0-13163 GCA_035538755.1 Pseudolabrys sp.
GCGGCGTCTTCATACGTGTTGCGCTGCGTCGAAAGTTCAATACGGGCCCTGCTGACTCTCTGCGAAGGCTAAAACGTGCTGCCGAAGAAAGATACGCACTCACCCGTGCGTGAGCCTTCGCCGGTGCGCGATCCTCGATGGCTTGCCAAGTCTCGCAGGACTTGAGTGACGGCGTTTATCGAGAGGTCCGAGTGCCTTGCTCCAGCTCTTGCTGTCAGCCGGTGCTTGTAACGGGGAGGGTTTAGGCTGAAGGCAGCGGCTTCGCTGACGCCGTCCGTCCCATATGCGACACAATAGTACTCCCGTGTTCTTCAGCTTTTCGCCGACGTTGGTGATCATTAGTGCCGTCTTTGGATGAACGCCTTCGGTTGGACGACGGAGATTCGGATGCAGAGGTTGTCTACGATTGGAGCGCTGCTAATCGATCGTGCAAAGCGGACACCCCTAGAATCAATACCGAGACAATCGTGCAGCGTGCCCCCGCCATCCGATCGGGCGACGCGTTTGCGCTATTCAGCGGCCACCTCGGCCGCGCGCCGCTGCTTGCGAGCGGTCAGCCATTCCTCGAAACGCTGCACGATCACAAAAAATGATGGAACGAATAGAATCGCCAGACAGGTCGAGGCGAGCATGCCGGTGAATACCGTAATCCCGATGGAGGCACGCGCATTAGCCCCGGCTCCGGTCGCTAGCACTAGCGGCACCACACCGAGAATGAAAGCAAATGACGTCATCAGGATCGGCCTGAAGCGGGCACGCGCCGCTTCCACCGCCGCTTCCGCAATCTGCTTTCCTTCGGCACGTTTTTCGTGCGCGAATTCAACTATCAGGATCGCGTTTTTTGCCGACAGTGCAATCAAAAGAACGATGCCGATCTGGGTGTAGAGATTATTGTCGATATGCAGCGCACTCAGTATGGAGACCGGCCCAATTAGCGAGATCGGCACTGCGAAGATCACGGCCAGCGGCCGGTACCAGCTCTCGTACTGGCCTGCAAGCACAAGATACACGAGCAGCAGGCTCATCGCGAATACCAAGAACATCTGATTGCCGAGCAGCTTCTCCTGGTACGACATGGCGGACCACTCGTAGCCAACATGCGGCGGCAAGCTCTTTGCGGCTACCTGCTCCATCAGCGCTATTGACTGACCGCTGGAAGTACCGCGCGCCGGGATGCCAATGATGCTGGCAGAGGGATAAAGATTATAGAGGCTGATCAGCGAAGGACCGGAGACCGCCGTAATTTCGATTAGCGTGCCGAGCGGGATCATGCTGCCTGATGAATTGCGCACATTCAGATTGAGAACGTCCCTTAGGCGCAGTCGGAATTCGGCGTCCGCCTGCACGAAGACCTGAAAAGTGCGGCCGAATTTTGTGAACTGATTGACGTAAGAGGAGCCTAAGTAGCCGGCGAACGCATTGAACACTTGATCGACTGTCACTCCCAGCGATTCCGCCTTCACACGATCAACATTGATCGCATATTGCGGCGCGTTAGCCCGAAAAGGGCTCAGTATCAGTTGCAGGCTTGACTGTGAGCCGGCATTGATGAGCATCGTATTGACGATACTGCCAAGCTTGGTGAAATCGAGGCTGTTGTCTTGGATCTCAACCTGCATGGTGAAACCCGCAGCGAAGCCGATGCCCTGGATCGGCGGCGGGGGCAGCACACGAACATTCGCCTGCTCGATCGTGCTCATCGCGATATTGAGCCTTGTGAGCATCGGCAACAAGCCGAGCGCTTTACCCCGCACTCCCCAGTCCTTAAGCATGATGTAGGCAACGCCAGCGTTGGAAAGTGGGGCATTGTTATCTAATGCCGATATGCCAGCGATGGTGATGACTTTATCGACGCCGGGGTTTTGTTCGGCGAGTTCGCTCACGCGGTCGAGCACTTGCTGCGTGCGGCCGAGTGAGGAGCCATCGGGTAACTGGACAGTCGCTAGCATGTAGCCTTGATCCTCGATTGGAATGAAACCCCTCGGTATCGTTGAAAAGGCGAACGAAGTGACTGCAATTACCGCGATCGCCACGATTACCACAATACCGGAGAATCCAACCAAGCGACGCATCAGCGTCGTATAGGCGTACTCCAGCTTGCTATAGAGCGCATTGAAACCGCGATAGAACGCGTTGCGCTGTTGCATCGGCACCGACGTGCGCAGCCACAATGCGCATTGTGTCGGCTTGAGTGTCACCGCATTGACCGCGCTGATCAGCGCGGTTGCCGCAATCACCAGCGCGAATTGCGCGTACATCTGGCCGGTAAGGCCTGGCAAGAAGGCGGCAGGCAGAAATACCGCCAACAACACCAGTGTGATGCCGATGATGGGCCCGAGCAGCACACGCATAGCTTCGATCGCCGCCTGTGGTCCGCTCATGCCCTGGTCAATATTGTGGGCAGCACCCTCGACCACGATGATGGCGTCGTCGACGACGATGCCGATGGCCAGCACGAGCGCGAACAGCGTGGCGAAGTTGACGGTGAAACCAAGTGCCGCCATGGCGGCAAAGGCGCCGATGATGGTGACCGGCACCGTGGTCATCGGTACCAGCATAGCGCGCCAATCCTGCAGGAATACTAGGATGACGATCAGCACCAGAACGGCGGCTTCCAAAAGAGTTTTATAAACCTCGTCGATCGAGGCCTTTACAAAGACTGTAATGTCGAAGGGGACGCTGTAAACGAGGCCCTGTGGAAACGTTTGCGACAGCTCCGTCATGCGTTTCTTAACCGCGGTCGCGACGTCTAGCGCATTGGCACCGGGCGACTGAAAGATAGCGATACCAGCGGCCTGTTTCCGATCGAGTGAGAAGACCTGACCATAGGTCTTCGCCCCGAGCTCGACATGTCCAATATCGCGCACGCGCGTAATCTCGCCATTCGAGCCAGTCTTAACGATGATATTGGCAAATTCGACCGGATCGTCGAGACGGCCTGAAACATTTAAGGTGTATTGGAATGGTACGCTGCTTGGCGTGGGCGGCGCACCAATTTGACCCGAAGCGACTTCCGTATTCTGCTGTTGCAGGGAGTTGACTATGTCCTGGACTACCAACCCGCGCGCTTTCATCTTTTCCGGATCGAGCCAGATACGCATGGCATACAGGCCGGCACCGAAGACGTTCACGTTGCCCACACCGGGCAGGCGCGAGAGCTCGTCCTTCAGATTGATCGTGGCATAGTTCGCGAGATAAAGACTGTCGAACCGCCCATCAGGTGCCGACAGTGTCACAAACTGCAGGATTGCGGTTGACTTCTTCTGTACCACGACGCCCTGCGCCTGAACGGCCTGTGGCAGCGAGGCGAGTGCCGCCTGTACGCGATTCTGAACGAGTACCTGCGCAAAATTCAAATCGTCTCCGATCTTGAAAGTTACTGTCAGAGAATAGGAGCCGTCGTCCGAGGCGTACGATTGCATGTAGATCATATCTTCGACGCCATTCACCTGCTGCTCGATAGGGAGGGCCACGGTGTCGATAACCGTGCGGGCGTTGGCGCCCGGGTAGCGCGTGGTCACCTGCACAGTCGGTGGCACTACGTTGGGATATTGCGCGACGGGCAGCACCAGCATCGCTACGGCGCCGATCACGATCGTTAGGATTGCGATGACGTTGGCGAGAACGGGTCGCTCGATGAAAAATTTCGAGAGCAAGGGCAGACCCTCACTTCGCTGCGGTTGACGCGGTGTGCGGCTCGACTTTTTCGCCAGGAATTGCGCGCAGTAGGCCTTCGACGATGACGCGGTCGTCCGCGGCAAGGCCTTTCATGATCACGCGTTCGGTCCCGTCGAGCGGGCCGACCTCAACCTTGCGCTGCTCGGCCACATCATCCTTGCCGACAACCAGCAAATAGCGGCCGCCTTGATCGGTCCCGAGTGCAGTTTCCGGCACCAGCAGCGCGTTCTCGAGCGAGCTGATAGTAGGTACACGCACCCGCACGAAATTGCCCGGCAACAAAGCGCGGTCGGCATTTTCCAGAATGCCGCGCACGGCTAGCGTTCCGGTCGATGCGTTGATTGATGGCGCGGCGTAATCGAGCATGCCTTTATGAGGATAACCCTGCTCGGTCTGTAGCCCGACTTCGATCGGAATCTTCTTGAGATCCTGCGGCGTCAAATTGCGCCTGCGCATGTCCTCGCGGATGCGAATGACGTCGTCTTCGCTGACGTTAAAATTCACGTAAATTGGAGTGATCTGGACGATGGTCGCAAGCACCGTCGGCGTGCCCGCACCTCCGACATATTCTCCGACGGAAACCGTGCGCGCGGTGACGTAGCCGTCGAACGGCGCGCTCACGCTAGCGTAGCCGTAGTTCATCTCGGCAAGCTGCGTGTTGACATGGGCTTGCGTCAGATTGGCGTGCGCGGTGTCGCGTGCGGCGGTCGCGTTTTCTAGGGTGGCTTTTGACGCCGTGCTGGTTTTGGCGAGAAACGCCTGCCGCTCGTAATCGGCATCGGTCTGTGTGACCGTGGCCTGCGCGCTCTCTTCGGCCGCCTTCGCCTGCTCGAGTTTGAGCTTGTAGGTTTCAGGTTCGATGGTGAACAGCAAGGTCCCTTTTTTGACGATGTCCCCGTCCTTGTAATTGATGGTTTCGACGAAGCCGGACACCCGTGCGACAAGATTGGCGCTATTGACCGCCGCGGCATTGCCGGTCGCTTGGAGAAAGAGCGTGACACTGCGCTGGTTTGGCGTTGCCACCGTCACTTTTGGCGGCGGCGGCGGTACATAGGCATTGTGATTGTCGCAAGCCGCGACGGTCCCTGCGGCGAGCAGCGCAGTTACCGCTAGCGGTAATTTTCGTCCAGGGGACATGTTTTACTCGAGAGGCTGGCCAAGCTTGCGATATTGGCGCGGATTTGCAAGGGGCGGGAAACAAAGCAGCGCCAAATGGCGCCGCACGAGGCGGTCAAAAAGTGACGTACCTACGGAAGCGCAAGCCGGTTGATCGCACTTCAAGCGCCTTTACGGTGCGAACGCCGCGACGGTATGTCCGTGTGATTGATTTCTCACAGGCAAAAAGTGCCAAATCTTTGGCTGGAAATAACAAGACTAAGCCGGTCGAGTTGTATTAAGCGAGCGATTAAAACTCGCAGAGCTGACGCGCCGAGATGAGTTCGCCCCCTGGAAGTTTGCGGGGGTCTTCTAGAGCGGTGACTGCCTCGCGCGGCGCCGACAACTAATCATCAGCCCCGCCGGATATCCGGCGGGCTTTTTTTGCCAAATGGGATGGGAGGAGGTATCCAATGAATCCGAACAACGGTCTCACCATTTGTTTGCCTGCGCCGTAGAGATGTGCTGTGCGATCAATCGCGCGACCTCTGACGCGTGCGTCAGTGGACCCATATGACCGGCGCCTGCGACGATCTTCAGTCGTCCCTTGGGCAGAATCTCAATGAGTCTCTCCGAAATAACGCGTGTTGGCAGCGGGGCGTGCTCGCCGCGCACGATCAACGTCGGGACGTTAAGTGCCGCGTACGCCTTCGCTGGTGTCGGATCGTCTATGAGGGCTTGGAAGTCTAATGGCGCTTTGGGGGCCCAGCGGGTGAGAGTGTTTTGCACCGCCGGCCGCATAGCCTTCCAGGCGCCGTGACTGTTCCAATAATCGACAAAATCGGCAACGCCTGTGCGATAGTCGCCAGTGGCAACGCAATGACTGACGCGCCTCGCGACCCCCTGGATTTCGGCATATGCCTGGACACCGGCCTCACCCATTTGTCGAAGCAAATGGAACGCGGAGGGTTCGTAGAGTGCGAGACTGGCAATCCGATCTGGACGACTAAGCGCGACATACAACGCCACACCCCCGCCGTAGGAGTGGCCCACGAGGTGAACTTTATCGTCACATTCGTCGATTAGGGCGATTGTTCGCGCCGCTTCGTCGGCGAGGGTGAAAACGTGCTCGCCGGTCCATGGTCCGCTGCTTTCAGAGCCATAATGCTCGGGCGTTAGCACCGCGTAGCCGTTGCCAAGCGCTTCGGACAGGTGACGCCACTGACTTGCGTCAGCCCCCGAGGCATGCAGGGCTATTACCTGTCCCCGGCAGGCTAGCTGCCGGTGCGCAATATTGATGTTCATGGCAATTAGCCTTCGGGCCGAGCGTTGCTCAGTGCTAACGGCTGGATACGTGCTCACGACGCTACCCGGCCTCTGACGGCATCTATGATCTCTGAACGGTTGAGCCCGATATCCTTGAGCTGGCGATCGCTCAGTGAACTGAGCTGAGTAATCGCCGCGCGCTCGACGAGCCAAGACTTGTAGGCTGACCACCAACGTTTCCAAGGAGCGACCAGCTCACTTAAGCGGGATCGCCAAACCATCGCTTGCGGCGCGGGCCGCGGGCTAGAAATCGTTCTCACAGTCGTCTCCGCTACTTTTCGCGATGTCTATTCAGGTCCAGTCGCGCCAGCAGCTTGGTCCACCGTCTAGGGGCCGATATAATTTGAAGTTGGGCGCAAACATATGACGCGGGCGCCAGATGTTTTGCTCAGGACGCCAAAAGTAAGTTGATTGATCGCGTGCGAGCCCCAAGCCGAGCCCAAATCTTGTCGGTTAACTGCCAACGCTTGAATGCTGCGGGACGCTCAAGAGAATGCAAAAGTCTGACTGGTGTCGTTTACTCGCGAGGACTCCAGTTTGATGATGAAAGCAGTCGACGCATTATCTCGCGCTCAAGAGCATCAGTGAGATGCCCGCCCTGCCGCTCGATAAAGTTTGCGATTTCTCGTTCGGCCTGCCTCCGACGCGTTTCATACATGGCATCAAGAATCGCGGTCATAGCATCAAAAATGACGTTCGCGATGCGCTTGAGAGTGCCGCGCTGCTTTGCAAACATGTTGCTCTTCGGAGGGTTGTAGCCACCGGAAGAGCCCAGACCCCTTTCGTTTTGTGCGTAGGTCATGGGTTTTCCATTAGGTTTTCCTCGGAGTGTGGCGACAAACCACCTTTGCGAGCGCACCCATATTGATGGGAGAGATCGCCCTCACATGGATGCCTCGTGATTCATGATTCTGCTCCCAGAGCCCCTTTAAGCTGGCGGCTATCCCACCGCCGATTTGGGCTGCGTGAAGAGGCCACCCGGCGAGGGTGGCCTCTTGGCCGCCAGCGTCAAGCTTGTGGGGACAACAGCTTTAGCGTTGGCTGCCGATACCGAGGTCGATGGCAAATGGCGCGCTGGCCGGTTCCTCCAACGGCGCATAAGCATTGGCACGAATGGCGCCATTCGGAAGAATGTGCTTGCCCGTCACCTGTTGCGTATGACGCGCGCTCATCGTCGAGGCGGAGGGCTGGTACTCCATTGTTGTTTCGTACGCGAATCCCGCGGCGCCGGTTAAAAGCACAAAAGCGGAGGCGGCGATAATCTTGGTAACGATCTTCACGGTTTTAGCTCCGTTGTGTATGGGCAAGATGAATTTCTTGCGGGGCGCGCCTTGTGGCCCACTGCTGTGTCGCCCGCAATACACCTTGAATTCACAATTTGCAGTCCGTCACTCACGGGAACGTTATGGAATAAGCGAATCTAAAAAAAATTTGCCGTTTGCGGACGAGTCACAGACAATTTTTATAGAAAACAAGTTCACACAAAATAATTTGTTTCATGACACCCGGATCGAAGGCGTAGCGTTGATAACATGCACGGCCGTCATTGCTGCAATTCGCTGTTGCAGATCGCGGACAATAGCGTCGCTTAAAATTCATCAAAGCCGAACCCGACCGTGCACGTTACGTCGATATCCGAATGGCTCAGGAAGACACGGTTCGCCATTGGCTCGGCGATCGGCCGACGAACTTTTTGAAAGCGCGGCTGAACGCAGCTTCGGAATCGTAGCCGACTTCATGAGCGATGGTGGCAATTTTGACGCTGGGATCTGTCAGACGCTTGGCGGCGATCTGCATTCGCCATTGAGTCAGATATTGAATCGGCGGACAGCCCACCAGATGAACAAATCGATCAGCCAGTGCCGAGCGTGAGGCAGCGGCTTCCGAAGCGAGTTCCTCCACGGTCCAGGCGTGCGCCGGCCGCGAGTGCAACAGCGTCAACGCGCGGCCGACCAAGGGATCCCGCAATCCCGCAAGCCAGCCGGTGTTGTTGTTCGCGAGCTGATCCATATGCAGCCGAATGACTTCGACGAACATCAGTTCGGAAAGCCGATTGAGAACGCTTTGGCTGCCGGCCCGTTTGTTGCCCGTCTCGGCGCTGGCGAACCGAATGAATTGGTCGAGCAGGCTGTGTGACGCTTGCGATGAATCACGTCGCAAGCGCATGAAGCGCGGCAACGAATCCAGCAGCGGATTAAAGGGACGCACGTCGCAACTGAAGAATCCGCAAATCAGATGGGTGTCACTTGGACCATCGCCGCCAGTTCGCAACGCGAAAGGTAATGCGTTGGCGTCCTCGGGCCGGCGGAAGGCGCCCAAATCCGGATCGGCGCGCATTCCCGGCGCGCTCGAAACGACATGTGGGTCGCCATGCGGGATGACTGCTATGTCCCCTTCCTCAAGCCTGACCGGTTCGAATCCGGCATCTCCGACAAGCGATATCCAGCACGAGCCGCGGGTGACAACATGATACTCGATCGCATGCTGAGCGCCGGGTGTGACCTCATTGGCAATCTGCGCCGCAGGCGGAGCTTCCGCGACCCAGGGAGATTTGGCGGTGACGTCGAAAAAAACTGACCCGGACAAATGCACGGCTGAGAGGACGTCCGACAACGCGTCCGTGCTCATCTACATGATCCTTCAAAGAACGATGGCTGTATCTACGTCACGAGGTCCTGGACGCAGAAGCAAGCCTCCCGGACGATCAGGCAAGACGATAGCGAATCTGGATGTGTGAGCAAGAGATTCGGCACCGCGGTCATTCTGCGCGGGCAGCAACTGACCTAGGGAACAGGCCAAGGCGCACGCGATGTGCGCCTCGATACATCGCCCTCGGCAATGTGTTGCAACACTGGATCTTTGAGGAGAATCACCATGACTACAGTCATTGAATGCCACGCGCCTGTGGCCGGAAAGCTAGCTCCGAATTTGAAGGCCCTGAAGGCCAAGCAGCAGGCAGCCTGGTCATCCGGCGACTACGCCGTCATCGGCACGACCTTGCAGATTGTTGGCGAACAATTGGTGGAGGCCATGGACTTGCACGCTGGCCAGACTGTGCTCGACGTCGCCGCCGGCAATGGCAATGTCACGCTGGCCGCCGCCCGGCGCTGGTGCGAGGTTACATCCACCGACTATGTCGAGTCGCTACTCGCCCGTGGCCGCAAGCGGGCCGAAGCGGAAGGGCTTCAGGTTAAATTCCAAATAGCGGACGCCGAAGATCTGCCGTTTGCGGACGCATCCTTCGACGCCGTGGTTTCGACCTTCGGTGGCATGTTCAGTCCCGATCAGGACCGCACCGCTGCTGAAATGGTACGGGTGTGCAAGTCCGGTGGCCGCATCGGCCTCGCCAATTGGACGCCCGAAGGCTTCATCGGCAATCTGTTCAGGACGATCGGCAAATACCTGCCGCCGCCGAGTGGCGTTAAGTCGCCGGCGGTCTGGGGCACGCGGGATTGGGTGCACGCGACGTTCAGCCCCGCGGCCCTCACAATCGCCGCCGAGCCGCGCCATTTTACCTTTCGCTACCGCTCGGCGCAGCACTTCCTCGACATCTTCCGGACCTACTACGGACCAGTGCTCAAGGCCTTTGCAGCGCTCGAGGAGACCGGCAGGAAGGCGCTTGCTCGCGACATCATTGAGCTTGTCGGATGCTTCAATACCTCCGGCGACGAGACGATGGCTGTTCCCAGCGAGTACCTCGAGGTTGTCATTACCAAACAATGAGATCCTCGGCGAGAACCACTAACAAGCCCGGTGAGTCACTTCGGCATCACAATCCAAGCTAATGGACATGAAGCGGAAACATACCGTTTATTTCCGCTCATGGCCCTTAGCGTCTGTAAATAGCAGCCATCCCTAGATTTGGACGAACGGCTACATAATCCGGCTGGATGATCATTCGCACCACGCTCGAAGAAGCGTACATCGTCGACCCAGAGCGCCATACAGGTAATTGTCGCTATTGCAGCTTGTCGAGACAGCAAATGAACGAGAACCTGCCTTTCATTTGGTGGAAGAACTATCGAAACGAAGCGGCCTCGCCTGAAAAAGTGGCAGAGATGACGCACGAAAAGGCCCGCCAGGCCGGCATGAGATTTCACGCTGCGGAATCCGCGAGCGCTGAATCCGATTCGTTAATGCGCTGCGAACGTGCGCTCGAGGCGGTACTTACAAATCGTGGGAATCCTTCTCGCGACGTTGATCGGGTACTTGCGGGCGATCCCCAATTTATCTTCGGACATTGTCTGCGCGCCGCCATCGTTGTGCGCGCCGACGATATTGCCGCACGATCTAAGCTTGCTGCAAGCGTGGCCACCCTCGAAGCGATTTGCCCAGACATCGGCGATCCCGCGCGTCGTCACGCGGCCGCGGCGCGTGCTTGGCTTGACGGCGATCAAGCTCTCGCGGTTGAACGTTACGGTGCCATCGTAATCGACTGGCCTTGCGATATTCTCGCGCTTGTCGTTGCGCATGCGCTTGACTTCCGGCTCGGCCAGCGGCGCATGCTCCGCGATCGCGTCGCCGAGGTGCTGCCCGAATGGGAGGCTGCGTTTCCCGGCTACGCAAGCGTGCTTGCGATGTACGCTTTCGGTCTCGAAGAGAATGGCCAATATCGCCGTGCTGAAAAGATAGCGCGTCGCGCGCTAGCACTCGACCCCCGACATCCAGGCGCTATTCATGTCATCGCCCATGTGATGGAGATGCAGGGGCGTGCCCGAGAGGGGCTCGAATTCCTTGCGGCTACCGAATCGGCATGGATGGACACCACAAGCATTTCTGTCCATCTAGCCTGGCATCGCGCTCTGTTCCACCTGGACGCGGATGATCCGGCGTCCGCGCTCGCCGTCTACGATGCACAGATCGCAAAGACGCACGCGCCAGAGATGTCAGAACTCGCCGATGCTTCGGCCTTGCTGTGGCGCCTACATCTACGAAATATCCGAGTGGGCAAACGTTGGCAGGTATTGGCGGATAGCTGGGAGATGCAAACACTGACCGACGTGAGGCCGTTCTATATCGTACATGCGATGATGGCGTTCGCCGCGGCGGGTCGCGACGCGGCAGCACGGCGAATGTTCAGTGATTTGTCGCAAGTCGAGACGCGCGGCGCCTCAACGTTGTATGCAGAGAGTGCGCTTATACGACCGCTCTGCAAAGCGTTGCTCGCCTTCGCATACGGTGACTATGCGAGCTGCGTCGAATTGCTGGTGCACGTGCGTCACATCGCGCATCGTTGTGGTGGCAGCCTCGCCCAGTGTGACCTCGTTCACCTCACAGTCACTGAGGCCGCATTGCGTGCGCACAAGGGGAATCTCGCCCGGGCGCTAGTCAAGGAGCGCACAGAACAGAAACCGACGAGCCGGTTCAATCAGCAGCTTCAGCAACGCCTGGCTTCATAATACACCATGGCGCGAGCTATTGGGCCATTACACCATTTGCGCAGCTTTACTCCCGCGCCGCGATCTGTCCGCTCTTGCGGTCGCTGCTCGGGGTAAAGCCTAGCGCAGTCGTTCACAGCATCAGGAGCGTACTCCTTTCGGCGAAACCAGCGGTCTGTTACCTTCCACGCCGTTCAAGAGCGGTCTGGTGAACGGCAGACAAATCCATGCGCTTGTGCTGTTCATTAATCAGGATATCAAGAGCAATGGATCGGCGACGTTTCCTTAAAAACGCGATTTGGGTCGCGGTATCGCCCGCTGCACTGCCATTGATCGGCGCAAAGGCGGTAGGCCAACCGAGTTGGCCTACCCGAAACCTGATGATGGTTGTGCCGTTCCCGCCTGGCGGACAAGCCGATTTTGCTGCCCGCCCGATGGCGGCGGCTCTCGAAAAAATTCTCGGCCAGCCGGTTGTCGTCGAAAACCGCGCCGGCGGAGCTGGCGGATCGATTGGAAACGCGATTGTCGCCCGTGCTGCGCCCGATGGTTACACCTTGTTGATGGCGTTGTCGTCTCTCGCAGTTCTTCCCGAGGCAGACCGGTTGTTCGGGCGTGAGCCGGCATACGAAGTTTCGCAGCTCTTTCCACTTGCACGGGTCCTAGCGGATCCGACCCTCTTCGCGGTACCAGCCTCCGCTCCTTGGCAGTCAATTCATGATTTTGTTGAAGACGCAAAGAAACGTCCCGGTCAAATTCCCTATGGATCGTCCGGACCTTACGGCACGCTGCATGTGGCCATGGAAATGTTTGCGTCTTCGGCCAACATCAAATTGCTGCACGTCCCGTTTCGCGGAGCAGGCCCTGCGCTGGCGGGTTTGCTCTCCGCGACAGTCGAGGCTCTTGCATCCGCGCCAAGCGTGGTGAAGCCGCAAGTGGACGCCGGTAAGCTGCGTGTCTTGGCCAATTGGGGTGCCAAGCGCATTGATATCTTCCCCAAAGTCCCGACTTTCAAGGAACTCGGCTATGCCGACGTCGAGTTCTACATCTGGGCGGGGATCTTCACGCCGAAGGGCGTGCCGGAGCCTGTCATCGCACGGTTGCGCGAGGCGGTGCGTGAAGCCATCAAGAGTCCAGATGTCGTCAGCGTTTTTGATGCCGCTGGAAGTCCAGCGGCCTATCAGGATGCGCCGGAGTTTGCCGATTTCGTTAAAGTCGATAGCGCGCGGCTCATCGCTGCGGTCAAAAAGATGGGAAAACTTGAGTAGGTTCCGATCACGGTCCTAACTATTACCTTTAGGCTTTTGTGGCTCTCAGCCAACGTCGCTTGGCTTCTCGAACACTCCCGCCCGTGTCGTCCACTATGCAGGCGCTGTCTCATTCACTGACACGTCGGTCCCGACAAAAATAATCCGTGCTGCTGCCCTCTTTGTCGCGGTCGTCGTGCAGCCGACTAAATTGGACAGCCGATGCTTCCGTTGCATTTAGTCGGGCTAGATGCTTTTGCGTGTGTAAAATCAATAATGCAATCTATGATTGTAAGTTGGCAAAACGAACTGGAACATGTGCAATGATTTCAGCGAGCGCTTCATGGATGAGCTCCGGGCGACGGCAAAACGACCCACTTGGTGGGTGCTTGATCGGCAATAGGTTAGCAGTTCATTTGCAAAATACCGGGCGGGCAACCGA
>DATLJR010000332.1:0-1660 GCA_035538755.1 Pseudolabrys sp.
GTAAACGGCTGGATTGCTTCGCTGCGCTCGCAATGACGATGTTGGTCTGACCTAGAATTATCAGGTTAGTTAGCA
Source organism: Pseudolabrys sp. (assembly GCA_035538755.1). Lineage (GTDB taxonomy): Bacteria > Pseudomonadota > Alphaproteobacteria > Rhizobiales > Xanthobacteraceae > Pseudolabrys. The sequence continues at coordinate 76 of DATLJR010000332.1, forward strand.
TTACAGTTGTGATTTTTGTTTGAGATGAGATTTCTGTGCTGCGGCCTGATGAGCGCGCCGCCAGAGCGACCATGCGATGACATCGGCGGGTTGAATGCGTCTTCGCGCGAGACGTTGAGCTATGCGGCGGATTTCCTGGATCGACCAACGGATGAGATCGGATGTCTTGGCGTTGTGCTCGACTTGGTTTTTTTGGGCGTCGGCTTGTTGGCCTGATGTTGGATGGCAGCCATCATGGCGAAGGCGAGCATGCCGAGCGAGACGTGACGATGCCAGCCGTGCCAGGATCTGGATTCGTTGTGGTCGAGCCCGAACTCGTTTTTGGCTGTCTCGAAGCTATCCTCGATCGCCCAGCGATGGCCCTCGACGCTGACCAGGGTCTTGATCGAAGTCCCTGCCGGACACCAGGTGGTGAAGTAGGCGAGATCGCCGTTAGCGATATTACGCCGGATCAGCAGGCCTCGTGTCCAAAGGACTTGGCTGTGATGGTTGGACTCTTCGCCTTCGAGATCGGCCAATTCGAGGTAGCACCAGTCGTGCAATCGCGGTCCTTTGGTTCCGGCACCGGCCGACAGACGCCGCCAGTCAGATCGTCGCTGCGTCTTTGCGATCTCCTCGGCGGTGCCGACAACTCGTTGCGGCTTGCCCCATGATGCAAACCAATGATTGGAATTGACGCCGAGTACATAGCCTTTACCGGCTTGGCGTAGGTCCCGCTCGATATCGCCGACCCCATAGACGCTATCGGCCGCAACCCAGCGGAACGGCACGCCAGCTGCAAGAGCGCGCTCGATCATCTCGGCTGCAAGCTGGGGCTTAGTCGAAAAGCCGATGTCGGCCGGCACGTATGTTGCTTTCAGGCGAGCCGGATCGTCGGTCCAGCCCTTCGGCAAATAAAGCGCCCGATCGATGAAGGCATGGCCGAGACACGACACGTAGGCAGCAAAAACACCGATCTGACAGTTCGTAATTTTGCCCGCCGAACCAGTGTATTGCCGCGCTACCCCGCATGATGCCTTGCCTTGCTTGAGAAACCCGGTTTCATCGATCACCAGCACTGCGTTCTCGTCCGCAAGATGCTCGGTGGCGTAGTCGCGCACCAGGTCGCGCAGTGCATCGGCATCCCACCGGTTACGGCCCAAAACCGCCTGCTGCCGCCAAGGCCCAGGATCGCCCGCTGCCTCCGCGCGCATCCATCCGGTTTTACGACGCTCGTCGCCAAGCAGCCCGTCCACGAACAGGCCCGCGTTCAAAGCTGCGCGCTCCTGCGCGAACAATGGACGTATCCGCTTCTTTACCTCTCGCAGCGACGATGCCCACAACTCACGCGTCGTCTCAATCGATGCTCCGATCATCCATGATCTCCGAATCATGGTGACCCATGGATTCAGAAATCAAACAAATGTGCCAGCGAAAAATCACAACTGTAATGTTAGAGCCGATCCCGAAAGTTGTTGAGTCGGATGAATCGTTTGTGATTCCTTGCGCGGCACCCGAATCATCGACTGGGGGTGCCAAAATGTGGAAACCTGAGCATCGCCGCGCCGCGGTGCGGCATGGTCTGCGGTATCCGAGCGATCTGACG
>DATLJR010000333.1:0-2481 GCA_035538755.1 Pseudolabrys sp.
CTCACAGGCGACCTGGAAGGTGGTCGCCGCGGATATGCCGCTCAGCCTGGTCGTGGTCTATGACGTCGACCGCAAATGGGGCATTGAGGCGATCGCCCAAGGTGACGATGGCGCGCCGCGGGGCCGCGAACTCGAGATCGCAGACATTATGTCCTTTATCAAACACGCCGGAGTGCGCAATACTGTGTGGCTCACAGCCGATGTGCACTATACGGCCGCGCATTATTACGATCCAAACAAGGCGGCGTTCCAGGATTTTGAGCCGTTCTGGGAATTTGTCTCCGGGCCGATTCATGCTGGCACATTCGGGCCGAACCAGCTCGACGCGACGTTCGGACCGCAGGTCGTGTTCGTAAAGGCACCGAGCAAGGAGCAAGGACAAAATCTGCCGCCAAGCGAAGGGATGCAGTTTTTCGGTACCATTGCGATAGACGGCGCGTCGGAGGTCATGACGGTGACACTTAAAGACCTGGATGATCGCGCGCTATGGTCGACCAAGATCGAGCCTAAGTTTGGTTGAGCGGCTGTCGGACCGCGTTTAGCACAAAGCGGACATCACGATCGCGCCCAGCGATGTCCGCTTTTGGGGGTAAAGCGGACATAATGCGGACATGCCGCAATGTCGCTCCCCTTTTTGTGATACTGGAATTAGTATTGAAGTCGTTTGCCGAGCAACACGGGGGACGCAATGGCCAGGAAAGACAAGAAACAAAGAAAGAAGCTGGTTAAGAAGGTGGCAAAGAAGCTGATTAAAAAGGCGAAGAAAGCGGCGAAGAAAGAGAATAAAAAGAAAGAAAAGCTGAACACTAAGTTAGAGGACACCGAGGTAGAGAACACAGATCTAGAGAACACAGAAGATGAGGGTGAGCTACCACCTTCCCCATTTTCTTCGTAGCAGCGGTCGCCTTCATCGCCACCGTTAAATCCCGCCGCGGATAACGACGACCCCACGATCATGAGCACAACCAGCACGCCATTCGTTGCGCCGGCGGCGCGGCGCGTCCCGCTCTGGCTCAAGGTCGCCTACACGGCCTTCATGGCCGTGCTGGTTCCGGTCTATTTACGCAACTATAAACCGAGCAACTTCCTCTATTTCTGCGACGTCGCTCTGATCATCACGCTGGTCGGCATCTGGATTGAGAGCCCCTTTCTCGTTTCCATGTGTGCGGTCGGCATTATCGCGTCACAGACCCTCTGGGTGATCGATTTCCTCTCCAACCTGATCGGTCATCCGCTCACCGGGCTCACGGACTACATGTTCAAGGTCGACCATTCGCTGTTCCTGCGTGGCCTGTCGCTGTTTCACGGCTGGTTGCCCTTTCTGCTGGTCTATCTGGTGTGGCGGCTCGGCTATGGCTGGCGCGCGCTGCCGGCTTGGACCGTGGTTGCCTGGGCGCTTCTCCTCATCTCCTTCTTCCTCATGCCGCCGCCGCCCGATCCGGGCCTAACCCCAGTGAACATCGACTACGTGTGGGGCTTCAGCGACACCGAGGCGCAGCACTGGGTACCGCAAGGCATCTGGATGGCCGCATTGATAATCCTGTTGCCGGCACTGCTTTACGTGCCGGTGCACTTCCTACTGCGCCACCTGATGCCGCAGCCGGTGCGCGCACGGTGAGCACCGCTGCGGCATTGCTCCGATGTCCGCTATTGGCACAAAGCGGACATCCCAACGGCGTTCCGCGATGTCTGCTTTTGGGGGTAAAGCGGACGTCACGCAAAGCGCGGCTACGCGCTCAACCTCATAATCATCAGCGCGGCGCAGCTTCGCCTTTCTGAGGCGTGCTCTGAACCGCTTCCATCGCCGCTGCTGCCGCCGCCAACGTTCGAACTCCTCCTCTGCGCGCGTCACCGGTCACCTCCCGATTTCGGCAGCGGATAGCCGTGCGACGCGTGAACTGAGAAAGGATTAGGGTCGCCCAACACGGCGGGGCCGAAAGGCGCGTAGCCGTCAACATAAGGCGCGACCTGATGCGTCGCGCTCGGTGCCATGCGAGCGCCGGGAGCATCGTGGATGCCGGGAGGATGCTTGCGTGGTAGCTCGACCACGTTGGCTGCCGCGCTTGTAGATGGCTCGACAATCGGCTTGTCGTGCTCGGTGGCTGCTTCGACTGGTGGGCTACCTGATGGCGGCTCAATACGAGGCCGCTCTGGCTTCGTGGTCGGCGCGGTGAAACCACACCGCGGGCAAATGTCCATGACGCCACGAACGATGACGAGCTCGCACTCGACCGGCTTTTGCTGAACGAGGCTACCGGCACTTTTGTGCAATTCCAAGCGCCGACATTGCCCGTGATTGTTCATCACGTCCGGGTGCTGGACGAGGAAATAGCCAAGACAAGGCCGAATTAAACTGCGAGCGACGGTTGCGATTTTCGGTCCTTTTTCACCGGGTCGCGCCGAAACCCGGTGCTGGTCAAATCCGCCTGACCGACAAATCCAGCGCCGAATATCTGAGGCGGCTGTTGCAGACTCGCGAAA
>DATLJR010000334.1:0-4572 GCA_035538755.1 Pseudolabrys sp.
CCTTGGCTCCGCGGAGGAGCTGAATCAGCTGTCGGGCATAAAGTCCGCTCATGATTTGAGTGAAACGCGGCCCGTAGGCAGCAAAGCCGCCTTCCTCAGCGGTTTCGGTCCATTGATACATAGCCGGCAGCCGCTGCGCAGCGACACGCTCTAAAATTAGATGACGATTTGAATAGAGCATCGGCGATGCCAGGACATTGACCGCTGTAGCACCCGACGCCTTCGCCATTTCGATCGCGCCAGCGATCTCTTCGCCTTTGGCGACTGGGAGAATTAAAAGCTCGATATTGCGTGCGCGCGCCGCTTCTTGCAGGGCATTAAGCTGGGCAACCGCTGTCGTGTTGGAATCGGCAAGTGCCGCCATCCGGCGAAGTCCAGGCACTGCCTCGATCAGAATTTCCTGCCGCTTGCCGTCAAGCTCAGTTGCGAGGATGCTCACGCCCGTCGTATTGCCTATTGGCCGGGCCATCGAACTCACCACTCCCTCGCCGACCATGTCGTCCGTGATCGCGAGGAGAGGAATTGTTTTGGTCGCCTGTTGTGCCGCCCGAACTGCCACAGGTCCGCCGACGGCGAAGACATCTGGCTGGCCTTTGACCAGTTCCGCCGCGTAAGCAGAAGTCAGGTCAACGTGCGGCGCCCAAGCGCGATAATCAATCGCGAGGTTTTGGCCTTCGATAAAGCCCTGCTTTCGAAGTTCATCGAGAACCGCTGTTATCTCGGCTGCATCGCGTGGAAAGGGAAACAGCATACTGATTCGGTAGGTTCGGCCTGCGTCCTGTGCCATTGCGGAGACAGTGCAGCGGACAATCGCGCCCCCTATCAGGGTGATGAACTCGCGCCGCCTCACTCGATCACCTCGTCGGCGGCCGCGCCACCGATGAGCGCGATGAAATGCCGTCGCTGCATGGATCGCCCCTTGCCGGCGAAATCTATCATCGGCGGCTGACTTGTGCATCACAGCAAACTCGGCTGTCGACGTCCGCTTTGGGTCAAAAGCGGACATCGCACTAGGCCGCGCATGTGTCCGCTTTACCCCCAAAAGCGGACATGCCGAGCGGCAGTTGGATGTCCGCTTTGTGCCAAAAGCGGACATGAGCCGCCTCATTCGATAAACCTCGTCGGCGTTAGCGAGTTTTGGTACGCGCGTGCGTTTTCCGAACCCAAAGAGCCTTCTTTCTGCGGCAGACCGCGCAACGACAGCCCCCATCTGCTAGAAAGGACTTCAGATAGTCTCGACCATAGTCATACGTAATTTCCTCATCGGGTTCGATTCGACGTAACGCCACGATCACAATCCCGCCTTTGCGACCCACAGGCTTAGCATTCGGCCGACAAGAGTGGTTAATGTAGCGTGCTACGTTCCATCGCGGCGATCCGTCGATCACCCATCGCTTGTTAAGCTCGAACATGTACCTTGCGCCGCGCGCCTCACGCCGGTCAGATTCCTCTGTGGGAATGCGCCGGCCCCGATAGGTCGCGATGTAGGCGCCTCGTTTGATCTGCTTTGCGGCGAACAGACCAAGCCCAGTCAGTGAGCGGCCAATCCGATAGGAACGCGAAGGCATTGTTTGCCAATAGCGGGAAATTTCTACGATGACGCTGCAACTCTGATGAACGACAGGTTGCTTGGCATGACATACTTAATTTTTCAATTTCGCAACAGATCAGCAATCACGGCCTGCGCTGCGTTGTGCCCTGGAGCGCCTGTCACGCCCCCGCCCGGATGCGCGCCCGAGCCACACAAATAGAGTCCAGCAATCGGCATGCGGTAGGCAGCAAATCCGCGCATCGGGCGCGCAGAAAAGAGCTGATCGAGGGTCATAGCGCCATGGAAGATATCCCCGTTGGGCAAGCCGAAGATGCGCTCTAGATCCCAGGGCGAGAGGCTTTGTCTCGCGATTACACTTGCCTTGAAACCGGGCGCATAGGCTTCCACAGTGTCGATCATCAAGTCGGCGACGGTTTCACGGTGCTGGTCCCATGTCGAGCCATCCGCAAATTGTGGGCTGACGTGCTGACAGAACAGGCTCGCCACATGCGAACCCGGCGGCGCCAGGCTATCGTCAAGCGTGGACGGAATCACAATTTCAACGATGGGCGCTCGACTCCAACCACGTTCGACGCAATCGCGATAGGCTCGCTCCATGTATGAAAGGCTGGGCGCGAGAATAATTCCAGCGGTGTGATGATCTCCGGGTCCAGGCAGCGAGGTAAAATTCGGAAGTTTTGAAAGGGCCACGTTCATGCGAAAGGTTCCGGAGCCGGCCTTCCATGCCTTCATCCGTCTGGCCACAGCTGGTGGTACCGCCTCATGTGGCACAAGCGTTTGAAACAGATACTGCGGATTGACGTTCGCAATTACGGCACGTGCTCGAACGGACGTCCCGTCTTTCAATACCACGCCCACAGTACGGTCGCTTTCAACGATGACTTCGCGGACCTCCGAGCGTACGTCGATGCGGGCGCCATGTTTGGCCGCGACGCGCGCCATCGCCTGCGTGATCGCACCCATGCCGCCGATGGCGTAGCCCCAAACGCCCGGCTTGCTGTCGAGTTCGCCCAGCGCGTGATGCAGCAGCATATAGGCGGAGCCTGCCGCATAAGGACTCGCGAGGTTACCAACCACTGCATCAAACCCGAGCACCGCCTTGATCGGGTCGGACTCGAACCAAGTATCGAGCAAATGGCCCGCTGACTTACTTAGAAGTCGGAAGGCTGCCCCAAGGCTCCTGGCTTGCAATAGCCTCTTGCCAATCGTGACGAACTTTGAGAGTTCGTGCACAGCCGTACTGAAATCACCCGTGAATAGATTGGGCGGCGCGATGAGTGAAAGTCTCCGCAGTACCTCAACCAAGCGGCGGATCTGGGTCTGATAGGCGGGATAGCGCGCTGCATCTTTGGCGCTAAATTTTGTGATTTCGTGCTCAGTGCGACCTTCTCCGGTAAGCAGATAACGTCCATCGGGCAGCGGCAAGAAATTCTGCACTCGGCGCTCGACTACGCGCAGCCCGTTTTCGTACAAGTTAAGGTCATGAATGACCTTGGGCTGTAATAAACTCACGGTGTAAGCAGCGGTCGAGTTACGAAAACCCGGATGAAATTCCTCGGTCACACAGGCACCACCAACCACACCACGCCGCTCGAAAACTCGCACACGCAATCCCGCCATGCCCAAATAGGCCGCACAGGTCAGGCCATTGTGACCGGCACCGACTATGATTGCATCAATATCGGACATGGCTTCACCATCCGGGCCCGGCGCTAACTCGCGGTTTCGGAGATCTGGTCAGGAAGCAGAAGCCGCGCTGGGGCGCTACGCTAACGCATTCCACTCTAATCTGGCCCGGTTATTTGATTCGACTTGATGAAAGCACATACACCGATTGTGGCGTTCGCTTTGGGTCACAAGCAGACATTGGATTGGCGGCCGCCGATGTCCGCTATTCCCCCAAAAGCGGACATCGATTAGTGCGGTTGCCATGTCCGCTTTGTGCCAAAAGCAGACATTCTGCGCTGCGGTAGAGAACGTCGTTATTCGATCACCTCATCGGCGATGGACAGTATTCCAGGCGGGATCGTCAGGCCTATAGCTTTCGCGGTCTTGAGGTTGATGACGAAATCGAACTTGGTGCCTCGTATCACCGGCATGTCAGCCGGTTTCTCGCCTTTGAGAATACGACCGGCATAAACGCCAGCCAGGCGATGCGGCCCCGATCTCAGCGTCCCCATCCCCGACCCCCCGACCTGAGTCGGGGCCGACATTATCTCCGATTTATTGTGGCGCTCACCAGATGCAAATTTGTCCGTCACTAAATTTAATGCTTGACTCCGCCTTGATATGAGTTGCCTCGCGGATAATCCGGTTATTTGCGCCGATATACATTCCACACAAAGCCGACTTTGTTTAACCGCGCCCTCCGTTTGGTCGACATGACGTTCCTTTTTCTGCGCTGCACCATAACCCACGATCCAAGTTTGTAATCTCCTTCGCGGTGTAAATGACGGACGCGACAGTGTCCCTCTCTTCGCTTGAAGTTTAATAAGGCTGCAAAGCCCCGTTCCCAAGCAAAGTCTCGCCCGTTCCAAACAAACCCTATCCTGTCGAGACGTCTTTTGCGTTCTACAGATAAATCGTCTTTGCGATAACGTTGTATAATTACCCAAGACCCGAGATTATATTTGCCTTCCACATGACGTTGCGGCGGCCAACAATGCCCTTTTCGCCTCCGAAATTTACGTAATGTCGTGAAACCTTGCTCCCAGCGATCTTTGTGCGTCAGCTTCATTTCATTATCACTATGGCCTCAGGGGCCCGCCGACTCGCGCCATACGATGGCTGCCACAATCACGCTCGCCACAAGCATGACGAGAATTATCGTTGTGATACTCACCAAGGCCGTTTCACCTACAATGAAAAGGCCGCGCTATAAAATATAATCGGGGTTTACACTCTCCGCTGACAAGGGTCTGTGATAGTCATCACAGTGATACGGCGACGTGTCGCCTGAACGCCGTTTCCCGCCACCCTGGTCTGTCGATTTGGCTGCCCCCCATGAAACCGTCTTGGGA
>DATLJR010000335.1:0-1605 GCA_035538755.1 Pseudolabrys sp.
CGTAAACTCGACGTCCTTGACCGAGGCCCGGATGGTCTGCGTACGATCGAGAATGATGTTCAGATGAATGCCCGGCGGAATCAACGCATTCATCCGCGCCAGCGCTGTTTTTATGTTGTCGACCGTGTCGATTACGTTGGCACCCGGCTGCTTGAACACGAGCAGCATGACGGCGGTCTGCTCGCGGTGCAGCGCGCCGAGCGTCACGTCCTGGGGTCCCGCGATGGCTTGGCCTACATCATCGACGTGAACCGGGGCGCCATTGCGATAATCGACAATCACCTTATTGTAGTCTTCCGGCTCGGTGAGCTGGTCGTTGGCGGCGATTGTGAAGCTTTGTTGCGGCCCGAGCAGCGTGCCCTTGGCGGCCTGGGTCGTTGCGTTGGCAAGTGCCGCGCGCACGTCGGCGAGCGTCAGCTGGCGCGCAGTGAGCTTTCCAGGATCGACCTGAACGCGAATTGCCGGCCGTTGCTGGCCGCCGATGATCACCTGCGCGACCCCGGAAATTTGCGAAATCTGCTGGGCGACAACGTTCTCGGCGAAGTCGTCCACTTTAGTGAGCGGCAGCGTGTCCGAAGTGGCGGCCACAATCAGAATCGGGGAATCCGCCGGATTGACCTTGCGGTAGGTCGGCGGCGTGGAGAGCGTCTTCGGAAGCTGGTTGCCCGCGGCCGTGATCGCCGCTTGAACGTCCTGTGCGGCGCCGTCGATATTGCGATTAAGATCGAATTGCAACGTGACGACAGTGGAGCCGAGCGAACTCACCGAACTCATCTGCGACACCCCGGCGATCTGGCCGAATTGCCGTTCCAAAGGCGTCGCTACCGTCGCCGCCATGGTTTCCGGGCTGGCGCCGGGAACGGTGGCGACCACCTGAATCGTCGGAAAATCGACCTGCGGTAGCGGCGCCACTGGCAATAGCGGAAACGCGACAATGCCGACCAGCGCCAACGCCGCCATCAGCAGCGAGGTGGCGATCGGCCGCCTGATGAAAACTTCCGAAAAATTCATCAGGAATTATCCGGCTGCTGCGCCACGGGGGGTTCTGGCGACCGGATCGCGACATGGGCCCCGACGTCGAGCCGTGATTGGCCCTCGAGCACGACCGTCTCGCCGGCATTAAGGCCTTTAGTGGCAATGACAACATCTTCGTCTGCTTGGAATGCTTCGATCGGTCTCTGCTCGACTGTTTCGTCAGCTTTCACGACCCAAACGTAATAGCCCTCGGGACCGCGCTGCAGCGCGACCGCCGGTATCGTGACCACGTTCTTGCGCGTTGTGATGAGCAAGCTTACGCGCACAAACTCGCCTGGCCACAGCCGCTCGTCATCGTTTGGAAATTCCGCCTTGAGCTGGATCGTGCTGGTGGTCTGATCGATTTGATTGTTGATAAGAAGCAGTTTTCCTTCGGCGAGCTTGTTCTTGCCGTCCTGGTCGAACGCCGTCACTTTGACCTCGCCGCGCAGCATCGCCTCGCGGACTAGTCCGAGAAAGCTTTGCGGCAGCGTGCAAATCACTGTGGTCGGCTTGATCTGCGTGAGCACGGTGAGCGGATTGACGTCGGTGGTATGAATGATGTTGCCGATATCAAGCTGGCGGAAGCCG
>DATLJR010000336.1:0-1884 GCA_035538755.1 Pseudolabrys sp.
TGTGCCCACGCCCTTGAAACCACCGACCATCAGCCTCGTGCCGTTGGGGATCATTGCGACGGCTTCTTCCGCAGAGACGGTTCTCATCCTGCCGGCTCCAATCATCGCGCAAACGAAGGAAAAACTGTCCGCCAAGGTGAGACCGGCAGCGCGGGATACGTTGATCTGTATCAATGGTCTCGGCGAAACCTGGAACGATTGCTGCCGCGACGACAGGCTCGGCGATCGGCCAGGAAGGGCAAGTCCGGATGCTCATTCAGTTATTTGTGGGTTCAGCCGTCAGTGCGCTCAATATCATCCTGCACACGCGTGCGTCACGATGCTCGCCATGGGGGCCGCGCGCTCGGCCGCACGCCGGAGTTCATTGCGTCCGCTGCTGTATCTGGCCGGCGTGATGGTCGCCACCTCGCTTGCGCTGATGGCCGCGCATACCCTGGAAGTGTTTGTCTGGTCTGTCGCCTATGCCATTGTGAATGCGGCACCCGATGATGCGAACCTGGTCTATTTCGCGTTCGTCAATTACACCACTCTGGGCTATGGCGACGTGACGCCGCTGGCGAAATGGCGGCTCCTCGGCCCGATGACCGCCATGAACGGCGTTCTGATGTTCGGCTGGTCGACCGCACTGATGTTCGAAGTGTTGCTCAAGACAATCGAGCGCAGCACCGCTTTCGCGCCCGCAAAGCCGGATGAGCTATAGGTCCAGTTTGGCCAGTTCGGTCCGATCGAGCAGTACGATCTGCCGCTGGGTCTGGCCGACAAAGCCGAGTATCCCTTTCTCGTGCAGGCACGAAAGCGCGCGGGATACCGTCTCGAGCGTGAGCCCGAGATAGTCGGCAATATCGCGCCGGCTCATCGGCAGCGCCATCACGCCGGCGGCGTTCAGGCGGCCGTCCATTTCGAGCAGGAAGGCCGCGACCCGCTCCAGCGACGTTTTGCGCCCCAGCAGCAGCATGTGATTTTCGGCGTGCTGGAGGTTGCTCGTGGTCATGTCCAGAAGATCGCGGGCAACCGTCGCATCCTCTTCCGCGACATGCTCGAGGCTGACACGTTTCGCAAGGCGAACCGTCGTATCGACGATTGCTTCCGCGGTAAAACGATGAGCCAAGCCGTTCTCCAGGCCGAAGATGTCGCCGACGAGGTGGAATGCGCCGATCTGGCGGCGGCCGTCGGAGAGCAGCTTGTAACTGCGCACCGCACCTTCCACGACCTGATACACATATTCCGCGGGCTCTGCTTCGCCGAAGATTTCGGCGCCCCGGTTGTATTTGTACTCGCTCAGGAGGAATTGCGCGCGGGCCAGGCTGCCATGCTCGCCGAGAAATTTTGGCCGGTTCGTCGGATTGGCGTTGACGTTGACAAACATGGATCATCCCCCTGTTTGAACAAGACCTGTTTGCGTCCGTCAGGGAGGAGCCGCCGCCCCCAACCGAGATCATCTACGACGGTGCCGGTGCTGTAAACTATTGGCTTAAGAGACATTGTCCCAAAGGACAGGGTGGGTCGTCTTTCGCAGGTGCGTTATTACCGCGTCTTTTTTTGAGTCGGCAGTGTCCGCGAGCACGTTTCCCGTGTCACAATCGAATGTTAGCGTGGCTCAAATGCCGAGACCGCGTTGGCGGGATGGCTTGGGGGAACTCATGGACCTGACGTCCTCGAGGCGGTTGGTTTAATTTGCGATCCCGTCCGTTATTCCGCGAGACAAATTTCAAGAGATTTTTGACCACTTTTTTGGGACGAAGGAACAGTACATTGGGGTCGAACTCTCCGTTGCAGGTACGATCGTCCGGGCTCACAATGGGCCGATCCGGGCAGAGCGCGGGTTCGGGTGCTAGCTTGACCGGGGACAGCCGCGTGCCAGGCACGATTCATATCGTTGACGAT
>DATLJR010000337.1:0-1701 GCA_035538755.1 Pseudolabrys sp.
CAGCTTCGCGACTATACGGAAGGGGCCATCCCGACGTTTTGTTGCAGCGCATGAGTCCGTTCATGGCACAAAGCAGACGTTTCGAGGCAGCTCGCGCATGTCCGCTTTCGGGCGTGAAGCGGACATGGCCTCCAAGTGTCACTTCGTCTGCTCTTGACCCAAATGTATGGTCCGGCCGTGCGTTGCAAGAGGACTTCGTCGAGTTGGCGGATGTGCGGTCTTGCATCAATATATTCGGCCTCCGATTGGAGCATCTCGTGCTCCGGGCCATCATGGATATCAGCGCGCGTGCGATCTCATTACCGGATAGGCCTCGAACGGCCATTTGGGTCACCAGTGTTCGCACACGCCCGGGAAGACCGATCCTCCATCTCGTTTTGTCCTCTCGCAGACCTCGGCAGGTTAAGGGGTTTCGACTAGTCGCGTTGAAAGATCACGCGGCCTGAATCTTGCTCGCCTCGAACGTTCGACCATGCACAAGCACGCTCCAGGCAATGCGGGCGAGCTTGTTGGCGAGCGCGATCGCGAGGACGTTGTGATGCAGCCGCTTCTTGGCCGCCTCGAGCCACTGCTTGAGGCCGTGGCGCTGCCAGCTCTTGGGCTTGATCAGCACAACCCATGCCGCCTGCACGAACAAGACACGCAGGTAGCGATTGCCGCGTTTCGATATCTTGCCGAGGATGGTGCGGTCCCCGGTCGAGATCTGCTTGGGGACGAGGCCCAGCCAAGCAGCGAAATCGCGGCCTTTGCAGAACGCATCGCCGCTGCCGATTGCGGCCACCATCGCGCTGGAGATGATCGGGCCGATCCCCGGCACGCTCATCAAGCGCTCACAGCCGCAATCCCGACGCGCAACAACCTCGATCTCACTCGATAGACCCTCGATGCGCTCATCGAGCCGGCGCCAGTCCCCTGCCAGGTCCTCGATCACCCGCACCATGCGCGGCGACAAGACATCGCAAGGCGTGGTGAGAATGCGTGGCAACTCAGCGCGCAGGAAGCGCAGTCCTTGCCGAACGGCAATGCCGCGCTCCAACATGAAAGCGCGGATCTGATTGATGATGCCGGTACGCTGACTAACCAAACGCTCCCGCACGCGGTGCAGCGCTTGCAAGTCGAGCTGCTCGGCGGTCTTGGTCGCGACGAACTTCATCGTCGGGCGCTGCACCGCCTCGGCGATGGCCTCCGCATCGCGGAAGTCGTTCTTCTGTCCCTTCGAATACGGCCGCACATACTTCGCCGGCATAAGCCGAGCATCGTGCCCAAGCATCCGCAGCTTGCGACTGAGATGATGCGCGCCGACGCAAGCCTCCATGCCGATGAGACACGGCGGCAGGTTGGCGAGCCGTCTTTCCACCTGCCCGCGTGACCACTTCTGTCGCAGCATGATTGCCCCGCGGTTATCGTGCCCCACCGCGTGAAACGAGTTCTTGCCGATATCGATACCGATCACGGCGATTGCAGAATTGAGCTTGTGTGACATGGCGTGCTCCTCGTCTTTGGCGCCCCTTGCCAGCTTCGCTTCCTGGCGGGGCCGGAGCACGGCCGGACCATCCCATTAGGGGACATTCCTCAACTTAATTTGCTGTGATGCACAATGCGGGCCTCGCTCGTAGGGTGTAGCCGCTTCGTCGAGGGTCAGAACGTCGCGATTGAATTGCCTTGCGGAAGGTCGCGACCGACTACCGGAGCTGGTGGCTG
>DATLJR010000338.1:0-34176 GCA_035538755.1 Pseudolabrys sp.
CGGGCGCAGGTGGATACCTCCGCTTGTGCTGAAAAGGTTTGCACCAATTGCGTGAAATGATGCCGCCTTGAACCCCAGTGCGCCGCCGCGGTACCCTCCCCATGGGGAGTTCGTTCCTGTGAGTTTAATGCAGTCAAAAACGTCCGCGGCTCCAGCCGCCGAACGGTATGTCGTGCTGGATAGTTGGCGCGGGATCTGCGCTATTCTGGTCGCGCTGTTTCACTTTCCGCTGCAATGGCATTTCCAAGGCGCATCCTTTGTGCGCGGCTCCTGGCTATTCGTCGACTTCTTTTTTGTGCTGAGCGGCTTTGTCATTGCGCACGCCTACGCAGGGAAATTGTCTACGCGGAATGATCTGGTTGCATTCGTGATTCGCCGGTTCGGCCGGCTCTGGCCGCTGCATTTCGCGCTTCTTATGTTCGTCCTCGGCGCAGCGCTCATTAAATACATGGCGCGTGGCATGGGAGCCGATATCGAAGTCACCAGCAATCCGAACAACACGCCTTACTCGTTCCTCACGAATCTCCTGTTTCTGCATTCCTTCGGTCTTCACGACACCGTCACCTGGAATACGCCAAGCTGGAGCATCGGCGCGGAATTTCTGACGAACCTGATGTTCGGCATAGCTTTTTTGCTGGCCCCGTGGGGCCGGATCTCCGTCGCCCTCGCGCTTGCTGCGGTCGGTGCGGTCGATCTATTGGTATTCTCGCAGAAGAATATCGACACCTCTGCCCAATTCGGACTGTTCCGGTCCATGTATGGCTTTTTCATCGGTTACGTCATCTATCGCATTGCGGTCGCCGAAGGCATGCCGTCGCTCCGCGGACAAAGGACGGCTTCCGTATTTGAGTTTGCCTGCGTGATCGCTATCGCATTGTTCGTGGCGCTTGCACCTGGGTCGCGATGGCAAATGCTTGCCCCATTTGTGTTCGCGGTTGCGATCTGGGCCTTTGCGGCGGAGCAGGGGATCGTGTCTCGCCTGCTGAAGGCCCGAGCGATCACAATTATCGGACTTTTGTCATATTCGATCTATTTGACCCACCAGATCATCATCGCGATGGTCAACAATGGCGTTCGAATCGGCGCCAAGTTGATCAGTAAGAACGCCGTTGGCAGTTGGGAGGCGGACTTTTTCGCCAACCCTTGGTGGATGGACGCAGTGGTCGGGGTTTTCATTGCCGCCATGATCGGTGCTGCTTGGTGCACCTATAACCTCATTGAAGTGCCCTGGCGGCGTCGGTTCAACAGAATCGCGAGCGAAATATCACCGAAGCGCGAAATTGTACCGCTGGGAGTTTCGCTCGACGAACTGCGCTCCGATCTAGAAAGCGCGCCGCTCTTCGGGGAGTCCAAACGCGAGACAGCAGAGACAAAAGTTAAGGCGGCACCCGTCGCAAACTAGCTCCCGCACATTTAGCCTTGCCAACTGACGATCACAGTATACGGGGGGTGTACGGGCTTGGCCGCGCTGGCGATCCTGCTGCGCTGGATATCAAAAAAGTACGACTCCGTAGCGCGGAACTTGGCTTCAGTTGGCGCGTTTTCGTGGATCAAGCAGACAAATCCGCTGCGGTGGACCCCATGCTGCGTCACCATCAACGTTCGACAGGACCAAGTGGACGTCATGTCGTCCGCCAGGTTTCCGGCCTTATTCAGCCTGCCCGCATACTGATCATCGAGGATGAATTGCTTATTGCCCTGATGATCGAGGAAATGACACGGGAGATCGGTTATCGCGTTTCCGGTGTGGCCCATACCATGGCCATGGCGAGTAGGGAGTTCGGAAAGCGCAACTACGATGCCGTTCTTTTAGACATCAATATCGGTGGGCAATACCACGCCGTTACCGCCGATCATTTACTCGGCTCGGGTGTGCCGTTCGCCTTCGTGACCGGCTACGACTATCTGGTGGAACCGCGCCATGAAAAGGTGCCGGTGCTGCAAAAACCATTCACGGCCACGCAGCTCCGTGCCTTGTTGGAAGAACTGCTCCACCTAGGGACCTCGGCCGGCCAAATCGCTCAGGCGTGCTAACCGCGCCGGGTGCTCACGACCGTTACCTGCGGCCGCGCGCCTCGTTCAGTTTGTGTTCCTCTTGCTGGCGTCTGCGTTCATAGTTGGGGTCACTTAGCACCATCCGCCACGCGTCATCCAGGGCCGCCATTTTTTCGGCGCGGGCACCGGCCCGTGCCCGCCATATGACCCAGCCGATGACGCCAATAAGCAATAGGATGATGATGAGCTCCATCGAGCGCCCCTCCTGACCCTCAGGCCTGACGAATCGATAATATCAGCGATCGCAAAGTTTACAGTTCCGAACATGATGGCTGGATAACATGCCGCAGCCATTTAGCAGCGCGAAGGGTTCGTGTTTGTCGGCGTGCAGGCCTGGGAAGGCGAGTGTTTTCCATCGGAAAGATAACTGTTGGGACTTCTTTGAGTTTCCGCTCCCATGTCGTGCTCTTGTCGAAATGAACGACTCCGCCGTCGGCTCTCCTGCCCCCAAGGGCGCATTGATCGGTCTCTTTTTGGCCGGTTCGCACCGCGATTTAATGTTCCGTTTAGGAAATTGATGCTTTTTACGCGCGCGTTTAGATGGTAGACGCGTGCGAACGGCGGTAAAGCCAGCGCAACAGTGATTTCCAGAACCACATTTTCATGAACGGTCTCATCGCGTTCGCACTGAAACAGCGCGTCATTATGGTCGTCCTTTTCACGGCCACGCTCATCGGCGGTCTATCTGCGTTCTTGCAGTTGAATATCGAGGCCTACCCAGACCCGACGCCACCGATGGTGGACGTCATCACACAAAGCGCCGGTCTTTCTGCGGAAGAAATCGAGCGCTACATCACGATCCCGATCGAGACGCAGACGGCCGGGCTACCAAACCTCAGGACGATCCGGACAATTTCGCTTTACGGCCTGTCGGACATAAAGCTGCAATTCAGTTTCGACTTCACCTACGAGCAGGCGCTCCAGCAGGTGCTGAACCGTCTTTCGCAGCTGCCTCCGTTGTTGAACGGCGCGCAGCCGCAAATATCGCCGGTCAGTCCTATAGGAGAAATCTACCGCTACCGGCTTGTCGGTCCGCCGGGCTACAGCGTGACCGATCTGAAGACCCTGCAGGACTGGATTCTGCAGCGGCGGTTTCGCGCCGTACCGGGCGTGATTGACGTCACCGGTTGGGGCGGCAAGACCCGACAATATGAGGTCGAGATTGACCTGAACAAGCTGATCGCCTCCAAGCTCACTCTGCCCCAGGTGATCCAGACGCTCAGCAGCAGCAATATCAACGTCGGCGGCAACACGATCGATATCGGCTCGCAGTCGGCGGTGGTGCGTGGAGTCGGGCTAATTCGCAGCGAGGACGATCTCAAGAACACGATGTTGGCGCAGAATGGCGGCTTTCCTGTTCTGGTCAGCGATATCGCCATCGTGAAAGTCGGAGCGAAACCGCGGCTTGGCATCGCGGGCATGAATGGTGACGACGATATCGTTCAAGGCGTCGTTTTGATGCGCCGCGGAGAACAAAGCACTCCGACCATTGAGCGGGTCGAACGTGAGGTGGAAAGCATCAACAATTCGAGCGTCCTTCCTCCGGGGGTGAGGATCAAGCGCATCTATGACCGCAAGGATCTCATCGATACGACGACGCGGACCGTGCTTCACAATATGCTGCTCGGGATCGCGCTGATCTTCGCCGTGCAATGGCTCTTCCTCGGCGACTTCCGCAGCGCCCTGATTGTGGGCGCGACCGTGCCTTTTGCCTTGTCCTTTGCCATTGGAATTATGGTGCTGCGGGGAGAGTCCGCGAACCTGTTGTCCGTAGGGGCCATTGATTTTGGTCTGGTTGTGGATGCGACAGTCATCATGGTCGAGAGCATGTTTCGGCGGCTCGCGACGCGCGACGAACTCGCCTTCCAGGCTACCATGCCCTATCAAGCGAAAGGGAGCGATCTGCGCGGCAAGCTGCTTGCGCTGTTTCACGGGGCGATCGAGGTCAATCGTCCCATCCTTTTTGCGGCCGGGATCATCATCGCCGGCTTTATTCCGCTCTTCACGTTGAGCGGTGTGGAAGGTCATATTTTCGGCCCGATGGCGAAGACATACGCCTACGCTATCGCTGGAGGCCTGATCGCGACTTTCACGATAACGCCGGCCTTCGCTGCGATATTGATGCCGGAGCACGTCGAAGAGGCTGAGACACGGCTCATGCAGGTCATCAGCAGGTTCTATGGTCCCGTCCTGCTATTTGCGCTGCGCAGAAAATCCTGGGTTCTGGCGGGCGCGGCGCTGTTGCTCTGTGTTGCTGTCTTGATCGTCCGCCTTCTCGGGCTTGAATTTCTGCCAAAGCTCGAGGAAGGCAATCTCTGGATCAGAGCGACACTGCCATCGACCATCTCGCTGGAAGAGGGGAACAACTACGTCAACCAGATGCGGACAATCATCGGCAATTTCCCTGAAGTGGAAAGCGTGGTCTCGCAGCATGGTCGTCCGGACGATGGCACGGACGCCACCGGGTTCTTCAATGCGGAGTTTTTTGCGCCCCTGAAACCGGCGTCGGCCTGGCCCAAGGGCATGAGCAAGGAACAACTGACCAACGAAATGCTGGCCAAACTCCAGGACGAATTCCTCGGAGTCGAATTCAACTTCTCGCAGTACCTGCAGGACAACGTTTCCGAGGCCGTCTCGGGCGTGAAAGGTGAGAACTCGATCAAACTGTTCGGGGACGACCTCGAGGCTCTGACAAAAACGGCAAACCAGATCAAAAGCGTGCTGGCAGGCGTGCGCGGGATCACCGATCTTGCAGTTTTTACCTCGCTGGGCCAGCCCACCGTGCAGATCGATATCGATCGTGCTCGCGCCGGCCGATACGGACTTACGCCCGGTGATATCAATTCAACGGTTCGCAGTGCCATCGGAGGCGACTCTGCCGGAGAGCTGTATGTACCCAACAGCGATCAGCATTTCCCAATCATCGTAAGGCTTGCCCCACGCTACCGGCAGAGTCCGGAGGCCATTCGCGATATCCCAGTTGCAATTTCGGGCGAAAAGGGGCCGGTGCAAATTCCGTTGAGCGAAGTTGCGACCGTGGATGTCGTTTCCGGTGCGGCCTACATCTACCGCGAGCAGCAACAGCGTTACCTTCCCATCAAATTCAGCGTACGCGATCGAGATCTCGGCAGCGCGATTGCGGAGGCGCAGAAAAAAATTGCGCAGCAAGTTGTGCTGCCGGCCGGCTCCCGTCTGGAATGGGTGGGTGAATTCGGCAATCTTCAGGAGGCAATCGGCAGGCTCAGAGTCGTCGTCCCCATAACGCTCGGACTCATTGCGTTGCTGTTGTGGATCAATTTCGGATCCCTGATCGACACGCTGCTCACGATGAGCGTCATTCCGATGGCGGTGATTGGCGGCCTTTTTGGCCTCTACATTACCGGTGTGCCGTTCAGCGTATCGGCGGCGATCGGGTTCATCGCGCTTTTCGGCATATCCGTCATGAACGGCATTGTCGTCCTTTCGCAATACAATCTTCTCGTCCGTGGCGGGATGAATCAAATGCAAGCAATCGTGCAGACCTGCGCGCTCAAGATACGCCCCGTTCTGATGACCTGCGTCATCGCCGGGGTCGGCCTTTTGCCAGCTGCGGTATCAACCGGGATCGGTTCGCAAGTTCAGAAGCCGTTGGCCATCGTAGTGGTGAGCGGAATGACGTTCGCACCATTTCTGATACTTGTAGTACTGCCGGTGTTGATAACGCTCTTTCCAAGTCGCGCGTCGCGTATCCGACATAGCCAACCCCAGGAAAGGTTGGCCGATTAGCTGCTGGCAATTTTGTTTAAGCAATGTCGCTACAGCGCGCAGCGTTTGGACAAACAAACACCTGCATACGCTCGCCAATCCCTTAGCGGGCACCGTTTTTGTGTCTATGTTCGTCCCACGCGCGTTACCCGACGTAAGTCCAGGCAAATACTAGCAGCACAATCGTTGCAGCACCGATGAGCACTAGCTGGCCCGCACCAAAATCGGAACGCGGATTGGTCGGTTGAGCCATGTGGGGCATCCCCACCCGGAAACCGATACCGTATCATTCCAATATGACGATGCTGTATCACGTTTTTGGCATCGTCAGGCGGACTGTCTCAGAAAGAGACAAAGAGACAGTGTGGCGTCAGCTTAAAATTGAAACTTGAGGCCAACCTTGCTGGCGGCCTTCGCAGGCGCACCGACACGACTGTCTGATTCAGCCGATCAGTTTCATGTGCAACGCCATTTCCGTGAACATTTGTACGGTGGCGCGCACATATCGACCATCGCAGTAGGCTGAGTCCAGCTAAGTCGCTGCGCCGAACAGGACACAAAACCAGGCAAATCCGCGCATGTGGTGAGGATCACGCAAAGGATTTAACGATCAGTTTGACCTACTAAGCCATGGATTGTCGGGTACGACTTCGACCAACCATTTGCGTCATAAATATCGACGAACCCGAGTGCGGGACGGCTCAGCGTTACTTGACTGTCCGGCCCGGAGACGCTGCGGCGGGCCCGGTCGCCTGTTTCGTTCCCTGGCGGGCGCTGGTCGCCACAACCGGCGGGGTGCGCGGCTGACGCCCCTTACAGAAAGACGCGACCGCATCAGTCACGGCGGCGCTGATCAGCTTTTGATGTTCGGCCGTGCCCATCCGCAACTCCTCGTCACGGTTGATGATCGAGCCCGCTTCAAGCAGCACGGCGGGCATATCTGTGTCCCGAAGCACGAGCAACTGGTCATAGCGGTAGACGCCCACCTGTGCATCGACCAAGAGCCGCTGGCGATGGCCCATGAACCGCTGCGTGTAGTGCGGTGTGTAATGCAGTCCGCGCTCTTTCAACTGTTGGCCGAGCATTCTGCCAAACAACAAACTGCCGGGGAGATCGCTGTTGTCGTACGAGATAAAAATGGAATGGCCACTGAAGCGATCGCTGTAGCCGCGCTTCACGCCCTCGAACTCCCAAGTTTCCAAAAACTTGTCCGGCACGGAGTCGTGATGGATCGACAGAAAAAGGTCGGCGCGCAGAGCATTGGCGCGTTTGATGCGCTCGGCCAATGCTGGCCAAGATCGACCTTCGCTGATCAGCAGCACGCTGCGTCGAAATCCGGCTGCAAGCAGGTCCTGGTCGATGCGTTTGGCAAGGTTCAGATTGAAAGAAAATTCAGTAAGGCCGCGTGCGCTTGTCGCGCCGAACGCTTTCTCGGTGTGTCCTACGTCGACGACGACACGGAACATCGCGCGGGCGCAGGTTTCAGCGGGACGTGACTCGGCCCGCGCTGAATGTGCCCCGCTGAGGGCTAACGTTGCCGCAACAGCCAGCAGGAAGCGTAGTTGCTGCATGATCGTGAAATCCCCGTGATTCCCTAGCGACTCACGCGAACAATATGCCCGTTCGATGACAGACGGAACCGTCACCAAATATCGAACATTTTGACGGAAGGCGCTATCACACTGTAATCGCAGGCAAATCTTCCGCAAACCGTGAAATTTTTCGGGCCACCCGGAGTGCAGTTGATAGATACCTCATAAGAGCGGGCCGCGCGTGGTGTCCAATCACGCGCGGCCTTCGCCACTCACAAAGTTGTCTGCGATCAAAAACTTACTTCAATTGAGTCGAGATGATGCTGTCGAACTTGCCGTTCAAGTTCGTCCCAATCGCGTTGCAATAATCACGACCGAGATGCCGGCGGCGATCAGGCCGTATTCGATAGCGGTGGCTCCAACCTCGTCTTTCAGAAACGCAGTGATTTTCGACATGTGACCGGTTCCCTGTACAGTTGACGCTAACAGCTTGCCATGCGGGGGTGCTTTCGATCGTGGCGTAGCCGCAGTTGCACCGAAGGCCAATATAACTCCGAAGCCGAGGCTACTAAGCTTCCTGCGTAGGTGCGTCGTGAATCCCGCAGGCTCGAACCTGTTCACCTGCCTCACGGAGAATGACAGATGGAAAAACTCATTGATCTTTTTTGCCATGCCATCCGCATCACAGATCCACTTTCGATCAAAATTGCTGCCGGGATTGTCGGCGGCGGACTCCCACTAATGATCATAGCCGCAGCTCTCGTGAAACTCGGTGAATTCGCCACGAGGCAGCGTCAAGCCATCATGCAGCAAACCAGGACGTCCTATACACCAAGTATTGTCCCAGAGGAGCCAGGTCGCAGCAAAGAAAGTACTGGTCGTCGTTCTCGATCCTCACCGAAAAAACAGCGCGCACACGCGCGAGCTTAGGCGACAACAAATGACTGTCGCGCGAATACTAAGCCGCTGAAAACACTGGCGACCCCGGCTGTTATGCAATATCTGGGCAGGGACAGCACTTAGCTCGGGGGCTAGACGAACAATCCGTCCCGTCTCTAGCGCCCAATCTCGACCTGTGCAAATCGACGTGGCAGGGCTGCACAAAAGCATACGGGCCGGTCCTTTCGCGAGGACCGGCCCGTGATCTTTTCGTTTCCGTCACTGGCAGATCAGGAAACGATAGGCAATCCAACTAATACCCGGGGTAAAATCCTGAGCAGAAGTTCAGCCACTGGTATCCGTCCCAAGCCCAGCAGCTGTCTCTCTTTCCTGCAAGACCTGCAAGATAGAATGGGGGAGTTCCAACTGCCACGTACGGGAGATCAAAGTACGGGTAATAAATTAACGCAGGCGGGGCCCCCCACCGTAACCTCGGGCGTATGACCACGTGAGGTTTCGGACGGCCAATATATCCGGGAGCAGCGGCTCGGAAGCGGGCCTCACGAAAGCCATCGCCCTGAGCAAAGGCGTCCTGTGCAAACACGCAAGAAGCAACCAGCGCCGCAGCGCCAAGAATAAATGCGCTCTTCATGACACCATCCCCATAGGACCTCCCAGATTAAAAAATGAACGATAGGCCAGCAAAAAGCCAGAGCCATTTCGGAAATAGAATGTCGTTTCGGGGGATAAAGCGGACATAGGCGAGTGCGCTGCACATGTCTGCTTTTGACCCAAAGCGGACAGCGCGCTTGGCGCATAACGGGGGTGGCCGTACTCAGACGAGAGGGCCGCGCTCTAGGGGACAAAGCGCGGCCTGCCATTTCGGCGCTCGCCTTTAAGAAGCGCGCCCCAATCGGGCGGGGCTTCGTCGGATCAAAAGGCACGCAAGCGCAAGCGGGAGAAAACCCCAGCCCCGCTCGAACCCGATTATAAGCCCTCGCCAAGAAAGCCTTGGGGCAACAGTGGAAAAATAGCAGGAAGTTCCACCTGTCTCTCGGACAACACAGTTACCGCGTGACGCGGCGCCGTGACTTGTCATTGGCCTGGTGACCGACCAATATAACTCTTCGGGGGTTTTCAGCATGGGCAAAAATATCAAGGTGGCCGTTGCCGGGGTCGGCAATTGCGCCAGTTCGCTGGTGCAAGGCGTAGAATACTATAGGGATCGCACGGGCTCTTCGGTCGACGGAATCATGCGCCAGTCGATCGGCGGTTATCTTTGCAGCGATGTGGAGTTCGTCGCGGCTTTCGATGTCGACCGACGAAAGGTCGGCCGGCCCCTGGAAGAAGCAATCTTCGCGAAACCTAACTGCACTCGCATTTTTCAAAGCGCCCTGCCGGTTTCAAACGTGATTGTCCAAGCAGGCCCAGTTCTCGACGGTGTCGCGGCGCACATGATCGACTATCCGGATGACAACGCCTTCCGAGTCGTCGATCTCGAACCGACAGACGTTGCCGCTGCACTGCAATCGTCGGGCGCCGAGGTGCTCGTGTGTTATCTCCCAGTCGGCTCAGAACGCGCGGTCAAGTATTATGCGCAGGCTTGCCTCGAGGCTGGTGTTGCCATGGTCAATTGCGTTCCCGTTTTCCTCGCTTCTGATGAGGTTTGGGGGACAAAATTCCGGGATGCCGGGCTGCCGATCATTGGGGACGACATCAAAAGCCAGGTCGGTGCAACCATCGTGCATCGCGCGTTGGCGCGGCTTTTTGGCGACCGCGGCGTTGGTCTCGATCGCACCTACCAGCTCAACACCGGCGGCAATACCGATTTCCTTAACATGCTCGAGAGAAGTCGGCTTAAGTTCAAGAAGGTTTCCAAGACGGAGTCCGTGCAATCGCAACTGGATGAACGACTAGATGCGCGCGATATCCATATCGGCCCGTCGGACTATGTGCCGTGGCAGCAGGATAACAAAGTCTGCTTCATCCGGATGGAAGGGCGCGGCTTTGGAAACGCGCCGATCGAGTTGGAACTTCGGCTGTCAGTGCAGGACTCGCCGAACAGCGCTGGCGTTGTTATCGATGCGATTCGTTGCGCAAAGCTGGCGCTCGACCGCGGCGAAGCGGGTCCGTTGGCAGCGCCTTCGGCTTACTACATGAAAAGTCCGCCACGACAGCTGCGCGATAGCGTTGCGCTTGAGGCTTGTGACGCTTTTATTGAGGGCCGTCGCTTTGAACTTCCTGGAGACGAAGCGAATACGAGGATCTTATCCAGCTCGCGACGTTCGTAGGTCCGCCCTTTATGCGAAGTCGTGCTGTGATTCCAGCATGGCATCGTAACCGGCTCAGCGCATAGGCGCATAGTGATGAACGGGCCGATTGAAACGCTACTATTCGACTTTGGTGGCACACTCGACGCTGACGGCGTGGCCTGGAAGGAGCGCTTTTACGCGCTTTATCGCGCTGACGGGCTGGACATGGCAAACGATGCGTTCGCGATCGCTTACTATGCGGCGGATGACCCGCTTGTTGGAACCCTGCCGCCCACGACTGATCTCGCAGGAACAGTCCACGCATTGACCGTCAACCTTGAAAGAGAACTTTCCCGCTGTCGTGCTGGAAAAATATCGGAGGGCGGCAGCGACCGCGGCCAGCGGATTGCATCAGGCTTCATGTTAGACTCCGAAACCGCCTTTGAGCGCAATCGCCCGGTTCTGAAGACACTGAGCGAGCGCTTTCGTCTCGGCATTGTGTCGAACTTTTACGGCAATCTCGAAGCGGTCTGTGAAGGTGCCGGTCTATGCAATTTTTTCAAGGTGATGGTGGATAGTTGTTGTGTGGGCTTTGAAAAGCCTGATCCCCCAATCTTCCGTGAGGCTCTCGAAAGACTTGGTGCGACGACGGACAAAACGGTACTCATCGGCGATTCATTGCGTCGCGATCGGGAAGGGGCCCGCCGCATGGGCATGCGCTTTATCTGGATCGCCCCGCAAGATGTCCAAGCGGCGCAAAGCGAACAGCATGCGCAGCCCGCCGTGACCAACCTGCGGGCACTTGCGAAAGTCCTGCAATGACCCGGCCATCCGCACTGCGGGGCGGTATTATTGCCGCAGGTGAGGGAACCCGCCTGAGGGCAGACGGATTTCGCGTTAGCAAACCGATGGTGCGGGTAGCAGGACGGCCGCTAATTGATCACACTCTTGAGCGCTTTCGTGCAGCCAGTATTCGGAAATTGTCGATCGTCATTAACGAAGCGAGCGATGATTGCCGCCAATGGCTTGAGCACCATACCGGCGATTTTGAAGTCGACGTGGTTGTTCGGAGCACTCCGTCTTCGTGCGCAACATTCCGGCTTGTCGCGGATCGGCTGGCCGGTGCGCCGGCAGTTGTTACGACGGTAGACTCGATCATGCCAATTGACGATTTCCTATTGTTTGTGCGCTCGGCTTCTGCTTTTCCGGCAAACACACCGATGGTGCTCGGCGTGACCGAACACGTCGATGACGAAAATCCGCTGTGGGTCACTTTGGATCAGTCGGACGGGCGCATCCGGCAAATTGGAGGATGCGAGGGTACTCACGTGACCGCAGGCCTCTATCGGCTGCCAGAGCAACTGCCTGCCGATTCCGCGACCGCTTTTGCGAGGCTTCGTGACTATCTCGGCACGCTGGTCGCCGACAATCAGCCTGTTTACGGGGTGATTCTGCCTTGCGTATTCGACATCGACCGCGCCCGTGACATCACGGCCGCCGAAGCAGCCGGGATAGACTGTCAGCGCGAGACGTCCGAATGATGAGTGGGTCCGCCAAGACATGCCGGGGCATCTACCGAGAGCTCGATCACTCGCCGGGCCGCGTCGACGACGATCGCGCCATCATGAGATCCGTCGCCGATGCCTTGGAGCTGCGGGGCTTCGCCGTTGAACTGGTCGACGCTTGTGCTGCGCTCGACGCCCGTTGCGCCAACATGTTCGTTATGTGCGAGTGCACGGAAGTTCTTGATCGCCTTGCGGATGCACAGAATGCGGGCTCGGTGGTCGTGAATTCACCGGGCGCGATCCGCAACACTTACCGCCATCGGATGGTCGAGCTTTTTGCCCAGCATCATGTCCCGGCGCCGGTCAGCCAGGTCGTCGCTAGCAATGTGTGCGGATCCAGGCCAGCGACGGGCCTCTGGGTCAAGCGCTATGATTTTCATGCAACGCAACCTTCCGACGTCATTTATGTTGCGTCGGATGCAGGATGGCATGAGGCGCTCAATCGATTCGCGCGACGCGGCATTCCATTCGTAGTTGCCCAGAACCACGTCGCGGGGGATCTCGTAAAATTCTACGGGGTCAGAAGCGAAATAGCGTCACAGGCTGCCAATTGGTTCGAGTGGTTTTATCATCGTGACAAGGGGATGCTCGGGCATTTTTTCGAAGTCTCGCATCTACGGGAGGTGGCGTTTGCTGCTGCGGCCGCTCTCGGCCTAGAGATTTTTGGTGGCGACGCAGTCATCCAGGAAAATGGCAAGGCAATGATTATCGACATCAATGCTTGGCCGAGTTATGCCCGCTACCGCGACCACGCGGCACAGGCCATAGCGGATCATTTGGCGCAGCGTTTCGAACGTCGCGTACGTCTCGTATCGCGTGAGGGAGTTGAGTCATGAAAGGTACGGCGTCCCGGAATATCGCGCCGGCGGAAAAAGACGGTGCCGAACGGCGCACCGTGCCTGGTCCAAGATCGAAAGCGCTGTTCGACCGCGAAGCCGAGGCGATGGCACCAGGCCTGCAATCGATCGCCCTTTATTCACAGATTGCCGTCGATCGCGCGCAAGGCTGCACAATTTATGACGTCGACGGGAACGAATATCTCGATTTCATCGCCGGCATCGCGGTCGGCAGCGTCGGCCACTGTCACCCGCACTACGTGAAGCGCATCAGCGAACAACTAACGCGGTCCACCTTCGGAAGCTTCACGACGGAGGCTCGGACACGCTTCCTCGCCCTTGTGAGTGATCTCCTGCCGCAAGGCATCACGCATATTCAGCTCTTTTCCGGTGGCGCCGAGGCTGTTGAGGCGGCCTTCCGGCTTGCCAAATCCGCCACGAAGAAATTCGAGTTCGTCGGTTTCTGGGGTGGTTATCACGGCAAAACTGCCGGCGTGATGGGTTTACTGGGCGGCGACTATCGCAACCACCAGGGCCCTTTTCCGCCGGGAATGCACCTCTCGCCTTACGCAAACTGCTATCGCTGTCCTTGGAAGCTTGAGCATCCTTCCTGTGGTCTCGCTTGCGCCGATCATCTGCGCAACGTCATTAAGAACGAGACTCAGGACGAAGTTGCTGCGCTCATTATGGAGCCAATGCAGGGAACTGCCGGCAACGTCATCCCGCCGGATGATTTCGTTCTGGCCGTACGGGAGATCGCTGACGAATTTGGCGCGCTCTTAATTGTCGATGAGATCCTGACCGGGTTTGGGCGTACCGGAACAATGTGGGCGTCCGAGCAATTCGGCCTCAAGCCCGACGTCATGACGATCGGCAAGGGGATGGGCGGTGGTTTCCCACTCAGCGGTGTCGCATCGTCATACGAGCTTATGTCTGCCACGCCATTCGGCGAGCCAAGCGGTAGTTCGTCCAGCTATGGCGGAAATCCGCTAGCTGCTGCCGCCGGCCTTGGCGCGGTGGAGACCATTGTCAATGAAAAGCTGGTCGAAAATTCCGCCCGTGTCGGCAAGATAATGCTGGATGCCCTTAAGAGACTGCAGGAGAAATATCGGTTCATCGGCGACGTGCGCGGGCGCGGCCTTATGATCGGTGTCGAGTTAGTGGCAGATCGCAAGACCAAGGTACCTTTGGACAAGACCATTACGCGCGCACTTTTCCATGCAGCACTCGAACGCGGCCTGGTCACAATGTCGTATTCGCACGTCATTCGCATCAATCCGCCGCTGGTGATCACCGAAGACGAAGCGTTGCAAGGCGTCGACATCCTCGACCAGTCATTTGGTGCGATCGCAAGACAAATCGGGCTGGACTGAGGTTGCAGTGTTACGCGGTGGCTTTATCGGATTCGGAAACGTTGCCGCGAAAGGCCACTTGCCGGGATGGCGATCCGTTGAAGGCGTCCAGATTGTCGCTGCGACTGACGCGGTTGCGAACCAGGGCATGGCCTTTCTGAAGGCATGCCCTGGGGGGCGATGGCACGAAAGCGTAGACGATCTGCTGTCCGACAAGGCGCTCGATTTCGTCGATATCTGCACGCCGCCGAGTAGCCATGCGGCGCTCACTAAACGCGCGCTAGATGCGGGTCTCCACGTGCTGTGCGAAAAGCCTCTCGTGACGCGGTTAGAGGATGCGCAAGTGGTAACGGCCGCGGCGGCGGCCAGTGGGCGCACCGTTCATGTCGTCCACAATTGGCTCAAAGCGCCGATTTGCGAGCGTATTTCGACGCTTGTCGACCAAGGTGCGCTAGGCACCGTGCGAACTGTTCGCTGGCAGACCTTGCGCAGAGAGCCAGCGGTCACCGTGACGTCCGACGGGACTAACTGGCGCGCCGATCCAGTAGTGGCCGGCGGTGGAATATTGTTTGATCATGGCTGGCACGCGCTTTATTGCGTAGTCCGGTGGCTCGGCCTTCCTTGCGGCCTCAGCGCCCTGCTCGAAAAGCGTCGGTTTCGTGAGTGGCCGATCGAAGATACAGCGACGGTCACGCTCGACAGAGAAGCCGGCAGCGCCGAGATCTATCTCACATGGTCAGCGGACGAACGCGCCAATTGCATCACAATTGTGGGCGACCATGGGCTTGTCGAAGCCGTCGACGATGTCGTGGTTCTTAACTCGGGAAACGGCGAACGCCGTTGGTCTTGCCCCCCGCCGTTGTCGCAAGGCTCGCATCATCGCGACTGGTTCGTCGGCGTAGCGAAAGACTTTCAGCGGGCGGCCGTGGGCGGGGGCAGGAACAACTTGGACGAAGCTGCATTGTGTGCGCGGCTGATCGATCTTGCCCAGAGGTCAAGTGCCGGCGGCGGCATCCGATTGCCTCTCAAGGACTAGTGACCGACTATACGCGCCTGGACGCGTTCACGCAGGGCAAGGAATAGCAGGAGCAAAAAGAATACCGGCGCGCCGACAGCAGCCAAAACGAGAAACCAGTTCGATTTTCCGAACAAGGCGAGAATGACCACGAGGTAGATGAAATCGCGGCGCGAAGCGGCATCAAGCATTCGGGCGAGACTCTGGCCAGGCTCAGTCGCCACCGAGGTAAAAAGGGGACCATCGTTTTTGTTCGGCCGCATCACCTGCCAATAGACCAACCCGGCTGCCGCCAGATTGCCGAGGGCCGCCGCGACGCCAAACAATAATGGCCACAATGCCCCAATGGAGAAGGCCCAGCCGATGGCCATGCACGCGAAGACCCCGATGTGAACAACATTGTCGCCCCAGTAGTCGATGACACCGCCAAATCGCGATTCCTGAAACTTGAGCCTAGCTAACTCACCATCGCAGCCGTCCAGGATTGAATGTGCAAGGAAAAGAAGGGCTCCAACGGTCTGGCAGACCCATTGTGAACACAAAAAAAAGAGCGCGCCGGACAGACCAATGCCGACAGAGAGCAATGTGATTTGGTTTGGCATAATCCCAGTGGACGCAAGACGGCGGGCAATTCGCAAGGAAATCGGCCGCTCTACGTGCCGCGCCATGAACCCGTCGGTATCCTTCACGAGTCGGCGCAGCAAGCGCCATTCCGCGTTTTCGACATCTACCGGAGTCGTCACCACTAGCGGATCGATCGCCGCAGGAATTGCGGCCGGCGCTCCGAAGCATTGCGTCAGCCGTTGCTGCACCGAAGTCAGGTCATGGGCGCCTTTATGCGCCTCCAGCACCGCAATGGCATCGTTAACCGCTGGGCCCGAAAACACGATCATCTTGCGCGGTATGGCCGCCCACTTTGCGGGCGCAAGGTAGATGCCGACAAGTTTTTCGAGCCAGTCGGGTTCGGCGAGAATAGCCGCATGCACAATGATCAATGGACCCGGTTGTAAGGCAAAATCATCGGCAAGGCTTCGCCAGTCGGAAATGGTCGGAACGCCCTGTGGTGCGGCGTGATCTCGCGCCTGAAAATAGACTCGGCTGTAGCCGGCGCGGCGGGCAGCTAAAGCTGTGCGACGCGCGAGCCCGAGCCCGAGAACTGTCGGTTCGCCGCTTTCTCCAAACGTCGACTGATCCGGCAAAAGAACAATGATCGGTGCGCTCGGACTGAGGCTGTGTGAATCTCGATCCATCGGTTCTGCGATTTTCCTCGACTAAACAGCGGCGTTGATACCACAAATGGCGCGTCTATTCTTGCAGCGTTCGGTGCCGAGCAAGACGGGAGTTCGACCATTACTGTTTCATTCATCATCGCAGGTCTCTTGGGCCTAGCGCTTGTCATCTGTTTGATTGCGTACAGCGGTGCCGGTGAAGTGGCCAATGCCATGCTGGTCATCGGCTGGTGGCTCGTGCCGATAGCTGCCTACCATATCGTACCGATGCTCTTCTCCGCTCTTTCGTGGCGCGAGCTGTTGCCGCCCACGAACCGTCCGGGCGTTATCAGCGTCACCTGGATCCGCTGGATTCGCGAATCAATCAACTCACTTTTGCCGGTCGCCAACATTGGGGGCGACATAGCGAGCGCGCGCCTGATTCACTTGCGCGGCGTGCCAGGCTCGCAAGCAGCGGCGAGTATGGTTGTCGACACAACGGTTGGTGTCGTCACGCAACTGGCTTTTGTCATGGCCGGCGCTACGCTGCTTCTGCTTCGGCCTACCGGACACGCGGCGTTCGAGGTGTTAGCCGGAGTGCTGGCTGGCGTCGGCACGCTTGTCGTGGCGGTTGCAGCATTTGTCGTGCTGCAGCACAAGGACATGTTCGCGCGCTTTGTCAGACTCGCGCGCGACATGTTACCCGAGAAATGGGTTTATCACTTCGCAGAAAATTCATCGGCGATCGACGATGCGGTCGTTATGGCCTACCGCAGCGGTTCAGCCTTCTGGCGTGCGAACCTATTTCGCCTCATTGGGTGGGTCGCCGGCGCCGGCGAAGTCTGGCTTGTGACGTGGTGTCTCGGCCAGCCTCTCGGTGCGACTGATGCATTCATCCTTGAAAGCCTGTCGTCTGGCGTACGCGCCGCGGCTTTCATGGTGCCCGCGGCAATTGGCGTTCAGGAGGGTGGGCTCGTCCTGTTCGGCACCTTGTTCGGGCTGCCGGCCGAGATCGGGTTAGCTATCTCGTTGTCGAAGCGAGTGCGCGAGTTGCTTCTGGGCTTACCTGGGCTGTTTTTTTGGTACTGGCTCGAGGCGCATTATTTGCTACGCCGGAACGGCGGGTAGGGGCGGTTGCCGATGCGGTCTTCGGCGAGACCGCTTGCGCAACTTCATCGGGCGCGGTGGCGGGGGAGTCGACGACGCCCGGCAAGCCAAGCGCTTCACGCAGTTCCGCGCGCCGTGTCTGGTAATAGCTCGAACGCAAGAACGTGTAGAAATCGATTGACGCGTCCTCGGCCATCTTCAGTTGACCAAGTCTGTCCACCGTATCAAGGGCTGCAGTGGTGATCGCGATACCCAGTTGCGTTCCGAAGAGGAGACCGACTGGATCGCCGAAGCGATCGACGAAATCACCGACCGCATCGCGCGTCGTCGTAGGACCCCAATAAGGCCGCACCATGTAAGGTCCTTCGGCAACACCCCAGACAAACAGTGTCTGACCAAAATCGCCGGTTTGCTGCGTGATCCCTTGACGGCTCGCGAGATCAACCAAACCACCGAGGCCAAATGTCGTGTTCATGGCGAAACGCGCAGCCGTCTTGCTTCCAGCTTCGAGGCGGCCCTGCAACAAATTGTTCACGAAGATTCGCGGCTCTTTCAAGTTTGAATTGAAATCGTGCAGACGATCATGCACCGAGCGCGGGACGACCGTTTGCACAGCGTTCGCGACAGGGCGCAATACTTCCTGATTCATTGCCAGCATCTGGCGATTGACGTGTTCGTTGGGATCCTGAAGGGGTAACGACGCGTCCCTTGGGGCGGAGGCGCAACCAGCCACAACGACAGGCAACGCGAGTATTGTCGCCCATCTGCCCCAGATTTGACGGCAAGGCATCTACTTTCTCGCCCCTTTTTTCAATCCCCTGCACCCGAGTTTGTCGGAGTCGATGACAAATGCCGCATAACGTCGGACGTCATGCGCCAATAAGATCCAGTTCAATAAAAGTAGCAGAGCCGATAATTTAGGGTGTTACTTTTATGTCACAGAAGTAGATTTTACGCGGTTTGTTTACTGCTATTCGCCTTGTCCTGCGTCGCCAAAAGCGCGGGCTGAAAAAGCACAGCAGCCGCCAGCGTTGTAACCAGACACAGCGCCATCAGTTTGCCCATGCTGGAGGTACCTGGGTGATGTGAGAACCAAAGGCTGCCGAATGCGGTTGCAGTCGTACAGGCACTATAGATGACCGCCCGCGTCAGACTTGATTGCAGAAAATTCCGCTCACCGGAACGCCAGGCCATGATGTAGTAAATCTTGAAAGCTACGCCTACGCCGAGAAGAAGCGGCAGCGCGATGATGTTGGCGAAGTTCAGCTGCAGCCCCGTCAGCACGCAGGCCTCAAGTGTGACAATGATTGCGACGAGCAGAGGCACCAGTGTCAGCGCGACGTGACTCCAGCGCCGTAACGTAATGAACAGGATGAGTGCGATAGACGCTACGGACCAGATCGCGGCCTGCATGAATGCTTTGACGATTGTCGCTGCCGCCTCGATGACAAAGACGGGCTTTCCGGCGGCATCGGGCGCGACGTCGCGCACAGCCGCGACGAAACGTTCTAAGGTGTCGTTGTCGTTGCCGTCGCCGCTCGGCGCGACTTCTAGTCGGTTCAGTCCGTCAGCCGAGACCCAGCGTCGGGTCAACGATTGGGGAAGCGTGTCGACTGTAACGTGCTCCGCTGTGAGCAGACTTCTCACTTGACGCAGTGTCGTCGTCAGCGGCATCACAAAAACGCGTTCAGCTTCTTCTCGTTTAGCTTGGGGTTGCGTTGCTAGTGCGGCCAGGACGTCGGCGAGGCGTCGAGTTTGAACTGCGGCCGGGCTATTGTCGGAATCAGCCGCCGCATTGCGCAGGTCACGGGCCGTCGTTTCGATCGCAGCCAAAGTGTCAGCCGGCGTGGGTCTCGGCTCGATCTGGTCGGGGTCGACCGTGTTGCGTAGGAAGAAGCTCGCGTCGTCAATAATGGCGAGCTTCTCTTCCTGGTCCTTTGGTACGAAGCTCTGAAGCGTCACGACGTGTGCGACCTCCGGCAATTGTCGCAATCGCTCGGCAAGTGCGGAAGCGCGCGCGGCATTTCCTTCAAGAATATCAAGCGTGTTCGGACTCGTGTCAGGGTCGGCCATGAGATCGAGAAGGGTCGCCACCGACTCGCTGTCTCGGGACCGCAGATCGAGTGGGTTGAAGTCGAATCGCAGACCTGTGAGTAAAGGCAGGCCAAGGATTGTCACTGCGAGCGTCGTGCCGACAACCCATTTGCGCTGCGTTTCTAGGAACCGGTCGACCGGTGCAAGCGCGGCGTAACCGATCGGTTCGGGTTCGCCTGGAGGCTTGAACACGGTGAGCAGCGCCGGTAGCAGGGTTACGGTCGTTGCGAACGCGACGATCATCCCCGTTCCGGCGATCAATCCCAGTTCGGACAGACCGACATAGGCCGTCGGCAGGAACGAGTAGAAGCCCGCAGCAATTGATGCGGCCGCCAGCATAAGGGGACTCGCCAACCCTTTCGCCGTTCCGAGCAGGGCGCTTTCGAGGTCGTGTGATTCAAATCGTTCAGCACGGTAACGCACGCTGAACTGGATGCCGAAATCGACGCCCAACCCGACAAACAGCACCGCGAACGCGACCGAAATGAGGTTGAGGGTCCCTACCATTAAGAGTCCGACGGCGGCTGTTAGGATGAGACCCGCCAAGAGATTGATAAATACGGCTAGAATGATCCGGGCCTTACTCAGCGCGAGCCAAAGCACAAGAAGGACAAGCGAAAGAGTGATGACGCCATTCAATGTGGCACCGTCGGCAATTGTCGAGAATTCCTCGTCGGCCAGGGCCACAGATCCTGTCAGGCGTACCTTCACGCCCCGCTCGGGCGTCAGCCCGAGGCGCGATACTGACGCGCGTATCGTTGCGGTCGCCTTGCGCCCGGGCTGAAGATCATTGAAATCCAGGATGGGCTGTATGTTGATGAACCGGCGAAGGTCCGAAGGCTCGGGCGTACGGCCTGTTATCAACTTGCGCCAGGAGAATGCCGGATGCTTTCCGCTCGACAGCGTTTCCAAGGTGTCGGCGATTTCCGTGAATGCCGGTCTCAGATCCTCGAGCTTTGTCTTTCCAAGCCGCAATCCCTCGACCGACTGCGACAGTGTGCGAAGAACGCCTCGTAAGGTTGGATCGGCCGAAAGAGTCCCGAGGAATGGTTGGGCGCCGATGAGGTCATTTGCATCGCGGCGTACTTCATTTAGAGATTGAAAAAGAATGCCGTTCCGCGCAAAAAACTCACCGCCATCCGGGCGAGTGACGGTTCGGATCACGTCCGTGTAGTGTGAAAGATCCTCTGTAAGTGTGTTTGCCGCTTCCTCAGCAGCCTCCGGAGTCGAGGCGTCAATGACAGCAAGGATCTGATCTATTCTCCAGGGAAAGGCGCGATCGAGTGCGCGCTCTTGTTGGCGCCACGGCAATGAACTTGATAGGAGCTGGTTGCTGTCAGTCGTTATGGCGAAGTGGCCCGCGAAATAGGCAGTGGATAGGATCGCAACGAATAGGAATGCAAGAATCACAAACCATGCGTGTCGGGTCGAGAACCGCACGGCCTGGGTAGTTCCTCTGATTGCTAGTTGATTGGTGGTCCTGGTCATCGAACTTGCGAAAAAAGCACATTCATTTCAGGCTGTCGCCTGCGTCTTGACGGGGCCTCAATCCAATCCCAATAACGTTGCCAAAACCAGAGTTGATAACCACAACTCGAAAGCACCACGGTGCCCAGCTAGCGGGGGCGATCCGATGTGGAAATCACAATGAGTGAATCCAACCACGCTTTACGTCATGCAATTGCGGTTGCCATAGCTGTCGGCGTCTTGGTCGTTCCGAGCCGTGGGCATGCGCAATCGGCGGCCGTCACGCATATCCAAAGCTATTATCAGCAGTTAATGCCGACGATCCAGCAAGCGGGCCGCTTGAGTGTTCGCGAGCGCGACAAGCGCTTCACGCCAGCAATCACCTCCGCTTTCGATCTTCCGACAATGGCCCGGCTGGCGGTGGGGCCCGCCTGGCAATCGTTTTCGCCTGGACAACAGGGCGCTGTGCGCGAGGCGTTCGCCAAGTTCATCATCGCCGACTATGCAAGTCAGGTTAAGGACTATTCCGGCGAAAGCTTCGTCGTGGACCCGAAATCGGTACCTGAGCCGCGCGGTGGGGGCGAAATCGTCAAGACAAAGCTGTTGCAGCCGGGCGGCCGCACTGTGACTATCAACTATCTGGTTCGGGGCGGGAAAGTGATTGACGTCTACCTCAATGGCACCATCAGCGATCTGGCGACGCGTCGCGACGAATTTGCTTCGATTATCGCTTCGGGTGGCGCCGAAGGCTTGATCAAGAGGTTGAATGATCGAACGCAGAAGCTGCTTGCGGGCTAACCCTCAGGGGGTCGATGCTGATTCGCTGGAGGGCCGGCGGAGCGCGAATGCCCCGCATGGCGAAACCTGCGACGGATGAGCGCTCACGAAAAAGTTCTGATCACTGGAGCAACCGGGTTCGTCGGCTCGGCTGTCGCGCACAAACTCGTCGAGGCCGGATATTCGGTCCGCGCGCTCGTCCGTGAGAGAGATACGTACTCCACCCTCGCTGGTCTGGACATCGAATTTCTCAAAGGCGATGTGCGCGACCGTGGAGCGGTCAACCGTGCGGTGACAGGCGTGCGGTACGTTTTTCATGTGGCCGCTGACTACCGTCTGTGGGCCCCGAATCCGAAAGAAATTTTTGCCAGCAACGTTGATGGCACTCGCAACGTCATGGAGGCGGCCTTAGACGGGGGCGTCGAGCGGATCGTTCATACCAGCAGTGTTGCCACCATTGCCCTGCGCCAAGGCGGCATCGCAGACGAATCCGCTTCCCTACCCGAAAGTGAAGCAATCGGCGCGTACAAGCAAAGCAAGATCGCGGCCGAACGCCTAGTCGACTCGATGGTGACCGAGCGCGGTCTGCCAGCTGTTATCGTCAACCCCTCGACGCCGATCGGACCTCGCGATGCGCGACCAACGCCGACCGGCCGCATCATCGTGGAAGCGGCTAAAGGTCGGATTCCAGTGTTCGTCGATACGGGCCTCAACCTTGTCCATGTAGACGACGTGGCGAGTGGTCAACTCGCGGCGTTGCGTTCCGGAAAAATCGGCGCGCGCTATATCCTTGGCGGTGAAAACGTTTTGTTTTCGCAAATGCTGAAAGATATCGCCGGCATCGTGGGCCGCCAGGCGCCGTGGATAAGACTTCCCTGGCGTGCTTTAGTTCCGGTGGCGCTTGTCGCCGAAGGGGTGGCGGCCATCACGGGACGTGAGCCATTCGCCACTTTAGATGGGCTCTACATGGCGAGAGATCGCATGTTCTTTACTTCCACTAAAGCCGAGCGGGAGTTGTCCTACCGTTTCCGTCCCTATATTCAAGGAATCGAAGACGCGGTGCACTGGTTTCGTGCAGCGGGACATTTGAATTCTTAGCGGTAGGGTCGCTCTAACCATTAAAGAGCGGAATGCGGTCCAATTGAGTTGCCTAACGATGACGCCGTGGCTCTTTACACGGGTGGCTGGGCGCTAGTCCAAGTCGAGGCGGTCGAACACTTCTGTCGTGCGATGCGCCTAACCCGCTTGATCCACTTTTTCACAGAATGCACACAGGTACTGCAGCAGCGCACTTCCTTGCTGGCCGTTATGACCAGGCTTCTTTGTCGCCACAAACTGCTCTGCGGCGGCATCCAAATGATCTACCGTCATTATGCGTTGCTGCAGCAAGCCACGCGTTTGCTGGGAATGTCACAGAAGCGTCCGCCCTGATTGGTGTGGCTTGTCATCTAACTGCAATACTATCGTGTCGAAAAAGCCAAGGCGCCAACCCTTGACCACACAAATGTCTCGCGCGGGAGGAAAACCCATGAAAATCAAGCTGCTCGGTCTTGCCTTTGTTGCGCTCGCCGCTCTGACGCTGCGCAGTCCGGCACAGGCCGCCGACGTGATCTGCTACAACTGCCCACCGCAATGGGCAGACTGGGCTTCGATGCTCAAGGCTATCAAAACTGACCTCGGCTACGACATCCCGCATGACAACAAGAATTCCGGACAGACGCTGTCGCAGCTGATCGCTGAGAAAGGCAATCCTGTCGCCGATATCGCCTATATGGGTGTCGACGTCGGCTACAAAGCGAAAGAGGCAGGCGTGCTGGAGCCATACAAGCCGAAGGGCTTTGACGACGTTCCGGCCGGCCTGAAGGATCCGGAAGGCTACTGGTACGCGATCCACTACGGCACGCTCGGCCTGTTCGTGAACAAGGATGCGCTCGGCGGCAAGCCTGTGCCGGCGTGCTGGAAGGATTTGCTGAAGTCCGATTACAAGGGCATGGTCGGCTATCTCGATCCGTCTTCCGCCTCGGTAGGCTTTGTCGGCGCAGTCGCTGTCAATCAGGCGCTGGGCGGGGACGAGAAGAACTTCGACAAGGCAATCGAATTCTTCAAGGGCTTGGCAAAGAATGGCGCCATTGTACCCAAACAAACGTCGTATGCGCGCGTAGTGTCCGGCGAAATTCCGATCCTGTTCGACTACGATTTTAATGCCTATCGCGGCAAATATACCGAGAAGGGCAATTTCGAGTTCGTCATTCCATGTGAGGGCAGCGTGACGTTCCCCTACGTCGAGGGACTGGTAAAGAACGCGCCCAACGAGGAGAAGGCCAAGAAGACGCTCGATTTCCTGCTGTCCGACAAGGGCCAGGCGATCTGGACCAACGCCTATTTGCACCCAGCGCGCAACGTGCCGCTGCCGGACGCAGTGTCGAAGCGCTTCCTGCCGGCTAGGGACTATGAGCGCGCCAAGAGCGTGAACTGGGGCGAGCTCTCGACGGTGCAGAAGGGGTTTGTGGACCGCTATCTCGCTGAAGTGCGATGATGCATCATGGTGCTCTGGCCGACCTCGGAGCACCATTTCTTTCCATGCGACTGAAGACTTTCGCCTGGCTCTGCCTGCTGCCGCTTGCCGTCGTGGTGCTGGCGTTCTTCGTGCTGCCAATGGTGCGGCTGATGATCGTGGGCGGCAGCGGGCCGCAGGGCCTTGCCGCCTACGCCGCGATCCTCACCGAGCCGCGGTACCGTGCAACCTTGATCAACACTGTGGTGCTGGCGGCGGGGACCACCATCGTTTCGCTCGTCGTCGCCACCGTTGCCGGCCTCTTCCTGCAACGCACGCGATTTCTGGGCCGCTCCGTGCTGGTGGCGATGCTGACCTTCCCGCTGGCCTTTCCGGGCGTGGTGGTCGGCTTCATGATCATCCTGCTCGCCGGGCGCCAGGGGCTGATCGGCGACCTGACACTGAGGGTGTTGGGTGAAAAGGTTGTGTTCGCCTATACGATTCAGGGCCTGTTTCTCGGTTACCTGTATTTCTCCATTCCGCGCGTGATCCTCACCATCATGGCGGCGGTCGAGAAGCTCGACCCGAGCCTGGAGGAAGCGGCCCGCGCGCTCGGCGCGGGACCGTGGGCCGTCCACCGCGACGTCATCCTGCCGGCGCTGGGCCCAGCGTTCGTCGCCTCCGGTGCCATTGCCTTTGCGACCGCGATGGGCGCCTTCGGCACCGCCTTCACACTCGCCACCAATATTGATGTGCTGCCGATGCTGATCTACACCGAGTTCACCCTGTCGGCGAACATCGCAATCTCGGCGGCGCTGTCGGTCGGGCTCGGCCTCGTCGCCTGGGCGGTGCTCGCGCTGGCGCGATCGTTCGGCGGCAATTCCGTTGCGGCGGCGGGATAGCGCGATGCGGGACCGCCTAATCTTTGCCG
The DNA here is from genome assembly GCA_035538755.1 of Pseudolabrys sp. Lineage (GTDB taxonomy): Bacteria > Pseudomonadota > Alphaproteobacteria > Rhizobiales > Xanthobacteraceae > Pseudolabrys. The sequence continues at coordinate 25,309 of DATLJR010000338.1, forward strand.
GACAGTTGTTGTTCACGCTGTTGGTTGCGGCGTTCCTGATCGTGCCCGCTGCGCTGTCGATGCTTGCCGGCGTTACGACAAACTACTTCCGCGGCATCAGCTCGGGCTTCACACTGCAGTGGATCGTGCAGGTCTGGGACCTCTATGCCGACACGATTGGCCGCTCGTTCCTGATCGCCGGTGCGACCCTAGTCGTCACGCTGCTTATCGGTATCCCGGCGGCCTACGGGCTGCACGTGCGTGGCGGACGATTGGCGCGCGCGATCGAGGAAATCATCACTCTGCCGCTTGCGATTCCCGGCCTCGCGATCGCATTGGCGCTGCTGTTGACCTACAACGGCTTCTCGGATTTCCGCCGGTCCTGGTTGTTCATTCTGGCCGGCCACGTCGTGTTCACGCTGCCGTTCATGGTGCGCTCGGTGATGGCGATTTTTTCCGCGATTGACGTTAAGACGCTGGACGAAAGTGCGTCTTCGCTCGGCGCGTCGCCTTTGCGGCGCTTTCTCGACGTAATCGTGCCGAATGCGCGCCCCGGAATACTCGCCGGCTCGCTGATGGTGGTGACGCTGTCGCTTGGCGAATTCAACCTCACCTGGATGCTGCACACCCCGCTAACCAAAACATTGCCGGTCGGCCTTGCCGACAGCTATGCCTCAATGCGGCTCGAAGTCGCGTCCGCATATACGCTGGTGTTTTTTTTCATGATCATCCCGCTGCTGATCGCAATGCAGATGTTCGCCACCTGGGGTGAGGCCAGCGGGGTACGCAAATGAAGGCGCAAGCGAGCGAGCCTCATGGCGTCGCAGTGCGCATCGCCGCCTGTGGCAAGACGTTCGGCGATGGCACCCGCGCGCTGGAGCCGGTATCGCTCGATATTGCGCGTGGCGAAACGATGGTATTGCTCGGCCCTTCCGGCTGCGGCAAAACCACGCTGCTACGCATGGTGGCCGGGCTCGAAAGGCCGGACGCCGCCGGGCGGATCTTCTTCAACGATGCCGACGTGACCGATGTGCCGATCGAACAGCGCAAGGTTGGCATGGTGTTCCAGTCCTACGCGCTGTTTCCCAACATGAATGTGGCGGAGAACATCGCTTACGGGTTGAAATTCCGCGGTGGGTCAGCGCAGGAGCGTAAGGCGCGCGTCGCCGAACTGGTTGCGCTCACCGGCATTGAAGGACTCGAGCATCGCCGCATCGACCAGCTTTCCGGCGGGCAACGGCAGCGCGTAGCGCTAGCGCGTGCCGTCGCCGTGCGCCCAAGCGTACTTCTGCTCGACGAGCCACTCACCGCGCTCGACGCGGCGCTGCGCGAGCGGCTGCGCAGCGACCTCAACCAGTTGCTGCGCACGCTCGGCATCACAGCCATCTACGTCACCCACGATCAGGCCGAAGCGATGGCGCTCGGCGACCGGATCGTAGTGATGCGCAAAGGCGCGATCGCGCAGGTCGGCGCGCCACGTGACATCTATTTCACACCGGCGAACCGCTTCGTCGCCGAATTTGTCGGCGCCGCCAACATTCTGGAAGGCGTGAGCGGCGCCGGCGCCCTAACGTTGCGCGGTGGTCGGCTGGCGATCGAGAAGACGAGCGTCAAAGGGCCGTCCCTCGCGATGGTGCGCCCGGAATCGATCGCCATTGTCGCGGCGGAGAACGCGAGCCTCACTGGCGAGGTGACTAGTGTCAGTTTCACCGGCGACCGCCAGCGCCTGACCATAAGCGGCGCGGCGGAGCGGCCGATCATGGTGGATATTCCGAATACGCTGATGGTGAAAGCTGGAGACCGGGTGGGGCTTTCGGTCGATCCCTCCGCGATCCGGCTTTTGCCGAAGGGTGAAGCATGAACGCACCCCTCCTAATCGCTCAGATCTCCGACCTGCACATCAAGGCCCCCGGCGCGCTGGCCTACGGCCAGGTCGACACCGCGGCGGCGCTCACGCGGTGCGTCGCCGAACTTAACCGCATCAGGCCGCGGCCGCAGCTGGTAGTGATCTCCGGCGACCTTGCCGATACGCCGGTGGCCGAGGAATACGAGCATCTCAAGCGCCTGCTAGCGCCGCTAGAGATCGGCTTTGCGGCCGTTCCCGGCAATCACGACAGCCGAGCGCTGATGCGCGCGGCGTTGCCCAAGGGCGGCTACGCGCAACCAAACGGAGCGCTTAATTCGCTGCACGCGATCGGTCCGCTCGATCTCGTGCTGCTCGACTCGAGTGTACCCGGCAAGCCGCACGGCGAGCTCGACGGCGCAACGCTCGCCTGGCTCGATGCGACGCTCGCTCTATCGTCAACGCGGCCGGCGCTGATCTTTCTGCACCATCCGCCCTTCGTCACCGGCATCCGGCACATGGACGTGCAGAACTTGCGAAACGCCGAGGCGCTCGGCAACATTCTGCAGCGGCATCCACGCGCGCGTCTGGTAGCTGCCGGCCACGTCCACCGTGCGACGGTGACGCAATTTGCCGGATGCCTTGCGACGATCTGCCCGGCACCGAACCATGCGGTCGTCCTCGACCTCGAAGAAGGCTTACCGCCCTCGCTCAAGGTCGAGCCGCCGGCCCTTCAACTGCATACTTGGTTCGCCGGTGGAAATTTCGGCAACCTGATCACGCATCACGTGTCGATCGGTGACTTCCCGGGACCATTTCCGTTCTTCAGGCCGGACGGTCGCTTACTCTGAATGGGGCATTCCGATGGGCCGCCATTGGCCCTTAGCGGACATGGGCTGTTGCGCTCCCGGCGCGGGCAACGAAGCCAAGTGGCTTCCCGCGCCGAAGACAGCATTCAACTTGCTCCTGCGAATGTATGCGCCGGAATCGGAGGCGCTCCCTGGAACGTGGAACCCACCGCCAGTCACACGCATCCAGTCAACCACGGGAATTGGCGCTCAATAAATTCCGCGAGCAGGGATGTGGCACATGTCTGCTTCTGACTCAAAGCGGACATGAGTTGATATTTGTCAATGCCGACCCAAAACCGACAGTGATGGTAACGATGACGCTGCGTGTACGCGCGAAGGTTTGGGAGCTAAAGCAAGACCAACGGTAAGCGAGGAGGCAGGCATGCGCCTGGCGTCCATAGTATTCGCGTCAGCACTGCTTACCGGATTTTCTTTGATCTGTGGCATCGATCAGGCTATGGCCCAGCGGGGCCGAGCCGCGGCGCGCAGCGAAAACGCAAAGCAAAACGATACCTGTTTCCAATGCCATAGCGCGCTCAATCCAGGGCTTGCCCAGGAATGGCTGGCCAGCGCCCACGGGCAAAAAGGCGTCGGCTGCTACGACTGCCACAAGGCGGAAAAAACCGACAGTGATGCCTTTGAGCATAACGGCGCGACGATCGCCGTCATCGTGTCGCCGAAAGACTGCGGAGGCTGCCACCAGAACGAAGTGGACCAGCAGAAAGGCAGCCATCACGCCAAGGCCGGCGAGATTCTTGCCTCGCTCGACAATTTCCTCGGCGAAGTCGTCGGTGGTCCTCCGGCCGTTGCCGTCGGTTGCCTGCAGTGCCACGGCTCGACCGTGAAGATGCTGCCGAACGGCAAGTTCGATCCCGCGACTTGGCCAAATACCGGTATCGGCCGGATCAACCCTGACGGGAGCGCGGGCAGCTGCAGCGCCTGCCATACGCGGCACCGGTTCTCGGTCGCGCAGGCCCGCCAGCCCGAGGCCTGCGGCAAATGCCACCTCGGCCCCGACCATCCGCAGATGGAGGTCTACAAGGAATCCAAGCACGGCATCCTGTTCGAGGCCAACAAGGATCAGCTCAACCTCGATCGCAAGTCATGGAAGCCGGGCATCGACTATACCGCCGCGCCGTCCTGCACGAGTTGCCACATGGGCGCCACGCGCAGCCAAGACGCAACGCATGACGTCGGCGAGCGCATCAGCTGGACACTGCGGCCGGCGATCTCCACCAAGCTCAACATGGTGGTCTTCGACGATCTTTCGAAAATGGACGTGCCTGAGGGCCAACCGTTGCCGAAGGTCGGCGACGAGCGCAAGGGCAGCGACGGCAAGACAAAGAAAGTTACGCAAGTATTGACCTGGCAGGACCGGCGAGAACGCATGCGTGACGTCTGCACGAACTGTCATGCCAGCGGCCAGGTCGAGGGTTTCTACCAGCAGTTCGACAACCTTGTTGAGCTGTATAACGACAAATTTGCAAAGCCGGCCGCCGCGATCATGGCGGAGCTCTACAAGGCCAACAAGCTGACGGCGGCGCAGATGGATGAGAAGTTGGAGTGGACCTATTACGAGCTCTGGCACCACGAAGGGCGGCGTGCGCGGCATGGCGCGGCGATGTCCGGTCCCGACTACGCCTGGTGGCACGGCGTCTACGATGTCGCCAAGAATTTCTATCTGCACTTCATTCCCGAAGTGAAGGAAGTGGCCGGGGAGCAGCTCGCGAAGGAACTGCTGGACAAATATGTCTACAGCCAGCCCGGCCATAAATGGCTCAAGGAGGGGATGAGCAAGGATCAACTTCAGCAAATCCAGGAGTTCTATCGCCAGCGTTACGGCAACCAGAACGAGCCCAAGTAAAAACTGGCCGCCGGGCAGGGACGCGGAAATGCGGATCAATCGTCGTTGGCTGTTTACTACGCTGACAATCAGCGCGGTTGTCGGTGCGGGCGCGATCATCGCCAGCATTTCATTCAACAGCTACACATCGACCATCGCGTTCTGCACCTCCTGCCATTCGATGAAATTCGTAATCGCCGATCCCCATTTCCAGAAGTCGGCGCATTTTGCCAACAGTAGGGGAGTAAGGCCGAGCTGCGGCGATTGCCATATTCCGAAGACCAACTGGTTTATCGAGACTTACACGCACGTCTCCTCCGGTATTCACGACATCATCGCTGAATTAACGCACAGCGACCCCAAGCTTTGGGAGGCTCGCCGGGCCGAAATGGCCCCGGAGGTCGTGGCAAAGATGCGTGCCCAAAACAGTGTGACGTGCCGCAGTTGCCACGACGCGAACGCGATCACGCCGGCAACCGAAAACGGACGGGTGTCGCACGCGCTGCTGCGCCAGGGCTCCGTGACCTGCATCGATTGCCACACCAATATCGTTCATGCACCAACGTCGGGGCCCGCTGCGAAGAACTAGATGCCGCATGAAGCGACGCAAATGTCCGCTTTTGGCCGAAAGCGGACATCCCTAGTTGCACTGCACAGTCCGCTTTTGGGGTAAAGCGGACATCCGCTTGCCTCCGATAACAGACTTTATCGGAGGTGAGGCTATTTTCTTGCTTCTAGGCACAACATCTGTCGGGCCTCCGCTGGCGTCGCGACCTGATCGCCTAGAATATCGATGATCTCAGCGGCTTTTTCTACAAGTGCGGCATTGCTCGGGGCTAGCTTGCCCTTTTGCAAATAGAGATTGTCCTCCAGCCCAACCCGCACGTGGCCGCCGAGTAGAATGGTCTGCGCAGCAATGGGAAATTGGTGCAGCGAGATCCCAAAGCTGAACCAGACACAACCCGCCGGCAGCAGGCTGCGCATGTAGATCAGAGCCTCCGGTGTCGCGGGCTGTCCCCACGAGATCCCAAGACAAATTTGAAACAGACCGGGCGGCTTAATATGGCCAGTCTCAATCATCTGTTTCGCGAGCAGGAGATGGCCCGCCTCGAAAACTTCCAACTCAGGCATGACGCCCGCGTCGCGGATCAATATCGCCATTGCTTCGAGATGAGGCGGCGTGTTCATGAAGACTTGATTGCCCATATTCATGCTACCCATGTCCAGGCTGCAGATTTCTGGGGCAAGGTCGATGACATGACGGACTCGCTCAGCCGGCAACGATAGTGTGCTGCCGGGGCCGGGGCTTAGAGGGTTGTTCGGCCCGGGAATGAAGCGCGCTCCGGGGCCAGTCGTCAGGTTGATAAGAACGTCGGACCCGCTCGCACGGATGCGCTCCACCACTTCACGATAGAGTGCTGGATCCATACTCGGGCGCGTCGTTTGTGGGTCGCGAACGTGGATATGCACGATTGCGGCGCCGGCTTTAGCGGCATCGATCGCCGACGCTGCAATTTCACTTGGCGTCACGGGAACGGCGCGATTGCGTGCAGGAGTATCTGCCGACCCAGTGATCGCACAACTTACGATGATCTTACGCGGCATTCGGAGTGCTCGAAATTCGCTTTGTTCTTATTTGAGGTCGTCATTGGATCCGCAGATTGGCGTCGTGGATTACCTTTCCCCACCTCACGATTTCGGTCTTGATGCGCGCACCGAATTCTTCCGGTTTATTTGCCACGGGTTCGAACCCGAGTTTAACTAGGCGGTCCCTGACTCCTGGATCCACCACCGCTTTCGCGATCTCGCGATGTAGTAGGTCGACAATTTGGTTCGGCGTGCCTACAGGCGCCAACACGCCGGTTAGAGTATCCGCTTCCTGATCAGGATAGCCGGCTTCTTGCATGGTTGGTACGTTCGGGATTTCCAGGTTTCGCTTGACCGCCAGTAGAGCAAGCGCTCGCAATTTTCCCTCCTGGATATTCGCCAGCGCCGGCGGCAGGGCTGTAAAAGCGATCGGCGTATGCCCAGCAATGGCAGAGGAGATCGCCTGGGCTGCACCCGGGAAGGGAACGTGCACCATGTCAAGGCCGAATTTCTGCTTAAACAATTCACCCGATAGATGCGGTGTAGAGCCAATACCCGGTCCAGCGAAGCTATATTTGTTTGGGTTCGCTTTGATCAGCGAGATCAGTTCTCTGACATTGTTGGCTGGCACCGACGGATTGACCAGGACCACGTTGGGTGAATAAGCGACCATGGTAATCGGTGCAAAGTCCTTGATGGCATCGTAGGGAACGTGAGCGTAAAGACTCATGTTCACCATGAAACCGGTGCTCACGACGATGATCGTATACCCATCCGGCGCCGCCTTCGCCACTTCCGCGCTTGCGATGTTTCCGCCGGCGCCGGGCCGGTTATCGACGTAGAATTGCTGCCCAGTGGATGTCGAAAGTCTTTCCGCGATGATACGTGCGATCACGTCGGTTGGCCCGCCTGCGGTGAAGCCGACCACCATTCGGACCGAATGTTCCGGGTAATGAGTTGCTACACGGGTCGATGCATCCTGTGCACTTAGCGACCCACTGGCCATTAAACTCGCGCAGAGAGTTAGCAAACCGAAGCTTTTCATCACAAGGGTCCGGGGACGTTGAGAACGAACATGAATATTAGTGCCTGTCGCGCGCTACGGCGACTCGACGTCCGCTGGACTCGAGCCGGTCTGAGCGTGTTTGAGCCCGCGGAATTCCACCTGAATGGCGTCCGCTATTGGCCCTTAGCGGACATACCCCCTTTCACCGCAGATGTGCGCTCCCGGGAGTAAAGCGGACAGCAGTTTTTGCACTCCAAACTCCGCTCCTCATCCTGAGCGCACGAGTTTTTACTGTTAGTGCAATTCAGCAAAGTTGCGCGATTGACAGGCAAGCGCCGACAAACTACGCATGATCTCTATCGTGAAATAATGTTCCGTCAGTTGGAACACGCTGAGGGCGGAGATTTCGCCGCACAAGTTTGGAAAATTCTCTATGGGTCCTTCCTAGAGTTACTTGCGCGCGCCCGCCGATGTGATCGAATGAATGGCACAATGTCCGCTTCTGGCCCAAAGCGGGTATGACGTTTTGCATAGTATGGACGGGCCGATCGATGGTGGGTTTGGAAGGCGCAAGGGATACTCTCATGTCAGCTTGGTCCAATTGGGTGGGTAAATTCTGCTTCATTGCGGCTTTGGCGGTGCCGATGGCCCTGTCAGGCGTTTCATTGCCTGTGTCGGCTCAGGATCAGCAGGACCAACAACAGCCACAGCAGCAACCCCTCAACCAGCAAGAGCTCGCACAACTGGTCGCGCCGATTGCGCTTTATCCCGATGCTCTGTTGGCGCAGGTACTGACCGCATCGACCTATCCGCTCGAGGTGGTGATGGCGGCGCGCTGGTCCGAGAAGAATCCAGACCTCAAAGGCGCGGCTCTCGAAGATGCGATGCAAAAAGAGCCTTGGGATCCAAGCGTCAAAGGATTAACCTCGGTGCCGCAAGTTTTGGCAATGATGAGCGATAAGCTGGACTGGACCCAGCAACTCGGCGAGGCCTTTCTGGCTCAGCCCGACGACATCCAGAACGCAATTCAAGCGTTGCGCGCCAAGGCAGATGAGGCCGGCAATCTAAAATCGAGCAAGGAGCAGAAAGTCAGGAGGGTCGCGGCGACCCCAAGCCCCGGCTATGCAGGGCCACCCGAATACATCGTCATCGAACCAGTAGAGCCGGATTATGTTTACGTCCCGGTCTACGATCCCGTTGTCGTATACGGTGCCGATTATTGGCCGCCGGCATATGCACCGTTCTTCTGGTATCCGCGTTGGTGGACTGTCGGCCCCGTAATCGGGTTCGGCGCGGCAGCCTTTGTCGGGCCTGCGTTGTGGTACCACTACAATTGGGGAAACAGAGGTTACGCGGCGGTCCAGACCAACACTGTCCTTTACAGCAGGTTCAACCGAGTCAACGTCGCCGGTGGCGGGCAATTCCAGAACTGGAGGTTCGACGCGGTTCATCGCGCCAATGTGCCGTTCAAGAACACGAATCTGCAGCGGCAGTTCGGCAATGTCGGTACAAGAGGCGCCCAGGGCGTCCAGACCGGCCAAGGACAGATTGAACAGCAGCGTCAGCAGCAGATGCAGCAGCAAGGCCAACAGCAGCAGCAGCAACAGCAGCGTCAGCAGCAAGGCCAACAGCAACAGCAACAGCAGCGTCAGCAGCAGATGCAGCAGCAACGCCAGCAACAGCAACAGCAACAGCAACAGCAACAGCAACAGCAACAGCAACAGCAACAGCAACAGCAACAGCAACAGCAACAGCAACA
>DATLJR010000339.1:0-1789 GCA_035538755.1 Pseudolabrys sp.
TGCCGATATCGATACCGATCACAGCGATTCCAGAATTAAGCTTGTGTGGCATGGCGTGCTCCTCGTCTTTGGCGCCCCTTGCCAGTTTCCCTTGCTGGCGGGGCCGGAGCACGGCCGGACCATCCCATTAGCGGTCATAGCGGGCGCCTTTTTGTTGCGATGCACGCCGCCGCACCAGTCCAGACCTGCTATAGTCCATCGTGGCCTTCATGGCCTTTGGGGTAAGCCCCCCATGAGGCGGCGCGAGTTCATAACGCTATTCGGTGTCACACGCGGCAGCATGGCCGCTCAGAGCGCGTGCGCAGCAGCAGCCGCCCGTGGTGGGGTTCCTCAGCAGCGAAACGCCGAGCGGGTACGCACCGTTTGTCGCCGCGTTCCGCCAGGGCCTGAGCGAAACGGGCTTCGTCGAAGGCCGCAACGTGGCGATCGAATATCGCTGGGCACAGGGTCACAATGATCGGTTGCCGGCGCTGGCGGCCGATCTGGTGCGCCGGCAGGTCGCGGTGATCGCCGCAGCCGGCACTCCGTCTTCGCTCGCGGCAAAAGCCGCGACGGCGACGATACCGATCGTGTTCTCGACCGCGGCCGACCCCGTAGTCGAGGGGCTCGTCGCAAACCTTGCGCGGCCGGGGCGGTAACGCCACCGGTGTGACGAACCTGGGCACGGAACTCGTGCAGAAGCAGATTGAGAAGTTGCACGAGATGGTGCCGAAGGCCAACGTCATTGCCGCGCTCGTCAATCCGACCGATCCCGCGCTCGGCGAGCCATCCACGAAGGCGGCGCAGGCAGCTGCCCGCGCACTCGGATTGCAGATGCATATCGTCCAGGCCAGCACCGAACACGACATCGAGGCGGCCTTCGCAAGCTTGGCCCGACTCGGAGTCGGCGCGCTGGTCATCTTACCCAATGCGTTCTTCGTCAGCCGCCGCGAACAAATCGCTACGCTGGCGATACGCCACGTGGTGCCCACTGTTTACTACCAGCGCGAGTTCGCTGCTGCCGGCGGGCTGATGGGGTACGGCCCCAGCGTTGCCGATGGCTATCGCCAGGCTGGCATCTACGCTGCGCGAATTCTCAAGGGTGAGCGGCCGGGCGATCTGCCGGTCCAGCAGTCCACAAAGTTCGAGCTCATCATCAATCTCAACACCGCGAGAGTGCTCGGCCTAGACGTTCCTTTCCATCTGCAACAGCTTGCCGACGAGGTGATCGAATAAGGATACTTTGCTGCAACGCACTTGGTCCGGAGCTGGCACGAAGCGGCGGTAAGGGAATGTCCGCTGTTGCGCCGCTTGTGGGGGCTAAGCGGACATCGATCAGTGTCGTCGATTTATGAGTACACGCCCTAGCAATCAGGGCTGGCAAAACTACTGCAGTCGCATGTTTTCATCTTTCACCGATTTGCCGGAGAATGGGTCGGTGACAGTATTAAAATACTCAGGTTCGATGTTGGCATGAAATTCGATATGCGAATCTCAACTTGCGTCGGACCAATTTTGCGAACACCTTGCGCACAAAAACTTACGAGATTATTCGTCGATTCCTTGTCCACTACCAATCGAAAGTCTTTAATCGGTCCCGACCAATTGGCATCGTTAGTGAGGATGTATTCTAGAATGTGCCGCTCCCATATTAAATTCGTCGTCCTAGCCATTGCATTCAAAACTGCCGAATTAATGCAGAAACGATCTGTCGACGGACCAATCCCTAACTTCCGTGCATCTTGAAACAGGTCTGGAGCTGTCATCGGGAGTCCGTCCCAAACGCTTGGACCGTATCGATGGTCTATGG
>DATLJR010000340.1:0-9231 GCA_035538755.1 Pseudolabrys sp.
CGCGAACCGCGCCGCCACCGCAAGGCCGATCCCTTTGCTGCCGCCAGTGACAATAGCAGCCCGTCGCGAAAGACTGATTTCCATTGCGTCCTCCCAAACTCGAGTATCCGCAGTTCCTCATTCGAAAGCGAGCGAACAGGGATATTTTGGTCGCAGCTTGCTGGTACCTTGCCCTGATGCACCGCCAATGCTGTTCTCGGAGAGCGGTGTAGTAATCAACTCGCCCAGTATTCCGGCCTCAGTAAACTGTTGGCAAGCGAACAGGGGCCTTATTTGGACGTCCGCTTTGGGTCAAAAGCAGACAAGGCGCCCTGAAATTGTGATGTCCGCTTTACCCCCAAAAGCGGACATTCGTTGATAGCAAGTGGCAGACATAGGGTCGGCAGTTGGATATGGTTGGTACCCCGTAGCTGCTGAAGTTCGCGGGGCATCACCATGAAAATTCCCCGCAGACGGTTTTTGCATCTGGCCGCGGGTGCTGCCGCCTTGCCGTCCGTTTCGCGCATCGCGTCGGCGCTCGATTATCCGGTGCGGCCGGTGCATATCATCGTGGGATTTCCGCCCGCCAGCGGTCCTGACATCGTCGCGCGCCTCGTGGGTCAGCAGCTGTCGCAGCGCTTGGGCCAGCAATTTATCGTAGAGGATCGTCCGGGGGCCGGCGGATCGATAGCCACTCAAACCGTCGTGAATGCGTCCGCCGATGGTTACACATTGCTCATGGCTACTACAGCGAATGCGGTCAATGCGACCCTTTACCCAAACCTAAATTTCAACTTCATCCACGATGTCGCGCCGATCGCGACCATCAACCGCACGCCCTTTGTCATGGTTGTCAGCCTAGCTGTTCCGGCGAGAACAATTCCTGAATTCGTCGCCTATGCCAAGGCTAATCCCCACAAGATCAACATGGCATCTGCTGGTATCGGCAGCATGACCCATCTTTGCTACGAGTTGTTTAAAATGATGACGGGTCTCGAATTAGTTCACGTGCCTTATCGGGCTAGCTATTTGCCCGATTTGATTGGCGGACAGGTGCAAGGCGCGTTTTCAACCGTGGCACAGGCGATCGAGTACGTCAGGGACGGCAGGTTGCGGGCACTCGCCGTGACCAGCACAACGAGGGTGGATGCCTTACCAGACGTTCCCTCGGTAGGAGAATTTGTGCCAGGATACGAGGCAGAGGGCTGGTTCGGAATTGCGGCTCCCAAAGCCGCACGCGCCGAGGTCATCGGCAAGCTTAACGAACAGATCAATGCCGTCGTCGCCGACCCCAAGACGAGAGCGCAGCTTGTCGGCTTAGGAGTTCCGCCCATGTCGATGACGCCCGCTGAATTCGGAAAACTCATCGCGGATCAAACCGAGAAGTGGGCAAAAGTCATCAACGTCGCTGGCATCAAGCCGGAATGAGTGTCTCCCGATGTTCACAGCGCCCGCTCCGCAAATGCCCTGCGATGTCCGTTTTGGCTCTGCGGACATGACGGCGCGAATTTGCGATGTCCGCTATTCCCCCAAAAGCGGACATTGCTGAGCACCGTCGTGATGTCGGCTTTGTGCCAATAGCGGACTTGATGCATCGCGGAAAAGACGCAACGTTATGCGCCTATCCGCGAGCAATCCCCATATGTCTGGCTAACTCTCCATTTGCGCGATGCCTTAGTAGGTAGGTTCGCAGGCGGCCATAGTTTTTTGGCGTTTTCATAACGCCAACATACTCGCACATGAAATCGCGCTGCTCGAGTAACGTAACAAGCGCGGCGAAAGCCTCGGTCACGTAAACCTCTCCGGGTGGAGTGTTAGGTTCAAGTCTAGCTGTACGGTTGATGTGACTCCCCGTAAATGCCGCGGACTTGAGAATCGGATCTCTAATCTCAAATACGGCGCCGGCATCCAATCCCAGTCGCAAGCCGAGGCTTGCAGGTAATCCGAGTGAACGGAAATCCAGATAGGCCAGTTCAGATTGTAACTCCAAGGCACAGCGCGCCGCCAAGCTAAGATCACTGAACACCAGAAACAGTCCATCGCCCCATGTATTTCTGGTGACGATTTCACTCGCATATTTGTCGAGCACCGAGGTTACCCGATCCATTACGTGATCGTAAAAGGTAAGCATTTGCCGATCGTTCAATCGACTGAAGCCATGAAAGTCGCCAAACATGATTGCGCGCACTTTTCGAGGCGGCAGCGAGCGAACCGCCTGCCGTCGCCGTTCGATGCTCGGCAAATCCGCAGGAAGATTACCCTCACTGCTGATCGCCACAGTTTTTAGGTTGTGATCCCGCCAAAGCCGGATATCAGCAAAGGTCCCGGCCCTTTCCCGGCTTTCTTGCCCGTCCCAAACGGCCAGCTGGATAACTTCTGCGCAAAGCTGCTGTGCGCGAACAATAGCGAGACCCATGGCTAGCCGCGAAGCGTAAGTGAATACCTCGGGATCCCCAACGTACTCACCGTCAGTGGCATGAATGACCTCGACTCGCTTGAGGCAATTATCAAACCGCTCCAACCACTTCGAACCTCCGTTGGCGACAGATTCTCGCAGAAAAACTGTCAGCCTCAAACGGTATAACGGCAGTCACCTCGCCATCGCGGTCGAGCAGTTCTTCGACAATCAGCGTGTCTGCACCACAGGCCAATGAACCATAACCGTAGCCGACATTGTTGCTTGCCAACTTCTGTCGAATCTCTTCGCGAACCTGCGCTTCCGCTTGAGCAGGAAAGCGGCCGGACATTCCTTCAGCAGCAATCATGTGCCCGGTGTAGTGAATTACGTTGCGATTTCTAAGTGCTGAAACAATAGTGTTATCAATGCCCTTGTAATCACAGATTTGGATGAGTTGCCTTCGCGTCGAAGCAATCGCCATCGCGTTACCGGCAAACGCAGCGGCATGCTCGATTGCCGTCTGGGCATGATCCAAATCGCCGAGCAGGAGGTTCGCAGCAGCGCGATCGGCTGCGAGCTGATATGCATCTTCTTTGGATTTCGGGTTCACTTTGGACGACTCCCTCACCACATCCCCGGCCAGTTCACGGGCGCGGACAGAGTCGCCACTTAGCTCATGCAGAACAGCGGCATTTATTCCCGGAAAGGTACTCGTACTCCGTTTGTAAACGGCCTCGTAATGCTGGGCCGCCTTTTTCAATCGGGTCGAATGCTGTGCGGCGTCGCCGACATACGCCTCCTCACGATCAAGTCGGGCGCCTAGGGCTGCAACGTTTTCCTCAAGACCACCTCTCATCGATGGGTCCTCGAAATGTGGCTGCAGCCGAATCTGGGCGCCTGCGACGCTGCACTTCTGGGCCTCGAACAACACCCGGAAGCCCGTGAACTTCAATATCGCGCTGTCCTCAATCTATCTCGGATTGGTGCAAGCAAACGCGCGCGGCAGTTATGGCTGCACCAGTCGGCGGCGCTGACCCGGGCGTGTTCTGAGGCAAGGCCGCAGAGGCCGTGGCCGGTGCGGTCGCGACCGTCGATGCCAACTTGGGCGTAACGACGGACGATGGTCCCAATTCGACCCACCAGATCGCTGTCCCGGCGCTGAGGGCAATGATCAGCCCAGCAGCAATCATCGCCCGCCGAACCAGCTGCCAAGGCTTTCTTGGCGTGAGATCGCGAAGCCTGTGATAAACGAATGAAGGACGCCTGTATCGTCGCTCGCTAAAGCGAGGCGGCACGCCTCGGCCCGCCGTGCGGCCTCCGCCTGCTGACGTTGGCGCTGTTCTTCTTCTTGCGCGCGACGCGCAGTTTCCGCCTCCGCTTTATGCCGGGCATCTATTTCCACGAGCCCTTGTTGGATCGCTTTGATCAAGCCCTGGGTGTCGGCTCGAAATCTTTCGTGAGTCAGCCGCACGGCGTTGCGGCGCGTCAGGGGTTGTAATGCCTCCGGTAGATCTTCCGGACGCGGCATCTGCGCCTCGCCGACAAGCACTGGAATGACGCGTTTTCCCTGATTGAGGGCAGATGTGATCTCTATGCGGACAAAATCGTCCGGATCCTCGAGCCGACGATTCCCCGCGGCGTCGCGCGAGTCCAGCCAACCTTTACCGATGACAGCGAGTACGATATCGCAGTCGGCCACGCGCTCGTTGAGGACGCGAACAAAGTCTAGACCGGGAGCAATATTGTCGACGTCCAAGAACAACTGTTCGGGCGGAAAAACATCCTGCAACCGATCGAAGAGCCGACCAGTATGCCCTGCGTCGTCACCACGACGATAATTAATGAAAATTTTTCCTGTCATCTCGTGCCTAGCTCAGAAGCCGGTCGGATCAAGCTAGGCTCTGCTAGGTCTCCAGCGATGGGTTTAAATCGAAGGCACACGACTGCTGAGCTATTCGTTGCGCAAAAGCCAATGCTCATGTCCGCCTTGGGTCAAAAGCAGACGTCACGCCCTGAAATTGCGATGTCCGCTTTACCCCCAAAAGCGGACATCAGAACTAGCCCGCGTTCCGCTCTGCGCGATAGCTTAGGCAGCTTGGCGATCGTGAAAAGGAAAGAGCCTCGACCGAACGTCGAGGCTCTGAAGCTAAGGGTGTCATGACAAATCCCCTCAGCCGCTGGGTGTAAAATGATCTATCTGAAATACGCAGACACTGATGTAGATCAAAGATCAAAACGCAACCGGCATCGCCGGGCGGGCCGCCCCTAAGCCTGACGCACCAGCTTCGGCAGCTTGGCGATATTCGCCGCGATCCGCCGCGCCTCATCTTTGGTGAGCAACTTGGCCGACGAACGTCGCCCCGGCTCATCTTCGTAATCGCACCGTCCTCCTTCGCGAGCAACGCTTTGCGCGTCTCGATTGCCTTGCGCCTCAAATCCTCCTCGTCAAGCTCAAGCAAATCGAACGCGGAAAGCACGGCGTGCTCGCCAACGCCGTGGCGGCGGATTAGCTCAAAGACCGCAAGGCCGTTGTCGTTGCAAACAATCGCTTCGCCGTCGATTAAGCATGAGCGAACCGGCAGCTCGCTCACCGCCATCGCGATAAACGGAAAGCGAGACGAGAAATCGTTTCCGGCGCGCGTAATTAGCCGCATGTCGGTGGCATCATTCCGCGCCAGAATGCGGAAGCCGTCATGCTTGATTTCATGGATCTAGCCCGGCCCCGAAGGCGGTGCCTTGACGGGCGACGGCAGACACGGTTCGACAATCCCCAGTCGCATGGGAGGCGTGCCGTCGACCTGCTCGCTGCGCGCGATTGCTGATTGCGAAATGCCGCATCGGTCTGACAATTCGCGGAATGACAATTTCAGCAACGCACGAGCGGCACGAATTTGTGCTCCGCTAATCGGCGGCTTGCGGGCTAAATTTCTGGCCACAATAACCGCCGGCCCGGGGCGGGTACGCTCACGCAACGACATGGGCGCGTAAATAAATCCAAAGCGCGCGATTGGTCGAGCCGTTTTGTGTCGCGTTCATGTTGCGTGGAGCGGCCGATAGCAAACGAGAACCGTTGAGAACAAACGGGAATTTTTTGCAACACACGCGACACAAAAAAGACTCCGGTGGCGACGGAGCCTTGTCGTTTTATCCCGCAGCTGCAATCACTTGGCGCTGGCTGGGGAACTAGGATTCGAACCTAGATTAACGGAGTCAGAGTCCGCGCTCCTAGCTTGTTTCGCTTAGCCTTTTTTACAAAGTGACGCTTCATCGGCCTGTTGCGCATCAAAGCGTTAGCGCGAATTTACAAAGCGCGGCCGCCGCGCCAAATCCGCACAGCCACAACGTGCTGAGCGTCACCGATGGCACCGCCCTGGCGGGGCATATCGTTCCGCGCGACGGCGCGTGGTTCGCCTTCAATTTCGATGACACTTTGATCGGCAAATTTTCATCGCAGCACCAAGCCGTGTGCGCGATCCCCATCACCAAAGAAAATCCCGCGCCAGCAATGGAGGACCGGCGCGGGGAAAAGGTCGTTCAGGGAGGAAACAGGGATTCGACGTTCGGTCGGTCCCCGGAAGGCCACGCCCAACACCACGATGGTGTTGACTGAGCGTGTAACAACGAAAGCGGGTCGGTTTGGCGACTGGCCCCGCGAATCGCAAGGCACATATAGCCCGCCTTCCCGTGCCGAGCAAATGAGCCGCCAGCGTCTGCCGCCGCGCCGTGGTGGAACCAAAAAATAGCGCAGGCAACGCTGTGCCCATTGCGACCTGCGACCAGACGCTCGGCAACCCCGAGAACGGTTCAAAGGGCGGTGCGCGGCGTCAGTGGGATGGCAACCCAAACCGACGCGCATTCGCGGCGACCGCCGAAAAAGGGTCGCCATTAGAGACGGCGCGGGGACAACGCGCTGCCTTGTGCGAGAGAGCACAGGGAAGGGCAACCAGTACCTGCGGGCCTCAGTCAGTGGCGCGCCCGCCTCGCCAGCGGCCCGGGCCCCATGTCTGGGAGGGAAAGGGCGAAGCTATGGAGCAAAACAAAAAGGAAAAGACGATGAGAACATCGAAAAAGGCAAACCGAATTGCGCCAAACATCATCGTGCCGAAGCGCTTGGCGCTAGACCGCGCTGCAAGGCGACTGGAGGCGAGGCAGCGTTGGCGCGCGGCCGCTATAGCCGCGGCCGCAGAGCGCGACAGCATCAAAGAGGCCGCTTGGAAAGCACGCAAAAGAAATCCCGCATGGGCGCGCCGGGCTGCACCATAACCATGCCGAAGAATGCAATTTAGAACTCAATCGGAAAGGAGAAAGTCATGACCACAAATCAACGCTTTTCTCTTACGGATGATCGCCACGTCATTGATCGCCTAAACCCGTCAAACAATGGCAAAGGCTACTGTCATATGGGAGATCCAGAAAATGACAACCACCTGCGCGAACGGTTACTTTGGAGCTGTCTCGCGGATTTGGTTAAAAACTTGATCGTCAACCGTAATCCAGTGGCTATGCTACCCAATGGGGAGACTTACCAACCTGCCCCCAAAGAAAGGCATTCAATTTCGCGGACGCTGTACAAGGCTATCGAGGCCTCTCACCTAAATACGCTTGATGTCGCGCTGTCGCTCCAGCACAAATTCAACGGTCAGCTGAGGCGTGAGAAAAAAGGTATGCAGGATTACACATCCCTATCCTTGTTCGTCGACGACGTCGAATGTCTTTTGCGCGATCTATACGGCAACTGCGATGAGCAAGCGATAGATGTAGTTAGGCATGCCGTATTGGCGATACTTGGCGAAATTGCAAAATATGTGTGTAAAGACCTCTCGGAGGAACATGCTTATGCCTGGGACATTGATTACGTGTTTGGAATTGGCCTGCCGGAGGGGTACGGCATAAGCGGGAGTGATCATCGCCGAATGCATTGGGCTGCAGACAAATTAATCGAGCGGGCCCGCGCTGTGCGAGCTGCCCCTACAAATTTTAGCAAATACACGCTGTCGTTTGTAAATGACTTGTACGAGAACTGGCGGCCATTCAGTCAGCCTGCGGAAGGGGCTGACAATGGGTCCAACGTCATAAAGGTCAACTTTCTGAACAAAACCGGACCACGGTGAATGTCTAAAGCGCATGGCCCAGGCTGGGTCCTTCCCGGCGGGGCTTCCCCCTTTGCGGGGCGCATCCCAGCCATCAAACATGTTCTCGCGTTTGAATTCCGTGCCTCCGTTACCATTATCGCGAGACCGCGGCTTAGGCCCGCCAAAATGCGGACCGCCGGTTCAATGATGCATGCTGAAGCGTCCGTGCTTAATGTGCACCATCAGCTTGCAGAATGCAGGACCCGCCAGGTGGACGAGGGTGGCATGGTCACCGCCTTCAAAGTAAATATCGCCCTGCTCAGCGATGCTGTCGTCAACAATGGTCTCAATCCCATATGCTTCACCAATGGGTGGCACAGCGCCGAGCTTGCAGTCGGGGAAGAGCCACGCGATTTCGTCTTCCGTAGCCAACGCAAGGGTATCATTGAAGCACCTTCGAAGCGCTTTCCATTCCAGTTGTCGCGACGCCGGCAGCACTACGAGAAGATAGCCTCGGTCTCCTTTAAGTACGACGGTTTTTGCCAGTGCGTCAGCCGGGACGTGCGATGCCTCAACGGTGCGTAGCGACGACGTTGTCGAAGCGTGCGACAGCACATTGTAGGCGATACCGTTTCTGCTAAGGTGTTGCTCAAGCGTCACCGCGATGGTCATGACACGCACTTCCATCACATCAAGAGTTCTGTACTTTGGATCCGCGCCATCGCCGGCGCATTCCAGAATACGAAATAGGTTACGGTCGCACGCGGCGTCGGATGTTATTGTTCGCTGTGATGGCTGAGTTCTGCTCTGCTCAGATTCCAGTCCTGCCGAAGCTCCAGCACCGCTAGCAGCACGACGGCACCGCCAAGGATAAAGTGCCAATACCGGAGCGTGCCAGCATCAGCGTAACCAAAAACAAACGGTGACGCGATCAGCCACAAACCGCACGCGGTTTCAAGCCCTTCTTCCCAGCGACGCAAATCCAAGAACTCGGACGCGCCGAGCGCCAGGACCAGGATGCCGACTATGGCAGCATTGGCCGCAACTGCTTGGCTGCCCGCGTCGCCGACCATCCACGAGGTCAGCGCAATTAGGACACCCAGCACCATGCTGACACAATCCTCCCAGAGATAATGGACGCTGAAGATGCGAATGCCGGTCATGATAACCTCCATCGAATGAGAATTCGATGGCATACGTCAGCGGCAAGTGGCGCACACGCTCAGGATCTCGGTGCAACAAATCGAGCCTCTGAACGTATGCCTAGTTGAGAAATTATCGTCTTTGTTCAGTTGTAGAATTGATCTACATCAATCCGCAGCTCGTAAGGTCAAAACGTTGGCTTTCATTGGTCGGTTTTGCGGCACTGCAACAACCATGTCTGCAATTGAGGATTGAAACCACTTCGTTGCGACCGAAATCGTTGGGCCGCTCTTGACCATACTCGCTGTGCGCAGCACTCAACCTAACTTTTGCTGCCACTCCACGTAATGTCGCCGACATGATGTCGCATCGATAGGTGCCGGCGCGCAAACGCAGCATACCGAGGCTAACAAGTATCCCTATTACGTCGAATTTCGCGTCGCGGTCGACGGTGTATACGGTCACACCTATTGCTTATGGCTGCCTTGACCGCCTTGACCCACGCCGACATCTATCCGACCGGCGATTTCCGGCTGAAGTCGAACTCAGTCTCAAATTGTCGAAAAAAATTAACAGACGCTCATTCAGTTCCTGACGCCGTTGCGGCTTATCAGGAATGGGTGAACGATGAGATGGGTG
>DATLJR010000341.1:0-2955 GCA_035538755.1 Pseudolabrys sp.
TCGTGAGCACTGGCGTCTTACGCAGAAAGGCGTCGTTGTCGATCTGCTTGACGAGGAAATCCGCCACGTCGGCCCGCGAGATGAAACCGCATGTCCAGTCGCGCGGATCGACTAACGCGCGATAGGCTTTCGTCTTTGACCCGCTGGTCAAGATCACGGGACGCACGATCACCCAGTCGAGCTTGCTCCTGCGGACGATGCGTTCCTGTACGTCCTTGTCGTCATAGATGCGCCCCAGCAGCAGATGAAGAGCCACGTTATAAAGAAACCCGCCACTGCCGCGACTGTCGCCCGCCCCGAAGCCCGTTACGCAGATCAATCGCTTGACTCGAGCCTCCTGCATCGCGGTGACGAGCACTTGGGTCGCCTTCGAGAAAAGCCGCGTCGGCTCGAAGATGATTTCAGGCCCGGCCGAAACGCCAAGCGACTGGGTGACGGCATCGATGCCGGTCAGCGCGCGGTTCACCGTAGCCATCTCGAGCGCGTCGCCGACCATTTTTTCGAGTTTGGGGTGATTGACAGGTATTCTTCGGGCCGAGCGCGCCAGGGCACGTACCGAATGTCCCGCTTCGAGGGCGGCCTTCACGGTCTCAAGGCCAATCCCTCTGCTGGCGCCGATGATCAGAACTGTCGCCACGCCGTCAATGCTCTTGTCGGACCCGCCACTCACCTCATGTGCGATTTAGGCGGCCGCACCGCAAGATAGACTCGCGGCTTGAACACGCCCGCAGACGCACTGATAGTTCCAGACATACTGGTGTTGGCACGGCATTTTCAAACCAACCAGCGTCAAAAATTGGGCCGATCCGGAACGTTTCGCTGAGACTTGCGTGTCTAGCTCCGTCAGAGGCCTTGAGGGAGATAGTGCAGGCGTCAGCCAACTTATTGAGCGCTTCCGGCGACAGAATGTCGTCTGGGCAACTCACTTCGCGCCAGCCGCAGACCTGTTCAACCATGTATCGATGTAGTCGCAAGCACAGCTTAACAAAGTCGCTCGGCAGCTAAATGAACGGCCATATAAGACTTTGGGCTTCGAAACCCCAGCCCAACGATTTAATGCCTGTGTTGCATCGATCGCTTGAGCCGGCAGCCCCAAAAGCGGACACCGCGCCGCGGTAGACCCGTTCAGTGCCAGCCGGGACTTTCCGGCTGTATAGTCGCGGCATGAATGAAGCCTTCTTCGCCGAATTGTCAGCGTGGCTGACGCAGGCTGGCCTAGCCGGCACTTCTGAAACCGACATTGTATCCGGCTTTTGCGAGCGTTGCGTCGCAGCGGGACTGCCGCTGGCTCGCACGACGGTGTTTATAGACACGCTTCATCCTGTCCACGAGGGCCGCCTGGTTCGCTGGGGCTTTGGTCCGACTGAATCTCCTCTACTCGACTATGGCCGCACGAGCCCAGACGTGCTCGCCGCGACTGGCCTCAACCCCAAGGATGTTCGGGCGGCCGAACGCTGGCGGCACAGCCCATTCTACAAGATGTTGGAAACCGGCGATTCGCTTTTGCGCCGCTCTCTCAATGCCACGACGAAAGACGAGTTCTCGTGGCTATCAGACTTGTTCGCAGCGGGCATGACCGACTACGTCGCCATCATCAGCCGCTTTGCCCCTGAAGGCGTTATTGGTGAGATGGATGCCGTGTACTCGTCATGGACGACGGGCGCGCCCAACGGGTTCAGTGATAACCAGATAGCTGCGCTTCAGCGCATCGTGCCGTACCTCGCGCTCGCCATCAAATCGGTATCGCTAGCACGCATGACCGGAACACTGATGGAGACTTACCTCGGTCGCGACGCCGGCAAGCGCGTGCTCAGCGGACGAATTGTGCGAGGCATTGCGGATAAAATCGACGCCGCTGTTTGGTTTAGTGATTTGCGAGGGTTTACACGTATCACGGACACTGCACCGGAACAGGTCATTCCATTACTGAACGACTACTCGGATGCAATTGTTTCGGCGATTCACGAGCACGGCGGCGATGTACTCAAGTTGATCGGTGACGGTACGCTTGCCATCTTTACCGGGGAAGACCGCACACGGGCATGCGATGCGGCACTCTCTGCCGCAGTCGCTGCGCGCAAGGGTATCGTCGAATTGAATAAACGCCGAGTGACGGACGGCAAACCGATAACCGATATGTATCTCGGTTTGCACGTCGGCGAAGTTTTCTATGGCAATGTCGGAAGCCGCGAGCGGCTCGACTTTACCGTCATTGGCCCAGCGGTGAACGAAGCAAGCCGCATTGCGGCGATGTGCCGTTCGGTCGATCAATCCGTTCTGATGTCGTCCGTTTTCGCCAATGTCGAGGGCATTAAACGTCGTCTCGTTTCGGTGGGACGATACGCATTGCGCGGCGTCACGCACCCTCAAGAGTTATTTACGTTCGATCCTGATGCATAAGCCTCAAATGATAGAAATGGGGCGCGCGCGACAAGGTATCGCTTCCGGGTGCCGAGCCAGCGTTCTCTGTGGTTTCGTTGTTTGTTTTTCGGCGAGTACGTAGATCTGGGCGGAGTAATGTCATACGGGCCAAACAGAGTTGTGTTGTCACGGCGTATGGCCGCCTATGTTAAATCGGATTGCACGAGGCGCAAAGCCAAGCGACCTTCCCATCGAGAGACCCACTACTTTTGAGACCGTTATCAATCTCAAAACCGCGAAATCGCTCGGACTTCAGTTTTCGCAGGCAATGCTATTGCGCGCCGACGAGGTGATCGAATGAGCAATGTCGGCTCAGGCGGATTTGGGCTGCCAGGCGACGTTGTCGCGCAGCATGGCGTTGAGGGTTGTGATCATCTTTCGGTGAAGGCCAAAAATCTTTTTGCAACACTATCGGGGGTAAAAGAGCCCCGACTGCTGCCACACTTAATCTGTGAATAACAAAGTGAAGAGCCGCGATGCTGTGAAGTCTTTCACAGGGCTCACGGCGCAATCACATGCAGGATCAGCGGTGCA
>DATLJR010000342.1:0-17331 GCA_035538755.1 Pseudolabrys sp.
GTAAGACACAATTGTGGTGGGGCCTTTCACTGCGCAAGTCGATAGCTTAATCCTCGCATGCGCTTCTCACAACAATGACGGCAAAATCATCGCGGGCTGGCTATTTGCAAATCACCAAGATTTCAGTTGTCTGAAGATATCGCGCCAGCCTCGATGATTTGGCGAATTTCATCCACCCAAACTGAGCAGGCTTTATGGGTGAAGTGAATCCCGTCCGTAGTCATCTCTGGATAGCGAACGCCATGAGTAGCTATTAAAGGATTTAAATCGATGATCGATAGTCCACGGCTTTCGACATGTGACGCTATAGCGGAATTGGCCGCTACAATCTTATCGGTCAAGGAATGGGAGGATACTAAAGGTATTAACGTCACGATGGCCTTCTGGTTGGAGGGTAACTGTCGAAGTAAGTAATCGAAATCGTATGCGATCCGTTCAATAGGAGAAGATTCCGTGACAACATCGTTGATTCCCGCTTCGATAAAAAGAAACCTCGGTTTCAACGGCAGCACCTGAGTCAATTGATGCGTGACCTCTCTGATGACCGCACCGCCGGTTGCGAGATTAACAACCGAGAGGCTGCCAAGCTCCCATCTCCAATTGCAACCTGCGGTGAGGCTGTTCCCCACGAACGCATATTTTGGCGGCCAGATTGACGCGATTTTTCTATTGATGACGAACGCGTAGTCGGACCGTAATGAACCACCAAATAAGACAGGAACAGCGGTCCCAATAGAAACGATGCAGAGAACCAGCCAAACAAATCGCCAAATCGCCATCATTTGCTAATCCCGCAAGCCTCTATTCTTAATTTCAAAGTTGAGCCCAGTCCTGCCAAAAAGAAAATGAGTTCGTGCAGCGAAATTAGTAGTTGTACCGGACCTCCAGACGATTCCGGGACCAAAAGCCAGAACGCCTTGCTAACCAGCGTAAATTCTATAGAAATTTCGATTGTATGATCTTCGCTCCTCTCGCTTGCTCCGCCTCAACCGAAGCGACGTTGATAGACCAGCTTCAGTCACGGCGTTAAAACAGTGCTAGCGCAGCGCAGCGATACCGACAGTAGCGCAATCACCCTCGGGCCTTGATGGACAGTTGCTTTGCCTCCCACCAGCAGGTGAACGCTCGCAGACCTCGTCTTAACGCTTTACGCATCATGAAGCTGACGCCAGCATTTACGCCGTAGTTAGACAGGGCCCTTCCGGATAAATGTTCTCGTAATTGCTGAAGGGCTGGCCTGCACCAAATATCGGACATGCAGGATGACGGAGCGTTTTACGGCATCGTTGTGGCTCTTACCGTTGTGGCTCTTGCGATCATTGTCATCGCTGGCGCGGTAGGAATCGGTGTCAGCGTTTTTTCCAATTAGATCTGC
This sequence comes from Pseudolabrys sp., assembly GCA_035538755.1. Classification (GTDB taxonomy): domain Bacteria; phylum Pseudomonadota; class Alphaproteobacteria; order Rhizobiales; family Xanthobacteraceae; genus Pseudolabrys. The sequence goes on from DATLJR010000342.1 coordinate 1,376, forward strand.
CCAATGCTGGCTACCTTGCCGTGAATTTCTCGAATAAGATTGGGTGTCCACGGATTTATGCTGGACAGGGGCGTAACCAAAAGGACCAATGCCATGACGGAAATCGCGCCGAAGGAGCAAGAAGAGCTACTTTTTTCGGAAGTTTTTGATGAGGTACTGGAGGTCGCTGGGGGCGCTGCGAAGGTTCACGCGAGCTTCACCCTTGGGATCCTGCACGGGCCTGTCTGAGTGCCCCGGTTGACTGGCTTAAGCGCATCTAAAGGCGTTTTTCGAGAGACCGCCACCAGGCGGTCTCTCTGCTTTGGCCAAGTCCGCTATTGGCTCGCACGGCGCTAATTTGATTGTATCGTCACATATTGCGAAAGGGTTGGAAGCCATGTTGAGGAAAATTTTTATTTCTGTGGCTGTCGCACTAGCAGTTTGGCCGATCGCCGCGTTGGCGCAGCAAGCAACGGGGCCGCGGTTGGAGTCGCCGGGGGAAATCTCTGTCTGGAGTACGGTACTCACTCAGAAGCAGGAATATTGTCGGCGTCAGGCGCGAGCCCAAAAACTAGGCTATTGGAAGCGTCGTCGCTTTGTCCGCGACTGCGTCAAGCACGAGATGAGTGGGCGATAAGTCACGATTTCTGATGTCGGTTTCGGGGGGTAAAGCAGACATGCCGATTGAAATGCAAAATGTCCGCTTATGACCCAAAGCGGACATTAACGTCGAATTTACGCGACGAGACACGTTTGATTTAGGTCAACGTAGTTTCACAGAGTGTCACTATTGTTTTTATGGGGTCCTTGGGACGGGAAACTTACCCAGGAGATCGCCAATGTTGAAAGTACTAGCGGGCGCAGCGACTGCACTCTTCGTTGCCGCATCCCCACTTGCCTATGCGCAAACCCCGTCTGCTGCTGCACCGGAACGGATAAGCTTAGCGGACTGGAATAAACTGACCGACTTGCGGATTGATCTGGTGAAGTCTGCGTTACAGCTGACACCTGATCAGCAAAAGCTATGGCCAGCTGTAGAAAGTGCTATTCGCTCCAACGCCAAGGATCGGCAAGCGCGCCTTGCGAAGGTCGCAGAAACGGTGGGCAAACGGGCCGACGAAAGTTCGGTCGAGGTCATGCGCAATCGTGATCCAATCGCTTTTTGCAACGACGTTCGCAAGCATTGGCTCAACGGTCAGGCGATTTGAATAAACTCGCCGAAGCGTGGCAGCCACTCTACAAAACGCTTAGTCCTGAACAGAAGCAGCGCATGGTGGCCCTCGCGGTCTTTGTGCTTCGCGATATGAGCGACGCCGTGGAACATCGGCGTATGCAGTCGGCGGACGACGACGACTAAAAGATGCGTAGCCGTTCAATAATTTTGACCCGCAACGGGAGATGCCGTTGCGGGTTTAAAGACGGGCCCCTTACACGTAACCCGCCTCGATAGAGCAAGGGTACAGGCCTCATCCTGCGCGCGATCTGCATCTTCATTGCAAGAATGCAGGGGGCGGTCTTTGGCCTATATTTTTTGCAGCCGTCCGCTTCTGGCCCAAAGCGGACATCGCCCACGAGGAAGTCATAGGCAAGTTCCGCAATTTTTTACAGAAATGTTTTGCTGGGATTTAGTCGGGGCCAGATAGCATCGTGGAGCCGGTACAAATTCTGGAGACCCCCATGAATCCGAAGTTGATTGTTGCCGTTTTCGTGATCGCCGCCGTGCCAGTGTATGCGCAGGCCCAAAAGCCGAGCACTGCGAAGGTCACCACAGCGGACGTGCAAAAGGTTGTCACATTGATCAGTGGCGACAAGGCCAAGACCCAAACTTATTGCGATATCGGCAAGCTCAATGAACAGATCGAGGAGGCTAACGAGAAGAAAGACATCAAGAAGACCGAGGAGTTGTCTCAGCAGATAGACGCATTAGGGAAAAAACTAGGTCCCGAATATGCCGCGCTGATGGATGGGCTTCAGGAAGTCGACCCGGAATCCGAAGACGGAAAAAAGATCGGTTTGATGTTCGAACCGCTCGACAGGCTGTGTGCAAAGTAGCAAACCGAATTTTTCAACAAAGTGGGGAAAAGACCGGCGCATAAGCTATTTTCGCTTGTGGCCGTCTAAGGATCGCAAATCTATAAAGCAGCAGAGGCGACACGAATTACTGCAAGAAATGTCCGGCGGCGTTCGATTTCTTTAGTGCTTGCGCGGCCCTTGTACGCCATTGAGATGGATTAGCACATTGGCTGGAGCAACGAGGCGATTACATTGGGAGGGCCAGCCGAGCTAAGGGCTGGGCCAATCACGTTGACCCAACCACGGCCATAGCCGAGTTAAAATCGCTTAGAGCAACTCAGGAGGGCTAAGATGGCTTATGCATTTATCACCGCATTGATATTTGCCTTTGTAGCGATCATGCACGGATGGAGGATTTACAAGGACTGGCCTGTGACGATTGGCCCTCATTCTATTTCCATGACTGTTTCGTGGGCGGGACTTGTCTTTGCAGCGCTGTTGGCGATTTGGGGCTTCAGTTTATTTTGAAGGGGTCACGTCGTTGGCTGTACTCTGATTGGGCTGAGCGAATTCAGGAGAGCAATCACATGGCCAAGAAACGTAAGGCGAAGAAAACCAAAGTCAAACGCAAGCGATCAGCGAAGAAAAATAACCCTAAAAAGCGGGCCCCACGTAAACCCGATCTTCGTCTTGTCGCCAAAAGAAACGAGGCAGCGGAGATACCCCGAGCCCTAACGCCGCATGACATCTTTGAGGGGATCAAGGGCCGTCGGCCGAACTCAGATGAGGAGCTGAACGAGTGGCTCGCTTCTCCCGAGGGGAAAGTTGCAATGACCTTTGAGCAGACCGATCTTAACCGCTGGGGGGAAATGGGACGGTCATAGGATTTGGGACTGGAGCGGCTTGAAGGGCTATTAAGGTTAACCAAACATTAATATCTGTAAGTTGAAAAGAAGATTAAGAACGTGGCCGCTCTCGATCCCCAAGAGAGAGCACGGCCCCGATCTCTTCCCCGTCCCCACGGTCCCCGAGGTCGGGGCCACCATCTTTTTTAGTTAGAAATCGGGGGCCACTCAGCTGTCTTCGGAATAAGTGCTGCGCGGTTGTTGGAAGAGAGTCGTTGGGGGCGTTGGCACTTATGAAAGTTCCTCCTGCACATCACAGGTGGACCTCCCTGGGCCACTCATGGCAGCGCCACTAATGACAGCGATGCAAGACCATCTGTCTCAGAAACGGATTGCTTACTAATCGCTTACTGTTTGTTTTTTCAACAGCCAGATTGATCCAAATGTATTGGGCTATCAATCTGTTAAGCCGGTATTATATCGAATAACGCGCGTGGTAGGATAAAGTCCCCGCATGACAGATAAGACTCCGCCGAATTCAATCGATTCTACCCTCGATCTGTTGGCCAAGGCCGACTACATCGCGGATCGGTCGCTGGCGACGGTGTTGTACCTCGCCCTGCGCATGGGACGGCCGTTGTTCGTCGAGGGCGAGGCAGGGGTCGGCAAGACCGAGATCGCAAAGGTTTTGGCAACGACTCTCGGGCGTCGTCTGATCCGACTGCAGTGTTATGAGGGACTGGATGTTTCCGCTGCTGTCTACGAGTGGAATTATGGCGCCCAGATGATCGCCATCCGATTGGCGGAAGCTGAAGGCGAGGGCGACCGGACACGCATTGAACACGACGTATTTTCCGAGCGCTTTTTGATCAAGCGACCGCTGCTGCAGGCGCTCGAGCCCGATTCATCTGGACCGCCTGTTCTCTTGATCGACGAGATCGACCGTACTGACGAAGCTTTTGAAGCGTTCCTCTTGGAAGTGCTCGCCGATTTCCAGGTGACTGTGCCGGAACTTGGGACCGTGAAGGCGGCTCATCCGCCGATTGTTGTTGTCACTTCCAACCGCACACGTGAGGTGCACGATGCTCTTAAACGGCGCTGTCTCTACCATTGGGTCGGCTATCCCAGTGCCGAGCGCGAGCTGAAGATTTTGCGCGCCAAGGTCCCTGGTATCGCCAAGAAACTTTCTGAGCAGGTCGTGGCATTTGTCCAGGCTTTGCGCAAAGAAGATCTTTTCAAATCGCCTGGCGTTGCCGAAACGCTGGATTGGGCCGGCGCGCTCACCGAGCTGGATGTTGTTGCGCTCGATCCGGCGACCGTATCGGACACACTCGGTGTGTTACTTAAATATCAGGACGACATTGCTCGCCTCGACGGCACGAAGGTGAAAGCATTGCTCGACGAAGTGAAGTCGGAGCTGAGGGCGGCGGAGTAGGCTCATGACCGTTCCTCAGGGCCGCCTTTCTGAAAACATCCTTTACTTCGCGCGCGCGTTGCGCGCAGCTGGAATTCCTGTCGGAACTGGTGCGGTGCTCGACGCGCTCGAGGCTCTAAGTGTCGCAAATGTCGGCACGCGTGCCGATTTCTATTGGACGCTGCACGCGGTGTTCGTGAAGCGCCATGAGCACACGATTCTTTTTGATCAGGCGTTTCGGATTTTCTTTCGCAAGCGCGGCTACATCGAGAAAATGATTGCCTCGGTGCTGCCGGAAATCACACCTGGCAACCCGAAGGCCCCGCCGCCCGGCGCGCAGCGAATTCAGGAGGCGCTGTTCTCCGGCATCAACGAAAGGGACCAAAACAAGTCCGAAGCCGAGCTCGGCGCGAGGCTGACTGTCTCCGACCGGGAAATCCTGCAGAAGAAAGACTTTGCACAGATGACTGTGGCGGAGACTGCTGCGGCGAAAGAGGTCATCACACGTTTAACGCTACCGCTGGATGAGGTGCGGACCCGTCGACTTGCGCCCAACCGACGTGGCCACATCATCGATGTCCGGCGCACGTTGCGTGCCAGCATGAAGGCGGGGGGTGCGCTGATCGATCTGAAGTATCTCGGTCCCCGAGTCAAAGAGCCCCCGATTGTTGCGTTACTCGATATTTCCGGCTCGATGAGCGAGTACACCCGTCTGTTTTTGCATTTCTTGCACGCTGTAACGGACGCCCGCAAACGTGTGACCACGTTGTTGTTCGGCACGCGGTTAACGAACGTCACCCGTGCGATCCGCCAACGCGATCCCGATGAAGCGCTCGCCGCGTGTTCGGCAAATGTGGCCGACTGGTCCGGAGGCACTCGCATCGCCACCTCGCTGCACACATTCAACAAGCAATGGGCAAGACGTGTGCTCACGCAAGGTGCCGTGGTATTGTTGATTACCGATGGACTCGAGCGGGATGCCGACGACACGCTCGCATTCGAGATTGATAGGCTCCATCGATCGTGCCGACGGCTTATCTGGCTGAATCCCCTGCTTCGTTTTCACGGCTTCGAAGCGCGCGCCAAAGGCGTGCAAACGATGTTGCCGCACGTTGACGAACTGCGGCCGATCCACAATCTGGAGTCCATGACCGATCTGGTTCGCGCCCTGTCCGGCGCATCGGGCAGGGACTTCGACCCGAAACACATGCTGCGACAGGTGGCCTGACGGAGAATTTCATGCTGGCTCGCGATGAAGACATTCTCAAAACTGCGGAAGAGTGGCGCGAATCTGGTCGCGACGTCGCGGTCGCAACCGTCGTGGAAACATGGGGGTCGGCCCCGCGCCCCGTCGGGTCCAATCTGGTGATCGACAATGAGGGCAATTTTCTCGGGTCTGTTTCAGGCGGTTGTGTCGAGGGTGCGGTCGTCGCCGAAGCGATGGACGTGATCGATAGCGGCAAACCAAAATTGCTCGAATTCGGTGTCGCCGATGAGACAGCGTGGAAGGTAGGTCTGTCTTGCGGTGGAACGATCCGGGTCTATGTCGAGAAGGTGGCCTGAGTGAAACTCGACGTCCTGCATGATCTTAATGCCGAGCGCGCGGCGCGTCGCGCCGCGGTGCTGGTCACCGATACAGCGAGCGGCGCGCAGCGTCTGGTGAAGGCCGTGCACGTGAAGAATGATGCGCTGAAGGATGTGCTGGAAAAGCGGTTGCGTATGGCCAAGAGCGGTATGGAAGACACTCCGCAAGGGCGAGTTTTCCTCACTGTTTATGTTCCGTCGCCAAAACTTGTCATTACTGGAGCTGTCCACATCAGTCAGGCGCTTGCGCCCATTGGTCAGCTGCTTGGGTATGACGTGACGATCGTGGATCCACGCACGGCCTTTGCATCGATCGAGCGGTTTCCCGATGTGAAGGTGATCGCGGAATGGCCCGATGTGGCACTGCCGCCGCTCGCGATCGATCGTTACACCGCGTTTGTGGCTCTTACGCACGACCCGAAAATAGACGATCCCGCGCTGGAACACGCTTTGGCGCGCGACTGTTTTTATATCGGTGCGCTGGGTTCCATGAAGACACACGCAAAACGTGTCGAGCGTCTCAAACAGGCTGGAATTCCCGAAGCTGACATCGCGCGTATTCATGCGCCTATCGGCCTTGATATCGAAGCCGTATCACCTGCGGAGATCGCGGTGGCTATTATGGGCGAGATCACGCAGGTACTTAGGCAAAAGGCAGAAGCGACATGAAGTTCGGAGCAATTCCTGTCGCTGAGGCGCTCGGCGCGACCGCCGTTCACTCAATAAGGCAAGGCGACTTAGTGCTCAAGAAGGGCACGAAGCTCGGGCCTGCCGAAGTTGCGGCACTCACTGCGGCCGGTGTCAAAGAAATTACGGTGGCGCGGCTTGATCCTGGAGACGTGTCTGAAGACCAGGCCGCCGCCGACATTGCTACGGCAATCCGGGGCGAAGGCGTACGCGCCGACCGCGCTTTTACGGGCCGTTGCAATCTTTTTGCCGACAGTGCCGGCATTCTGGTCGTTGACAAGAATTCAATCGATGCGCTCAACCGGGTCGATGAAGCGATCACGGTAGCGACGCTGCCGGCCTACAAGCCGGTGGTGGAAGGCGAGATGATCGCAACGGTCAAGATCATTCCATTTGCTGTCCCGACCTGCGCGCGCGACCAAGCAGTCACCGCTGCGGAAAAGGCGAAGCCCGTTATTCGCATAGCGCCCTACAAGGTTCGAAAAGTCGGGATTGTCTCTACTTTATTGCCGGGCTTGTCGCCAAAGGTCATCGATAAGACCCTGAAAATAACTGCGACAAGAATTGCGCCCGCTGGCGCGAAGATTATTGCTGAGCGGCGAGTGCCGCACGAACAGGCGTCGCTTGCTAGAGCCATTGACGAATTGCTGAAGGCGGGTGCTGAGCTTGTGATCGTGTTCGGAGCGTCAGCCATCGCAGACCGCCGCGATGTGATACCTGCGGCGGTTGAAGCCGTCGGCGGTGAGATCGAACACTTCGGTATGCCGGTTGATCCGGGAAACCTCATGCTGATCGGCACAGCACGCGGTCAAGCCGTCCTTGGTGCTCCCGGTTGCGCGCGCAGCCCCAAGGAGAACGGTTTCGATTGGGTGTTGATGCGACTGCTCGCGGGTCTGTCTGTTACGCGGACCGACATTACGGGCATGGGCGTCGGCGGTTTGTTGATGGAGATCGTGACGCGACCGCAGCCACGCGAAGAACGCGCGCCCGAAACGGGGCGCCGTGTCGCCGCTGTATTGCTTGCAGCCGGGCGTTCAACGCGCATGGGAGCGGTGAACAAGATGCTGGCCGAGATTGGCGGCAAGTCATTGGTACGCATTGCAGCCGAGCAGGCGGTTGCCTCGCGGGCTCAGCCCGTGATCGTCGTTACCGGGCACGAGCGCGAGAGAGTGGAAACCGCATTGAAAGGACTACCGGTACGATTGGTCCACAACCCGAATTTTTCGGAAGGCCTTGGCACGTCACTTAAAGTAGGGATCAGTTGCGTCCCTCAGGAGGCCGACGCGGCAATCATTTGCCTCGCCGACATGCCGCAGGTCGATGCGGCATTGATCGATCGCCTGATCGCTGCTTTCGATCCCGAACGTGGCGCGCTCGTGGTCGTGCCGAGCATCGACGGTCGTCGCGGTAATCCCGTCGTGTGGTCACACCGTTTCTTTCACGATCTGATGTCGATTCAGGGTGACATTGGCGCACGCCACCTGATCGGCAATTACGCCGAGGCGGTCGTCGAAGTGCCAGTTTCAGGTGACGCAGCGCTTACTGACGTGGACACGCCCGAGTCGCTTTCTGCCGTCAAGGCTGAAATCGAGCGTGCTTGAGATTCGAATCATTGATCGTGCCCCCCGACTCACTCCTATGTTGAAAACCTGCTCGGGTAGGGAAGGGCAATGGCCAACATCTATGCGCCTGTGATGCGTGCGCTTGTGGTCGTAGCCCTGGTGCTGGCGACCGCGACGCTGATGTTCGTTGCGGTCAATACCGCCCGCGCCGCCAGGGACGCGCAGTCTTCAGCGCCTTATTCAAGCAACTGATATTCAACGGAAATTTGCAGGCCTTGCAGAGCATTATTTTTTGCTCTAAATAATGACTGACCAGTCAGTCATTTTGGTGGCGATCATGTTGCATCCACCGAGGTCCCGCAATGCACCGGCCAAGCGCGCAAGTCGACGTAAGCGTGCAGCGGAAGCGGCGCGGATTGCCGGCGTTCCCGGCAGCCACGCGCGGAAGACACGGAGTATCGAACGTCGCGAAGCAATCTTGTCTGCGGCGCTTGATGAGTTCTCGATCCGAGGCTTTGAGGCTGCGCGTCTCGACGATGTCGCGCGAAGGGCAGGCGTCGCGAAGGGAACGATCTACCTCTACTTCCGTGACAAGGAGAGCCTGTTTCAGGAATTGATCCGGACCATGCTCACTCCGCTTGTCGGTACGATCGAGGCCATGGGCGAGGCCGACGTGCCGATCGCTTTGCTGGCTGATCGCATCGTCGATCTTTTTGTGCGCGAAGTCTACGGGACGCGCAGGAAAGACGTCATCCGCCTCATGATTACCGAGGGTCGGCGCTTTCCGAAGCTTGCCGAGTTCTACTACCGGGAAGTGCTGTCGCGAGTCATTGGAGCAGTTCGCGCCTTGTTGCGACGCGCCGCTGCGCGCGGCGAGATTCCGGAAGGGCTCGCGGACTATCCGCAAATTGTCGCTGCACCAGGATTGGTGGCGATCGTCTGGAGCGGTCTGTTCGATCGATTTGAGCCGCTCGACGTTCGCAAAATGATGAAGACCCATGTCGAACTGTTGTTCGCGCCAAGGAGAGCAACATGAGAACAAAGCTCACTGGCTTCGGGGTTATTATGCTGGCCGCGCTCGTACTTGGCGGTTGCAGCAAAACCAATGACCGGGTGTTGCAGGGCTGGGTCGAGGCCGAACTGATTTTCGTTTCTCCTGATGAGCAAGGGCGCGTGGAGGCGTTGAAGGTTCGCGAAGGTGATCGCGTGAATAAAGGCGACCTGCTATTCACCGTAGACGACGATCTGCAAAAGGCCGACGTCGTGGTACGAAATACAGCTGTCATAAATGCACAGCAGGGCTTCGATCGCGCGAAAGAGTTGTTGAAGTCGGCGGCCGGCACACAAAAAACCTACGATGACGCCGAGGCTGCACTACGCCAGGCAAAGGCCAACCTGGATTGGTCGCAGACGCGGCTGGCGCGCAGGAACGCCTACACTCCTGGGGATTCAACTGTTGAGCAGATCTATTACCGGCCGGGCGAGACAGTGCCAGCAGGCCGGCCCGTTGTCGCACTGCTGCCACCCGGTAACCTCAAAATTCGCTTTTTTGCGCCGCAAGCGATACTTCCAACGATCAAATTCGGAGATATCGTCGACGTGAGTTGCGACGGTTGCGAAAAAGGTCTGACCGCGAAAGTGAGCTTTATCGCGCGGAGCGCCGAGTACACGCCGCCGGTTATCTATAGCCAGGAGGAGCGCGCCAAGCTGGTGTTTTTGATTGAGGCGCGGCCCGAACAGCCAGACAAATTCCGCGTCGGTCAGCCGGTTACGGTTACGCTGCGATAAGAGTCGCCCTGATGAATGCGAACGATGTCGTCATCGATGTCCACGGCCTGACTAAAAAATTCGGCGGCCGGGCGGTCGTGCGCAACCTGTCCATGCAGGTCAAGCGCGGTACGATCTATGGCTTTCTCGGTCCGAACGGATCCGGCAAGACGACCACCATTCGCATGCTCTGCGGTCTTCTCACGCCGGATGAGGGAACCGGAACATGCCTGGGTTATGACATCCGCACGGAAACCGAAAAAATCAAGCGACACGTCGGTTACATGACGCAGCGTTTCAGCCTCTATCAGGATCTTTCGGTACGGGAAAACCTGGAATTCATCGGACGCGTGTATGGAATCGATCATCCCGTCGCTGCCGCCCGCGCTGCGGTCGAACGGCTTGGTCTTACGGGGAGGGAAGCGCAGATCGCCGGTGAGCTTTCCGGTGGCTGGAAACAGCGACTGGCGCTCGGAGCCTGCACACTCCCGAGCCCGCAATTGTTATTGCTCGATGAACCAACCGCCGGCGTTGATCCCAAGGCGAGGCGCGAATTCTGGAACGAGATCCATGCGCTCGCAGCCGACGGGCTGACGGTGCTGGTTTCGACGCACTACATGGACGAAGCCGAACGCTGCCACGAGATTGCTTACATCGCTTTCGGCGAGTTGCTTGCGCACGGCACCGTCGATGAAGTGATCAACTCATCGCATCTGACGACCTATGTCGTGAGCGCCCCGAATGGCGAAGGGCTTTCCGAACTCACGACCGAACTCACTGATAGGCCTGGTATCGATATGGTGGCGCCCTTCGGCACCAATTTGCATGTGTCGGGCCGCGACGAGGCCGCGCTCGAAGCTGCCATTGCGCCATACCGCAAGCAAAAGAACCTTGATTGGGAGCGGTCTGAGCCATCGCTCGAGGATGTGTTCATTGATCTGATGGGCAAGGCGCGGGACAATTTTCAATGACCCACATGCTCCCTGCAGCGCAGGAAGCAAGGCGTCTTCCCGGCGAGGGGTTCTGGCGCAAAACCTGGGCCATGCTGGTGAAAGAGTTCATCCAGCTCAGACGCGACCGCGTCTCCTTCGCGATGATCATCATGATCCCACTCGTGCAGTTGCTGCTGTTCGGGTATGCGATCAACACCACGCCACGCCATCTGCCCACTGCCGTGCTGATGCAGGAGACCAGTGATCTCTCTCGCTCCATCCTGGCGGCAATCGAGAACACAAAATATTTCCGCGTCACCCACTTGCCGCACAGCGAGGCCGAGGTCGACCAATTGCTTGCCTCCGGCTCTGTATTGTTTGCCATCGAGATGCCGGCAAATTTTGAACGCTCAGTGCGCCGCGGTGACAAGCCATCGATGCTTGTGATCGCCGACGCCACCGATCCGGTCGCGTCGGGTACAGCCCTCGCTGCTCTCGGAGAGGTTCTCCAGACAGCGCTTTCCCATGACCGCGATGTCCCGGACAGCCCCAACATGCCGTTCGAGATCCGCGCTCATGCCCGTTACAACCCTGCCGCCATAACCCAGCTCAACATCGTGCCGGGCCTTGTGGGTACGATTCTCACCATGACCATGCTGATTTTCACGGCGCTCTCGGTGACCCGCGAGATCGAGCGCGGCACAATGGAAAATCTTCTGTCGATGCCGATCACGCCGTTCGAGATCATGCTCGGCAAGATCATTCCCTACGTGTTGGTCGGTGTCGGACAGGCGACGATGATCATCGCGATCGGTGTTTTCCTGTTTGGCGTTCCGATATACGGCAGCCTGATCATGCTTGCTCTCTTGAGCACGCTCTTTATCGCCACGAATCTTTCGATTGGGTATACGTTTTCAACGATCGCACAGAATCAGCTGCAGGCAATGCAGATGGCGCTGATGTTCTTTCTCCCGAACATCCTGCTGTCGGGCTTCATGTTCCCGTTCGCCGGCATGCCGGTCTGGGCGCAGTGGATCGGTGAGGCGCTGCCGCTAACGCATTTCCTGCGCATCGTGCGCGCGATCATGCTGAAAGGCTCGAACCTGTCCGACTTGCGCTACGACGCGATCGCAATGTTTATCTTGATGGCGGTGGCAATGACGATTGCCGTCACGAGATTCCGCCGCACACTCGACTAAAGCCGCTTCAACATATTGAGTCGCAGAAAAGGCCTTGGGAGTCCTGAGCCCAGCCGGCGGCAGCCGACATTCGGTATCCTCGGCCTTCATGCTGGTTATGTGAGCGTCAAAACGAAGGTGCCGATATGCCTCCGACCCGAAAATATTTCGATGACCGGGCCGAGGTAGACGCCTCCCAGCATGGCTTCGAACACACGCCAGCCATAGGCCACGCGCGCTGAATTGCTGGTTGCGATCGAAACAGCGAAGTATCGGCCGCGACCATGGAACTGGGCGAGGGCTCGTACCAAAGTTCGAACGCTACCGAACTCATCCACGCAGCCTTCGAATAACGCTACAGATTGAAAATTAATGCTGGCACAACTAATGCGTGATAGTCGTCAGAGCGGAGGAGGGTTGCGGCTGGCGAGTAGGACAAGGACTATCAGTGGGTATAAGCAGTGAATCGCCTTTTGACTTGCATTTGCCGGGACGTCGATGACCACCTGTACGAGCCAAACCGCTGACGACCGGGCCCGCCAACGGTCCATCGCATTTCTGAATTGGGCGCATGCGCTCGATCATTTCGTACTCCTGATCTATCCGACGGTCGTGATCGGCCTTCAGGTCGTTTATGGGCACTCCTACAGCGAACTGATAGCGCTTTCGAGCGCGGCCTTCGTCGCGTTCGGTGTTTTCTCGCTGCCGGCTGGCTGGCTTGCCGACCGCTGGAGTCGCCGCAACATGATGGCGGCGTTCTATATCGGCTGCGGCCTTTCGCTCGCCGGGGCAGGTTTCGCCCCGAACCTCACCGGGCTTGCAATTGCAATGTTCGCGCTGGGCATGTTCGCGTCGATCTATCATCCGGTCGGCATGGCGATGCTGATCGAGGCATCGAATGCGCGCGGCCGGACGCTGGCATTCAACGGCGTGTGCGGAAATCTCGGCGTCTCGCTTGCCGCCGGCATCAGCGCGGCGCTTGCGACGTGGTTCGGCTGGCGCGCCGCTTTCTTTGCGCCGGCGGCGATCCTGGTCGCCACCGGGGTTTTCTACCTCTGGGTGACGCCGGACGATCGTCATCACGTCAACACGCGCCAGACAAAACCGGCCGTCCCACTCACGCCGCGCCTTGCTGTCATGCTGTTCGGCTTGTTCATTGTCATCGCATTGAGCGCAGGCCTCACTTTCAACGTGCTGACCATCGCGCTGCCAAAAATCGTCGATGAGCGTCTGTCCGCAGATTTGCCCTTGATCCTTGTCGGCAGCATCGCAACCGCCGTGCTGGTTTGCGGTGCGTTCGCCCAACTCACCGTCGGTCGCGTGGTTGAATGGGTTCCGCCGCACGTGATATTCGCCGCCGTGACCGGGATCGGGTTTCTCGGCAATCTGTGGGCGGCCTACAGCACCGGCCTCGCGCTTCTGGTGGCACTGGCGATCGCGATTGCCGCGATTTACGGACAGGTGACTGTCAACGATATGATCATGGCCCGCTACACTGCTGACGCCTGGCGCGGCCGCGTCTATGCCGTTCGCTATTTCCTGCTGTTCATCAGTGCCGGCGCGGCGATCGGCATGATTTCGCTGCTTCATGAGAGCGGCGGCTTTGCGCTGGTGCTCGGCGTCAACGCCCTCATCGCGCTCCTGCTCTTCATTGCAACGCTCGCTCTTGTCGCAATGATCATTAACGTCGAAGGCAAGCGGAGCGCTCCGCAACCTGCCGAATAGATCAGAACAGCGGCGGGACAAGATCATCAACATTGACGCGCGTGCGTTTTTTCACGTTCGCGACGATGCGGCTGCGATGGCAGGTCATCGGATCGCGGCAATAGCAAAGCAGCGCAATCCGCTTGCCCGATTTGATCAGTGCGACCAGTTCGCCGAGTTCTTCCTGCGCATCGGGTTTTTTGATGTGTTTGTCGTAGATGCGCCACAGCGCATCGGTGTCACCAGTGCGTGCCGCCGCCCGGCCCTCGGCCGGGGTGCCGAGCTTCTGCAGGTGCAGGTAACCGATTCCAGAATCCTCGAGTGACGCAGCAAGCTGATGCTTGGAGAAACCCGGACGGCGCGAGGCAGCGACGGCGCGGATGTCGACCAGCAATCCGATTTTCGCCTGCTTGAGTTCATTGAGCACGGCGGCGGGCTTTGCCTGCTCATAGCCTATCGTGAACAGCGGATGGCTTTTTGCCGTTTTCTTCCGCGCTTTCATTTCAGTCTTTCGATCAGCGCCATCGCGGCAGATGGCGCGCGTATCTTCGCTGCGTGTATGAAATAGAGGAAAACGTCGCGCGGCTCTTTCTTCACCGAGGTCTTGTCGACGCGCGCCAGGTCCTTTGGTTCGCCGCCTTGTGCCCAGGTTTTTGCTCGCGCGGCCCAGCCATCGAGTGCCTTCGGCGGATAGCCCGCCTTCAGCTTCTCGTCGCCTTTCTGCAAACGCGCATAGACGAAGTCGCCGGCGATATCGGCAATGGCCGGATATTTGTCGTGCTCGGCGAACACGACCGGGATAGAGAACTTGCGCAGCAGCGCAACGAAGGCCGGCGTCTTGAAGCTGTCGTGCCGCACTTCCACGACGTGGCGCAGCGTGTGGCCATCGAAGGTCTTCGGCAGCAGTTCGAGGAATCCGCCGAAATCCGCTTCGTCGAACTTCTTGAACGGCGTAAACTGCCAGAGGAGGGGGCCGAGGCGAGGGCCCAGTTCGGTGATCCCGGAGTTGAGAAACCGCTTGATAGAATCACCGGCCTCGCTGAGCACGCGGCGGTTGACGGCATAGCGGGGGCCCTTCAGCGAGAAGACGAAATTCTCCGGCACTTCTGAGGCCCATTTGCGATACGTGGCAGGGCTCTGGGTGCGGTAGAACGTGCCGTTGATCTCGATCGCGGTCAGACGCTCGGCGGCATAAGCGAGCTCGCGCGCATGCGGCAGGCCCTTCGGGTAGAAGACCCCGCGCCAGGGCTCGTAGGTCCAGCCGCCAATTCCCGCGTAAATATTGCCCTGTCGCTTCGTCATTCTGCTGTCATCTCAGTAGGATATTGTGTCTTGCAAGTGGCGATGCGTATTGTTTGTCGCCACAACGGCCACTGCGATGAGGCGACGCCGGATGAACGCGCGCCTTTTCGTGTGGTCGTTTCATATTGAGCGGGTCGCTGCATGTTTGGTGGACTCGCGAGGAGAGGAAGAGCAAGAGGCCCGGGATTTCCCGGGCCTCTGCATTTTGCGTAACCGTTGAGCTTAGAAGTCCATGCCGCCGCCTGGGGGCATGGCCGGCATCGCTTCCTTCTTCTTCGGCAGTTCGGCGACCATGGCCTCCGTGGTGATCAAGAGGCCGGCAACGGATGCCGCGTTCTGGATCGCCGCACGCACGACCTTGGTCGGATCGATGATGCCCTTGGTCATGAGGTTGCCGTACTCGCCGTTCTGCGCATCGAAGCCGTAGGAGTATTGATCCTTCTCCAGCAGCTTGCCGACAACGACGGAGCCGTCAGCGCCCGCATTGATGGCGATCTGACGCGCCGGAGTCTGGATCGCCTTGCGGACGATTTCGACGCCGTGCTTCTGATCCTCGTTCTCGGCCTTGATGCGTTTGAGGGCCTCGACCGCGCGCAGCAGGGCGACACCGCCGCCCGGAAGGATGCCTTCCTCGACCGCGGCGCGGGTTGCGTGCATCGCGTCATCGACGCGATCCTTGCGTTCCTTCACCTCGATCTCGGTCGCGCCGCCGACGCGGATCACCGCAACGCCGCCGGCGAGCTTTGCCAACCGCTCCTGCAGCTTCTCGCGGTCGTAGTCCGAGGTCGTCTCCTCGATCTGCGCCTTGATCTGCGCCACGCGCGCTTCGATGTCGGCCTTCTTGCCGGCACCGTTGACGATCGTGGTGTTCTCCTTGTCGATCATCACCTTCTTCGCGCGACCGAGCATGTTGATCGTCACGTTTTCGAGCTTGATGCCGAGGTCTTCACTGATGGCCTGACCGCCGGTCAGGACAGCGATATCCTGCA
>DATLJR010000343.1:0-2504 GCA_035538755.1 Pseudolabrys sp.
TGGTCCGTAGGAAAACAGAGCCCCCGCTTGCACAAATTCACGGCTATTGAAGATCGTCGGCAGCCGCGCGGCGAGCGCGAACGTCATGATGCGTGTACGATGGGTGACAACCAGCGCTTCTTGCACGACGTAAAGTGCGTCCGCTCGGCCGTTGAGTGCCGCAAAGGCGGGCGCGATGTCCTCGGCGCGCCGGATTTCGAGTGACGCGACATCGAGGCCGAGCGCACGAGCCGCGGTCTCAACCTCACGCAAAGACCGCGCCGGGGCGGAACTGCCGACATTGGCCATGACCGCCAGCCGACGGAGACCAGGCAGAGCCTGGCGCAAGAGGTCAAGACATTTGCCGGCAAGCTCGGTTTGCTGAACCGACAGGCCCGTGACGTTGCCGCCCGGTCGCGCCAGGCTGGCGACCAGCCCGGTCCCAACCGGATCGTTTCCCAAAACAAAGACGATGGGGATGACCGACGTCGCCTGCTTTACCGCAGGCGCGGAGGTGTCGTTGGTAACGATGATATTGACGTTGAGCCGCGTAAACTCGGCGGCTACCTCGGCGATGCGCTCGGAGCGTCCTTCCGACCAGCGATACTCGATCGCGATGTTGCGGCCTTCGATCCAGCCTAGTTCGCGCAGTCGCGCCGTAAAGGACGCCACCCATGGTGTCCAGGCCGATGCGTCCCCGCCTAGGAGCCCGATGGTCGGCACCTTCGCCGCCTGCTGTGCGCGCGCCGCGAGCGGCCACGCTGCGGCCGCGCCGCCGAGCAGCGTGGCTAAGAATTTTCGTCGTCCGATGTGGCTTGCCATGTGACCCTCCGGTTGGGGGTCATTCATGCAATGGAGGGATGATATCACGCTTCCAACCGTTCGGGGTCAGAAGCGGTAAGGCTCAGATGGAGCAATGTTTTTCGGTTTGCCCCGAAAGCGGACCTCCGATCTGGGCGTTAATGAGCACACGTCCTAGGATCGCATTCCGCCGAATACCTTCGCTCACGTGATCCATGACAGCAGCCGGCAATGACTAAAAAACGCCGCGTCTATCCGTAATTTTCTCTCCATCGAATCCCATATTGACTCCCTCTTCGTTTCAAATGTTAGCCTCGTGCATCAGCACTGAATAGGCGTCCATCGCCTCGGTGTATTTCGACATTCTGCGTTCATATCACATAGTCAGGAAATTTGCGTTAGACCCATACCTTAGAATTTTTTACAAAATTTGCGGAGGTGTACGAAGGTCACCGCTTCGACCTGCGCTTTTTCCGCCCTTTCCGCGCAGACTTCACGATCAAAAAATCATCGAGCTTCTTCCCCTCCTTGATCGCGGCAACAAGCCAACGTGGTCTTGCGCCACGACCCGCCCAGGTCTCACCCGAAGGGCCACGATATTTCGGCGGGACTTTCCTCCCTCTCAATGCGCTTGCGCCCCCTCGTCCACGCAGAACTCTCTCGTCTCCAAGCAAGGCAATCCTCTCCAACTGCTTTTGCAGCTCGACGCGATACTCATGCAGTCTGTGATCAACTTGGTCGCGTAGGTCCATGAGCGATTTCGAACTATCTAATTCTCTTTTGAAAGTTTATCATTTGCGTGTGATCATACGTCCAAGCAACATCGACGTTGGGTCACTATGGCAGACATCTTCATCAGCTACTCTAAAAGCGACCACGCACTAGCGCTGACGTTATCGACGTTTCTTGAATCCGAAGGATGGACCGTTTGGTGGGACAAGAGTCTCGGGGCTGCTGACCTCTACCGAGACGAGATCATGAAGCAACTGGTCGCAGCGCGGGCGGTGATCACCATCTGGACTCCGAACAGTATCAAATCTGACTGGGTACGAGCAGAAGCGGGGCGTGCCAAGGCGGATGGCAAACTTATTCCCGCAAAGACGTCCGAATTGACCTACGCTGACATTCCGCTGCCATTTGGCGAGATGCATACCGAGAACCTCGCATCACCCGATTTGATCAGAGCAGCGATTGTCGCTCAACTTGCGAAACCTGCTGTAACACCGTCGCCGTTTTGGCAGATTACAGGCGTGTTCAAATACCAGGTTCTGACTTGGATCGGCATCATCGGTAGCGCAATTACTCTGTTTGCCAATCTTAGTGGTGTTCTCGATTTGGCAGACTGGGCAAGGGAACTTGTCGCTCATTGGCACGAATGGAACCAGATATTTTGGGTATGGATATTTAGCTGGATCAAAATTGAATTGCCGCAACAGGCTGTGCCTGTCTTTTCATTTCTCGTATTCGCGTTTCTAATGATTGCAGGGATCAATGTGCAACAGTCGAAGCAACAAAGCGCAGGGCAATTGAAGCCTGAGGAACTTAACCAAAGGGAGACAATTCTTGGTGTAGGGATGCTTTTAAATCTAGCGCGGATTATTCATGGCGGCGTGGATTTTTTGGAGGTGAGCGGGGACTAAACCGGCCGGCTCACGTATGATTCTGTTGTCGAAACAAGACCGTACGTGACCAACAGAAAGCCCCACTCACCATGACGGAAGCTA
>DATLJR010000344.1:0-2861 GCA_035538755.1 Pseudolabrys sp.
ATAACCAGCCTACATTGTCGATTTGGGGTTCGCGCCCAGGATCGCGCGCCTCGTGCAAGTCTGACATTCCAGACCTCCTACGCGGCCACTCACCCAAAGCTAAACTAGCATGATTTTCTCAACCGCACAGGTACGTCTTTCGTCCCGCCGCCTTAATCCGTCGAGGAATTGGACGCCTGTTTTGTCGTGCGCGACCACAACGGCCAGCACTCGGTTGTTCGCGTGGCTTCCGCCTTCACGTCGCAGTGGAGAACAGCGGACTAACGCTTTAGCATAGCTTTTCTTTTCCAATCGGTCGCTTGGCCGCCCCGATGATGGACCCGGATCGAAAGGAGTTACAAGTCATGCTGCGCTAGGCGTTGTTACCGGTTATTTGCTCGGACACGGTTGGCTTAACATACTTATCTGGGGGCTCATTGGCGCAGTCGTCGTCGCTGGGATGGTTTTTTGTCTTCGGGCTTTTCGTTCGTGAATGCTTCCCCCCGCCGCTATAAGCTCGTGCGGGCGCCCAAATTAGAATCCAATTGGCTAGATTATGATCGCGTCTCTTGCGTCCGTGCAGTCGAGTATTGTCCTCAAATCTTTTTATGAACGAAGACTCCGCAGCAAGAACAGAAGTCCAGAAACTTGCGGGGAGCAACTGAGGTCACGAAATCAATGCTTGGTAACGAATTGAGTAGCCACTTTGCCGCTCAGCCATTGGATTTCTGTTTCTGAAATGCCCATTGATGCGGCTTGCCAGCGTGCAAATTCACTCTCGAGCACCGGGTCGTCTTTTATTTGCTCGTAAGTTGTTACAAACTTTTCTATTGCGGCGTATCGATCCGCGACCGTCATTATCCGTTTAACTTTCCCCATACATGCCAGCCAAAGGAGTTTAAGCGTATCGAGTTTTTCAGCATCTGTTTTCATCGCGCTGTCTCCGATTTGGCCTTTTGTTGGCGTTCTTAATCGGCGCAATTGGTTCGATTTTGATTAAAGCCGGACGATTGCCGTCTATCACCAACCACGAAGGGTTACTGCTGGTTCCGGGTAAGAACTCTATTTGGCGACCCACTTTCCTGCTTCGCTTTTGCAGCTTCGTACGGTGGGGCCACTCCAGCGACTATCGACTTCCTGCCGCCCTGGACTGTCGAGGAATTGGACGCCTGCTTTGTCGTGCGCGATCAGAGGGGGCAACAGCTCGCATACGTGTGTTTCGAGAATGAGCGGGGGCGGCGCTCGGCGGCCAAGCTGCTCAGCAAGGGTGAGGCACACGGGATCACGGCGAACGTCGCCAAGCTGCCGGAATTGTTGGCAAGGCACGTTGACGACAGGAATGCCTCATCGGCGAATGGCCGCGCATCTTGACGGGCTCTAGGCCACAAAGACAGCAAAGCCGTCGGCCATGAGGTAACCGACGGCTTTGCCTTCGTCCCCCAAACCGT
This sequence comes from Pseudolabrys sp., assembly GCA_035538755.1. Taxonomy (GTDB): domain Bacteria; phylum Pseudomonadota; class Alphaproteobacteria; order Rhizobiales; family Xanthobacteraceae; genus Pseudolabrys. The sequence goes on from DATLJR010000344.1 coordinate 1,428, forward strand.
GCCGTGTCGGATCTCCGAGGTTGCAGCGTGTGCTGGAACAGCGGCATTGACGGCAGCGGCTACGATGACGTCAGGCTTGAGACCGACAATCTCCTCCGCAAGCGACGGTAGCCGATCCTGAATGCGTACCGGACACAAAATCCAAGTCTCGGCCGTCGAGGTAGCCTCGACGCAGCATACCATCCAAAAAGTCATCGGCAAAAAGTCCCGCCATTTTAGATGCTGATCCCGACAGCCAACCGACGAGAGGCCGTTTCTTGACCGAATCTTGCGCCCGTGCCGCAAACGGCCATGCGACTTCGCGCAGTTAAATTCATTTCCAAATCGGCTCGTCATAAGGTTCTAAACCCCGGTTTTGCCATCCGCGATACGCGAGGCGTTGCAATGCACACAGACGCGACACTTGAGACTATGGCTCGGTTCGCACAGAGCTAGTATTGCTGTGATCGACCTTTCAAGATGGGCTCGGGCCACGTGCAAATGCTATTAGAAGCCAGCCCACCAGCGCGGTGCCGACAATCAAAGTTGCAACATCCGTCGTTCGCGATGGCAGAAGAATTGTCGACAGCGCCAATGCGGCAAGCGCAAGATTGACAGCGAAGACCCTGGCCACGATGTCAATCACGCGATAGCCCCGGTCGACGGCACGCTGATAAAAATGCGACCGGTGCGCTTGCCATACCGGCTCGCGATTCACCGCCCGGCGCAAAAGGGTAATGGTGCTGTCGGCAAGGTAATACAGCGGCAGCAGGATCGCCGCGGCGCGGCCGCCGCTGCCGGCGAGCACGAGTAGCAACCAGCTAAGGAGGAGCCCGATCGGCAGACTGCCGACGTCGCCGAGAAAGAGCTTTGCTACGGGGCGATTGAAGAACGCAAACCCGATAGTCGCGCCGCATAACGCCAGGCTGATGACGATAGCGGCCGGCGGCAACATGCCGAAAAAGCCAATCACGCCGATTGTCGCGGCGGTCGGCACAACCTCCGCCACGGTCAGCCAATCGATCCCATCCATGAAGTTCACGAGATTGACGAACCACAACGCGCCGAAGAGCAATACAACGCGCTCGCCCCACCAAGGAAGAATAGGCAGAAGGCGCAGTTCCGGCGGCAGAGTCGCCAATACTGTGGCCACGGCGAAGGCTTGCAGCACCAGCCGTGGCGCTGGAGCGATCGGACATCTGTCCGCGATCACGCCGACGCCGGCGATCAGCAGCACAGCGGCTAGGACGAGAGGAAGCGGCCAGGAATTGGCGTTCACCTTTCCGAGGAAAAATAAAACGCCGCCGGATACGACCAATGTCGCACCGATCACCGCGATGCCGCCACCCTGCGGCGTCGGCTTTTTGTGCGATGAGCGTGCGTTTGGCTTTGCCACCGCGTAACGTGCGAGCCAGGGACCCAAGGCGACGATCAGCGCCGCGCTAAGTACTGCCG
>DATLJR010000345.1:0-2171 GCA_035538755.1 Pseudolabrys sp.
TTTCAGGCACCAAGGACGAGCACGGCGAGTGGCACATCGAGGCCGCCGAGCTCCATCGCGTCTACCCGCCCGTTGCGGCCGCGGCGGCGGGCAACGGTGCGCTGCCAAGGGACGCAATGCTGGCGGAACACCTGCGGAAAAGCTGGCGACGGGACTAGACCATGGCAAAGCCGACGACCGAACTCAGCGCACGGGGTCTTCGCCGACGCCGAAGACGATCGGAATTGCCGAGGTCGCATCCTTTGCTGCGCGGCCGGCAAGTGGGAAACCCGGTGTGACGATGACCGCAACCCGACGACGAACCAAGTCGGCGGTGAGCATCGGTAGTGTATCGTATCGTCCCTCCACCCATTGGTATTTGACCGCCACGTTTTGACCCTCGACATACCCCGTTTCACCGAGGCCTTTGTGGAACTCGGCCACATTAGACACGTTGGCGTCGCGCGTCCCGCCATTGAGGAACCCGATCACCGGCGTTGCCGGCTGCTGCGCGCGCGCCGCGAGCGGCCACGCCGCCGCGCCGCCGAGTGCAGCCAGCAATTTCCGCCGTCCGATGGTGACTGTCATACGCCCCTCCCGCGCGAGGTGCGTAAAGGAAAGGATACCACGCCTTCAGCGTGCAGTCTTCACGTTCGAAGAGCAGGATGCTGGCTACTTTCAGCTCAGTCCCCGGCTTTAACTGCACTACTCCCACCGCCAGCTCTTCGCGAACGCCGCTATCGCAGCCTCGCGCGTAGGCTCGTAGCCGTGCGGCAGCGAGCGGTCCTCATGGTGGCCAAAGGCGAGCGCCCCACGGCAGCCAGGCACCGTTGAGTTGGGGGGCCGGCGTCATTAGTCCGCTGAGCCTGCGAATTCCGGATCTTTCATCCGCGATGGAATGCTCGCTGCCTGACACCAGTCGTCGATGAACGCTCCTACTGCCTTCGACGCCCATTCGGCCAATCGGACGTCCGTGCACTGGGACGCCCAACTTGTATTGACAGGCTCGATGCCTGCATCCTCCAACGCGTCGATAGCTTGCTTCGGGTAATCGCGCACATCGCGCATTTCAGGTGAGTGATGATACAAGATGTTTCTAAGCCCGATGAGCTTCAGTGTCCGATCACGAACCTCCGGGGCTCCCTTTCCGTTCAACTGAAAGATGGAGAAAAAACTTTCCAACTTTTTCTGGTTCAAGGTCATGTCTTGGATTGAACGCGCTTCATGCGTCAAGGGATCGTCGCTTGCGGCGTCGCCTGCACGGGCGAGCGCGATGGCAATCTCCTCATTGATGAAGCAATCCAAAGCCGCATGGTAAAGGCATATGGCGGAGGGGACGGTCCAATGAACTTTCCAACTTTTCTGGGCAGTCGCTTGAACGGCTTCAGTCCTCAACTTCTCAGCAGTTCGCCAGAAATTTGGTGCGAGGGCGGAAAAGCCTTTTTGGTCGCTGTCCGTGGGCAGATAGCGAGAGTGTGGGTGTGGGCGTGGCATTGCGGGGCTAACCTTCATTCCGATGCGGAGAGAGTTTTATTCCCGCCGCCAGCTCTTGGCGAATGCCGCCATCGCTGCCTCGCGCGTCGCCCCGTAGCCGAGTGTTGGCGTGCGGTCTCGCGATAATCGAAGGGGACGGCTCACCGCGGCACCAGCCGCAGCGGCCGGTCGAACTGTGCAGCGAGCCGCTGCAACCATCGCCCGCGCTGCTCCGGCGCGATGGCAGTCGCGGCAACGCAATCATGCCGAGTTGCTGATCGATCAGTTGCAACACGGCGCAATTGTACCATGAAACGCGATGCGGCGACTGGTCCGCCATGGCGCGCACAATTTGACAAATGGCGAAAGTTGCCGATCACTCATAAAACCACATCATCACGATCGACCTCTACGGCACGCTCGGGCACGTATACCGAGTCGAATTCAATGTCTCCAGTTGAGGGATCGAACTGCACGACCACTTCCGGATAGAAATGGGCGATTTTGGTCGGGCGCACGTGACGTCCCTCAAAAGAGTCAATGTCGAGGCGATAGTGGCGCTCGCGGTGCGCGATGACGAAAAGCTTCACCTCTGCCTCTACCTCAAGCTCACACGTGAATTTCAGGTTCTCCTGATCAAGAACGCTTACCGAGATGATCCTGACCGACGGCACGCCGTCAATCTCGGCGGTAGTCACCTGCCAATCGCCGGATGATGA
>DATLJR010000346.1:0-2729 GCA_035538755.1 Pseudolabrys sp.
ATGTCGCTTGCCCACGGTCGCATTTTTTGCGACCCTGTTTCATCGGATTCAAACCCAAACGTCGGGTGTTGAGGTGAATTTCCGAGCGATTACTCTTCTCCTCGCTATATTCTTGGCATTCGCTCAGCCGGCTGCCGCGCGGACCGGTCGCGGCGCTTTGGGCGGCGCTGCCGGTGGCGCGCTCATTGGTGGACTAGCTGGCGGCGGCCGCGGCGCAGCGATTGGCGCTTTGGTTGGCGCCGGCACTGGAGCGCTGATAGCGCGAGAGGGCCGACGCCACGGCGGTCGTCATTACTGGTGGCACGGCAATTGTTACTATCATGGCCGCAGCGGCCGCTGGTACCGCGTCTCCCGTCGCTACTGTTGAATCTGAGCATGAATTAAAAGCACGCATTGTGCTGACTCGACCGGCATTAGTGGTAGGTGCGATGGTGCGGATGGGCACGATAATCCGGGCGAACGAAAATCGGCGGCCGAGTGGCTGCAGCGGCGGACGCACTAGTAGACGCTCTAAGCCGCCGTAGCTCATTTTTTCCCGCAAAAGCGTCATGACCAGGACCGCGATTACCCCTACGGGACGCAAAGGGCCGCCATGTCCATACCCTGTAAATTCGAGCGCAGCATTCTCAGCTATGACGAGCATGAGATCATTCTGCGCAGTCACCATCCTGAAATCTATGACGGCGCGCTTGATGACCTCAAGGCGTTGCGCCAGCGTCTGCGCGAGATGCGCGATAAGGAGCGCACCCTGGCGCGCGAAAATCGCCGTGCGGTGCGCGGAAAAGGGGAGCAGAGAGGCGCAAGCTTTCCGGACACAGCCGAGCACCTCCTGCAGCGCAAGCAGGTATTCGACCGCCGCGTTGAAACGCGTGAACAGGGAGATCAATCGCATGCACAAGCTCGAGGGCCGAACCGCACACATCGAAGCGGCCCGCCGTGCTCTCGCCGTGCGCCGTGCGGCCCAGTTTCCTACTCGCCCACCGACCGGTGACACGCCGAGCGAAGGCATGCGGGCGCTTCCCAATCGACGGCGGCGTACACGAGTTCCCCCTGCAAGGATTGGAAGCGTGTCGCAAGCGACAAAAAATGCGCAGGCGCGGCGCGATGCCCGCAACAGATCCGTCCAGTAAGACAAGGAGAGAGCGCGATGTTCTTCTTCTCGGAAGGCTTCACTTTCCGCAATTTCCTCGCCGACGCCTTCGCCGTGTTCATGTTCGTCCTATGGTTCTGGCTCCTCATCATAGTCATAGGCGATCTGTTCCGGCGCCGTGACATATCCGGCTGGATCAAGGCGATCTGGGTGATAGCCCTGATCGTATTCCCCTACCTTGGCATATTCGCGTACATGATCACTCAGTCGAGAGGCATGGCAGAGCGAAGCAGCCAGCAGGCTCAACAGTCACGCGATGAGCTGCGGCGTGTGATCGGGTTCAGTGTCGCCGACGAAATCGAGAAGCTTGATCGTCTGAAAAAAATCGGGGTCGATCACCGACCAGGAGTTCGCTCGACTGCGCGCCAAGCTGGTTTCGTAATCAATGTCGTGATCCCTTTATCCCCACTGCGATTGTGGTCATGGCGAATCGGATTACCGGACCAGGTACAGGGACATCTGAATAAGCATGGTAAGCGCGCCGGAGGCGCCGAGCGTGATCCAGAACCACTTCCAGCTCCAGGTCCACAGTCCGGTAGCGATTGCTGCCACCACCGAGGGACCAAAGGTTGCGGTGTGATACAGAAAACCGCGACGTACCGAGCTCGTGCCGAGGTAGGTACTTACTGGAATGATTAATGCGACTAGAATTAGCGCGCGAGCTGCCGGACTCCGAAGGACGGAATTGATGGTTTTCTGCATTGATCGAGCTTGGCAATATTACGGCACAGCTTCAAGAAGTCGTTGCGCCTCCGTCCCGCATGGTCTTAGCCCGCTTTGGGCGAAAAACCGCTCAAGTGACGGCACATTCTCCAGCAAGAGGTTCGGCACTTATTGAAATTGCTGAAGCAGTTCGGGCCGGGGTGACGCCCCTCGCATGCGTATCTTGCGACCACATCGTGCTCTGCACGAGCCATAACATTGGTTGTCTTCACGAGCGGAGGAAGAAGCAATCGCCACAAGTGCCAAGGCTAGAACTGCGAGCGCTTTGATTGCAAGCATGCGCATATCGATCTCAATGCTCAAAGTTTTGACACCATACAACAGCGGGGCGCTAGTACTCAAATATGTGCGAAATTTAAATGAGGAGGAGACGCCATGACGGCCGCGGATGTCATGACCCCTGATCCCGTGTTTATTTCCGCCGACGCTTCGACACCGACGCCATCCGGCTGATGCTGGAGCGCAAATTCAGCGGCTTGCCGGTCGCAAATGCACGCAGCGCTCTGGTTGGGATCGTGACAGAGGGCGATCTCGTCCGGCGGACGGAAACGGGGTCCCAGCGGAAGCGGTGGGGTTGGATCGAATTTCTAATGGGTCCCGGACGCCGAGCCGCAGAGTATCTGCAAGCCGCCGGTCGCAAGGTCGGCGACGTGATGACTGCGGACGTGCATTGGCGATACGCGGACTTTCAAACTAGCAAAAAAGAGCTAAATTTCAAAAAGATCCAAATTTATAAGGAGGTTGACCATGTCGAATTCAACGTTGTCGGTTTGGCTTATCGCTACGACGATGGTTCTCTCGATGGGATTCGTTCTTTATTCTCAAGGCTCTGCAAATGCTGCCAAGTTCTGTGCGC
>DATLJR010000347.1:0-2449 GCA_035538755.1 Pseudolabrys sp.
GCGCGTTCGGCGTCGCCGCGTGTTTCCCCTTGCTTTTTCACAAAATTTTTGTTCAGGGGCAATCAGGCCACCGAGACCCGATTCGACATAGCCAAACACGCGGTGACCCTTTAGTGCCCACCGAATCCCGGTCATAAGGAAGCGGCCACCGCGACCGAAAGCACCAGAAAGAAGGGATTCAATGCGCCGCAATGGGCGCGGCAACGGCATAACCGACGCGCAGATAAGCGCGCGGCAAACGACAAAACGGAGTCGAGCAATGGAAGGGCGCGCTTGCGTAGAGCGCGGAGTGATTGCGTATGACTTCGTCAGTGACAGTAGAGCGCATCGTTCCGTATAAGACGATTGATGAAGCCGCTGCGGTGCTGCGCAAAGGACCGCGTTGGCTTGCGAGCTGGCTAAAAGCCCATCCGGTGGACAGATGCGGCGAGCCATTCTATCACTTGGCCGGTCGCACTAAGTTGTTCACCGATCACGACATCGACCGTATCCGAGAGAATCTGCCATGCCCCTCACCCTCCGCGCGCCTCGTCCACCAAAATCACCAAACTACGAGATTCGCGGCACCTACCTCGGCGTCCATGTTGAACGAAGCGCGCGAACTGCTGACAAGAAGCTCGCTGCCAGGGTCAAAAAGCAGATCGAACGAGAGATCGAAGCAGGAATCTTCACGCCGAAAGGCGGGATGACGTTTCTGGAGGCCGCCGTCGCCTACATGAAAGCCGGCGGAGAGCGCACCTTCCTCGGCCCAATCATCGAGTACGACGGGGCCTACGCGATCCGCGATAAGATCGCCGAGATGATCGTTCACCAGGACCTGAACCACATCGCCAACGCGCTCTATCCCGACAACACCGCGGCCAGCCGTAATCGTGCGGTTTATACGCCGATCATTGCGGTACTGCATCACGCAGGCATCGAGCGTCGTTTCAAGCGCCCCAAGGGATGGCAAGGCAAGAAGTCCAAGTCGTTCCTGGAATACGATCAGGCGTTCGCACTGTGTAACGCCGCCGACGACATTGACCGGGAGTTTGGCTTGCTGTGCTGGACGCTACTCTATACCGGTCGGCGCATTGGCGACTTGCTCAACCCGAACACCAAGTTGCGCAACCTCAATCTGCCGCCAATCGTGGTCGAGAAATTCAAGGCAATGCCGCCGCGTCCGTCACGCAAGGCTGGCATGTCGCAGAAAGGAGCAGGCGTGCCGTTTCTGGAGCGTGACCCCGACGAACGCATCTTTCGCTTTCATCAGGGCGGCTATCTGCGCAAGCTGCTGGCCCAGGCAATGGCGAACGCTGGCCTGTCATTCCCGAAACGCGAGCGCGGCTTTCACTTGTTCTGCCACAGCTATGCGACGTGGTGCATTCGTGGCGGCATGGACAACCATGCACTGGCGCGCACTGGGCGCTGGAAAGACCCGCGATCGGCTGCGCCGTACATCCATAACCTCGTCTCCGATGAGGCCAAACGCGCAGCGATATTGTTGCCGACGCCAAACTGGGAGCAATCCGGGGGCAAGGCATCTAAATAACTGATTTTTCAAGTCGTTCCCAAGCCTTGACATGGAAGGGGTCAGTGGTTCGATCCCACTACCGCCCACCAGTCTTGGCTCGCGTAGCGAGTGAAGACTGACCCGCCGCAGCCTTCGGCGAAGGCGGGGAGCCGTTCCACCAGCTACGACTGGCGTGCCATCTTCGCGGCTTGTTCGCGGCTTGGCAGCTACGGCTGGCAAGCCCATCTTGGCTCAACTGAGTTGGTTCAACTGAGGTGGTTCAACTGAGGTGGTTCAACTGAGGTGGTTCAACTGAGGTGGTTCAACTGAGTTGGCTCAACTGACTTGCCGAAGGCTGTGGTGAAAGCAGGCCGCAGGAAGGTTTTATTTTGGCGCCGAGCCGCGCCGGCGCCCGAATCCTCGAAAAACCAAGTAGGCCCAGAGCACAGCCATCAATCTGTCGACAAACCAACTTCCAAAAATATAGCGCTGGGTACGCACAGACATGTTCGTTACTCTGCCGACACAACGTATGCTCGGCGCCTTTGGTTCCGAGCCGTTTGTAATCGACCGACTCTAATGGACTAACATTTCCAAACAATAAACGAATAAAGAACCATTCGTCCGTGCACCGCCTGCGGCGGTCGGCACGCTCCGCTAAAGCATGATCCCGAAAAGTGGGTACCGGTTTTCGGATAAAATCATGCTTAAAACATCAAGCCGATCGATGGAAGCCGATCAATACACCGCCCGGCCGCCGGAAATGTCGAACACCGCGCCGGTCGAGAACGAGCAGTCTTCCGAAGCGAGCCACGCCACCAGCGCCGCGATCTCGTCGACCTCGACGAAGCGGTTCATTGGAATTTTCGACAGCATGTAGTCGATGTGCTCCTGCTTCATCTGCGCGAACAATTCGGTCTTGGCCGCCGCGGGCGTGACGCAATTGACCAGCACTCC
>DATLJR010000348.1:0-15940 GCA_035538755.1 Pseudolabrys sp.
GGCGGATGCTTTTCGGCGGCTCCGAGCCGCAGGCGCGCCACTTCGAACAAGTTGGCAAGCACCGGGAGAGCCTGCCCGCACGCGGGGCGAAAGCTACTCTGTGGGCATGCCCCGACTGCCGCGTTCCACAGTTCATTTTTAGCACGGAGGATTTTGTCCTCCTGATTGTCAGAAAAATATTCGGTTCGTTTTAGCAGGGAGTAATCGTGTGGCATGCGATAGAGGTCGATGCGGGCTTGGAAATAGTCTCTAAGTTTGTTCTGCAGGTCGCGAGCAACCTCGCCCTCAAATAGAGCAAGACGATCATGTGCCGTGCTGGCAGCATTTGCTTCCTGGATGACGAGCTGTCGGCGCTCATCGAACCGCTGCAAGGCGCCAGAAATTGTGAATGCCAAGAGCAAGCCCATCAATGCAAATACGGCGCCCTCGACGGTGGTGAGGCCCGTCATGGTGCCAGCATCTTTTTGCAAGTATCGCAAACCGAGCTGTCGCCCGTAGTTCAACAGAAACATTGAACTGACGAAAAAGGCGGCAGCGATTAGTACGGCAAAAAAGAAGAAGATCATTTGCAAAGTCTCATGTTGGGAAGTCCCCGAAGTCGGAGTCAACATTCCCAACAGGAATTGTGACTATAGGTTGACGCAATCTGAGTTGGCCTACGAATTGCGGTCACGTGTGTCGCGGGCGATACAACTCTCAGACTCTTGCTACACCAAAGTACCAAAGCCGAGCAGACGATCCACGATAATCGCAATCCATGATAACGGCCTTCTCTCGCTCGATGACGAGAGCGCTCCTGAGGAAGTAAGTGGACGCTCAAAACCGTTTCAATGGCACGGCTCGGCTTTGGAGGCCTTACAAGCAACAAGTGACGCGCCGAAGTTCCTCCCGCTGATGAAAAGTTAGGCGGCAGGCACCTCGTTACCATCTTTCACACTTTTGTGTCTGTCGCTGTAATGCCTTCCTATAGGATCGACATCGCTACACATCGCACGGGAATTTCGGATGAACGTTCTATCGAGTATCGTTCGCCATCTGGCTACTACACCAGAAGACGATTCACACTCGGAGCAAAGGCGCCAGTTGGATCGGTGGCGCATCGCTGCCGAGATAGTGCAGCGTTTGCGTGATGCTGGGATCAGTTGCGAAATGGATGGCGATTTCCAAACCCGCCATTAGCGTTACCATTCTGATCCTTTGGTCTGCGTTGGCCACCGCTAGCGTCGGGTCGCTCAGTTGTCCGCTTTCGGGGGTAAGCGGACATGGCCTGTTGCAGTGTATATGTCTGCTTTTGACCCAAAGCGGACACCAGCAACTCGTATGCGCTCAGATTGTCCGGCGGCCTGAGATGGCGTGATAAACCAAAAGGACCACTACAGAACCGACGATTGCAACTATCATACTCCAGATATTGAGACCGGTTATTCCGGTTGCGCCAAAAAAGCTGAATAGGATGCCACCGACTATTGCGCCGACAATGCCGAGCGCCATGTCGAGTAACATGCCTTCGCCCTGCTTGTTGACGATCTTACTCCCGATAAAGCCAGCAATAAGCCCGAGTATGATCCAACTGATAATGGACATCGCCATTCTCCATCGTGCGCGATTGTATAGTTGCCGCGTCGTGGCAGCTCACATTCCTTGATCACCTTACGTTCATTAGCTTGGACTACGAGGGTAATCGGCCATTGGGCGTGAGCTTGTCTACAACTCCGGGCAGAATTTGAGAGAGTTGCGCCGTGAGTTCTTGTTCCGACATGCCGGTTTTCTGGGCCAGGACTTTAATGATGTTCGGTCCGAGCGCTGAGCCAACCTGATTTGGAGAAACTGGTTGGTTGGGGCCCGTGCCAATCCACGACTTCATTATGTTTCCAAGGCCACTTTGCTGAAATTGGTCGAGCAGGCCTCCCAGTCCACCTGCCACGTCGCCGCTTTGGTCGCTGGGCTGTTGAGTTGCTGGTTTTGATGGCTGCGAACCGCTGCTCGCGTGCTTGTACAAAGCACCCGACGCTAGAAGTGCACCAAGCGCGATCATCAGCGGTTTTGAAACACTGCCCTGCGGTACTGCATCGTCGAGAAGTCCCATCGTCTGCTCCTCAGGATCTTTGGTGGATAGCGGAAATCCCGCCGAAATTAAGTAGCCATGATCTGCCGATTCCTTTTCGTAAACTATTGGACCGTAGTCCAATCGGCGGACACCCCGACCACCCAGTAAAAAATCTATAAAATTATCTTTCGCCCAAAGCAGACGTTGCGTTTGCGCCGATGAATGTCCGTATTTGTGCGACAAGCAGAGACATGTCCAATGTCCGCTTTTGACCCAAAGCGGACATACCGGATGAGTGTCCGCAAACTCAGACACATGACTCCGTAGTGTCGGTCCACATAGTGTACCTTGGTCAAGCCTCGATGTTAGGTACGTAATCACCGCAAGGCCTTTGGTTGGATGGAAGAAAAGCGCCGGTGCAAATCATTCCGATGACGGAAGGCATATTCGACAAATCAGTATTCGAGCGCGCCGGGGCGAATCTTTCGGAGTGGTTCTCACACGCGTTCGATCTTGCCGAACTCGCCAGGGGCTCAACCGTAAGTCTCGCCGTTACCGGTTTAAGCCGCGCCGGCAAGACGGTTTTAATTACCAGCCTTGTGCACAACCTGCTCAGTGCTCTGCATCAACCGTACCGCATGCCATTTCTGAAAGTCGCCGGAGACGGCCGGCTAGCTGGAGCAAGGCTGGCCGGCGACAAGACTGATGGGTTACCGCGATTTCCCTACCGGCGAAATATCGAGTCTATGGCGGCGAGCCCGCCGAACTGGCCGGCGCGTACCACAGATATTAGCGAAATCGAAATTGACATCCGTTTCCTTCCTGCCGGTCCGCTCGGTACGCTACTGCGCTGGATCGACAGCGGCCCTGCGACTTTGAAACTCAAAATAATCGATTATCCCGGCGAATGGCTTCTCGATCTGCCGCTGCTAGATCAAAGCTACGCAGATTGGTCGCGCGCAACGTTACAACTCTGTCGGCGCGGAATGCGGGCCGGCACCGCGCGCGATTTCATCGCCTTTCTGTCCGATCATCGCCATGACGCTCTTGCGAGCGAGGACGATGCCAGGCGCGCGCATGAACTTTATCGACAATACCTGCTGGCGACACGCGACAAGCACGGGTTCAGCTTTTTGCAGCCGGGCCGCTTCCTCGACCCAGGTTCGCTTGAGAGAAACTCGTACATGTGGTTCGCCCCGCTCGATATTCCTGGCAATCTCGAACGCAGTCCCGACGGCACGCTGGCCGCTTTGATGGAACGACGATTCGAAGCATACAAAACAGAAGTCGTTATGCCATTTTATGACCGGCATTTCCGCAACTACTCGCGACAAGTGGTGCTCGTGGACGTCCTCGGCGCTCTCCTTGCGGGCCGTGAGGTATTCGATGACACGCGACACGCTCTCGATGCGATCCTAGAAAGCTTTCGCTATGGGCATAGTGGAATCATTTTACGGTTGTTGCAAAGCGTGCGTATCGAGAAGGTGCTGTTCGCTGCAACAAAGGCCGATCATGTCCCCGAGGTGCAACGCGACCATCTTGCCGTCCTACTGCGTAATATGGTCGCGCTGCCCGCACTCGATGTGAGCATGAGTAATGCCATGTTTGACGTAGTGGCACTCGCGTCGGTCATTTCGACGGAGGAAGACACTCAGAAAATCGATGGGCACCAGGTCCAGGTCGTCGTCGGCAAGCCGGTCGGAAGTGACACCAGAGCGAAATTTTTTATTGGCAACGTGCCCGCCCGTCCGCCCCGAGCAGAGGCCTGGGGTAAGCCGTTCCTCAATATTCCGGTTTTCGAACCTCCGGTTATCGACGCATCGCCGGTCGACGGCATCGCACACATCAACCTCGATCTGGCTCTCGAATATCTCATTGGAGATCAATTGCGGTGAGCAAACAAAAGGACAAAATCGGATCCGATGACATTCTGCGTCCGCAGGTCATTGTGGTCGACGTGCCCGAGAAACCGGAAGCGGCCATCGCCGATCCATTGGCGCCCCGCATAATCAGGACGGCACAAACCGGTCGCATCATCCCCGCGCCTCCGGCCGAACTTCAGCCCGCGGTCGAACCGGGCCACCGGCGCTACGGTTTGTCGATGAAGCTCGCTGTGGCCGGTCTACTCCTCGCCTTCTGCGGCTGGCTCGGCGTTGATCTGTATCTCTGGATCGCATCGGCGTTCAATTTCAGTATGGGACTAGGCTGGGCAGCGGCGGCAGCGGCGATGGTCGGTATTTTCGCCGCGAGCGCGATAATTGTGCACGAGGCGAGGAGCTATTTCACCCTAAAGAGTGTTGAAACCAATCAACAACGGTTGGCCTTGCAAAGGCAGAATTTGCACACATCGGACGTGCACGAGGCGATCCGCGACGTGATTGCGGAGATCCCAAAGGACCGCGAGAGCACGGCTGCAATCGAGGCGTTTCAGCGCAAGGTGCAGCGTCATCATTCGCCCGCGCAACAGATCGGATTGCTGTCGGAGACAGTCATGGCTCCGCTCGACAGACGCGCCGAGGCGATCGTGCGGCGCGCCAGCGCCCGCGCCTTCGGCATTATCGCCATCAGCCCGGCTGCGGTGCTCGATGTCCTGTTCTTTGTCGCATGCAGCGTCCGCATGGTGCGCGGGATTGCCGGCTGCTATGGCCATCGGCCGACCGCGCTCGCAACCGTCCACCTGCTGCGGCGGCTCGTCGTAGAAGCCGGAAAGCTCGGGGCTGTGGATTTTGCGGGAGTTGCGCTGACCCAGCACATCGGAGGCGCTGTTCTCGAACGAGTAGCGACCACTGCAGCCGAGTCCATGTATGCCGCGCAACGCATGGCGCGGCTCGGCCTGGTGACAATGGGCATGTGCCGGCCCATTCCGTTTCAACGCGACGAACTGCCCGGCATCTTGTCTTCATTGATAGGTGGCCTGCTCGCGCAGCGTGGAGCGACCGGCAAAAACATCGAACCGACCTCACCCAGTTGATCGCGCGCAATGATGTCCGCTTTTGGGTAAAGCGGACATGGTCGATTGCAGTGCAAATGTCTGCTTTTGACCCAAAGCGGACATACCGCTCCGGGCGATCAAGAAGTGACCTGGCCGAAACCGATGTCGTGCCCATCGATATCCTGCGTACCAAATTCGCGACAACCATACGGCTGATCGCACAGCCCGTAATCGATTTTTGCACCGCGCTCTACGAACTCCAGATAAAGAGCATCGACGTCATCGACCCAGAAATACATGTCCCAAAGTCCGGCGGACACAGTCCAGTGCGGAACGATGTGTTTGTCATCATCAATCTGTTTGACCATTACATACATATTGTCGCGCTGCAGGATCGCAAAAGACGGAGGCTCACCGAAAATTTCCCCGAACGAAAATCCCATTGCGTCGCGGTAGTGCTTGGTGGCTGCGTAAACGTCGCGCACAAATAGCACCGGCGCGGAACCGGTAAGTTTCGCTGTCTTTGAAGGTGTCATGGATACCGTTCCCCTCCGCTGCAACATAGGGAGGATAGCATGCCTCAATTTGACTTCTGTGATCGAATGGCTGACGTCCGCTATTGGCCCAAAGCGGACATTTCTCTTTGTACTGCCACATATCCGCTTTCGGGGGTAAAGCGGACATGCCGTTTTGCTCTGCGGGTTTCTGCTTTTGACCCGAAGCGAACATTGAAAAAAATACGCATTACCGACGGTCTCTCGGTCTGGTAGGCATTGTGCTATTCTTGTTGGAGTTAGATGTGCCTAAGTGCGCGCTAGATGAAGCAGCATATACAGTTTTGCCAGACGCAAGATGGAGTGCGGATTGCTCTCGCCAAAGCAGGTGAAGGTCCGCCACTGGTTCGAACCGCGAACTGGTTCACCCATCTGGAATTGGATTGGGACAGCGCAATTTGGCGACACTGGTTTGAGGCGCTTGCCGACGGCCGAACGCTCGTTCGCTATGATCCGCGTGGTTCAGGCCTGTCCGACCGCAATGTCGATGATTTGTCCCTGGAAACCTGGATCAGCGATCTCGAAGCGGTCGTGGACGCGGCAGGCCTTCAGCGCTTCCCGCTGATAGGGTTGTGTCAGGGAGGCGTCGTCGCCGTTGCTTTTGCGGCGCGCCACCCAGAGCGTGTCAGCCGCTTGATCCTGTATGACAGTTACTTGTCGGGTGCCTATGCCGAAGGCGTCGATCAAAGCCTGGAAAAGCAGGCGCGTACAATGTCAGAGATGATTGAGATGGGCTGGGGCCGGGAAGCCGGAGCATTTCGCGAAGTTTTTGCAAATCTGCTGATGCCGGATGCAACAAAAGATCAGCTTCGCTGGATTGGCGAACTCCAGCGACGGAGCGCTTCCGCGACAAATGCCAGAAAGCTCTGGGATGCATTCAACACGTTCGACATTCGAGCTGAGGTCGGAAAGCTCAAAATGCCGACCCTTGTCTTTCACGTCAGAGGCGATGCGATGGTCCCTTTCGAGGCGGGCCGCCGGCTTGCCGCGGCGATTCCAAACGCCCGTTTCGTCCCGATTGATGGCAAGAATCATATTCTGCTGGCCAATGAGAGGGCATGGCAGACTTTCACAACTGAGCTCCGCAATTTTCTCGCAGCCGACGAGCCGACTGAAATCCTGTCGCAGAGCAAGCTGGACGCGTTAAGCCCACGCGAGAAAGAACTCCTCGATTACATCGCCCGTGGATTAGCGAACGATGAAATTGCTGAAAGGACCGGCATCGCCGGGAAAACCGTACGCAATCACATCACGACGATTTTTTCCAAACTTGAGGTTGAACATCGTGCCCAGGCGATTGTCGTCGCTCGCAAGGCGGGGCTCGGCCGGGATTGATCAGCTAAGCCCACTAGGGCCAGTACCCTAAAATCGAGCCTTTTCGCAGCCAAAAGGCAGCCGCCGATAGGACCGGTGCCTCAATACATTATGCGTGTTTCGGTCGCATCATTTCAAAATCAAACGTGCAAACAGGAAAGATGACTGCGATGACCGATCATGTAAAAGGCATTGCCAAACAGCGCCAAGATCCGTTGCGCGAGCGCTATCGAACAGCGGCGGACGAAGCCCGCATAGTCGATGGCGCTAAAACCGTCATGAATGGATCTGAAGACCCTTTTCACGCCTCGGTGGTGGCGGGAGATGAGCATGGCGCGTCGTGGCGAGTTGGTATCCATCGCGCTGTCGGTGGCTATCATGATTTTCCCAATCCCGGTGATATACTTTGCGCCGCGCTCGCCTCCTGTTTTCATTCAACACTGCGCATTATTGCGGATCGGCTCGAAATTCCTATTGCGAGTCTCGAAGTCAGCGCGCGCGCAGAAGTTGACGTTCGCGGCACCTTGCTCGTCGATCGAAATGTTCCGGTCGGATTCCAAAAGATAAGGTGTCAGGTGCGTCTCGACCCAGGAGCCAAAGTGCCCCCGGAAAGAGTGACGATGCTGCAGGCCGCGGCTGAACATAGCTGTGTTGTGTTTCAGACGCTCCGCAATGGCGTACCGGTACAGACGCAGTTCGACGAAATCCAATCATTAAGCGGGGGTTGCACATAGGAGACGAGGTAATGCCACAGATTCCGTCTGATCAAGGGCGTGTTCGACACCGAACAAAAAAGGCACATTATTCAAAGGTTGACCGATGCTATGGTTTCGGTCGAAGGCGAAAACATGCGCGGCGTGACATGGCTGAAGATTTTCGAGGTAAACAGCGGTGAGTGGGGCATTGGCGGCCAGCCGCTGACGACCGAAGCCGTGAAAGAATTGGCCGCAGGTCGACGAGCATCGTGATCGTCTTAGCAAAGTGTGCGCCGTACATTTATGGCCCTTAGCAGACATTCCATCTGTCGTATTTGATGCCGCTGTCGGGCGTAGAGCGGACATGCCGTTTTGCACTGCAAATGTCCGCTTTTGACCCAAAGCGGACATAGGCAATCCCGTTCCAAGTGCTATGCTTCCTATGTCCTGCGTTCGTGCCGGAGACGGCCATGAGGGGGCGGCAATTTATCAGCCTAATCGGTGGTGTTGCGGCAACGTGGCCGCTTGCGGCGCTGGCGCAGCAGGTAGCACTGCCTGTTATTGGCTACCTCAGTTCCTACTCGCCCGAAGAGGGAGAATCCAGGGCGGCTCCGTTCCGACGCGGGCTCCAAGAAGCCGGCTATGTCGGGGGCCAGAATGTTGCGATCGAATATCGCTGGGCCGACCAACAAATTGATCGACTGCCTGCGATGGCCGCTGATCTGGTTCAGCGTCGCGTAAATGTCATCGCTGCAACTACTACTCCGGCGGCGCTCGCGGCACAGGCGGCGACCACGACCATTCCTATCGTCTTTGAGGTGGGAACCGACCCAGTTCGGCTTGGTCTCGTCACTAACTTGAACCGGCCGGATGGCAATGTTACGGGCGTGACCAATTTGTTTGTGGAGGTTGCGCCAAAGCGGTTGGAATTGCTGCACGAACTTCTGCCAACCGCGAAAGTCATGGCTCTTTTGGTGAACCCAGCCGATCGCAATCTGGCCCAAATCCAATCGCGCGAGGTGCTGTCGGCGGCCCACAACCGCGGGCTAGAGTTGCATGTCCTCAATGTCAGGAGCGAAGGTGACTTCGATGCGGTCTTCGCAGACATAAAACGTTTGCGAGTTGGCGGGCTCGTAATCGGCGCGGGCCCGGTCTTCCTACGCGGCCTCGACAAGCTTGCCGCCCTGACAGTTCGCCACGCTGTGCCCGCGATCTATTCGTATCGTGTCTTTCCTGCCGCTGGCGGTCTGATGAGCTACGGAACGGACATAGCGGAGAGCTACCGGTTGGCCGGCGCTTATACCGGCAGGATTCTCAAGGGCGAAAATCCTGCTGAATTGCCAGTCCTGCAGGCAACCAAGTTTGAATTGGTCATCAATCTCAAAGCCGCCAAGGCGCTCGGCATCAGCGTGCCTCCGTCGATGCAAGCGCGCGCGGACGAGATGATTGAATGAATCCGATGCTTTTCATCGCGGCGGTCATCGCCTACTTTTCTGTGGCCGAAAGCCGCGCAAACAGCAGACGATGGCGGACCCTGGAGCTTCTGATGCTGCAATGAGACGGCGCGATTTCATCACGCTTCTCAGTGGCACGGCGACGTGGCCGTTCATAGCGCGCGCCCAGCAGCCGGTAATGCCCGTGATTGGCATGGTTTAACATGACGTCATGTATGCTCATGCCTTGAAAAGTGAAAATGACGCCCGACGATCTGGCCGCACTAAAACGCTCAGTTGAAGCTCTTGAACATCCGAGTTTCGCGGCGCGCCTTGCCAATATGGTCGGTAAGCCCATCGAGCTCGTTGAACAGGCTCTTCCGCCGTTTGCGGCGAGCGCTATTGCCACGGCGACCTCCAAAGCGCTTGAGGCCGCCATGCAGGTAGCAGTGCGGACCTTGCAGCGTGAGCCTCACGCCGGCTCGCGGGGCCTGCATAAGATCTTGGCGACAGCATCGGGTGCTGCCGGAGGTGCGTTCGGTTTGACGACATTGCCGATTGAGCTTCCAATCTCGACGATCATCATACTGAGATCCATCATGGATATTGCGAAAAGTGAGGGCGAAGATCTCGGTGACCCTGAATCGATGCTTTCATGCATGCAAGTCTTCGCAATGGGCGGTCCTTCCAGATCGGACGACGCATCCGAAAGTGGATATTTGGCCGTGCGCGCCGCACTAGCGAACAGTGTGACTCAGTCGGCACGCTTCATCGCAGAACATGGCGTCAGCAGAGAAAGCGCCCCAGCACTGGTGCGCTTTATTACACAAGTCGCGTCCCGTTTTGGATTTGTCGTCACAGAAAAAGCTGCGGCGCAGGTTGTTCCTTTCATCGGGGCCGTTAGTGGTGCCGTCGTGAATTACGCATTCATCGCGCATTTTCAGGGAATAGCTAGGGGTCACTTCACCGTGCGGCGGCTAGAACGAATCTATGGCAAAGAGGTTATTCGTGCTGAATATGAACGCCTATCCAAAGCCAGTTAAATAAGCCGACCCACCGATGTCTGCTCTTTAAATCGGACATGGCCTCCTGCCGATCTTGCGGTACAACAGCCAACAAAGTTTCAACTCGTTATTAATCCAAAACTATTGGCATCGCCGTGCCGCCAACCCTGATTGCACGCGCCGAAGAAGTGATTGAATAGCGATCTTTGCTGCGTTGCATGAGTCCGCTATTGGCCCAAAGCGGACATAGCCTCTTGCACTGCACATGTCTGTTTTTGAGAGTGAAGCAGACATGGCGATTGCAATGCGAAATGTCCGCTTATGGCCCTTAGCGGGCCTCGTCAAATCGCGCTGACCTACGTGTGTTTTTGGGGACAAAGAGGACATGATGGCAATTTTCTTCTTCCTGGTGGCGCAGTTGGTAAGTTAAATTGGTTTGTGTGGCTTGTTCTCAATCTAATTGGGGCACTGCCTTGGTCACGCGGTACAGGCTAAAGGCGCAGCGAAATCGGATTGCCATTTCCACGAGAGCCTTGGCGCAACGCTGGCGCAAACGTCTCAACAAGACGACAGAAGAAATCGAGGCTGCGGTAGAAAAAGTTGGGAACGACGCGACTCGTAAAGCGGACACAACGAGTGCTACGCGAAATTTCCGCTGATGTCCCATAAGAGACATGCGCGCTCCTGCACTGCACATGTCCGCTTTCGGGGCTAAAGCGGACATTGACCCTTGTACTGCTGTTTATCCCCCTTTCCGCTTTCAGGGCTGGAGATGGTCCTTTAATGAGCGCTGATTCAAACGGTATGATGGACTTGTCGTTAGCCAGTTGGGGGCGATGAAACGGCGTGAATTCTTCACCGTTCTTAGGGGCGCAGCGATCTGGTCGGTTGATCGTTCCTTGTATGGTCGACCACCTCACAAAGTGACGACATCAAATGGCGCCGCCGCCTCGGATCAACCGTAATCGACTGCTCGAACGGCTTGCGATTTTCAACCGGATTGGTGCCCTGCCTGGCGGCGGCAATTGTCGCCTCGCACTCAGCGACGATGATCGTGCCGGGCGCGATCTGCTTGTTGAATGGATGCGCGAGCTCTCCCTTGCCGTCACAATCGATGCCATTGGCAACATCATCGGCGTCCGCTCTGGCCGTGCGGACGCCGCGGCGGTGATGTTCGGGTCGCATGTCGACACAGTCGCGACTGGCGGTCGCTATGACGGTCTCTATGGGGTCCTGGCCGGGCTTGAAGTGTGCGAAGCCCTGAACGATGCGGGCTACCTCACCCGCCGGCCGCTGGCGCTCGTCGCTTTCACCAACGAGGAAGGCTCGCGCTTTCCACCATACGCGATGGGCAGCTTAGTCTATGTCGGCGGTTTTGCGCTCGCGGACGCCTACGCGATTCGCGGGATCGACGGACGGAGTGTGGGGGAGGAGCTGAAGCGCATCGACTACATCGGTAGCGCCCAACCCGGCTGGCTCAGACCACATGCTTACCTCGAACTGCACATCGAGCAGGGTCCGATCCTCGAGGACGAAAACCGCGCCATCGGAGCGGTCGAAGGCATCACCGGACTGACCTGGACCGAGGTCACCGTCACCGGCTGCTCTGGCCATGCCGGCACGACGCCGATGCATCTGCGGCACGATGCGGCGCTGGTCTCGAGCGAGATTATCGCGCTGGTGCATCGCCTGGCAAAAAAGATCGGCGGCCATCAGAAGGGCACGGTTGGCCGCATCGAGCTCTATCCGAATCTCGTGAATGTGATCGCGGAGCGTGCGGTGCTGACCATCGACCTGCGCAACACCGATCAGTCGCAACTCGAGGCTGCGGAGCAGGAGCTTACCGACTCGCTTGCTCGGCTCGCCCGTGATGGGGACGTATTGATCTCGACCCGCAATCTCGCACGCTTCGAGGCGGTCGCGTTTCCCGCCGAGATCGTCTCGCTGGTGCAGACGACCGCGCGTGACCTTGCGCTGCCCTCGCGCCGGCTGCCGTCCGGTGCTGGCCACGACGCCCAGATGATGGCCCGTATCTGCCCGTCCGGGATGATATTTGTACCGAGTGTCGGCGGCCTGAGCCACAACGTGCGCGAAGAGACCCGGCCCGAGCATATCGAGGCCGGCGCCGCTGTGCTGATGCACGCGGTGATGCGGCTCGCAGAATGAAGGGCTGCGAGTGAATATCACACGCTATTTGGCGAAGACGCAGGCGATGCACTCATCGCGCAGGAATATCACTGTTCATTCGCGGCGGCTGTGCTTGGCGCGTTCTACGGCAAGGAATTAACCGCAGCAGAGATCGCCGGACGTGTCTGTCAGGTCGAAATCAACCGCGACCTTCCGATATGCACGGCTTGGGACTTGGGCGTGGACGATCCGACAGCGATTTGGGTGTTTCAGGTCGAGCCTGGGCGCGTCAATGTGATCGACTACTATGAAAGCAGCGGCTACGGCTTAGAGCATTATGTTGATTGGCTGAACGATAACAACTATCGCAAGTGCATTGATTGGGTGCCGCACGATGCTCGGGTCCGTGAATTCGGAAGTGGCCGGACCCGTATCGAGTCAATGCTCAGACTCGGACGTAAGCCGCGTGTTGTTCCATCGCATTCACTAATGGACGGAATCAACGCCGCTCGCCAGACAATCCCGCTCACCTATTTCGATGCCACGCGTTGCGCGAAAGGGTTAGAGGCGCTCCGGGAATATAAAAGCGAGTGGGATGACGACCTGCGGACGTTCAAGTAAAACATGATTGGAGTTCACACGCCGCTGACGCCTTCCGTTATCTCGCGGTGGCTTGGCGTGAGCCGATGAATGCTGAGCCTGAGAAGCCGGACCCGTTTGCGCAGCTGCGTAAGCCGAAGACCTGGAATCAGGTTTTTGACGAGTACATCAATGAGCGGATCGACGCTGGCGAAGAAATCGAAAATCATCGAAGGGGATTCAACTTAAATGGCTAAAGACGTGAAAGACTACGGGATCATAAAATACTGGCGCGATAGCTACGGCTTCATTGCGCCGGATGGCGGCGACAGCGATGTGTTTTTTCATCTCAGCCAAATCCTAGGCGACAACGAGCCGAAACGGGGCTTGCGCGTGTCCTACTTCGTCGCGCCGGATAAGCGGTATCCCGACAAGCTGGCCGCGCATGACGTGACGGTGCTTGAGTGAGAAAGGCCCTTGGCGGATGCCGTGGGGACTACTCAGGTAGTCTGCGACCTACATAGTGCTGCCGTAGCCGATGAGAGCGAAGAGATCACGGTCGCAACTCTTTTTATCTTTGAGAGTCGCATGGCTTGTCGTAACCTCAGCTCTACTCGAAGTTTGCGGAGGTTAAGCCCGGAACCCATCCAGCGTCTTTTCAGTTCCTGCTTATGAGGGACCCTTCGTGTTCTGACGGGAGGTTTACGATGGCGCGGACGAAGCAAGTTTCCAAGCGAAAGCGTCGACGGATAGGCTTACCGGCATTGGGCGCCGGGATGTCTTTGATGATGGCGGGCGGCGCTGCCGCAAACGCACCGACAGCGAATATACCATCGTTGCAAGACACCTCATTGCGTCCTGCCATCACTCTCGATGAAGAGGAAATTGCCGACGTCAGCTTGGGGACGTTTTACGTCTTCGACAAGGAAAACGAATCCCAGCTCGGCCAAGGTATAAGACTTGCGGCACGCGGCGGAGGTTGCGGCAGGTGCGGAGGAGCAGCCAGGTGCGGAGGCGGCGGACGCTGTGCAGTAGCTAGGTGCGCAGCTGGTCGCTGTGCAGTAGCTAGGTGTGCAGGTGGGTGCGGCTGCGGTGGCTGCGGTGGCTGCGGTGGCTGGTGGATAGCCCCGGCTGTAGGCGTAGGCGTAGGCTTAGTAGGCGCAGCCTGTTGGCGGTGGACGAACCGTGGCTGGGTTTGGGTCTGCAACTAAGGAAGGGCGCTATTTCGCCATCCAACGCGCCTTGAAATGCGCCATCGCTTCCTCGCGTGTTGCTGAGTGGCCCCACTTGTCGAGTGAGGGCGGAATATCAGTCGCCGTTATCGTCCAGAACCACGGTCGGCCTTCCGGCGACTGCGGTTGAAGGAAAATGCGCCCGATCACTCGGACGCCATCAAGGACCACATAATCGTCCTTATCTCCGATCCGGTAATGCTTGCGAGTTGGAGAAAGTTTGAGATCGGCCACCGGCTGAATATACCAAAAGAAAGGCCCGCAACGATGCGAGGCGTTTGCGGGCCAAGGTGGTACAAGCAACTCTATACTGACATGAGGCTGCACTAGCTTTTAAGTTGCCATTTTGACGCATGACGCCATCGACATTAGTTCGAGGTCAAATGACATTGCCCCAAGGTCCAACTTCAAAAGTCTAGCTGTGCCTTTGTTACGCTGTTCTCAGGGCGAGGCAGCGATTGCAATGCAAATAAAGAAGCCGCACCTTGGACAGCTTCTCTTCCTGACGTTCATGGTGACCGCCTTTTTTCTCGCTGATGACCAGTCGGGGCCCTGGCTGCTCGTTATCCCGGGCACTGTTTATTGGGCGCTTTACAGGGTCCGGAATCGCTTTATCAGCCGGACGCCCGCGACATGACGCTTCGCGCTAGAGGAAATTGCACCGTGCAGGCGTCATGGACAAATGCACTACGCCTGCATGGTTCGTTATGTCGATCTAGCCGCTCGGCACGGCCCGACAAGCCGTTGAACGCGACGCTTATCGCTGCTTCGGAGTTGTCTTTGTTGTCGAACGAATGTTTCCCCAAGGATCGTTTGATTTTTTTTGATCGGGGAGTTTTTCCATTGTCGACTTATAGGCATCATCAACCGCTTTTCGCTTCGCTTCCTGCTCAGGGTCTAAGGGGCGACTTTCTTTCCCCAGATTCCCCAGATCAATGCCCGGCATCTGCAACTGGGCCGAGGCAGTGCCCGCGGACAAAATGATAATTGCGCCCACAGCGATCAGATAAAGCTTCGTCGGATATGTCATGGTTCCAACTATCCGGCAAAGATGATAGTGGCGCAAGGCGCGGCATCGGATACGCCGGAGCTTCCCTCTGGTGGCGGCCCCACTTCTTTTTACCTATATTTGCAGCATGTAATGCGTCACCTAGTACAAGCGTGTTTGAGTGATGAAGATCGCAGGCCTCCCAGTCATCGAAGTCGATGAGAGCGAAGAGATCACGGTCGCGGTCAGGGCCGATGACCTGCTTAAAGGCGACACGGTAGACCCGAAGCGACATCCCATCGCCATCGCTCTGCGTCGGCAAGATGATGTCGATGATGCTCGCGTGACCACGAACGAGACGCTAGTCCGCCGAGGCAAGAAGTGGTTTCGATACGATGCGCCGGACAAACGGTTGTTCAAGCAGTTGCAGAAGACACTGACGGCGGACTAGGGACATGCCGAACGCAAGCGGACACGATTTATTGAAATAGCGACAACCTCCTTGGTGTTATTACTAACCCCTGCATGGAGGTTGAAGATGATGATACGCACGATGTTGTTGACTGCCACTGCGCTTGCATCGGTAAGCTTCACTCCAGGAAACGCGGATGCCGCGGCTCCGTATTGCGCGGTGATCTCGTTGGGCCCTGGTAATGCGTATTGGGACTGCCAATATCGCTCGTTTGAAGACTGCTACCACAGAGGCATGATTTTGGCAGGCAACAGGGGCTTTTGTAATCCGAGCCCGTACTACGTTCCCGGATACGCGGAGCAAAGGCAGACCCGGAAGCGTACCGCTCGCCCGTACTAGCTTCCGGCGTGATCCATTATCATCGCGCTTCTTTTGCCGCGCGACGAGGGTGAAAGATGATAATACGCACAATTTTGGTGGGCGCCGCTGCTCTTGCATTGGCAAGCTTTAGTCCACGACACGTTAATGCCTCCGAGGCTCCGTGGTGCGCGGTATACTCGGCGGACCAACCGGGTGCGTGGAGCTGCCAGTATCGCTCGTTCGAAGAGTGCTACCCCAACGCG
>DATLJR010000349.1:0-3592 GCA_035538755.1 Pseudolabrys sp.
ACCAGATCGCCGACCAATGCCGGCAGTCGGTCGTACTGACCTTCCGCCCAACGGTATTCGGCCGTCACGTTCTGGCCTGCGACATAGCCTGTTTCCTTCAGACCCGCGAGGAACGCAGCAGTCTGCTGACGCAGCGGTCCGGGCGATGCGGCATTCAGGAATCCGACCACCGGCATCGCCGGCTGCTGAGCATGTGCAGCGAGCGGCCATGCGGTAGTCGCGCCGCCAACCATCGTGATGAAGTCGCGCCGCCTCATTGCCTCACCCGAGGCTCAGACAGAGCATCGTAACTGTTCGAACTGGCGTGCTAGAAGGGGTCGGAATGCCGCAATGTCCGCTTTGGGTCAAAAAGCGGACATTGAAGCGCCTTCACCCGATGTCCGCTTTACCGTCAGAAGCGGACATTAGTTGAGCGCTCAGCAATGTCCGCTTTGTGCCAATAGCAGACATTCTGCGCTGCGGCAGAGACCGGTGCTATTCGATCACCTCGTCGGTGCGGCCCAATCAGCGACAACGGGCCGGCGCGACCTCATCCCGAAGCGACTGTGCCGGTCAGCATTTATTTTGGACTGTTTGTTGATTGCGAACCGCGAAAAAGTTGGTGGAGCATGCGTACCGCTAACCATAAAAAAAGAATGACCAGCGCAATTGCCGCAGCCGGTATCGCCAGGGCCAGAAAGCATATAAGCAGCGCTCCGACGAGCTCAGCAGTTGCGATTACTGAATTGCCGAGACCACCTGTCCAAGCAGTGGAGTGAGCCCTGAGGATTGCCGTCACGCCTTGCGTAAGACCAGCGATGCCGCCCCCCGCGATAACGGCCGCGGTCCATTTCACCATTGGCGGGACGTCGGTCATAACCGCTGCTGACACGACCGTCCCCGCGACGAACGCAGCTGGTGTGGCCAAAGAGTCGAGCAGGTTGTCTATAACGGGAATGTAATAAGCTAAGATTTCTGCGAGTGCCGCTACACTGAGCATTGTCAGTGCGTATGGCGTCCCGAGCCATGCAAAGCTATCGCTCAAAGTGAGATGTCCAGTGTAAGCCGCACCGCTCACAATGAGCATCGGCAAAAATACGCGAAAGCCTGTCGCAGCGGCCAGCGCGATGCCGAGAACAATTGATAATCCAAAGTCTGACATCCAATTACTCTCTAGAGTCGCTAGGTCACTCCGCATTAAACAACGGTTCCGAACACCTTTCCAATGCCGGCGGTCAAGCCATCGCCAACGCCCCCCAAAACGTTACTCGTACTGTGGCGCGGAGAACATTTGCGCCGCCCGCTCTTGCCCCGATTGCACCCAAAAGCGCAAGAAAGCCTAAAGACGCAGCAGACACTATCGGGACAATTGCACCGATCGGCGATATGACGACCATAAGCAAAGGCAACGCCGCGCCTAGCGAAAATGTCAAAGCCGACGTCAATGCGGCCTGCACAGGGCGGGCGGTGGTGATTTCCGAAATCCCGAGCTCCTCGCGTGCATGAGTCGTCAAGGCATCTTTTGCCATCAACTGCTCCGCGACCTTGCGTGCGAGAGAGGGTTCGAGGCCGCGCTTCACGTAGATTTGGGCAAGTTCTTCCCTTTCAAACTCCACGTTATCGCGCAGCTCATTGCGTTCCCGCGTGAGATCCGCCTGTTCGGTGTCAGATTGCGAACTGACAGAGACATACTCGCCAGTGGCCATCGACATGGCACCCGCCACCAATCCGGCAACGCCCGCGACAAGAACGGCGTTTTTCGTTGCGGCCGCCGCGGCCACGCCGACAATCAAACTCGCAGTCGAGAGGATGCCATCGTTAGCACCGAGCACCGCGGCTCGTAGCCAGCCAATGCGGTCCACAAGGTGATGCTCAGGGTGGAGGTGAATACGAGCCATCCGATTTCCTAATAACCGCTTTTCGCCATCTCAGTTGATAAGCAGCTGTCCGCCTTGCCCTCGAAAGCGGACACTCAGTGGACCGATTGAGCACTAAAGCTTCGTTCGTTACTTCCTAAAGAGTGGGTATCCCAAAGATGACATCATCAGATCGTCTGTGGCGTGCGCGGACGAACCCATGCGCATTGATAACGTCTGTCGACTACTGTCATTGTCCTTTCCCGGGACCGGGAAGGCGTAACCTAAAATTGCCTTGAGCACGAAGCGATCTGAGCCTGGCGTGAAGCCGTAGCCAGCGCCGAGCTCGACATCGATTGTGCTGACCTTGAAATCGGTGACTGCGAATAATTGGTGGCTTTGTTCGTTCAGCGGTAGAAAATCGCCGATCTTTCCGAGATCGGCATAGTACTCGAGGCCGACATAGCGATCCTGTCCCAGATTTCTGGCAAGCCGCACGGCGGGCGCAAAATCGGCTTCACCGCCGGCGCCGAAGCTCAAATCCACAATCGGATTGACAATGAATTCCCATTCCGAATTACGCACGCCGATAATCGGCCGGATCTCAAGTCCCCAAGGCTTGCTCGAGAAGCGCGGCATTTCATAGCTAAGCTCGAAGTTGATGCCATAGAAGAAATTGCGTTTGGCAGCGTCTGGGACGACGAATAAGTTACGGATTTTCGCGCCATTCGACAGTAACTGGCTCGATTCGGCAGCGAAGGGGAGATAAAAACCGATCTCCCACCAATCGGTAATACCATAGGCAAATTCGGGCGTGCCCTGGAGGGCGTGATTTGACGTAAAGCCTCCCGGAATTTCTGACTGCTGTTGTCCTGTCACGGCATAGTTTAGATGCTGCTGGATCGTCCATTGTCCGACTTCGGCAATCTCGGCGTTGTACACCTGGATTTCGTCATGCACCTGATCGGCTGCAAGCGCAGGCGACAGCATGGGCGCTACCATGATGGCCGCGCCAACGAGCAACGTTGCGGCGCTGATGGGACCCTTCTTCAAAGATACTCCAGTGCTGCGGGATAAGCGTCCTATTCCAAGATCATACATGATGTCCGCTTTACCCCCGAAAGCGGACATTGTTCAGGACGGTCGTGATGTCCGCTTTGTGCCAAAAGCGGACACATGGCATTGGAGCAAATTCGGCGAAGATTCCGCCCATTGCGGGCGCAAACAAGCAGCGTGGAAACGAGGTAAGTGCCAAAAGCGGACCTCAATGCGCGAAGTCTTGATCGTCCCTGGCTTGGCGTTCATGGTCGCCGCCACCGGATAGATGATCGGATCATGCGAATACGTATTTGCGGCCGCGTCGATGACAAATGCGCTCGACGACGTCGATGCGGCCTTCACCAAGCAAACGGGTGTCAAGGTCGTCACCAGCTACGATGCGAGCTCGGCATTGGTCGAAGGGAACATAAAGAAGCGCAACGCGCCCAAGGTTCGGCTGAGTCCGCCTTGCCGCGCGAAAAGCATAAAAAGAAAAGCGGCCCCATGACGCGGGGCCGCTTCGCTATTGTACCCAAGGCCACAAAAGTCGAATTTGGATAGTGTCCCAGCGTTGAGGTAGATTAGTCCGGTGGTCAATCTGTGTTCCCATGCGTTTTGCTCGTCGCCGTGCGCCTTAACACCTCTAATCCCTGTAATTCATGGCGAGGAATTTTAGAGCGTCCTCGCTCAGACGTTCTGGATTAGTTTGGCCGCGTTGT
>DATLJR010000350.1:0-1544 GCA_035538755.1 Pseudolabrys sp.
AATATCTTGCATCGCGCGGGCCGCAGCCGCTGGTGGACCATACTGGTATTCATTCCGTTGTTAAACTTGATCGGCCTGTGGGTGTTTGCATTCACGCGCTGGCCGAAAGCCGCCAGCTAGAATGTCCCCTTTGGGTCATCAGCGACCGAGGCGGTCGTAGCCAATGTCCGCTTCGCCCCGAAAGCGACCGTCGGCCATCAAGGTGCGATCCGTCGCTTAGTGCCAAAAACGACCGAATGCACCGCAGCAAAAAAGCGCCGCTATTCGATCACCTCGTCGGCGGCTACCAGCAGCGTCGGTGGCACCTCCAGGTGGAGGGCCTTCGCGGTCTTGAGGTTGATGACCAGTTCGAACTTGATCGGCTGCTGTACGGGCAGATCGGCGGGCTTCTCGCCCCTCAATATTCGATCAACATATGCCGCCGCCTGTCCGAATTGGTAACGGACATCGACGCCGTAAGAAATCAGGCCGCCCTCATCGGCAAAATTCCGAAAGCCAAAGACGGCCGGCAGCCGATAGCGGGACGTGAGTTCAACGATCAGCTTGCGGTGGCGCGTTGTGAAGGTGTCGGTGGGAAACATCAGACCGCCACCCGTCTCGTTCCCAAGCTTCATGATTATCGCATCGATTTCCGCAGGCTCACGAACGGAGCTCATGAGCAGTTGCACCGCCAGCTTTTGCGCTGCCGCTTCTGCCGAACGCGAAAATTGTACGACAGCGGGGGCCGTATCTGGATTGAACAGGACTGCAACGCGTGTGACGCGTGGGGCGATCTCCTTGAGTAGCTCGAGCCACTTCGATCCTATAGTCGGCTCCAAGAGCGTGAAACCGGTGATGTTGCCACCTGGACGTGCCAGACTCTCAATAAAGCCAAGAGCGATCGGATCACTCACCCCGGTGAACACAATCGGCACGGCTCGGCTGGCCTGTTGCGCCGCGCGCAAGCCTGGCACTCCGTTGGCTACAATCACGTCGTCTCCCAACTTCAACAATTCCGCAATCGCGGCCTGTGCCCGTTCCAGATCGGAAATACCCCAACGACGATCGATCAGTAGATTGCCGCCGATCGTCCATCCCGTCCTCTCAAGGCCATCCTGGAATGCCGCGATGCGGGCTTGGGATTCCCGATCGGTCTCAGGGGTGACCACCAACACCCCGATCCGGCGCACTCGGTCGCGTTGCTGCGCGCGCGCAGCGACCGGCCACATCACTGCGCTGCCGCCGAGTAGCGTGATGAACTCGCGCCGCCTCATTCGATCACCTCGTCAGCGAGCGCGAGCAGCTTGTCCGGGACGTCTAGGCCGATCGTCTTGGCAGTTTTGAGATTCAAGACCAAAAAGAATCTCGTGGGTTGCTCGATCGGTAGTTCCGCTGGCTTAGCGCCCCACCTGCAGGATCCCGGAGGCGTTTGAGTGAGTTAGCTGGCATGGATCAATAAACGATTACGTAGATGCCGTATGCGAGCACGATCGCAACGAGGGCTAGGGTCAGAAAGAGACGGTTGTTTAGCATCGTGGCAATATGCGCCCACTGCTGGCTATGCG
>DATLJR010000351.1:0-1562 GCA_035538755.1 Pseudolabrys sp.
AGTGGGTAGATGCGTCCACCGCATCGATCTCGCGCCTCGAGGATGGTCACCTTTTTGCCGGCGCGTGCAAGCTCGCGAGCGGTCATCAGGCCCGCGGCGCCCGCGCCGACGATCACGAAGTGGGTGAGAGACAGCGGAGCCATCGATTAGCGAACCCATTTGCTTGAGGGCCAAATCCATAACCGTATGTGATTGCTAGACGCAAAAACGCATTACCACTTGCGAACCATCAGACTGTTTTGACCAAAAAGCATCGGTGTACGACCGCACCTGGTCTCGATGCATGAACCGTTTTTAAGCCCCAGGATCGAACGTAAATAACTCTTGAGGGTGCGCAACGCCGCGCAGAGCGTATCGTCCGACCGAAACGAGCCGGCGTTTAATGTCTCCAACATTGGCGAACGCCGCTGACATCAGAACGGGCTGATCGATCGAACGACACATGGCCGCAATGCGGCTTGTCTCGTTCACGGCCGGTCCAAGGACGGTAAAGTCTAACCGCTCTCGGCTTCCGACATTGCCATAGAAAACCTCGCCAACATGCAAACCGAGGTACACATCGGTTACTGGCTTGTCTTCTGCGGCGCGACGTTCTTTCAATTCGGCAACACCCTTACGTGCAGCGATCGCAGCGGCTAATGCCGCGTTGCATGCCTGCATCCGGCTTTCAGCGGTGAAAATGGCAAGGATGCCGTCGCCGATCAGCTTGAGTACATCACCGCCATGTTCATGGATTGCCGAGACGATCACATCGGAATAGTCGTTAAGCAATGGAATCATCTGTTCTGGCGTCGTGTCAGTGATACGGGTGAAACCTCTCAAATCGCTGAACCAAACGACGGCGTCGATTCGCTCCGCAACGCCGCGCACAATTCGCCCGCTGAGCACGCGCTGGCCAGCGTCGCGACCAAGATAGGTTTCCATCAGCGTTCGCGTCATGCGCACGAGCGATACTGATTTGATGGCAAGCGCGAGGTACGGCACGATATGTTCAAGCGTGGCGATTTGGCCGTTGTTGAAACCGTCGGGTGCCCTTGTCCCCCATGATGAATACACGGCATCCATCTCACCAATAACGCCTTCGGCGGCAAAGCGTGTGATGATGGCGACGTAGTCGGTCATCCCCGCTGCGAACCAGTCGGGCAGCATCGAAAACTCGTCTTTAGTGTCGGTATTCAGACGGCGGCGCAGCAGCGACGCGCTGGTTTGCAGCAGGTTGTTGAAGGGACTACGCCGCCAGACTTCGGCTGCCTGCACATCCAAAGATACCGAGCCGGACGCGTCGAGACGTTCCAAGCTGGTGCGACCATATTCGTGCACAGGGGATTCGTTAGGGCCGTAGCCCCAACGGAACAGGCGGCCCTCGTGGACCGGATGGAGCGTGTCGATAGCCATGTGGGCGCGACCAAGCGGAATCCCAGCCGCGACGCAACGGTCGCAGAACGCAGAAAAAATGTCAGTTTCGGGAGCGCCGGCCAGGCCAGCTTGGGTCAGCCATGCCGACAATTCGGTGGAGAGGTTTTCATTCATACCGCGATTATAAGAAATTTGCTGTCTAGACG
>DATLJR010000352.1:0-1665 GCA_035538755.1 Pseudolabrys sp.
GCGGTCTGAATCCGGATCGTCAAATGAATCCAGATCGTCAAAAGGCATGACATCAGCGCTCCTCTATCCGAGCATCGCGCTGCCTTCGATCATTGAAAACATCTTCTTTCCGACCTATTCGTCGCCATGGCCGTTCAACTATCAAGCTATCTTCACCACCGCCTTCGCCAAGGCTCTGCGTCAGGATTCAAATTTCTGCGAGGCGTCCTTTGATCCAAGCGCCGTCATCGGCCGTATCAGCAACGAGGTGACGCTGACCGCCGACCAGTCGGAGCTCCTGCAAAGGCTCGGCGGCGCACTCGGTGCCACGTCCGGATATTTGGCAAAATCGTGCGCGAAGGAGATCCCGGCACAACCCGTGGCACGGTTGCAGCTTGTGGAATCGCAGCTCGAGGAATTGTCCATGGCGATCGATATCGTGCATCAGCCGCTGTTGGATTTTGAGCAATCGCTGAATGCCGATCAGCAATCGCGCTTCGCGGTTGCGTCATTGCAAGGCTCACTCGATCACCAGATCCAATCGGGCAATATCGCGGACGGCTGCGGCTCGCCGAGCGCGATCGATTGGTCGATCAATGAAATCAAACAATCCGTGCGGCCCACCATGGCGCAGCGCGATGCGCTCGACGATGTCAGACGGTCTTTCGAAGATGCTGCGCGCGATCTTGAAACACATTGCCCGACGACGATCCCAGCAAGTGCGCTGAGTCGCTTGGACACGATTCAAGCCCGACTCGATTCCACTTGGCGGGCCGCCTTATCAATTCAAGTTGCGCTGGCGAATTTCGAGACCGAGCTCAACGACGCGCAGAAAATCCGCTTCAACGCCACGAATTTCGCTGCGCGAGAGTCCGCGCAACCAGTGCAACGAAACGCCGCCTCAAGGCACTAATCGTGTCAATCGCCTCGAGCGATCTCTTATTCGGAGACGTATCATGATGAGGCGAGAGAAATTTGCGATCGCGAACATCTACGTGCCGATAAAGCGTCGCGCAACGCTCAAGCCAGAGACCGTCCAAGAGATCGCGCAGAGTATTCTGGAAGTCGGACAGCAAGCACCCATCCTGGTGCGGCGCGATGGTGATCGCTTCGTCCTCGTACACGGGTTGCATCGCCTCGAAGCGTGCAAGGCATTGGGCGAAGAGATGATCTACGGATACCTCGTCCAGGCCCAGAAGTACTAATCGGCCGAGGCTTCAACCCTGCGACCACGGCCCACAATGTTAAGGGCAAAAACCGCTATGACGATCCACGATTTCAGCGCCCGGCTGGGCACGGGCGAGGAGCGCCGTCGCACGGTGCGATTGAGACGCCGCAACGCCGCCACGCTCAAAGTGCCACCAGCAAAAATGATGTCGGGCGCAACTCGCAAACATTGCCTCCCAGGCGAAGGAAATCCTCGGCGCCGACGAACTCCAAGCTGTTGCCGGGCTGCGACCGGCGGCATGTGCACGATCCGTTCGGCAACCGGATAGAACTGATCGAGCCGCACGCGCGATAGCGGCTAGGGCGGGCATATATAGTCTCCGGTCGGGCTCCTGAAGCAGCCGACGGATTCGGGAAGCAGCAGCTTCGGGAGATAGAGGACAACGTCCGGGAAAAACACTGTGAAACCAATGGTAACGAAGAAGACGACGTAAATTGGCAGCGATGCATACATCGCCT
>DATLJR010000353.1:0-1584 GCA_035538755.1 Pseudolabrys sp.
CCCCAGCCGAGGCCGGCCTTGCCGACGACCGCGGGCTCGACCGCGCTGACGCGTTTCCACGGCATGTCAGCCGACCGGCGCGTGAACAGCTGCAACGTCGCAAGCGCCGTATCCATGGATTGCGTCGCGACCAATACGAGCCGCTTTGCCTGCGCGAGGGGTGCAGGACAGGTCGCCGCCAAGACGGGTGAAACGAAGACGGACGAAACGAGGATCGCCGTCGCGGCAAATATCAGACCGATCGGCCTAGGCATCGCTCCCCTACCCCGCGTTCGCAAGTCGCCAAGACTGCAAGGGCAAGGCTAGCATCGGCGCGCCCGTCGCGCGAGCCGCCATCGCCACGAGCGCCGCCGGCCTGCTTCTGGGCACGAAGTAAGTAGGCCGCATTAAGGGTAGCGAAATCCGGAATGCTAGATGCGAAGTGAAAAAGGCAATGGGCGTGTCGGCAGGGACAAAGATTTTCTTTTCTCCGTCCTTGTGCCCCAAAGGATCGGGGTCTCCTCACTTACCACGACCTAACGATCTTTTGGAGGAATGTTCCTAATGCGTTGGGAGTGCGCTGAAATATCCTCACGCGTGTACGACAGAAGGCGTCGCTTGGTCGAAGGTGGCCTGTTCGCGACCGAAAGCCCGCGCCGCCATTCGGTCGCTGGTCGGATTGGGCGGGGTTCAAAGCCGCCGCCGCAGTTCGGACATACATTGAAAAGCACATTCTCTACGCAATCAGCGCAGAATGTACACTCGTAGGAACAGATTCGCGCGATCGTCGATGCTGGCGGCAGATCTCTGTCACAATATTCGCAGTTTGGCCGTATCTCTAGTGCCATCGTATCATTCTTCCATGCTTGCTAGACCGCCCAAGTTCCGGCCCCGCCGGACATCGCGAGCACACAGCTTGCCGCGGTGTTCAAGTCCGCTTACCAAGGCCGGTCAAGCCGCGTATTGCGCAATGCCGCCACCGAACGACCAATTTTCTTTCGCGACTTCCACCAGGTGGATCACCACGTCCTGCGGCCGCACATTCAACTGCGTATTCATATCGTCAACGATGCGCTTGTAAAACGCCTTCTTCTGCCCGACCGACCGCCCCGCATTCAGTGTAATTTGGATCAGGACGACGTCTTTGCTGTAATGATTGCCCAGATAGCTCTCGCTGACATTGAAGACTTCGAGCGGATGTTCGGCGATGACTTGGAATTTATCGTCCTTCGGCACATCGATCACGTCGCGCATCGCGTTATAGACGATTTCGCCGATCGTCTTTCGATATTGGACGGACTTACCCCGCACGAGATCGATGCGAACAAACGGCATGACGCTACCTCCTGAGTATCGCGTTGGCGCTCGGGTGCTATGCATGCCGGTATACCCCAACATCGGGCATTTATGCGCGCGGCGCGCTCACGCCCGTGCGCGCTTGCGCCGCGATTTTTCAACGAGCGTCTCGGCTTGCGGCGCGCCGGTGACGGGCAGTTGGCTCGGGTCGAGGAGACCGATCTGAGCGAGCACGCAGGCTTGATCCCAGTAGATATGCTCGTGGGCGACCTTGCCCCCTTCAAATTTCATCACGACCACATGCGGCAG
>DATLJR010000354.1:0-1581 GCA_035538755.1 Pseudolabrys sp.
GAGTCGGGAGAGCTCGATGCCACACTGATCGGCGCGCGTCAATCCACCCGTGGCCGCGCCGCCGATACCGCGAATCTATTGGACGCGGCTCGTTGGCCGGCGCCCGCCGCCGTCGGCCAAAATCGCGGTCCTTAACCTCGACGCCAAGTGAAAACGGAGGACATCGCAAAGTTCCAGACAGAGCCGACGACCGCTCCGGCCACGCCGGCCAGCCACCATGTATAGTGTGAGGTGAAAGCAAAGGAAGCAACTCCGACGTTGGCAACCGCGCCGACCCCGCAGATCAAATAAAAGACGCCGAGGCCGCGCATCAGAGCCAGCCCGCGCAGCCGCTGGTCCCGATAAGTAAACTGATTGTTCAGAAAGAAGTTGGAAGTCATTGCCACCACCGTGGCAGTGGCCTGCGCCGCAGCGAATTCGAAGCCTAGCCCATCGAGGGCAATCCACAGCGTAGCGAGATGAACGAGGAGTCCCAATCCGCCGATCAGGCCGAACACAGCGAAACGCACCGGGATGAACTTGCCGAACAGCTTGTCGGCGAGCAGCATCCCGTATTCCCAAGCGACCAATGTATCGAGCTTGCTTTCGCCGTGCTGTCGTTCACGGAACCTGTAGGGGAGTTCCCGCACCCTTAGCGGCTTTGGCGATGAGGCGAGAAGGTCGAGTAGAACCTTGAATCCCTGTCCCGACATGTGACGCAGCGCCCCTTCGAACACCTCGCGGCGGCACATGAAGAAGCCACTCAACGGGTCGGCAATCTCGGCCTTGCAGATAAAGTGCGCGAGCGGCGTCGCGATCCCGCTAATCCGGATGCGGCGGCTGCTCCAATCGCCGAAACCCCCGCCAGCCACATAGCGGCTCCCGATGACGAGATCGACAGTGCCACTCTCGATCGCCTCCAACATGCGCGGCAGCAGCCGCTCATCGTGCTGGAGATCGGCATCCATTATCGCGATGTAGGGCGAGCAAGAAGCGAGCACACCTTCGATGCAAGCTGTTGCGAGACCGCACCGGCCGATCCGTTGAAGACAGCGCAGCCGCGGGTTGCGCCGAGCGAGGGCACGAACATGTTCGGATGTGCCGTCCCGCGAGTCATCGTCCACAAATATCGCTTCCCATGTCGTATCCGGCAGTGCTTCCGCCAGCGAGGCGACTAACGGTTCGATATTCTCGCGCTCGTTCAAGGTAGGTACGATGATAGTTAACACCGTCGTAATGCCCGGACTAGCGACGCCTTGTAGTGGCGCGCCGACGATTGCGACATCGTCCATCTACTTTGCCTTCCAATGATGTTTGCTGCTTAGCCCGGCTGGTGACATTTCAATGGGCATTCTCCAGATTCCCGACGGGGTAGGATTTTCCTCTGGTCGAGATGACATCGCAAGAAAAATGGTGGGCAAGGATTAGCGACTGATGATCGAAGAGGCAAAGCGCCTCCGAAGCAGACCGACCATGGAGCTCTTTGGTCATCAAGCCGTATTTCAGGATCCGCCGATACGCTTCTCAGCTTCTAACGCATACAACAGGTTGTCTCACGACGATTTCGCCTATCGCATAGGAATGATAAGGCTGGAAAATACG
>DATLJR010000355.1:0-111709 GCA_035538755.1 Pseudolabrys sp.
GGCGAGCAGCCGACGGCCCCGGTGTTCATCGACGGCAAGAAGGCCGCCACGCTGCGCGGCGCGACGCTGAGCGCGGATTTCAAGCAGATGGTGATCGATTATATCGAGCGCCGCTGGGGCCAGGCCGCGCGGGCGGCGGAACCCGCGGGGGCGGTGAAGGAGTATTCGCCCTTGGCCTAGTGGCAATTTCACATCTGGCAGTCCATCATTTCGTTCGCAGGCTCGACCGGGGGATCAGTGAGCAGCCTTCCGCCCCAAGACAACTTTTCGGAATACCAGCCGCGCGTCGTCAAACCGCGCAATCTTGCGCTGGGAATTGAGCGCATCGGGTTTTTCGCCCTTAATCACCAGATTCTCTGTGCGATCGTTTTCATTCTGCTTTGTATTGTGGCGGCGGTCGGCTTCACGCGCGTGAAAGTCGACGATTCACTTAGCCAGCTGTTCCGCTCTGACACGGATGAATTTCGCACTTACGAAGAAGTGACGCGTCGTTTCCCGTCGAACGAATTCGACGTCCTCATCGTCATTGAGGGTGACAAATTGCTGGAGCGCTCTTCGCTCGAGAAGCTGCGCGACCTTGCGATCGAACTTCAGTTGATCGACGGCACGAGGGGCCTGATCTCGATTTTCGCGGCGCGCGAACCGCCTAAAGACGGGCAGATCCCGCCTCCGCTCTTCCCCAATCCCTTGCCCGAAGGGGCCGAATACCAGGCTCTCATCGAGCGTGTGATGGCGAACGAAATCATTCGCGACAAGATGCTGTCGCCTGACGGCAAGCTCACCTTGATGGTGCTGGCACTGGAACCTGCTGCGACCGCACCGGATCGGCTCAACAAGGTCGTCGATGAAATCCGCAACGAAGTCCGTACGAGCCTCGAGGGGACCGGATTAAGGGGCGAATTGTCCGGTGTGCCGGTGATGCAGCACGAAATTCGCAACGCCATTCAGCGTGACCGCCTGCTCTACAACACGCTCGGCTTCGCAGCCGGTTGTCTGATCGCGATCATGTTCTTCCGCCGCTTTTCATTCATGATCATCGCGGCAGGACCACCATTGGTGGCGATTCTCCTCGCGCTCGGAGCGCTGGGATGGTTCGGCTTCAGCCTGAACCTGTTTCTGAATGTAATGACGCCGCTGATCATGGTCATCAGCTTCTCCGACAGCATGCAGATTACCTTTGCAGCGCGTGATCGCCTCCTCGCCGGCGACGACAAAGTCACGGCCTTTCGCAATGCGCTACTCATTGTCGGGCCGGCCTGCGTGCTCACTCACGCGACCGCGGGGGTGTCGTTCATCGCTTTGCAATTCTCAGAATCCGACTTGGTACGCACCTTCGGCGAAGCGGGCCTGGTTGCGGTCACGGTTGCATTGATCGCGGTATTGATGGGTGTGCCATTGCTTGGGGTGTTGCTCATTCGCAATGAGGGCGAATTCGTCGCGGCTGTCAGAAACATGGACACCGCGCTGAACGTCTTGCGCCGGCTCTGCGGGTGGATCGCAGTACGCATGGTGGCGCGCCCCGGCCTTTATTCCGCGATCAGCCTCATCGTCGTTGCCGTATTATCGCTTGCCTACGCGCAGCTGCAGGCGCGCTATCGTCTCGCCGACCAGGTGCCTGACCGTCAACAGGCGGTCCAGGCCAGCCAGCGTCTCGATGTGAAGCTGACCGGGGCCAATCCCTTCGAGGTCTATATTCAATTTCCGAAAGGCGCCTCTCTCTACGCGCCAGAGACGCTGGCGGTGATCGCCGAGGTCCACTCGCTGCTCGAACATCAGAAAGGCGTGGGCAATGTCTGGTCTCTCGACACCCTGCGGCGCTGGCTCGCCGAAAAGCTCAACAAATCTGACGTCGAAACACTCAAGGAATACGTTGACCTGCTGCCACCCTATCTGACGCGGCGGTTCATTTCAGCCGAGCAGGATGCTGTGATCATCAGCGGGCGGGTGCCGGATTCCGACGCCAGTCAATTGCTGCCAATTGTCGATCGCGTCGATCACGACCTAGACAGCGTGCGCAAGAAGTTTCCCGGTTACAAGATCGCAGTCACCGGTCTCTCGGTGATTTCGGCGCGAAACAGCGCGCTGATGATTGATAAGTTGAGCCGAGGGCTCACGATCGAGATCATCTTTGTCGCTGCGTTTATCGGCCTGGCGTTCTGGTCGCCCATCGTCATGCTGATCAGCATTCTGCCCGGGCTATTTCCGATTGTTCTCGCCGGCACCGTCTTGCTGTTGACAGGTCAGGGATTGCAGTTCGCCAGCGTCATTGCATTGACCGTATCCTTCGGACTCGGACTGAGCGCGACCATTCACTTCCTGAACCGCCTGCAGATCGAGGATATCGATGCTGATCCCGCGGTCGGCGTTGAGCGGGCGACGATTCTCGTCGGCCCGCCGCTGATTCTGACGTCGGCAGTTCTCGCCTGCGGCCTCGCCATGACCGTGCTATCGGGCTTGCCGTCGCTGCGGCTCTTCGGCTGGCTCAGTGCCTTCGCGATGGTGGCGGCGCTGTTCGCCGACCTGTTCATGCTCCGGCCGATCGCAATGTTTCTTAGTCAGCTGGTGCGCCGCATGTCACACCACTCGCTGCTGCGATCGACCAAATAAGGCCCGTTATCTAACCCTATCGGCGGAGATTCACCGAAACGGATCTGATGGTGGACTGCGAATCTTGCGACCTAATCGACACCGATTGTCGCCCGCCATGCGTAATCAGTGCGATAGTCGCCACAAAAGATGCCGCTCTGGCCACGACTTGAAACCGGTCGCCTTCAGCCCTGCCAGAAATCGTGCCGGAAACACCGCGTGTTGACTCGCTCCAGTAGCCGCTGACTGCACCGGCCGAATAGTCAGCGTTGGCCCGCAGGTCGAAGTTAGAGCCCTCGCTGGCGCACCGGATGTTGAGCTGAAGTTTGCTTTGACCGCCAACATCATAAGCTGCGCGGCACCTGATCGATTCATGTGTCCCGTTGGACAATTCGACCGTACCCGACCCCGACCAGGACCCGGCCAATCGGTCGAATGGCCCCACCCTCTGCGCGTAACTCGTCCCGTTGACGGAAAATAAAAGAGCGATGGCCAAAATAACCCAGTGCACGATAACGCTCGCCCCATGTGACGGCACAGACATGTGGAAAACTCGATACAGCCGCCGCGCGTCAATCTACCGCCTCGCTTTTCGTGAAACGTCGAATTGCTGCAGCGGTTGTCACCGAACAATGCACGAAACCAGGGCACCTGACAATGTACCTCAGAATGTGCGCACTCTTCGTCATGATGCAAATCTTCGCCACTGCGACATTCGCGGTTGGCGAAAATCGGCGGCCCGCGTAGCAGGGAGGTTTCCTGACAGGTACACCGGAAGAACAGGCTGCGTCTGCGCCAGACTCGACCAAGTTCTGCCGTGAGTCATTCCAGACACACTTCGCGCGCGTGCCTACAAGAACACCGCTAATGCCTGCGCAAGGTTTGCCTGAAGGTTCTGGAAGATCACGGCCAGTAGTCGCTGCGCGGATCAGCGCCGCCGTACGATCATCGGCAGACCGCCCTTCGGGCGCAGCGTCACTTTCTGAACAGGCCATGGCGTGCTTCCTGAAACCATTTCAAGCGTGAAATGGCGCATGATCGTTGCGACCATGATCGAGGCTTCCTGAATTGCAAAGGTAGCACCGATGCAGATGCGTGGGCCGACGCCAAAGGGCAAATAGGCAAAACGATCAATCGACTCGCGTGCCTTGCCGAAGAATTGGTTTGGATCGAAAGCGTTCGGCCGCGTCCACAGTGCACGATGGCGGTGTAAGACATAGGGCGCGATGACAATCAACGTACCGGGCTTGATCGTTTCACCCGCAAGTTCGTCGTAATCCAGCGCCGTGCGGCTGATCGCTGTGATTGGCGGATAAAGCCGGTTGGCCTCGTCAATCACCGCGCGGGTGACGACGAGACGATCAGCCAGACTGTCCAGTGAACCCCATTCGTTGTCAGCCTCGGCCTGAACACGTTCCCGCCATTCATGCGACTGTGACAGCAGATACAGGGTCCAGGTGATGCAGTTGGCCGTTGTCTCCTGGCCAGCAGCAATAAAAGTCAGAATATTCGCACGAACCTCGACATCGCTTAACGCCTTGCCGCTATCGGGATCGCGTGCCTCGAGCAGCAACGTAAGAATATCTCGCGGAACACTTGTCGGATCGGCCGCCAACCGCCGATGGCGCAAGGCAATGATTTCGTCGATTGTTTCCTCGAAAAATTTTAATGTCGGTCGCAACTTCCAGCGGCTCGGTCGCGGCACGATGGACGGCACACCCAGAATGTCGAGCGGATCGATGCGCCCCACCGTATTGAAATAGGCGGTCATTGCAGCGCGAATGTCATCGGGATTGCGGCCAAATCCATCCGAGAAGATGGTGCGTTCGAGCACGTCGACCGTAATACGCGTCGCCTCGTCGGCGACGTCCACGACCTCGCCTTCACGCCGGCTGAACCGCTCGGCCGTCGCGTCGGCGGTTTCGAGCATTGCAGTGGTGAAGCCGTGCACGGTCCTGAGATTGAACAGAGGGGCCAAGGCCCGACGCTGGAGCTTCCACTGATCGGCTTCCACGGTCAGCAGTCCGTTCGCCAGAGCCGCCGACAGAACACGGCGCTGCAACCAATCCTTTTGGTAGTTGTCGACATTGACCATGAGCACGCGTCGGATGGCGCCTGGGTCGCTGATGACGGCGACCCGACCAACCGACAAACCACCCATGACGATGGGTTGCTCGAAATGGGCCGACGTCCATGCTTCGAGTGGATTATTTGCCAGGACGCGAAGCAGTGAGAGAGGACCTAAAGCTTCCGCCCGCGGTACAGGTGCGGGCGGGCTAAACTCCGCAGGAATATCGAGCAATACAAAACCCCGTCTGAAAAAACCCCAAGCGCTGTTCGGCTAACCAAGAATTTGCATGGGAAACGGTCTAACGTGCTTCAGAGTTCCAATTTATTGCAATTTGGGCGGTATTGAGTCGAGAAACCAGGCATGATTTCGACCATTTCCGATGTTAGGAATGCGGCCGGTCCTTGAAAAATGGGTGTCACACGTGCCAGTTCGAAGCATTCGAAAACACGCTAACGCGCGCCTTTTCTTGGCCTTGCTTGCAGGCCTGGTGCTCATAAACAGCGCACCTTCAGCACAGCCCGCTCGCACCCCTACCGATCCCACCGGCGAATGGCTGGTGGCCAAGCAACTCGCAAGAATAAAGATCGCCGATTGTGATGGCCGACTTTGGGGCGTGGTGGCATGGGAAGCACAGCCGGGCGGCATCGATAAAAAGAATCCAGATCCGAACCTGCGCTCTCGACCGACGCTTGGCATGCCCATTTTGCTTGGCATGACGCCAAGCAAAGGGAACCGCTGGGATGGCCAGATCTATAACTCCGAGGACGGCCATACTTATTCTGCCAACATCACGCTGGTGGATCCCAATACTTTGCGCGTGCAGGGATGTTTTCTCGGATTTCTCTGTGGCGGAGAAAACTGGACGCGCTTCGAAACAGCGGATGTGACCGCTTCGACGCAACGCACGACGTCAAAACCGGCTGCCAATCGAAAGACGGTAGCGGCGGCGCCCGGTCCGAGCGAGGATGTCTGCTCAAAGACGCCCGCTTCGACGGGGTTTTCCCATGAGCGCGGGCTGAAATAAGACTGCCGCCGCCAGCGTGCATACAAGCGACAGGGCGAGCAGCTTGCCCATGCTTGACGTGCCGGGATGCTGCGACAACCAAAGACTTCCGAACGCCGTCGCAGTCGTCAGCGCGCTCCAGATCACCGCGCGCGTCAGGCTCGATTGTAGCAAGTTCGTGCGGCCCGATCGCCAGGCCGTGATGTAGTAAATCTTAAACGCTACGCCGACGCCCAGCAGCAAAGGCAATGCAATGATGTTGGCGAAGTTCAGCGGCATGCCTATCAGTACGCAAATTTCAAGAGTGACAACTCCCGCCAACAGAAGCGGAACGAGCGTCAACAACACATCGCCGAAGCGTCGCAGAACGATCCATAGCAGGATGGCGATTGAAATGAGCGCGTAGAATCCTGCTTCAAAG
This sequence comes from Pseudolabrys sp., assembly GCA_035538755.1. GTDB lineage: Bacteria > Pseudomonadota > Alphaproteobacteria > Rhizobiales > Xanthobacteraceae > Pseudolabrys. The sequence goes on from DATLJR010000355.1 coordinate 6,082, forward strand.
AATGCGCGGACAACGGTGCGGCTCGATTCAAGAATGGAAATTGGACCGCCAGTCGCATTCGGATAGACGGCAAGGATTGCACGCGCGAACGATCGCAAGACCTCGGTGTCATTCGTATCGCCCTTGGGCGCGATTTCGACGCGCGCACGTCCATCAGCGGCCAGCCATTGCCGTTTAAGAGCTTGCGGCAGGTTTTCCTGGGTGACTTTTTGAGCGCCCAGAAAGCCGCGCAACTGGCCGGTGGCGGTTTCCATTGGCACGATGAACGCAGCCTTTGCCCGCATGCGTGTTTCTTCATTCGCCTGGGCCAATTTCACCGCATTGCCTGCGAGCAGCCTGGCGGCGTCGGCACCCGGGCCCGAGGCACTGCCTGCGGCTTTGTTGAGCTGATCCGCCATGCCGTCCAGCGCTGCCACGTTTTCCGCATCAGTCGGCGGCTTGCTAGAGCCGGGTCTTCCCAGAGCCGGGGCAAGCTGCCGGCTGAATTCCTGGATGAGCGCCAGTTTCTTGTCCTGATCTTGCGGCACGAAATTGAGCAGCGTCTGCGTCTCCGAGACTTCAGGCAGTTTTTGCAACTTTTGTGCGGCTGATACGGCCTCGTCGAGCGATGGCGCTACGACATTCACCGAGTTGATGCCCGCACGCGAGTCATTTGCGAGTTCGAGTATCGTTGAAATCGACTCCGTCTCGGGACTGCGCAGATGGATCGGATCGAAGTCGAAAGTCAGGAAATAGAGCAATGGCGCGCCCAGTACGGCCACGGCTAGCGTGCCGACGATAACGGGAATTCGATATTCCTGAAGAAACCGGTCGACCGGGGCCAGCGCGCTGTAACCAATCGGCTCGGCCTCGCCCGGTGGATTGAGCACTGCGATGAGTGCCGGCAACACCGTGATGCTTGTAATGTAGGCGATCAGCATGCCGACGCCGGCGATCGCACCCAATTCTGAAACGCCCCGATAGTCAGTCGGAAGGAATGAAAGGAAACCTGCTGCCACCGCGGCGGCCGCGAGAGTCAGCGGAACACCTATTTTTTCCGCGGCCTGATCCAATGAAGGAAGGAGCTCTGGCTTATCGTGGCGTTCAGCGCGGTAGCGCACGGAAAACTGAATGCCGAAATCAACGCCAAGGCCGACGAACAACACCGCGAAGGCAACCGATATCATGTTGAGCGCACCGACCATCATCAGGCCAAGTGCGGCCGTGATGGCCAACCCAACAAACAGATTGACAAACACCGCAACAATGAGACGGGCCGATTTAAGGGCAAGCCAAAGAATCGTCAGGACGATCACGATCGTGGCGATGGCGTTCGCCAGAGCCCCATGTTGAACAGTCGCGAACTCTTCATCAGCCATCGGCACGGAGCCGGTCAAACGCACCCGAGCCTGATATTTTTGCGCAAGTTGGAGATCGGATGCCGCCTGACGGATGGCGTTGCTTGAGACCTGGCCAGGTTGAAGAGCAGAAAAATCAAGAACAGGGCGGACCTCGATCAATCGCCGTAAGTCACTTTGCGCCGGTTGCTGACCGCTGACCAAAGCCTGCCATGAGAATGACGCAGGCTTGCCTGCGAGCACGTTCTCCAGTGTTGTCGATGCCATCGACAACGGTCTCGCCATGGCATCGAGCGTGACCATCTTGTTTTGCACGCCAATAAGTCCCAGCGAGAGCGTGCGCGTAAGGCCCCGTAGACTTGGATCGCCAACAAGCGTGCCGATCAGGGGAGCCGCCTGTCCGAGCCCCTTGGCGAAACTCGCGACGTCGTCGGTCGACCTGTAGAGCAATCCGTTGCGCGCAAAGAATTCGCTGCCGCCGATGTCGTCGATCGAGCGGAAAAGTTGGGGCTTGGCTTTGAGTTGCGCGGCCAAATCGGCCGCGGCTCGCGACGCATACTCCGCGGTTGGCGCGTCGACGACCACCAAGGTTGAGCCGTAATGTCCAGGGAAGGTCTTCTCGAACTCCGCTTCGCGCTTGCGCCAATCGAGTTCGGAAGAAATCAATTTGTTGATGTCGGTATTGATGGCGAAATGTCGCGCCGCATAGACGGCTGACCCGAACGCTCCCAGCAGCGCTAAGACAATGATTGGCCAAGGGAATCGGGTACAAAGCCTCACGATTCCGGTAACGACAGTCGCTAGCATACTAGATGTTGCCTTCCGGCTACAGGGAAGTCACCCCCACTTGCACTTCGACGCAATATTATCAATTCTTTCTGTGCGGAACTTTTGCACGCGTCATAGATTGACGCTAACTGAGAGACTTCGTAGCAGAGCCGGCAAAGCTCATATTGGGCGACAACAAATAATTTCGAGAGGTTTGCCAATAGCACAAGCGCCTCCGAGTGAGTGGGAAGGTAGTTACAGCATGACGGCGCCCAAAGATGAGTTCCTGACAGACCCAACCACCAACATCCTCGACTCGATAAAGAGCCCTGCCGATCTGCGCCGTATCAATGCACGGCGCCTTCGACAAGTGGCCGATGAATTGCGCGCGGAGACGATCAACGCGGTCGCGGTCACGGGCGGCCACCTTGGAGCAAGCCTCGGGGTGATCGAACTGACGGTCGCATTGCATTACATCTTTGACACCCCCAATGACAAATTGATCTGGGACGTTGGCCATCAGGCTTATCCTCACAAGATCCTCACTGGCCGCCGGGATCGCATAAAGACGTTGCGGACGGGCGGCGGCTTGTCCGGGTTCACCAAGCGTTCCGAAAGCGAGTACGACTGCTTCGGTGCGGCTCACTCCTCAACGTCGATATCGGCAGGTTTGGGCATGGCTGTGGCACGAGACCTTGCCGGCCAGCAACACAACGTGATTTGCGTGATCGGCGACGGCGCCATTTCCGCCGGAATGGCCTACGAGGCCATGAACAACGCCGGCGCGATGAACCGCCGATTGATCGTGATCTTGAACGACAACGAGATGTCGATTGCGCCTCCGGTTGGCGCCATGTCGAATTATCTCACGCGCCTTTTGTCGAGTCCGACCTACATGTCGATTCGCGACATCGGCAAGCAGGTCGTTAATCACTTGCCGAAATTTTTCAAGGAAAAGGCCTATCTCGCGGAAGAACTTGCGCGCGGCTTTGTGACCGGCGGTACATTGTTCGAAGAGCTTGGTTTCTATTACGTCGGAATTGTTGACGGTCACGATCTCGGCCAGCTCCTGCCCGTCTTGGAAAACGTGCGCAACGCGGACAATGGGCCGTTCCTAGTCCACGTCCGTACACAGAAAGGAAAAGGTTACGCGCCGGCCGAGGCCTCGAAGGACAAATATCACGGTGTCGTCAAATTCGACGTCGCAACCGGCAAACAGCAGAAAGGCGTTTCGAACGCGCCGTCTTACACAAAGGTTTTTGGCGAAACTCTCGTGAAAGAAGCAGCGAAAGACGACAAGATCGTCGCAATCACCGCGGCGATGCCAGGCGGTACTGGCGTCGATATTTTCGCTAAGGCGTACCCCGACCGCGCCTTCGATGTAGGCATTGCCGAACAGCACGGAGTCACGTTCGCGGCAGGGCTGGCCACACAGGGCTATAAGCCGTTCGTTGCGATCTACTCGACCTTCCTGCAACGCGCCTATGACCAAGTCGTGCATGACGTGGCAATCCAGCAGCTGCCAGTGCGCTTCATGATGGACCGCGCCGGGCTCGTGGGGGCCGATGGCCCGACCCACGCGGGTTCTTTCGACCTCGCCTACCTCGGCTGTCTGCCAGGCTTCGTCATCATGGCTGCCGCCGACGAGGCCGAACTCGTTCACATGATCGCCACTGCTGCCGCGATCGATGATCGGCCCTCGGCAGTTCGCTATCCGCGCGGCGACGGCGTCGGCGTCGTCATGCCCGAGGAAGGTGTGCCTCTCGAAATCGGGAAAGGCCGCATCATCACGCAAGGCAGCACGGTTGCGCTCCTCTCGCTCGGCACGCGCCTTGCGGAGTGTATCAAGGCAGCGGAAACGCTTGCGGCACATGGAATTTCAACGACCGTCGCCGATGCCCGCTTCGCCAAGCCGATCGATAACGAACTCATCCTTCAACTCGCGCGGGAGCATGAATTGTTGATCACGATAGAGGAAGGTGCGATCGGTGGATTTGCGGCCCATGTGATGCAGCTGCTCAGCGAATCGCACGCGCTCGAACGCCCGGGGTTCAAGGTCCGCAGCATGGTGCTGCCGGACATCTTCATCGACCACGACAGCCCGCCCGCCATGTATGCCAAGGCCGGACTGGACGCGAACGGCATCGTCAACAAGGTTTTCGATGTGTTTGGATCACGTCACGCACCGGAATTGCAGCCGGCCGAAATTGAGTCTCTCGGCGAGCGCGCCGAACGCCGGCGGCAGGCCAATGCATTGAACGGACGCGCTCAGGGAAAAGCGTGATGAAGGTCATACTGGCGAAGCCGCGCGGTTTTTGCGCGGGAGTGGTCCGCGCTATCGAAATTGTCGAGCGCGCACTCGATAAATACGGACCGCCCATATACGTACGGCACGAGATTGTGCACAACAAATGGGTGGTCGATGCGCTCAAGGCGCGTGGCGCTCGTTTTGTTGAAGAGCTTTCGGAAGTCCCGCCGAACGCGATCACGATCTTCAGCGCGCACGGGGTGGCGAAAAAGGTCCAGGAGGAAGCCGCCGAACGCGGACTCCGCGTCCTCAACGCGACCTGTCCGCTTGTATCCAAGGTTCACGCGCAAGGGCGTCACTATCTACGCAACGGGCGCACAGTCATTCTGATCGGACACGCGGCTCATCCGGAAGTAGAGGGTACCCTCGGCCAGATTCCGGGTCCCGTAATCCTCGTGCAGACCGAGGCGGACGTTAACGCTCTCGACCTGGCTGAGGACACCCCAGTCGCTTACGTGACGCAGACGACCCTTAGCGTCGACGACACCAAGGGGATTATCGCGGCATTGTACCGTCGTTTCAAAGACGTCGTCGGGCCGGGTACACAGGACATTTGCTACGCGACACAGAACCGCCAAACTGCGCTGCTGGAGCTAACCCGGCTGGTCGACGTGATTTTCGTCGTCGGCGCTAAGAATAGTTCTAATTCAAATCGGCTGCGCGAAATCGGGGTCGAAGCCGGCGTTCCTAGCCATCTGATCGCCAATGGCAGCGAAATAAAGCCGGAGTGGTTGCATAACGTCGAGGTTGTTGGCATTACGGCTGGAGCCTCGGCGCCTGAAATCATGGTTCGGGACGTGATCAATGCGCTGCGAGCCATCGAGCCGGTGGAGGTCTTCACCCTGCCCGGCCAGGATGAACACATTGAATTCCGGGTGCCTGTAGAACTTCTGGATGTGACCGGTACCCAGCAAATCAGCAAGGATAGTAATCTTGGGCATTCCCCTTCTTCAGAAACTCTTTGTCGGTAGCTACGTCATCCGTCAGCGTCTGACCGGCCGAAAGCGCTACCCGCTGGTGCTGATGCTGGAGCCGTTGTTCCGGTGCAATCTGGCTTGCGCCGGTTGCGGCAAGATCGATTACCCGGACCCCATCCTGCACCAGAACATGTCCGTCGAGGACGCATTGCACGCAGTCGACGAGTGTGGCGCGCCTGTGGTTTCGATCGCAGGTGGCGAGCCGCTGCTGCACAAGCAGTTACCGGAAATTGTGCGCGGAATCGTCGCCCGGAAAAAATTCGTCTATCTGTGCACCAATGCGCTTTTGATGGACAAGAAGCTTTCGCAATACGAGCCGAGCACATTCTTCACCTGGTCAGTGCATCTCGATGGCGACAAGGAGATGCACGATCACTCGGTCTGCCAGCCGGGGACCTATGACCGGGCCGTAACGGCAATCAAGCATGCCAAGGAACGCGGATTCCGCGTCAACATCAATTGCACCCTGTTCAACACCGCGCAGGCCGATCGCGTCGCAGCGTTCTTTGACACCGCCATGGAGTTGGGCGTTGACGGCATCACGGTGTCGCCCGGGTACGCTTACGAGCGCGCGCCGGACCAGCAACACTTCCTCAATCGTGGCAAAACCAAGCAGCTGTTCCGCGATGTTTTCAAACGCGGCCCTAGCAAGACGAAGTGGTCGTTCAGCCAATCGAGCCTGTTCCTCGACTTCCTGGCGGGAAACCAGAGCTATCACTGCACGCCATGGGGAAATCCGACCCGGACTATCTTTGGTTGGCAGAAGCCCTGTTATCTGCTCGGGGAAGGCTATGCGAAGACCTTCGACGAACTGATGAATGGCACCGGTTGGGATTCCTACGGCACAGGGAACTACGAGAAATGCGCCGACTGCATGGTGCATTCAGGGTATGAAGCATCCGCAGTCCAGGATGCTGTCGCGCACCCGCTGAAGGCCATGGGCGTCGCACTACGCGGCATCAGCACTGAAGGCGCGATGAAGCCCGAAATTCCACTCGATCGACAACGGCCTGCACAGTACGTCTTTTCGAAGCACGTCGAAAGCAAGCTCGAAGAAATTCGACAGGCAAAAGACAAAGAAAAGCCGGAACTTCTTCAAGCAGGATGACGCCGCCACCCGGACTCAGTTAGAATTCGATTGGAACTCACGGGCTAGTCGGTCCGTTGTCTAACTGCCATCGTTTGAATTGTGGCAACGGGCTTCGGTGTTCGGCCATGCGCGGGCGCACAATTATTATTGGCGGGGTTCTGGCAGCAGCGGTCCTGCTTCCTGAAATGGGCCGTGCGCAACTGTCGCCGCATGGTATTCTAAGCGGTATTACGCGACCTTTCCGTCACGCGCTCGGCGCAGTGGGCCACTACCCGCGGGCGCGCTACCATCGCCGCGCGGCCGCGCGGGCTTTAGCTGCCGAACCTCGGGCAGCCGCGGCACGGGAAATCCCGGGCATCGCCGGATCCCGTCTTGGGTGGGTCGGCCCCCCAGCCTGGCCGACGGCCTACGAGGACATGCTTGGATTTACATTCTGGCCGAACGAGTATGCGCCCCGCCTGCATGGCCATGGATTTGATGTGATTGCCGACACGATCACCGGGCGCTTCGACCTGCCCCGGTCGCTGGCACGGACTGCGACCACAGGATCGGCTGTGAAAGATGACTCCAACAACGACGGGCCCATGGGCCAATGCGTGGATACCGGAAATACCGAAACCAACTGGCCATCCGCGCGTATCGAACAATCCGTGCAGCTGTCCGGCACACAGCGGGCTGCCCTTGGAAAGGCGCAAACGGTTGTCGCTCAGTCGATCAAGAACATCAAAGCTGATTGCCGTGCGCCTGCCGCGTTTCCTCCGCCCGAGCGACTTAGGGCGTTCGTCCAGACGCTGTGGGCTGTTCGTGACGCCGGTATATCCCTGCGCGGGCCGTTGAAGGAATTCAGCGATTCACTGACAAAAGCGCAGATGGACAATTTCGTTCTCCAGCAGCCGCAGAAACCACCGGCTAGTGATCCGAAAGCTTCGAGCGAAGCCATGATGAACCGGCAATATCAGGCTTGCGTCTCACAAAATGTCGAACGCGCCGAGCGTATGATCAAGGAAATTGAAATGAGAGCCCGGCCACACAAGGATCAGGCCGCAAGCTTTGAAAATTTACACCAGATCTCGACTAACATGGCCAAGATGCTAATCGCCAGTTGCGTGCAGCCGATTCCAGGCGACCCGGCGCCGCGCCTGGATTCAGTCAACGACCAGCTGGCTGCGATGAACTATGCGGCGGCGACAGTACTGATCGCGTTCGACGATTTTTACGGAAGGCTCAGAAGCGAGCAAAAAACACGCCTCGATTCCATGGCGCGCTGACGTCACATCCCAAACGATACTGCCGTGGTATTGCTCAATTTCAGATTGCGATAGCGCGCAAGAGCCCATAACGGAAAGAATTTCCGGTACCCGTGGTAGCGAAGGTAAAACACGCGCGGAAACCCAGTTGCGGTGTATCGCTCCTCATTCCAAAATCCGTTCGAGGCTTGCGTCCGCGAGAGATACTGTACGCCGCGCTCCACGGCCGGATGGCCAATTTCACCGACAGCCATCAGCCCAAGCAGCGCCCAGGCTGTCTGTGATGACGTGCTGGCGGCCGGTTCGTGGCCACGATAATCGAGTTTGTAGCTCGAGCCATCTTCACCCCAACCACCGTCTTTATTCTGGATTGACACGAGCCAGTCTACGGCCTTGCGGATTTCGGCCGAGCCCCGATCCATGCCGCAGGCGTTCAGCGCACACAACGTAGACCAAGTCCCGTAGATGTAATTCAGTCCCCAGCGCCCGTACCAGCTTCCATCCGGCAGCTGCGTGTCGCGCAGATAGGCAACACCTCTCGATAACGATTCACTCTCTTTCACCGTTTCGCCGAGCTGCGCCAACATCGACACACACCGGGCCGTGACGTCTTCCGTCGGCGGATCAATCAGAGCCCCGTGGTCGGCGAATGGAATGTTGTTGAGATAATGAAAGACATTGTCGACATCGAAAGCAGCCCAGCCACCATTGCGGCTTTGCATGCCTTTGATCCATTCAACACCGCGTTCAATGGCTGCATCGTAGCGCGGACCAGCCCCTGCCCTGCGCGCGCGGTCCATCGCCATCACGACAACGGCCGTGTCGTCGAGATCGGGATAATGTGGATTCGCATACTGAAAGGCCCAACCGCCGGGACGTACACTCGGACGCCGGTTGATCCAGTCCCCGCCGACATCGAGCACCTGACGCGGGCGTAGCCAGTCGAGCCCCCGGACAGCCGTGGCAAACGTCTCGTCGTTACCGATTTCGAGCAACGCGTGGCATGTGAGACCTGTGTCCCACACTGGCGAAACGCAGGGCTGGCAATAGGCTTCATCGGCGTCGATCACGAGCAGTTTCTCGATAGAGTTGCGCGCGACAGCGGCGTTCTCTTTTTTGTCGAGGACATCGAACATCATCGCGGCATTGGCCATTGCCGGAAAAATCGCGCCGAAGCCGTCCTCGCCGTTGAGCCTTTCAGTGACGAAATCGACAGCCCGGTTGATCGCCCGCTGCCGCAGACTCTGCGGAAAAACTTTAACGGCTGGCCGTAAGATCACATCAATGCAGCGAAAAAGCGCAAACCAAATCCAGCCCTGATGCGCAGCCTTGGCTGCTGGTCCGATTGAATGTGGCCGTTCAACAAAAAGTTCGTCGATCTTGATTCCAAGGGGGTTTTTTGCGCGTGGACGCAAGGCCTGCAAAACAACCAGGGGCACAAGCACAGTCCGCGCCCAATAGGACACTTTCGACAGGTGGAACGGAAACCATCGCGGCAACAGCATGATCTCGACTGGCATTTCCGGCACGCTGCGCCAATCCAGAATGCCGTAAAGCGAAAGCAGCACGCGTGTGAAGACGTTGGAATGAACTGCGCCACCACGAGCGAGAATCGCCTCGCGCGCGCGGCGCATATGGGGCGCATCCGGGCTGTCGCCAATCATCTTGAGCGCGAAATAGGCCTTCACGCTCGCGCTCATATCGAAGTCGCCGTCGTGATAGAGCGGCCAGCCCGCATGCTTTCCCTGGATACGCCGCAGATAGACGGCGATTTTCTGTTCCAGCTCAGTATTTCTGTTCTCGCCGCGATAATGCCGCAACAGGACGTATTCGGCGGGGATCGTTGCATCGGCTTCCAGCTCGAATACCCAATGCCCGTCTCCTTGTTGGCTTTTCAGAAGCCCGTGTGCCGCCCTCGCGATAGCAGGGTCCACCCCGGACGACCCTGACGGCAACCGCAATTGGTCCGCAACGCTCGTCATGCCGCTGCTCGCATACGATGCTTGACAAGATCCGCGGCCCGATAGCCCGAACGAACCGCTCCTTCTATCGTCGCCGGAAGGCCAGTTTGCGTCCAATCCCCCGCAAGAATCAGATTGTTCCAGGCCGTTTCCGCACCCGGTCGGCGCGCATTCTGCTCCGGCGTCGCAGCGAAGGTCGCCCGGCGTTCGCGAACGATCTGCCATGGCGGCAGCGTGCTCGGGAGCTTTGCCACCTTGGCAATATCATTCCAGATCATCTGAGCAAGTTCTGTACGCGATAACTCAAACAGACGACCACCATCGCTGATCGTGGCCGATATTCGTCCCGGCAACGGGAAAACCCATTCGCAGGTTCCATTGATGAGGCCGAGCATCGGCGGCATTTGCGGCGGCGGATCCACGCGGAAATGCGCATTAACGATCCCCCGGAACGAATTGGGCGCAATCAGCGAAGGCACCAAGTTCGTAGCGACGTAAGGTGGGACTGCCAGAATGACAGCGTCGTTCTCACCCAGTTCGACTGTGTGTTTGGCGAATTTAATCTGAGACACGCGACCGTTGCCGAACAGTAGCTCCACGAGCTCGTCTTCAAATGAGATCGTCACGCCCAGACCACGCAGATGGGTAACCGCGGGCTCCACGAATACGCTCCCCAGCCCCTCATACGCCAGCAGCGGCCGGCACGCCTGGCCACCTAGAGCGAGCGTTTCGCGCACAACGGCGCCGGCAAGTTTCGCCGAACCTTGTTGCGGAGCGATGTTCAGGGCAGCCAGCAAAAGGGGGCCCACAAAGCGATCGTAAATCGGGCCACCACATTTCATGATGTCGCCGATAGGTTTGTCCGCCGTAGCCCACGCCAAGCGCGCGAGCGGCAGATAGTCGGCGACACCCGTTTGCGGAACCCGGCGGTCCTTGTCGAAGACCCACCAGGGGAACCTGCTATCACCGAACCGCAGGGTCCATTGTTCGCCGCTTGTCATATCAATGAAGGCAAATTGCGCCTCGTCGGGTCCCCGCAAACCCGATCGTGAACCAATCGCTTCAGTAAGAGAAATCGCGGCGTGATTGCCCGACAGCAGCAAATGCGTTCCGTTGTCGATGACCATTCCTGTGGTCTGGTCGTAGTAGGAGCGACATCGCCCGCCAGCCACGGCGGTCGCTTCATGGACGGCAACCGCCCAATACGACTGCGACAGGCGTTCGGCGGCGGCCAGCCCCGCCAAACCTGCGCCAACAATGTGGATTGTACCCGCGTCAGACAAATGCATGCCGCAAAGCAACCCACAGCAAATACGACTTGTTCACGCGAACACGCGTTCGCGGCAGCGCCCAGCCGCGCGATACCATGCCTTCGAGCATCTGGCGATAGACCGCGCCCATGACTTTAGGCGCGCGCACAACGCCGCGAGGGGAACGGGACATGATCTCATCGGCCTTGGTGAAATGCCCACGGGCCCGCTCCACAATATAGGCACAAGCCGTGCCGAGCCGCGGGTCAGCCGCAACGGTCCTTGGATCATTGCCCTCGATACCCGCCAGTGTAAGTGCCTCCCTCGGAAGATACAGGCGGCCGATCTCGGCATCCTCATCGATATCACGCAAGATATTAGTAAGCTGAAGTGCACGTCCGAGATGATGGGCCAACGCTTTCCCATCGCTGTCATCCATGCCGAAAACGCGAACACTCAGCCGTCCAACCGCACAGGCCACGCGATCGCAATAAAGATCAAGCTCACTGAGATTTGGAGCCCGGATATCCGCGCGCGCGTCCATTTCGACGCCGTCGATTACTGCCAGGAAATCATCCTTGCGCAGACCGAAACGTAAAATCGCCTTAGCCAGATTTTCACGTCCAGGCGGAATGTTTCCCGAATAGAGAGATTCAATGTCTTTCCGCCATACGGAAAGGAGTTCAAGACGTCGCGGACGCGGTCGATCCTCATCGGCAATGTCATCAACTTCCCGGCAAAAGGAATATATTTCAAACATCGCCGCTCTCTTTTCGCGGCCGAGAATGCGCATCGCCAGATAAAACGAGCTGCCTCCCGCGCGGTTTGCAGCTGGCGAGGCGCCTGCTCCCAACTCTGGACTTTGCACATTCATGGGGTCTGGTATCGCTGCGCTGGCGTCATTGTCCGTAACATACGACGCAGTATAGCGCGCCCGCCGCCGTTTACAGCTGTTGCAAGCGCTTCCGCTTTGGTGAGATGAACCCGTTCGGCCAGTGGATCACGAACCATTAGCATCGCGAGCAATTGACCTGCCAATGATTGAATGACCGAAATCTCAAGCGCGAGCCGCGTGTCACTGACTTTCGGCTCAAGCCCTCGGCTTTCGTCCAACAGAGTTGTAGTACGAGTCACCAACCCGCGCAGGCAGTCCCGCAAGGCCGGGCTCGCCCGATCGTCTTTTAGCGCTTCAACTGAGGCGCCGCTGGCCGACAACGCGTCGAGAGGTATGTAGACGCGGTCGAGCGCCAAATAGTCTTTTGCGCAATCCTGCAGGTGATTGATGACCTGCAATGCCGCGCACAACGCATCCGACGCGGGCCAGGTGTCACGAGCCTCGCCGTGAACGTCGAGAACAAAACGCCCCACCGGCATAGCGGAACGCGAACAGTAGTCGATCAATTCATCCCAATTGGCGTAACGGAGCTTCGTGGCATCCTGCCGGAACGCACTAAGCAAGTCCTGGGCGTGACGCGGCGACAGCCCCCGCTCGTTCAGAACAGTCCGCAGCCTCGTTCCCTCCGGTTCGTCGCCGCCGCTGCCCACCAGGCTGGATTCGAGACGATCGAGACGGTCAATTTTCTCAGCACTTGTGAGCTGCGGATGATCGGCAATATCGTCGGCAACGCGCACAAACTCATAAAATGCCAGGATGACAGGCCGGTGCTGCCGTTTGATCAAGCGGGACGCAACCGGAAAATTCTCGTCATGCGGACCTTTGCCGGATCGCAACTCGCCACTGTGAATCATCGCAGGCTTGCCGCATCAGCGTGAATGCGCCCCTTCCACTGACCGCCCCGGCCGCGCATATGGTCATACGCGGAATTGATCGTGTAAAACAGATAGAGTGCGGCAATTCCCGGCAAAGCAAGACTCCAGAGAGGCGATAATCGATAAAATCTCAACGTCGGTACGTATGAAATAGTCATCGCCAGCCAGACAACCAGACCCAAAAACCGCGGCAAGCCTGTGGCAAAGATTGCGAGCAGCGGCGGCGCAAGGAAAGTCAGCGCCATCATCGCAACCGTTACAACCAAGAGCAGCGGTGAGTAACGAAGTTGTGCGTAGGCCGACCTTGAGATCATCCGCTTCACATCGCCGAACGTGTCATAGGGCCTGGTGCTTTGCGAACGATCGGTGAGACCGAGCCAGATTGGACCGATCTTTTTTAGCTTCTCCGCCAATGAGCAATCATCGATCAACGCGTTTCGTATGCTCGCGATGCCACCGGCGTTTGTAAGTGCATCCGCGCGCACGAGCATGCAACCTCCCGCCGCGGCCGCTGTATTCGCACGCGGCTTCGAAACCCAGGAGAACGGAAACAGCATTTGAAAGAAATAGATAAAGGCCGGGACGTGCGTACGTTCGGCAAGGCTTTCACAGCGTAACTTTGCCATCAGTGATGTGAGCACAAAGCCTCCCGCCCTCGCCTGCGTCACGAGCCAGGCAAGCGTGTCAGGTGCGTGCACAATATCGGCGTCGGTCAGAAGGAGATATTCGGGCTGCAATTCTTCGGCAGTAGCGACGCCTTGCTTAACGGCCCAGATTTTTCCGGTCCATCCGCGTGGAGGACTCTCGCCGCCAACCACGACCAATTGCCGACTGGGAACAGACGCCGCTGTCCGCGTAGCGACCGATGCGGTTCCGTCGCTGCTGTCGTCATCGACAAGGACGATGCGGAAGGAGCCGGGATACTCCTGCCGCAACAGCGACCCGATGCTTGCGGCGATGTGGTCGGCTTCGTTGCGCGCCGGAACAACCGCAACGACCGCAGGCCATTGCTGCGTGTCGAAACTGGCGCGATCCGTGTCGCGGACTCCACAGAGCCAGAAAGCTCCACGGCCAACGATCAAGTAGAGCCAGACCAAGGCGGAGATGATTGCAACTACTTCGCTCATTGAAAGATTTCTGATTGCGAAAAGTTCACGTCAGTCCCCACTTTTAACATTGTAAGCGCGTCTTGGTTCGACTGTTTTTGCACTTGCCCGAGATGCTTGACCCTCGAAAATCTCGAGAATTGACGGCCTTCTATCACGAACTCGGCCGTTTGCTGCATGCGGTTGGCGGGGACAAAATCAGCCTTGCGACCGGGCCAAACGCCGGTAGTGTTCGGTGCAACAACAACATGGGTTGAGACGCATGCTGCCTTCTTCCAGTGATGTCATCGTTATCGGTGCGGGTAACGCGGCCTTCTGTGCCGCCCACGCGGCAGCCGAGCATGGCGTATCTGTTCTGGTGCTTGAACGCGCTCCGGAAGACGAGTCAGGAGGCAACAGCCGCTTCACCGCGGGCGCCTTCCGTTGCGTTTACAATGGCGTGGAGGATCTTCGCCTGCTCATGCCGGACCTCACCGATGAAGAGGTCGCCAACACGGACTTCGGCACCTACACTGAAGACAAGTTCTTCGACGATATGGGCCTCGTTACTGAGTATCGCACCGATCCCGATCTGTGCGAGTTGCTCGTAACGCGCAGCAAAGAGACGATGCGCTGGATGCAGAGCAAGGGCATCCGTTTTATCCCGATCTACGGCCGCCAGGCCTACAAGATCGACGGGAAATTCAAATTCTGGGGCGGCCTGACGGTTGAGGCTTGGGGCGGCGGCCCGGGCCTGGTCGAAGCGCATACCAAAATCGCGAAGAAAAGCGGCATTACGGTTGCCTACAAAGCGCGCGCCCAATCTCTCATCGCCGATGATGACGGTGTACACGGGGTCCGCGTCAAGCACGACGGGCGCACCGTCGACGTAAAATCGAAATGCGTTGTGCTCGCGGCCGGCGGCTTTCAGGCTAATACTGAAATGCGAACACGCTATCTTGGGCCAACCTGGGAGCTCGCAAAGATTCGCGGCACGCGATTCAACACCGGTGACGCCATCCGCATGGCGCTCGACATCGGTGCTATGCCGACCGGCAACTGGTCAGGCTGTCATGCGGTCGGTTGGGACCGCAACGCACCGGAATTCGGCGATCTCGCAGTCGGAGACAATTTCCAGAAGCATTCGTATCCGTGGGGCATAATGATCAACGCCAACGGCGAACGCTTTGTCGACGAAGGAGCCGATTTCCGGAACTACACATATGCGAAATATGGTCGCGTTATCCTGATGCAACCGGGCCAATTCGCCTGGCAGATCTTCGACAAGAAGATCATTCCCATGCTGCGTGACGAATACCGCATCAAGCAGGTCACCAAAGTACGCGCCGACACACTTGAAGAACTGACGAAAAAACTCGACGACGTGAACGCCCATCGCGCTCTTGAAACGATCAAGGCCTATAACAAAGCGGTACGCATGGACATCAAATTCAACCCGAACGTCAAGGATGGCCGTCGCACCGAAGGCCTCGCCATCAACAAATCAAACTGGGCCAACACTGTCGATGAGCCGCCGTTCGAAGCTTACGCGGTAACCTGTGGAATCACCTTCACTTTCGGCGGATTGAAAATCGACACGTCCGGCCGCGTGATTGACACCGATGGCCAGGCCATTCCCGGCCTGCACGCAGCGGGCGAACTTGTCGGCGGCCTGTTCTATTTCAACTATCCCGGCGGTACCGGTCTGATGGCCGGCTCAGTGTTCGGAAGGATCGCTGGAACGACGGCTGGGCAGCGGGCGGCACAGATGCCGTCCTGACAATCGGGCGCGCTCGTTATCTGGGCAGAGCTTTTGTCGCGCGCTCGCGCAGGCGGTAAAATTCAATGGCGGACCGCGCGGTTTCCAGCCTCAGCTTCTTGTATCGATCGACGTGAACCGCGGCCGCCTTTCAAACGTTCGATCCATAGTGCGAGGTTAACCCGGCCGGCGGCATTTACGTTGCGTTCATGATGCAAGACCAGCAGGTTGTCGAAACTGATATTCCCGCGCGGCTTGACCGATTGCCGTGGGGTCGCTTCCACACGCTGGTCGTGGCCGCTCTGGGGATCACCTGGATTCTCGATGGGCTAGAAGTGACGCTCGCCGGAAGTCTGGCCGGCGCTTTGAAAACAAGCCTGCATCTCTCCAATACCGATATTGGAATCGCCAGCAGCGCCTACCTTGCAGGCGCCGTGCTCGGGGCACTTTTCTTCGGTTGGCTGACTGATCGGCTTGGCCGCAAGAAACTGTTCTTCGTCACGCTCTCTGTCTATCTCGTTGCAACCGCGGCAACGGCAAGCTCATGGAGCATCGAGAGCTTCGCCTTGTTCAGGTTTCTGACCGGTGCCGGGATCGGTGGCGAGTATGCGGCAATCAATTCGACGATTCAGGAGCTTGTTCCAGCGCGGGTGCGTGGCTGGACCGATCTCGTGATCAACGGTACCTTCTGGATTGGCGCGGCCTTGGGCGCGCTCGGTTCGATTGTATTGCTTGATGCTCAGCTGATTGATCCAGATTTTGGGTGGCGTCTCGGTTTTCTGATAGGCGCCGGATTGGCTTGTTTCATTTTTCTCATGCGATTTTGGATCCCCGAAAGCCCCCGCTGGCTGATGACGCACGGCCACGCCGAGGAAGCCGAACGTGTCGTTGCCGGAATCGAAAGCCGGTTTGCGCCACCACCGGTCGCCCAGCCCCTTCCCCGCGTGCGTCTGCGCGCCCGCAAGTCGACGCCGCTTCGGTTGGTCAATCAGACGCTTTTCAAGCACCACCGTCGTCGCACCTTCGTCGGTTTGAGCCTCATGGCGGCGCAGGCATTTTTCTACAACGCGATTTTTTTCACTTACGCTCTTATTTTGATCGACTTTTACGGTGTCGCCTCCGATCGGGTCGGTTTGTATCTCCTTCCATTCGCCATCGGAAATTTTTTTGGTCCTTTGCTGATCGGCCGCCTGTTCGACACGCATGGCCGCCGAATCATGATCGCCTTCACCTATATTGTCTCGGGCACTCTGCTGGCGTTGACCGGTTGGCTCTTCATGCAGAACCTGATCGATGCGGCCACACAGACTGCATGCTGGACGATTATCTTTTTCTTCGCCTCCTGCGCAGCTAGCTCCGCTTATCTGACCGTGAGCGAAACTTTTCCGCTCGAGATCCGCGCATTGGCAATTGCTTTCTTCTATGCCGTCGGCACCGGAATTGGCGGCATTCTCGCTCCGTCGCTATTCGGACTGCTCATTGATACCGGCTCGCGTGTAAGTGTGTTCTGGGGTTACCTGTTTGGATCGGCACTCATGATTTTCGCCGGTGGAGTCGCTTGGCGTTGGGGCACCGATGCCGAGCGAAAGCCGTTGGAAGAGGTCGCGCGGCCGCTGACATTCGTTTGACCTTAGCGCGCCTATTCCGCACCTTTCGACAAAAGGTCCTGCAACGCCTGTGGCGCAAAGATAACCAGCCCGCCGCGCTCGAGCTTCAGCCATTTCTTGCGCTGCCAGTCCTGAAGCTGTTTGTTCGCGCTTTCACGCGAGACCCCGATCATTTGGCTGATCTCGCGCTGGGTCACGTTGATTTTGCGCGAAGGCGCGGCGGTGGCCGAAGGCCGATAAAGGTGCAGCAAAACTTTGGCGAGACGATTGGGCAGGCCGAGGAAAACAATGTCTTCGACCTGTTCGCTCGTTTTCCGTATGCGCGCGCACAGGATCTTGATCAACCTTTCGGCAACCTCAGGATTGTCTCGGATCAAAGGAGTAAAGTCGCGGCGTTCAATGACCATCAACTCGCAATTGTCGATAGCGACGGCGTCGGCGGTCCGTTGACCCCCGTCGAGAAAGGCGATCTCTCCGAAAAGCTCGCCCGGAACCACCAAGTTGAATATTGCGTCTTTTCCCTCTTCGGACGGCGCGCTGATTCGCACCGCGCCGGCCCGCACTGCGTAAAGCTTCGACCCGATATCCCCTTTCCTGAATATCACCGAGCCTCTTATGACTTTCGACGTAATCACCCGGGGGGCCAGGCGGTCGATGACCGTATCACCCAGGTCCCTGAAGAACGGATGCGCCCGAAGCAGCGCATGCTTATCGAACGGTTGCGCTTGAGAACGTACCCCCGGAGCCATCGCGATCCACCAACCCTCGTTAATAAATATAACCTCCCGAGGATACCATATTGGACAGACCAATGCGCAAACACGCCCCCGGCGGGTCGCGGTTTGTCGCATCGGTTCGCAATGCGCCCATGTGTGAGCTAGCTCACGGTCGCAGGCCCCGGCGCGTGCTACCGCTCTCCATAGCGGAAACCGACCATGCAACCAGCACAGCTGACCGGAGCAGGTCCCAGCGGCATTCGGCAGGCGTCGCTCGACGCTGCTGTCGCTTCGTCACTGGTTGCAGGGGCGCTAGAGCTGGCGAGCCGATAGAGAAACATGCCGGTCAAAATGCACCAGGTCTTCTACTTTGTCGCGCTGTGCGAGGAACAGAGCTTTACGCGGGCGGCAAAGCGCTGCGGCGTTGCACAACCCTCGCTCACTCGCGCCATTCAGACACTGGAGGAAGAATTCGGTGCGCCACTGTTCGAACGAAGCCGGGCGAATGTCCGCCTAACTCAGCTAGGCCTTGTGATCCGTCCGGACTTTGAGCGAATCAGCCAAGCCACGGCCGTTCTCGCGCAGAGGATTACCGAGCTTAAGGCGACACCCTCCTCCAAACCTGAACCGACTTCAACGGAGGCATCCATGCGCACCCCTATATGGCGTGCCTTGTGACAAATAGGCTTTGCTCATGAATGGATTCTTAATTTGTCGGGACGTTTCAAGTAGCCAACGAGGGTCCTGCATGTCACCCGCTGATGTCATCGCTACCGATGCAATCTGCCCGCAGTGCCGAACGGGCATGGTGCACGTGGCGGTGACGCCGCATCCGGTCGTGCGCAACATGCAGAGGAATACTTTCGCTTGCTATTCCTGCAAGCGCACCAGGCTGCCGACGCGCTCTTCCTCAATAATGATTTCGAAGTTTGTCGGAATCCCATAAGTCGTCGACACCTGAAGGCATGCACGGGTGTCTGAAAGATTCCGGATCGAGCGATCGTGCTTCGGCGCTTTCTCGCTGAGAACGATTTGCGCTGTCTTAAGCACGCGCTTGCGGAAGATGGTTCTTTTTTCTTGCACGGCCCCGACGCCCCGAGCCGCTATGACAAGCCGATACCTTTGCGGATCATACCGAACTTTAATGCGTCGTCGCGTTACCGCCCGCTGAGAGTCAACCTTGAGCTCCGCCCGGCCACTCCTTAACCGCCTTCTCATTTTTGTCACACGGGTTTGTGGCCGAGTTCCGCCAGCACTTCATTCTTGCGCACAAGTTCCTTCTCGAGGCGCGCGATGTTGTCGAACAGACGCTCGGTCGTCAGTCGCAAAAAATAGAATCCGAATTGAGGGTTCTGGAAATAAAGCTCTTTGACCTGCTGATAGGTGGCGGTAAGGACCTCGCCATCTTCCACGCACTCGATGGTCTGAGTACGCCGATTATCTGGCGCGAGAAGTCCCAGGTCTCCGAACACCTGACCGGTCGGGAGTTCGATTCCCATTTCACGGAGACGATACCGACCGCTCACGCTGTAATACATTGCGTCGGCCAAATCCCCCTTATGAAAAACAATGTCCCCTTTGTGGAAACCGCGCCGAGCCATGAATGGCTTGAGCCAATCGATCGAGGTTTCGCCATAGGACGCCGCGGCCTCTACGTCTTGAATGAGCTTGCGCATCTGCTGTAGCCGCACCGTGTTCAGCGGCAGAAGAATCAGGTTCAAGATGAGCGTAGGGTAAATTCCGGAGAAAAATCCGTAAACTATGAACAGCGCGTTGCACGTCATGCTAACGACGCGCAGGGGAATCATTGTCTTCATCGCACACGTGACGATACTGGACGCGACGGCCGCATACCCGAACCACATCGGCCATTCGGTGTGCTTGAGAAATTCCATGCTTTTCCCCTACGTCGCTCGGCTAAGGTTTTCCTACTAATACAGCGGCCCCGAACCGGGATAAACGCCGGAATCTGACGTTCCTTCGTTTTGCCGGGGCAATGAGTTTCATCGTTTATTTGGTGGGAATTAACAAACGACGCTGTTATCTGGCCGGCATTTCAGGCCTCTCACGAACGGAGACAAGGAATTTATTTCTTTCTGCTCCTCGTCTGCAATACACTTCAGGAGAATGCCATGAGCGCCGCCAAACATTCAGCAACCATTCCCTTTGGTCCTTCTGCTCCGGAATTGACGGCGAGAAATCTTTTGGACCAGTTTTGGGCCGACGTCTACGGCAACCGGCTAGGCCTCCGGACAAGCGATGATCATCCGGTAGCAATCGAGGCTACGGCTGAGAAATTCGTAGGCGGCGCCCCAAAGGTACAGCCGGAAACGGCGATAGTTGAATTCGCCAAATTGCACCACGACAGCGTCGCGGTTTTGGTCAAAATTGCGCGCCCACTGCTGGAACGTGAGAAAATAGCTGAAGCGATCGTCGAACATTTCCTGCACACGCAGCGGAGTTCTGGACATCTTGTCGAGGAGGTCGTGGAGAACGAGGAACGAGTGGTTTCCTCCGTAGATGTGCTTCACCATAAAAGACGAGAGCTCGTATTTTTGCGTGCAGGCGCTCGCATCGAGAAAGATGCGTCGTCCAGGTTTGAGCAGTTCCGTGAACTTTCCCAGCACGCGACCGTAGTCCGGCAGATGCTCGATAACGCCCATGATGACGATCGCATCGTATTTTCGTTCAGTCCGGTACTGCAGGAAATCACCTATGATAAGCTCCCAGTCGAATCCGAGTTGCCTTGCGCGGCCGGTAAGGTAATCAACTGACGTTTGTGAATTGCTGATCCCGGTGCAACGAACGCCGCGTTGCGAAGCGTATTCAAACCACGCGCCCCAGCCAGGACCTATTTCCAGCAGATGGTCGCCACTCTTTAATCCCAGCCTCTCAAAGCAGTATTTGAACTTCCGCAGGGTCGCGGTGCTGAGCGTTTCGCCTGGGTCTTCATACACACCTTGCGTGTAACAGGGCGTCTGCGGATCAAGGAAACTTAGGAAGAACGTCGGATCGATGTCGTAGTGAGCGCCGATGGCACGCTTGTTGGTGTGGACCTGACCAAACAACAAAGGCTGTATGAACCGCCAGGCGGCAACGAGGGGGTGAAAGTCCTTCATGGCGCCGCGCAATTCGAACGGTCGCAACATATCCCCATCGAGATCGATATCACTCTCGAGATACGCGTCTCCGATCTGACCTTCGTCGATACTTCGGATCGCACACAATCCTTTGTGATTTCTGATAGTGACCCGAAAGCTGGGCGAGTCGGGCCCAAAATGCTGTACCGTCTTGTCCGGCAAAACGACGTCGAACGAAACCGGCGAAGCTGAAAAATGGTCGGCAAATCGACCAAGCATGTCCGCCGCTCCAATTCTCAAAGTGCGAATTAATGCGCTACTGCAAGAAGGCTGTAACCTCGCGCCTTGATGGCAGCCTCGACACGGCGATCAAGATTTTGCAAATGCGCCAGCTTTTTGAGACGGGCTTCAATCTCTATGTCTTTCCGGTTTGGACCGAGAAAATTCTGCAAGCTCAACAGGCTGCGAAGCTCGAATATCGGAAATCCCAGACTTCGCGAGCATTTGATTGCCTCGCGAAATTTTGCTTCCACCTTTTCTGCACTTTCGACCTTCATGTCGGCTGCAATAAGTGCATCGATGCGGCGGACTTCCGCCTCGATCCAAAGATCGGTACCCTGGGATATCATTGTCAGAGCACGCGCGCAGGTTTTCTTTGCTTCCTCCAGATTTCCTTGACGACGCTGCGCCTCAGCCAAGCTTGCGAGATGTCCGGGAAGAGAAAGACGAAAGTCAATGCTTTCGAGCCTGTCGATTGCTTTCGTCAGCATCGCAATGCCGTTTTCGAGATCACCGTCCTGGCATAGCGCCCAGCCCATAAATGCCGAGCCGAACAGACGGAACGGGCCGAGGCGATGCTGGTCCGCCAAAGCGATCAATTGCTGCGCCTCGCGCATCATTTCAGTCTTGGCGCCGCACAGACCGAACAGCCAGCCGCCTACATACGCTCGCGCCAACGCCGTCGACTGCGGATGATGCAGGGCGTCGGCGGCCTCGAGGGCGTCGAGTCCGACCTGAAGGGCCTCGTCGACCTGGCCAAGGCAGAGCAGCGCGATACTCAACAATGACCGGCTATGGACCTGTGTGTTCTGGCCGAACAATTGTGTCGCGGCGGCGTCCCGCTCTGCCGAATATAGTTCCAGCGATTGCTCGAACTGCTCCTTGGCCTTCAAGGCCGCCCCGGCGTTTATGTGCGTCATGCCGCACAGGCGGTGGCCGATGACACGTCCGGAGGCGTAGGACTTGTCGCTCGCCACCGAGAGGAAAAGCTGCGCCAATGGCGCCGCGTCTTCATTCCGGCCACGACACATTGCGAAGGTGAATTGCCCGAACAGAAATGCAAATACCAGCGGCGACGCCTCCCCTTCCCGACAAAGTGCAAGACCGCGCTGGCAACATTCCGACAGGGCGGGCGAAGTTGGCCCCTGCGTTGATATGAGCGAGGGGATCAACGCGCCTTGGAGACCCAGTTCGAGCTTCGCGCGCAGCTCGGGGGATGAAATTTCATTCAGCAAGCTGAGACCGCGGCGTAAATCTTCGACAGCCTCGATATGGGCAGAGCGCCGCGCCGCGTTAGTGCCAGCATCCAACCAGGTCTTGATCGCCTCTTGGAATTGCGCGGATGCCGTCAGGTGGTAGGCGATCAGTTCGGGGACAAAGGGCCCGGCGGCGCTGTCATGCTGCAGTTGTTTTACGATGTTGGCGTGGGTCGCCCGCCGTTCCGATTGCACCATCGATTCGTAGGCGGCGCGTTGCAGCAGGGCATGCCTGAATTCGAAGCGTGCCTCGCGATCTGCGTGGTTTGATCGTAAAATTTCCGCGTCGATCAATGCCTCCAGCGGCTCAACAACGTTTTGCGCGTTCTCCTGCAGCAACGCCGCCAGGAAATCGGCAGTGAAAGGCCGTCCGATACACGCAGCGGTCTGCACGACTCGCCTTCCATTAGCAACCCGATCGAGCCTTTCGGATATCATCGCGGCAAGTGTCAGTGGCAGGTCACTACGCCGACGCGAGGCATTCGTTGCCTGCTCCTTCTGATCGACGAGAGACAATACAAGATATTCGACGAAAAGCGGAACGCCATCGGCTGCTTCGACGGCGGGCTTGAGCTCCTCATCCGACAGATCTTGCGCGCGCGGAATGGCGCGGGCCAGTTCGTAGCATTCGTCCAAACTGAGCTGACCGAGCTCGATGGCATTCTCTGTGCTAGGCAGGTTCGGACTCTTTGGAAAAGACCGGCCTGTCAATGCCATCAGAACGGGGGTGTCCGCCAGCCGCTTCACAAGTTCCTGCAACAATTCCGCCGACGATGGATCGATCCAGTGAACATCATCAACCCATATCAATGTCGGCTGCTTGCGCACCATCTGCTCGAAGATCGAGCCCAACAGGGCGAACTGCTTTCGCTTGAAAAGAAATGGAGTCGGCGTGCTGGCCTCGGTTGCCGAAGTGAGCGACGTGCCGATCAGGCTACTGATGATGTCTTCGTTTTCCGGATTCTTTAATCCAAGGTTGTCGAGGAAATTTGCGATCTTCCGAGCACGAATGGCCTTGTCGTCGTCGACGGTCAGGCCCGCCTCCGACCACACGAACATTCCGACCGAGTAAAGTGGCGTGCTCGCAAATATGTCATGGCAGTGAATCTGCAGCACGATTGCATCGACGAACTCGGGATGCTTGACGATCTCAGTCGCGAGCCTTGTCTTGCCGACACCCGCCTCGCCCGTGATCAAGATGGTCTCGCATCTGGATTTCTCCTTCGCGCTGTTCCAACAGCTAACCAGACGTTCGACCGATTCCGCGCGGCCGACAAAATGTGGCGTGCCGCGGCGTCCTCGATGGTATGTCCGCCCGATCCCGACGCGAGGTTTGGTTATCTTGTAGATCGGAACGTTGCGACTGATGCCCTTGAACCGCCTCGGTCCGAGCGATTCGTAGTCGAACATCCCGGAAATCATTTCGAAGGTTTCGCCGCTGACAATGACCGAATTGGTCGGCGCATCCGCCTGCAACCGGGCGGCGAGGTTCGCCGCCTCACCCACAATGCTGTGATCCTGTGCACCGCCGCTGGCCAGCTCCGACCCGATCACGATCAGACCAGTGTGAATTCCGACACGGATGGCAATTTCAGGCAGTTGCTGGCCGCGAAGCTCGGCGTTGAGCTTATGGAGCCGGTCATTGAGTTCGAGGGCGGCACGAACCGCACGCTCTGCATCGTTTTCGTGGGCGGCTGGATACCCGAAATAGACCAGCACCCCATCGCCGCTGAACTGGGCGACGAAGCCGCCATAGCGCTCCATTACCGTCAGGGCGAGCCGCTGGTATTGCAGCTGCAAATCCCGCAAATCCTCGGGATCCAGCTGCTCTGACAGCTCGGTATAGCCCACAAGGTCGCAAAAAAGGATCGTCAGGTAGCGACGTTGCGGGATAGTTGACCGACTTGTCCCATTAGACCCAGTCGCCATCTTCACGCCTTCCGGATGAGCTTATTCGACCACTTCATCCGTGCCAACCAATGTGCTCTTTCCCGCCACTATTGAATTGCTGGGACCCTCTCAGATTGTAAGCTAGGCTGGCGGTGGCCGCTAGCTGAGCGCTATGTCGCAGGCCAACACCGCACATTTTATTGCTATTGTTAATAATTACGACCGAAGGGGGCGATGATGCGGTTCTTGGCATCAGTCACGCAACGTCAGCCGGGGCATTTGAACAGTTTCCTTTCCATCAGCACAAAAAAACGACGCGCTCTTGTAATCTGCACACATCTCAGGCCCGGTCGAGTCAAACGGCGGTCGAGCTATGTCATGCAGCCGATAAGCGGCCTGCATGTCGCATCTTTGATCGATCCTCAACGATTCGACGTCCGTCTGTACCACGAGGACTGGCATGGCCCCTTCAATCCCTTTCAGGCAGAAAAGTATGACCTCGTTTTCCTGACTGGGTTGCAGCCAGACTTCGATAGGATGCGACAGCTCTCCTATTTTTTCCGGCGGGCTGGGGCCAAAGTCGTCGCCGGCGGCAGCGTTTGCACGATGTTTCCTGAGTTCGCGGCGCAGTTTTTCGATGCCGTATGCTCCGGTGGGGTGGACAGCGTGAGACAGGTCGTCGCCGATTTTGAACGGGGCGAACTTAAACCCATTTATCGTTCGCCCACGATGCATATCTCGTCCTATGCAGTCGACTACAGCCTGCTTGCCCGGAGCGGAATCAGCCCCAGCGTCCATCTCATGGAATCCTCACGGGGATGCAGCTTTCGATGCAGCTTCTGTGTGATTCCGCCGGAGGTCGGGGGTCACGCCAAGTATAGCCTCGCGACTCTTTCCGCTGCGATTGACAACGCCCTGGCGACCAGCCCCTTCTTCAGTTTCCGCCGATGGTACCCGACGATCATTTTCCTTGACAACAACTTCTCCGACGATCGCGAATATATGCTTCAGGTGTGCGAGCTCATGCGCAAACACCCGAAGATCCGCGGTTGGGCGGCGCTCGTGACACAAAATATCATGCATGACCGGGAATTGATCAAATATATGGCCGACGCGAAGTGCATGACTCTGTTTTTCGGCCTTGAATCCTTCGACCAGGTCTTGCTCAAGAAGTACAGGAAAAAGCAGAATCTCGGGCGCAGCCATAACATTATCGATGACGTTGCATTCGCAGAGTCGAACGGAATTGGCATCGGCTACGGCTACCTCTTCGATCCGCGAATGCAAACGGTTGTGGAAATGGATCGCCAAATCCGCATGATAGGTGAGCACCCCGCGCTGCCAATGCCAGTGTATTTGAGCGTCGTGGCTCCCCTCGCTGGTACCGAAGGATTCTGGAACGATCTCGCTTCGGGACAATTGAGACCGAACCTGCGGTTGCGTGATCTCGACGGTGAAACGATTGCATACTCAAATCTCGCCGATGACACGGATGCCACCGTCGACTTTCTGGAAAAGCTTTTCCGTCGTCCGTGGACGATCGTCAGCCGATTCTCGATTCTGATGAAGACGTTGCGACGGATCGTCCACTCGGGAACTTACGACCCGATTCATTGGTACATCATCGCTGCGGCAAATCTGCATTGCTTTGTCTGGTCCAGCACGTCGCCGGCCAAGGCGCGAACCTATCTTGCGGGCAGCGAATTACTCGATCCCCAATACGAGGAATTCCCGGCTGGCATTTCGCGGGAGGACTATAAGCGTTATTTCGAGCCGATCGCGCTGACCGACGACTCCGGCGGTGCCGCGGATTGGCTCAAGCCCTATGTCCCACGTTTAGCGAAGCAGCCCTCGCGGCAAAAGCGGGAGCCAGGTGAAGTTGAGCCCGTGAGCGCCTATCCGCGTACTCCCACCGATCTTCCGGTGGGCGGTGCTTCAGTCATCTAGTTCGGTTCGCAATGCAGCTTGTCTGCTCGCCACCTCAGGCAGCTACGATCGATAATGGATGGATACAGCTATACCGCTTAGCGGTGCCGCCACCACGTCGCGCATTGCGAAGGCTAGCCGGAAGCCTTTTTGATGGCATCGAATAGCGTTTGGGCGGGAAACGGCTTGTGAAGGAAAGCCACCCCGCCTGCGGCGGCAGCCTGATTTCGAATGACCTCGTCGTCTAGGCCGGTCATAAAAATGATCGGATATGTGAAACCGTCCGCGGCGAGTTGATGGGCCAATTCAACACCTGAAATGTCACCAAGCTCTATATCCACGACCAGACAGGTGGCCTTGCTGGTTGAAGCGCAGGTGAGAAATGTCTCAGCTGAATCGAAGGTTTCCGCACCGTATCCATATGCCGACAGCAGACTTGCCATCGCAGCACGCATCTCTGGATCGTCATCGACGACCGCTATAACTTTATGACCGTCGGCCATTATTTTCCCAAGTTGTATGCGACCACATGTCACTTCGATGAAGTCGGAGTCGATGTGCCGATCGGGCTTTACGATTTTTGTGCGGGCGAACGCCCGCACAGCGGCTTGATAGGCGCGACTTTTAACGCGCGTCTTGTTAGTATGCGCCAGAGCTTTGTCGGCGCGTGCCACCCTGAGGCAGGAAGGCAGCTTCATGAGCCTCTCTGATGCGAGACGCTTCGGCGCCCTTCCAAACGCCACGGGCACGATCACGCGACTCGCTTACGCGCATGCAAAAGCGAAAGGCGTTGACCCCAGACCACTGTTGAAGAAAGCAGATCTGACCCTTCAGCAAATCAAAAATCCAAATCTGCGGTTCGGCGTCCTCGATCAAATCAACTTTCTGAACTTTGCCGCAAGCGCGCTGCAGGATGACTCGCTTGGCTTTCATCTTGCACTAATGGTCGATCTTCGCGAGCTCGGATTTCTTTATTACGTTTCCGCCTCTTCAGATACCTTGGGTGAGGCGTTGCACCAACTTGCGCGTTATGGCTCGATCGCCAATGAGGGTGTTTCGCTGAAATACTCAGGCGGCAATCACGTTGGCGTCTCCTTCCGTTATGTGGGGGTCAGCCGTCATCTCGATCGTCATCAGATCGAATTCTTCGCCGCCGTGCTCGTCCGTCTCTGCCGACATTTGACCGGAACCCGCCTTGTGCCGACCCGATTAAGACTGGCGCATCGTCGCGATGGAAAATATCCCGAGCTGACCGAATTCTTCGGCACTGATGTTGAGTTTGATGCGCACAGCGACGAAATTTGGTTCGCGCCGACCAGCCGGGACATGCCCGTCGTCAGCGCCGATCATCACCTCAACAGGATATTGGTCGGCTACTGCGAAGAGGCACTGCAACGCAGACCGAAGAGACGTGGCCCGTTCCGTTCAAGGGTCGAAAATGCGATTGTTCCCCTGCTGCCGCATGGCAAGGCCAGAGCTGACGAAATCTCGCGCCGGCTTGGCGTCAGTCAACGAACGCTCGCCCGCCGTCTTTCTTCGGAGCAACTAAGTTTCTCGACCGTGCTGGAAAACCTTAAAATGGATCTCGCGGAACGCTATCTGGCCGACGAGGATCTGTCGATTTCCCAAATCGCCTGGTTGCTCGGCTACCAGGAGGTCAGTTCCTTCACGCATGCCTTCAAGCGGTGGACTAATAAAACGCCGCGTCAGATGCGATCACGAAAAGCCGCATAGTCAATATTGCAAATAGATTGCAGACCCCGGTTAGTTTGCCCCGGTCAATTCCGACAGCTTTCTGGCCGTCTCCACGATCATGTCTATTCGCCTTTGCAATTTGTTTTTCAGGTCAGGGACGTTCACCTTGTCAGTGACTCGATAAGCATTGCCGACGCGTTCCACGTATCCGTGTTTGACCATCTCCTGCAGGCGCCTGATGACCGTTACACGAGGAAGTTTGAGAGAATTCGCTATTTTGTTGGCGCTTACCGGCGAACACATGACTGTACGGAGAAAGACATAAATTCCAATCATTCGAAATGTTGAACTGTCGTTGTGTGCTGTAAACGCAGCGCCGTAATCTTCGTTGACGCTGCGGATCAGGCCCATGTAGAGGCGGCACATAAGCATCCGCTCTCGCGCGAGTTCGATCCGCGGCGGCGGATGAAAATCCTCAACAAGGATGAAATCGGAGCCCGGTTCATGCCAGCCGTACGCCTCGTGTTGGGGTTCCCGCGCGGCGTGATGTCCTTTTTGAATTTCCATCGGCATTCTCTCCAACCCGACAGATCCAAAACCGCCATACTGGCAAGGTACATCGACCGTCGGCTCAAGCCGGCGGTCGATGTTTCCGAACCAGCGTTCACGCAGTCAGCGAAGCGAGCTTAGCCCTCAAAGTATCGATTGTGGGCTTGATAATCTCCGCAACGCCTGGGATTGCCAGCACTTTGTCGAAGAGCTGGTTCAAGGTTGACATCCCCGGGCTGACCAAACCGGCGAGCATCTTGCGCTGACCGTCCGACAACTGCGCCAGCATGCCATTGACTTTGTCGATCTGAGACGTGGCGGTCTGCAGTCTCGGCAACGCAGCTTGCGCGGAAGCGGCATCGGTAATGCCATTGAGGGTTGAACGCACACTGCTGATGCTGTCGGTCATCTGCTTGCCGAGATCGATCCCACCCACCGTCAAACTCTGGACGGTAGAGACGCCCTGCTGAACCACCTGCTCCGTTGGCCTGCCAAGAAGGTAGACGAGCAATGCAGCAATCGCGATCGCGGGAATGGCCCACAAAAGCCAGTTGGTAGATCCGGATGCAGCCTCAGCTGCTGAACGACGAGTATCATCGAGAGTTCGCGCGACTGAAGCAGCCGCGGCCCGCGTCGTCTCGCCGCCCGCCATGGCCGCTCTTTTTGCGGTATCGCCGAGCGAATCGAGCAAACCTGTCCCGCCAAGCAACCGACCGAACCCCGAGGGAATCGCCGCAGCTATATTGTCCTTCTGGCTGGCGAGCAGGTTGGTAATACTGCTGGCATCTAGCCCGCGGGAGCCTTGCTGCTGTCCGATTGCCCCCATAACGAGAGGCGTTAACATCCCTAGTACAGAATCTCCCGCGGCCGATCCCAATCCCGAATATTTGCCGATTGAATTGGCCAGCGCGCTCTGGTCGCGATCGCCAAGAAGCGATGCCAGCATGTTCGATCCGCGGTCGGTCACTGTTGATGCACCCGCGCCGCCAAGCATGCTCGCAAATTTGTCGAGCGTACCCATCTCCTGTTTTGCGGCGTCGGCGATCTTCTGAGGACCGCCAGGCTTTGCGGCTGCGCCGACCAGCGCCGCCAACACCGCCGGCACGCCGGCGTTCAGCGCGGTGGAAGTATCGGTGCGATCAAGACCGAGTGCGCTGGCGATTCGCCCGATCATCTCGGGCGTAAGAAATGTCATAACAAGCGATACGAGATTTGTAGCCATTGCCGTCTACTCCCGCGTTCGTGATTGAACGAGATTGTCGTTCCGCAACCTTCCCCGCGTTCGTGATTGAACAAATTTGTCGGTCTGGAACTTCAATGTCGAGATGGACCTAGGGCCCATGAGCGCGTTGTTTGTGGGTCATTACTCCGGTAGTTCTCACGAAACGCTTTCATCGGATTGACGCACTGACGACCCATTGCAGTCGAAACTCCGCATTACCAAATGGTCGACATGCTCGGTGACGTGCGGTGTCCGCGTTGGTTTCTGGCGGCAGCCATTCTGGCGACAGGCCTGACTGCCAGTCTGGAAGCGCACGCCCAATTTTTCTGGGATCAGCAGTACCAATATAAGCGATCGCGGCCGCAGTCGGGCGGTTTTTTCCGGAACTTTTTTGAACCGTTCAGCTCGCACCCGCGTGAAGACGACAACTACGGCCCGCCGCCACGGCGGCAGCTGCAACAACAACAACAGCACGCCCAACCGACCGAAAGCTCGCGTGCTCCATCACCCCGCAAAGCAGAATCACAAGCAACGCCGACCACCTCTATCGTCGTAATGGGCGATGATATGGCCGACTGGCTCGCATATGGACTGGAGGACGTATTTGCCGACTCCCCGGAGATCGGCATTGTCCGCAAGAACAAGCTCAATTCCGGCCTGATCCGTTACGACGGCAAGGGTGACCTCGACTGGTGGCACGCTGCGCGCGACGTGCTGGCCCAGGAAAAGGCTGACTACGTCATCATGATGCTTGGCATAGGTGATCGCCAGGACATTGGCGAAAAGGACCTCGCCAAAGAGGCAGATGCAAAGGCCAACGATCAGAAGGATCAGCAAGCCAAAGACGAGGCAGACAAAAAGCCGGCGCAGAAACCAGCCAAGCCGGACAATTCAGTCAAAACTGAAAGTCCGGAGGAAGCCGCCACGGCGCAACGGATCCGAAAAACTGGCGTTGCTGAATTCCGCAGCGACGACTGGGCAAAGGTCTATTCAAGACGCATCGATGAGACGATAGCGGCGCTCAAGAGCAAGGGCGTACCGGTCATATGGGTTGGCCTGCCGTCAATTCGCGGCGCCCGCTCCACAGCGGACGTGGCCTACCTCAATGATCTCTACCGTTCGCGCGCCGAGCGCGCCGGTATCACATATATCGATGTGTGGGATGGCTTTGTGGAAGAAGCAGGTAAATATTCCAATTACGGTCCCGATTATGAAGGACAGGTCCGACGTCTGCGCGTTGGAGACGGCGTTTTCTTCACTAAAGCGGGAGCGGTCAAACTTGCGCGTTACGTCGAGCACGAATTACGCCGGTTCATGAACAATCGCGTCCCAGTAGTGCTGCCGTCCGGGCCGCTCGAATCGTCGCAGGCTGGAACAAAACTGGCAGATCGGCCTTTGGTCGGGCCGGTAGTTCCCTTGACCGGCGCGCCGAAAGATACGAAAGACAGCAAGGATGGCGACGACCTACTTGGGGCTCCAGGCAGTAGCCAGATCCACGGCGATGCGACCGCAACGAAGGTCCTCGCAAAAGGTGAAACGGTCGCTGCCCCTTCCGGGAGGGCCGACAATTTTGTCCGGCCTCAAAGGGCCAATCCTTCCTTGGATCAGCCGGTGCCCGTGCCGCCTGTAGCAACCGAGACCCCGATGCCCGATGGAGCGGCAGGCGCAATGGCCTCCGCGCCCCCGGACGCAAAGCCCGAAGAACGGAAGAAGAAGAGCACCACCGGAAAGGTCACACAGAAGGTGACCAAGAAGCGGACGCATCCGGAAAATGCGACGCCACAACCCTCGGAGGATTTCTTCTTGCGACCACCGATGCCAATTGGGCCGGCAAACGGGCCATTCTACCGCACGCGCTAGCCGGCTAATGCGGCTTTCGCATCAAGTCAGACAATGGGAAATGATATGCGCTCGCGTCGGTTCAGCGAACGGGCTGAAGGCTGGCTCACAACCAAGCATTGCCGGCGCTCGCGCCGGCTTTTCGGCCGGAGTTGAATCATGCTGCTTCGGCTTGGTAACCGGCGTCGCCATCGGCAACCGGTCGCCTTTGAGGGTCCGATTGACCGAGACGGCGGGCGCTGCGTTGCTGGCGGTCACCGGGCTTGTGAGCGCGGTAATAATCCCAGCGATGAAGCAGCTCAAAAGCAGAGCCGCAGCTATATGCCTAAACCGAACGCCGGTCACGTACCACATGGCACAACTCCCAAGCCCCGGCCGCTCAAAACGAAAGAGCGTTGAGTATCAGGAGGCCCAGGAATACGGCCGTCAGCGATAAACCAAACACACTGGTGGTTACGCGTTCGCTCGTATTGGCCATGGCACCGTCCCTGCACTTCCGAAGCTTTTGTTTTTGTCTGCGGGGACGAAATTAGAGCGCGCCCGGCCGGGTCCACCAGCATACGTAGGTAGCCGCCAAGTATAACGAGAAAGCGCGGACCCTATACCTAGGTGTAATGCCTTCTAACCGCCTCGCGGCATCCGCTACTTGCTGGGGATGACCGCCGTACCTTCGATCTCGATCCTTGCGCCGGGCTCGAGCAGGCCGGCGACCACGATCAGTGACATCGCCGGAAAATGCCGACCGATGACCCGACGATACGCCGCGCCGATCTCCTTTCGCCGCGCCACGTAGGCCGCCTTGTCGGTAACAAACCATGTCAATCGTGTGAGATGCCTGGGTTTGCCTCCGGCTTCCGCTAATACTTCGACGACATTCGCGAGCGCGCGCTCCGCCTGCCCGACGAAATCGTCGCTGACCAGCTCGCAGCGCTCATTCCAGCCAATCTGGCCGGCAATGAAAACCTGACGCCCCTCGGCTGCGACTCCGTTGGAATAGCCTTTAGGAGGCATCCAGTTCTTTGGTTGCAGAAACTCGAAAGTGTTCTTGCTCATGGCTGACCGTGCTGTCGTAATTTGAATCTTTGGATCTTGCCTGTCTGGGTCTTCGGCAGAGCGTCGACAAACTTGACCGCGCGCGGATACTTGTAAGGCGCGATGACTGCTTTCACGTGGTCCTGCAGCCGTTTCACGCAGCCAGAATCGCCTTCGACCCCGGCCTTTAGCACGACGTACGCTGTGACGATCTGCCCACGTTCGATATCGGGAACACCGATCACGGCACATTCCTCGACATCCGCGTGCGAGAGCAGCGCGCTCTCGACTTCGGGCCCAGCTATATTGTAGCCGGCAGATACGATCATATCGTCCGCTCGCGCAGCGAAGTGGAAGCGACCTTCTTCGTCCTGAAAATAGGCGTCGCCGGTCAAGTTCCAGCCGTCGCAGACGTAGGACTTCTGTCGCGCATCGGCGAGATAGCGGCACCCCGTCGGTCCGCGTACCGCCAATCGGCCAACTGACCCGGGCTTTACGGATTTCATTTCGGCATCGACGATCTTCGCCTCGTACCCGTTGACCGGACGGCCGGTGACCCCGGGGTGAGCGTCGTCGATCCGATTGGAAATAAAAATGTGCAGCAGCTCGGTCGTGCCGATACCGTCCAGCATTGATTTTCCGGTTTTGCGATGCCAGTCCTCGAAGACCGGCCCCGGTAACGTTTCTCCGGCGGAAACCGCGATGCGCAGTGAAGAAAGGTCGGCGCCCTGCTCCATCGCCGCCAGCATGGCACGGTAGGCGGTCGGCGCCGTAAAGCAGATCGTCGCCTTGTACGTCTCGATGATCTGAATCATGTTCGCGGGCGAAGCATTCTCCAACAGAGTTGCCGTTGCGCCGAAGCGCAAGGGAAAAATCGCAAGGCCGCCCAGGCCGAACGTAAAGGCAAGCGGTGGCGAACCGACAAACACATCGTCGGGAGTTACTCTCAAGACTTCGCGTGCATACCCATCCGCAACGATCAGAAGGTCGCGGTGGAAATGCATCGTGGCTTTTGGTTCACCGGTCGTCCCCGAGGTAAACCCGAGCAGCGCAACGTCGTCGCGCCCGGTCGGCACCGCGGCAAAGGTCACCGGCTTGTCGAGAGCGATGCGGTCAAGCTCGGCGTCGTGATTGGAGGTTCCGTCAAATCCGACGACTTGCTTCAGGAACCTGCTGTCCTTGGCGCAGGCGATGAGCTCGTCGGCAATCCGCGTGTCGGTCAGCGCCAGACTGATTTGTGCCTTGTCGACAATTTTGGTGAGCTCGCCCGAGCGCAGCAACGGCATCGTATTGACCACGACCGCGCCTGCCTTTGTCGCCGCGAGCCAGCACGCAACAAGCGCAGGATTGTTGCCCGATCGGATCAGGATCCGATTGCCGGGCTTAATGCCGTAGTTCTGGACCAGCGCGTGGGCAACGCGGTTCGACCAATCGGCCAGCTCTTTGTAAGTGCGTCGCCGACCATTTCCGATCAAGGCAATGCGATCACCAAATCCGCGTTCGACCATCCGATCGCTAAGTTCAACGGCCGCATTCAGGCGGTCGGGATACTGAAATTCCGGTCGATCAAGCAGCAGATCCGGCCACAGGTCGAGCGGGGGCAAGTTGTCACGGGTAAATGTATCGACATGTGCCGACGGACCAAGTCGCGAATGGGCTTTAGCCGTCGCCATCTCAGTAGTCCACCGAAGAAAGAACGGAACGCGCAATAACGATTTTCTGAACGTCAGACGCGCCCTCATAGATGCGCAGGGCCCTGATCTCACGATACAGAGTTTCTACGGGATGGCCGGAACGTACGCCGTCTCCGCCATGAATCTGCACCGCGATGTCGATCACACGTTGAGCGGCCTCGGTCGCAAACAATTTGGCCATGGCCGCCTCGCGGGTCACACGCGCGGCACCCATGTCTTTGGTCCAGGCCGCGCGATAGACCAGCAGCGCTGCCGCATCGATTTCGAGCGCCATATCCGCCATATGTCCCTGAACCATCTGAAGATCAGCGAGTGACGCGCCAAACAAATGGCGGTTGGCCGCACGTTTCAACGTCTCGTCCAACGCGCGGCGAGCGAAGCCAAGCGCGGCTGCACCGACAGACGTTCGAAATACGTCGAGCGTTGCCATCGCAATCTTGAAGCCATCACCGGCTCGACCGATTAGGGCGGAGCCAGGCACGCGGCACCCCTCGAAGCGAAGACGCGCCAACGGGTGAGGCGCGATCGTGCTCAAGCGTTCGGCTATCGTGAAACCGGGGCTATCTGCCTCGACGATAAACGCAGAAAGTCCGCGGGCACCCGGTGCTTCGCCGGTACGGGCAAAAACAATGTAAAAATCAGCGATACCGCCGTTCGAAATCCAGATCTTTTCACCGTCCATCGCGAAGCCATTTCCGTCGCGGCGGGCGATTGTGCCGATGTTTGCGACATCGGATCCTGACGCGGGCTCCGACAGCGCAAACGCCGCGATAGCCTTGCCGGTACGGGTCTTTGGCAGCCAGATTCTGCGTTGCTCGGCATTGCCGAAAAGGGATATCGGCCCTGCCCCCAGCCCCTGCATGGCAAAAGCAAAATCGGCGAGGCCGGAGTGCCTAGCCAATGTCTCCCTGATCAGCGCCAGCGAACGCACGTCAATTTTTTCTGCGTCCCCCTCACCTGGGGCGGTGAATTTCAGCCAACCATCGCGCCCGAGCGCGGCAACAAGGCTTCGACAAGCCTTGTCGGTGTCCTCATGGTCGACGTCCGAGAGGTTCTGCGCCGCCCACGGTTCCAGCCGGTCGGCCAGTTCGCGATGGTGCGCCTCGAAAAACGGCCAGTGCAAAAAGCTCTTGTCGCTCATCGGTCAGTTTCCGGCAAAACGCGGAGTGCCTTTGGCAATGAAAGCTTCGTAGGCGCGCCTGAAATCGGCGGTCTGCATGCAAATCGCCTGTGCCTGCGCTTCCGCTTCGATGGCCTGATTGATCGACATGGACCATTCCTGGCCGAGCATCGTTTTTGTCATCATGTGCGCAAAAACCGGCCCCTGGGTCAGCTTCTGGGCGAATGCCAGCGACTCAGCCTCGAGTCTCTCGGCGCCGACCAGCCGATTGAAGAAGCCCCAGCGCTCGCCCTCTTCGGCGCTCATCGTGCGGCCTGTGAACAGCAATTCCGAGGCTCGGCCATGTCCGATTACGCGCGGCAACATCGCGCATGCACCCATGTCGCAGCCGGCAAGCCCCACACGTGTGAACAAGAAAGCGGTCTTTGCCTGCGGTGTGCCGAACCGCATGTCGCAAAACAGCGCAATCATCGCGCCGGCGCCAACGCACACGCCATCAACAGCAGCAATGATGGGCTGCGGACAGACGCGCATCGCTTTCACGAGATCACCCGTCATGCGCGTGAACTCGAGTAACCCCTTCATGTCCTTGTCGAGCAGCGGACCGATAATGTCGCGCACGTCGCCGCCCGAGCAGAAATTTCCGTCGTTTGACCCAAAAACGATGGCTTTGATGTCATCCGCGGCAGCGAGCTGACGGAAAGTGTCGCGCAGTTCGGCATAAGATTCGAACGTTATCGGGTTCTTCCGCTCGCTACCTTTGAGCGTGATAACCGCGACATCGCCTGTGCAGCGCCAGTTAAAATGCGCGGGCTTGAAGTCCCTCATTCTCATGATCTCGCCTCCCGAGCGCGAACGCGCCTCACAAGTCCATCAAGCTGGGAAATGATCGACTCAGCTTCAACGGAGCCGAATTCCACGAGCATTTCGTCGATCCAGCCTTCATGAGCTTTCGCAATCACTGAGAATTGCGACGCGCCTTTGGGCGTGAGGCGGACAATGAAGGATCGCCGATCGCTGACAGGCGCCTGACGCAACACGAGCTTTTCAGCCACGAGTCGGTCGACGATGCCCGTCACATTGCCGTTCGACACCATCAACTGACGGGACAGCTCGGTCATGGTTATGCCTTCGTCGCTGCGGGCGAGCGCCGCCATAACGTCGAACTGCGGCAGTGTGATCGAAAACTTTGTGCGCAATCGCTCCCGCAACTGGGATTCGATGGCGCGCGACGACCGCAACAGCCTGAGCCACAGCCGCAAGCGCTGTTTGCTGATCGGACGGGGCGAGCCGCGCATGCGCGCCTTGCTCACGATGTTCATTGTGGACCTCCGGTCACCTCGATGGCCTGGCCGCTCACTGAAGCTGAGGCCGGCGAGCACAGCCGCAGCACGACCGCTGCCACCTCTTCCGGTTTGACCAATCGGCCGGACGGGTTGTCCTTGGCGAGCATGGCGCGCGAATCTACGGCCGAACGGCCGGTCTTTGCGGAAATCTTCTCGGCTGCGGCATCGAGGAGTGGCGTATCGGTGTAACCCGGACACACTGCGTTGACGGTTACCCCGGTTTGCTGAAGCTCGAGGCTGAGAGCCCGGGCCAGCCCGATCACGCCGTGCTTGGCGGCGCAATAGGCTGCGACGTAGGGGTAGCCTTTCAGCCCAGCGGTTGACGCGATGAAGATGATACGGCGTGCTCCCTCGGAGTTGCGCGTGACGTCGGCCAACGCTGCCTTCACGGTAAGAAACGCACCGGTCAGATTCACATCAATCATGCTTTGCCAGCGGGAGAGATCGGTCCTTTCGGCAGGTGCACTGGCGGCAGCTCCCGCGTTGGCGACGACGATGTCAATCGGGCCGTGTGCCTTGCGTGCCGCGTTCGCCATGGCGACGCAATCTGCCTCTTTGGTCACGTCGGCGACGATTGCCGTCGCTTTGCCGAGGCTTGCGGCCATGTCTTCCAACGGCGCCTTGCGTCTCCCTGCCAACGAAACAGCAGCACCCTCTCCCGCAAGCGCGCGCGCGATCGCCGCACCTATACCGGTTCCGCCGCCGGTGATCAGAGCATGCCGGTTGTCGAGCACACCCATCAGACTTTTCCCGTCAGTGCTTCGCTGCGTGATTTGAGGCGGTAGAGTTGATCCCGACCTGGCCAATAAGGCTTCGGCCATCTCATGCCGTCGTAACGAAGGTCGGCCGCGGCATGCAGCGTCCAGTACGGATCGGACAGATGCGGCCGCGCCAGGCAAACGAGATCGGCGCGGCCGGCCATCAGGATCGAATTGACGTGGTCCGGTTCGTAGATGTTGCCAACGGCGAGCGTAGCGACACCAGCCTCATTGCGAATGCGGTCGGAGAATGGTGTCTGAAACATGCGGCCATATACGGGACGCGCACGCGTCGAGGTTTGGCCAGCCGACACATCGATGAGATCGACGCCGGCTTCCCTCAGCAATCTCGCGATCTCGACGGCATCTTGGGGCCGCACCCCCTCGGGGGCGACCCAGTCGTGCGCCGAAATGCGCACTGATATCGGCTTTTCGTCCGGCCACACTTTTCGCACGGCACGAAAGACTTCCAACGGGAAGCGCATGCGGTTCTCAAGCGTCCCACCATATTCATCGGTACGACGGTTGGTAATCGGCGTAATGAAGGACGACATCAGATAGCCGTGCGCGTAGTGCAACTCGAGCCAGTCGAACCCTGTGAGAGCTGCCATTTCCGCCGACTGGACGAATTGCTCGCGTATCAGGTCCATATCAGCGCGAGTCAATTCGCGTGGCATCTGGTTTTGCGCACTCCAGGGCACGGCCGAGGGCGCGAGCACCGGCCAATTTCCACTCTCCAGCGGCGCGTCGCTTTCTTCCCAGCCAAGCTGCGTCGAGCCTTTCGCCCCCGAATGGCCGAGCTGAATTGCGATTTTCGCGTCAGTCTCGGCATGGACGAATTCAACGATGCGCTGCCAGGCGCCGGTGTGTTCGGGTGCATAAAGGCCCGTACAGCCGGGCGAAATGCGGGCTTCCGGGGAAACACAGGTCATTTCCGTAAAGACGAGCCCGGCGCCGCCTTTGGCACGCTCAGCGTAGTGCACGAAATGCCATTCGTTCGGCGTGCCGTCCTTGGCGCGATACTGCGCCATCGGCGAAACGCACACCCGATTCGCCAGCTCGACGCCGCGCACGCGAAACGGCACGAACATCGGGGGTCGCGCCGAATTCGGGACGTGTCCTGTCGCCTTTTGTTCGAACCACTTCTCTGCGCCGGAAAGCCATTGTGGATCGCGCTGGCGCAAGTTCTCGTGGCTTATCCGCTGCGAACGTGTAAGCAGTGAATAGTTGAACTGGACAGGATCGAGATCGAAATAACGCTCGACATCCTCGAACCATTCCGTCGAATTGCGGGCGGCATTCTGGAGCCGCAACACCTCAAGCCGACGTTCATCCTCGTAGCGACGAAAAGCGGAAGTAATATCGGGCTCACTGTCGAGATAGCTCGCGAGCGCTATAGCGCTTTCCATGGCGAGCTTTGACCCTGAGCCAACAGAGAAATGCGCGGTTGCGGCCGCATCACCAAGCAATACGATGTTCTTGTGGCTCCAACGTTCGCAGAGAACACGATTGAAGTTGAGCCATGCCGAACCGCGCAAGTGACGCGCGTTCGACATTAACTTGTGACCGCCGAGATTTCGGGCAAAGATTTTTTCGCAAGCCGCAATCGTCTCTTCGATGTTCATGCGATCGAAGCCGGCGCGTCGCCAAGTTTCTTCCGAGCATTCGACAATGAAGGTCGCCGTGTCGGCATCAAATTGATAGGCGTGCACCCAAATCCAGCCGTGCTCGGTCTCCTCGAAAATGAAGGTGAATGCATCGTCGAATTTCTGATGCGTTCCAAGCCAGATGTATTTGCAGGCCCGGACATCGATGTCAGGCTTGAATGCGTCTAAGTAGGCCGCACGGACGCGGGAATTCACGCCATCCGCGCCGACAACGATGTCGAAGTCCTTGTAGCTGTCGACGGGTGCAGCCTCCGTCTCGAATTCGATTTTTACGCCAAGAGAACGCGCACGATCCTGCAGAATGTTAAGAAGGCGCTTGCGGCCGATACCGCTGAAGCCGTGGCCGCCCGACCGCATCACTACACCGCGATAGTGAACGGCGATGTCATCCCAATAAACAAAAGAGTCGCGAATTGCCTTGGAAGATACGGGGTCGTTGGTGTGAAGATTGCCGAGCGTCTCGTCTGACAGAACTACGCCCCAGCCGAAGGTGTCGTCCGGCTTGTTGCGCTCAACAACTAAAACATCATGCGAGGCGTCGCGTAGCT
The DNA here is from genome assembly GCA_035538755.1 of Pseudolabrys sp. Classification (GTDB taxonomy): domain Bacteria; phylum Pseudomonadota; class Alphaproteobacteria; order Rhizobiales; family Xanthobacteraceae; genus Pseudolabrys. The sequence continues at coordinate 45,858 of DATLJR010000355.1, forward strand.
TGAGCGAAATCGCGAAATTCAGCCCACCTGGGCCTCCCCCAAGAACTGCCGCACGCATGCGCCGGCTCCTTTCGCGTTGACAGATCCAGCATGCCGCAGGACGCGATATATTACAAACATAAAATATTTAGATTTAAAGCTTTTTGAGTCAGACCTCCAGACGTGGCTTTCCCCACGACATCAATAGCTTACGGATTTGATGCGTCTGACCGCCCTGAAGCGGTGAGGTATTTCAATGCGATGGCTTCTTCCAGATGCCGCGTTTCTGCATCAAGGCCACCTGCTTCTCGATCACATCGCGCTTGTAGTCGGCATGCTTCGGCGGAACCTTCTTGAGATAGCGGTTCTTCGGATAAATCGGCTTTTCGTAAATAATTTGCGCGAGCTCCGACCGAACGTCCTTCATCCAGTTAGTGACCTGTGCGGACTCGCGGTGATGCCGTAACGCCTCGATATTGATCACGCCGGAAACGAATGTGGAGCCATTGGTATCGCGTTGCTTGCCGACCAGCTGTCCTTTGTAGTCGACAATCATTGATTGACCGCCGCCGGCATCAATCCCGACTGAGTGATCGGCGTCGAGGTGATAACTGCCGATATTGGGGGCCACGATATACATGTTGTTCTCCAACGCGCGTGCGCGATTGGAGATCTCAAAGATGTCGTTTTCGGTGAAAGGTGCCGGCATCGATGCGCGGTAGACGACTTCGGCTCCGTTCATCGCCAGGCCGCGGCCGTTTTCGGGATAGTTGCCTTCCATCGCCATCATGATTCCGAGGCGACCGATTTTCGTATCGGCAACCGGCCAGAAAGCATCAAGCGTGCGCCCATATTTTTTGATCCACCAGTCGTAGAGGTCGTGCGGCGACACCGAACGCTCGACCGGCAACAGCGCGGACAGCTTGTAGTGCTTCAGGATGATGTTGCCGTCCGGATCGACAATGAATCCAATATTGAAGAAGCGATCCTTCCAGTCTTTATGGCGCGCCTTGGCCTGCGCCATGATGTAGACGTTCCATTGCCGCGCCAGCTTGCCGATCTCGTCGGTCTCAGGGCCCGGAACATCAATGCAACACGTGCGGGCGTAGTCGGCATGATCCACGTCCAGCACTTCATCATTGAATCCCATCAAGGCGCCTTCGGGAATGGCGAGCAGACGCACCGGAATATCGAGATTGGAAAGCCAGAACGCCGCCTTGGTGAGGCCTTTGAGGTGCTCGATGTTGTGCTTGATTTCCTCGCGCCGACGAATGCCCCAAAAACTGGGGATGAGGCCGACGGCGTTATATGGCTCGATCATGGCCTTCCTCTTAGAATTAAATTTCAGTGCTGAACAATCTATCGAAACGGATCACGCTGCGACGCTCGGAAGGCCCGCCAACGCCATGGCAAGCTCCTTCTCATCGTAGTTCTGGTCGACCAGTTTGCCTTCGAAGTAGTTGATGTATGCCTGCATATCGAAATGCCCGTGGCCGGAGAGATTGAAGAGGATCGTCTCTTTCTTGCCCTCCTTCTTGCAGCGCAGCGCCTCGTCGATGGCGCACCGTACCGCGTGCGTGGCCTCCGGAGCCGGCACAATGCCTTCACATCGCGCGAATTCAACGCCGGCTTCAAAGCATGCGACTTGATGATAAGCACGCGCCTCGATCAGGCCGAGATCGTAAACATGGGACACGAGCGGCGACATGCCGTGATAACGCAGACCGCCCGCGTGGAAACCGGGCGGGATGAATGTTGACCCAAGTGTGTGCATTTTGACCAGTGGCGTGAGATGCGCCGTGTCGCCGAAATCATAAGCGTATTTGCCGCGCGTCAGCGAAGGACAGGCCGCTGGCTCGACAGCGATAGCGCGCCGCTTCCGTCCCCCGCGCAGTTGCAAGCCGAGGAACGGAAATGCGAGACCAGCAAAATTCGAGCCACCACCCGTACATCCAATGACGACATCGGGATCGTCGCCCGCCTCCTCGAATTGCTTGATCGCCTCTTGTCCGACGATGGTCTGGTGCAGTAAGACGTGGTTGAGCACCGAGCCGAGCGAATATTTCACCGCCGGATCCTTCGCAGCCACCTCCACCGCCTCCGAAATGGCAATGCCCAGCGAACCTGGACTATTGGGGTGCTGTTTAAGGATCGCGCGTCCGCAATCTGTCTCATTCGACGGCGAGGCAACGCAGCGTGCGCCGTAAGTTTCCATCAGCGCGCGCCGGTAAGGCTTCTGATCGTATGACACACGCACCTGGAACACGGTGACGTCGATACCAAACAAGGAACCGGCAAAGGCAAGCGAAGAGCCCCACTGCCCGGCCCCCGTTTCCGTGCTCAGGCGTTTCACGCCCGCCTCTTTGTTGTACCACGCCTGCGCCACCGCCGTATTCGGCTTGTGAGAACCAGCCGGCGATACACCTTCGTACTTGAAGTAAATCTTGGCCGGAGTGCCCAGCTTCTGCTCGAGCCGCCGTGCACGGATCAGCGGCGCGGGCCGCCACATACGGTAGACGTCACGAATGGGCTCCGGAATATCAAGATAGCGCTCGCCGGTCACCTCCTGGAGAATAAGCTCCATGGGAAAGAGCGGTTCGAGATCGGCCGGGCCGATTGGCTGTTTGGTTCCCGGATGCAAGACCGGCGGCAACGGTTTGGGGAGATCGGCCGTCAGGTTGTACCAAGTTTTCGGAATATCCTTTTCATCCAGGACAAATTTGACCTGATCGCTCACGCAACTCTCCTTTTCGCATCACGCGACAGAACGCAGCGAGACCTTAGCCGAGGATTCCAGCGATGTGAACTCGCCGTCACCGAACGACAATTTCGTGCAGATCGCCAGTTGCCTTTCGCTCGGTCGGCGGGTGAAAATAGACTTACGATACGCGTAAAACGATCACCCGCAGGAGGGGGACATGTGCAAAAGGCTCGCGCTGGTCGGCGCCATAATCGGACTTTCGGCTACGGCCGCCGGCGCACAAGAGAAACTCAAAATCGGGGTCATCGCGACGCTTTCCGGGCCACCAGCGGTGCTCGGTCAGCAATTGCGTAACGGCTTCCAGCTGGCCGTGAAAAATCTGGGCGGCAAGCTGGGCGACCGCGACGTGGAGGTTGTCGTCGAAGACGACGAACTTAAGCCCGATGTCGCAGTCAACAAGGCGAAGGCCCTCGTCGACCGGACCAAAGTGGATTTCGTCGTCGGCCCAATCTTCTCCAATATGCTGATCGCTATCATGAAGCCGGTGACCGATGCCGGCGTCATTCTGATCAGTCCGAACGCGGGCACTTCCAATTTCGCCGGCAAGGAATGCAATCCGAATTTCTTTGTCACCTCGTATCAGAACGATCAGAACCACGAGGTCATGGGAAAATACGCGCAGGACGCCGGAATGAAAAAGGTGTTCCTGATGGCGCCGAATTATCAGGCGGGCAAAGACGCCATCGCCGGATTCAAGCGCTACTTCAAGGGTGACATTGCGGACGAAGTTTATGTACCGCTTGGCCAGCTCGACTATTCGGCCGAACTCACGAAGATCGCCGCGGCCTCTCCCGACGCGATCTTTGTCTTTCTGCCTGGTGGCATGGGCGTGAACTTCGTCAAGCAATTCCGGCAGGCCGGTCTGGCTGAAAAGGTCAAGTTCCTCTCCGCGTTCACTGTCGATGAATCGACGCTGCCAGCGCAAAAGGAGGCCGCGGTCGGATTTTTCGGCGGTGCCAACTGGGCACCCAACCTCGATAACCCGCAAAACAAGAAATTCGTTACCGACTACGAGAAGGAGTACAACGCGGTTCCGGCGACCTATGCCTTCCAGGCCTACGATGCGGCTTTGCTCATCGATGGTGCGCTAAAGCTTACCAAGGGAAATACCTCGGATAAGGACGCGCTGCGTGCAGCGTTGATGAAGGCGAACTTCACGTCGCTGCGTGGTCCCTTCAAGTTCAACACCAATCACTATCCGATCCAGGATTTCTATCAGGTGAAGGTGGCGCAACGGGCCGACGGCAAGTTTGAAACTCAGATCGATAAAAAGGTGTTTGCCGGATACTCCGATCCATACGCCAAAGACTGTCCGATGAAATAAGGAAAGGGGCCGGACTAGTGCAATGTCCACGGGGCTCGTTGTCGTCCAGATTCTGAACGGGCTCCAGTTCGGCGTCCTGCTCTTCCTGATCGCGGCCGGGCTCACGCTCGTGTTTGGGGTGATGGACTTCATCAACCTCGCGCACGGCGTCCAGTACATGCTGGGCGCCTATCTCGCTGTCGCCTTCTATGCACTGACCGGCAATTTCCTGGTTGCCTTGGTCCTGGCTCTAGCGGCGGCTCTGGTTTTCGGACTGCTGCTCGAATTCCTGATCTTCCGCCATCTCTATGACCGCGATCACCTTGAGCAGGTGATCGCAACTTTCGGCATCATCATTTTTCTCAATCAGGCGGTGAAAACAGTTTGGGGGGCCGCGCCGCTGACGCTGCCGATCCCCGAGTTCTTTTCTGGGTCGATCGTTTTGATGCCAGGCCTGCTCTACCCCGTCTGGCGGCTGGTCATTATCGGTTCCGGTTTGGCTATCGGTCTGCTCCTTTACATTTTGGTGGGACACACCCGAGTCGGCATGCTGGTCCGTGCGGGCGCCACGAACGCCCGAATGGTGTCGGCGCTCGGTGTCGATATTCACCGGCTTTTCATGATCGTATTTGGCTTCGGAACGATGCTAGCTGCGTTCGCGGGCGCAATGATCGCGCCGATCCTTTCAGTTGAGCCAGGCATGGGCGATAGCGTCCTGATCCTTGCCTTCGTCGTCATTGTAATCGGCGGCATTGGGTCCATGCGCGGCGCATTCCTGGCTGCGCTGCTGATAGGACTCGTCGACACGCTAGGGCGCTCATTCGCCATCGATATCCTGCGGCTGGTGATGCCACCCTCACCGGCCCGCACCGTCGGGCCGGCCATCGCATCAATGCTGATTTATGTACTGATGGCGCTGGTGCTGTACTTCCGGCCGTCCGGCTTGTTTCCAGCGCGAGGCCGCGGATGAACCGGGGGCTTACCGCTTCCAATACCGTGTCCTTACCGCAAGACGATCGCGTTGGCGGATTGCCTGCAGCCATTTTCCTGTTGCTTGCATTGGTTCCGTTCGCCGCGGGATTTGGTCCGGAAAGCTACGTGCTCGGTCTTTTTACCCGCGTGATGGTCTTTGCAATCGCCGCACTCGCACTCGATTTCATCTGTGGCTATGGCGGGCTGGTCTCGTTCGGACATGCGGCCTTTGTCGGCATTGGAGCCTACGCGGTCGGAATTTTAGGCGCGCACGGCATTACGGACATGCTTGTGTCTCTCCCATCAGCGCTTCTGGCGAGCGCGATTTTTGCTTACCTGACCGGAAACGTGTGTCTGCGCACCAGGAGTGTCTATTTCATTATGATCACGCTCGCCTTCGGGCAGATGGCGTATTTTATTGCTGGATCACTTGCGCCGTACGGCGGCGATGACGGCCTCACCATCCGGCTGCGCAGTACGCTCTTTGGTTTCGCCATCCTGCAAAACGATCGCTCATTCTACTATTTCGTCCTTCTCGCTCTGCTCGCGGCCTATTTGCTGTTCCGTGCCATCGTCTACTCGCGCTTCGGGCGCGTGTTTCGCGGTGCGCGTGAGAATCCGACACGAATGTCCACTCTTGGGTTCGATGTTTTTCGGTTTCAGCGGGTCGGATACGTGATCGCGGGGGCCGTTGGTGGTCTATCCGGATTCCTCCTCGCCAATGCGACGCAGTTCGTAAGCCCGGCTTTTATGTCGTGGCAGCGCTCCGGTGAGCTGATCATCATGATCCTGCTTGGCGGGCTCGGCACTCTGCACGGCGCCATCATCGGCGCGGCAGCCTATCTCCTGATCGAGGAGGCATTGGGTGGAATCACCGAGCAGTGGAAGCTGATTTTTGGCCCGCTACTGGTTCTCATCGTACTGTTTGCGCGTGGTGGACTGCTCGGCCTTGCCGACAAAATTCGTGGGAGGCTTGGCCGTGCCTGACCCGGTACTTCAACTTGACGACCTACACAAAAACTTCGGCGGCCTCGTCGTGACGGATGGTGTGACCCTCGACATCGGCGCAGGAGAGCTGCATGCGGTCATCGGACCGAACGGCGCCGGCAAAACCACGCTCATAAACCAGATTTCTGGCCTGCTCGCACCTACGGCCGGGACCATCAGATTCGACGGGGTCGACGTCACCGCACTGCCGGTCGACAAGCGCGCGCAGCTCGGGCTGGCCCGATCTTTTCAGATCACCTCGGTGCTTCCCCGATTTTCCGCACTGGAAAATGTGGCCTTGGCTGTGCAGGCGCGCGGTCAAACGAGTTATCGCTTTTTTGGTCGTGCGGATCGCGAACGGACGGTCAACGACACGGCAAGCGCCGCCCTTGGGGAAGTGGGATTGACCGACCGCGGACAGACACTCGCGGCTCATCTTTCACACGGCGAGAAACGGGCGCTTGAACTTGCAATCGCCATCGCCATGCAGCCGAAGCTGCTGTTGCTCGACGAGCCAATGGCCGGCACTGGACACGAGGAAAGTGCACGTCTTGTCGATGTTCTGAAACGATTGAAGGGTCGCTTTTCGATGCTGCTGGTCGAGCACGACATGGCCGCGGTATTTGCACTGGCTGACCGAATTTCCGTTCTGACCTACGGCCGTATCCTGGCTAGCGGCCAGCCTGACGCTGTGCGCGCGGATCCGAAGGTGGTAGCCGCCTATCTCGGCGAGGAGATGGAGTAGTCATGCTTTCGGTCGAACGGCTCGCAGCATCTTACGGACCGGCACAGGTCTTGTTCGACATAAGCTTTTCGGTTGCCGAAGGTGAGGTTGTGACGCTGATCGGCCGTAACGGCATGGGCAAGACAACCACTATTTTCGCACTCATGGGCTTACTGCCCCCCGAAGATGGCAAAGCCACGTTCGACGGGCTCTCCCTTATAGGTCTGCCGCCGTTTCGTATCGCCCAAGCGGGATTGGGGCTCGTGCCAGAAGGCCGTCAGATCTTTCCGACGCTGACGGTCGAGGAAAATCTCGTCGCCACAGGAGCGACACGCACGGGGGCTAAACAATGGACCCTGGACCGCGTCTATGGCTTTTTCCCCGCGCTCTCCGAGCGGCGCAACCACATGGGCAATGAATTGTCCGGGGGCGAACAGCAGATGCTGGCGATCGGACGCGCGTTGATGACCAATCCAAAACTCCTGATCCTTGACGAGGCAACGGAAGGTCTCGCGCCGAAAATCAGGACGGAGATCTGGCAATGCCTCAAGCGACTTAAACAGAAGGGCCAGTCGATCCTGATTGTCGACAAGCACCTCGAGGCCCTATTGCGTTTTGCCGACCGGCATGTCGTGATCGAAAAAGGCCACGTGGTCTGGACTGGTACGTCTGCAGCGCTTGCCGCCGATCCCAGCATCCGCCAGCGCTATCTTCAGGTGTGAGCCGCGTGACTGGGAAAATGTTCGGCGTGCCAATCCGCTTCGAGATTCGGATTGATCTTGCCATCAATCAGAAAAACGCCGGGCGCCCCTTCCCCGACCCAGGCTTGTACCGCATGCAGGTCAGCGAGCGTCCGCACCGTCGCTGCCCTCGCGCCGTAACCGCGCGCGATCGCAGCGAAATCCGTTTCCGGAAATTGAACGATGTCGATCGAATAGCCCTGCCGGCGAAAGAAGTGCACCTCGGCGGCGTATGAGCTGTCGTTATAGATGAGTATGCACATTCGAAGGCCGAGACGAATTGCCGTTTCAAGATCGGCAATCGACATCATGAACCCGCCATCGCCTGCGCCGAGTACTGCGAGCTTGCCGGGATTTGCGACAGCCAGACCAATGGCGGACGCGAGCCCGAGTCCCACCGATTGGAATGAATGACTGAGGCACGACGCTTTTGGATTGGGGACGCGCAGATAGCGCGGAACCCAACCACAGAAATGCCCGGAGTCGGAAGCGACCACGCGATCCCTGGGTAGGATATCGTCCAGCGCCTTGCTCAGCGTCCGAGGATCAATGAACTGCGCGCTCGACTCATCGGGATAAGGGCTGTGATGATTGTCGCCCGACCGGATGCGCTCACGCGTGCGATCGTTGCGGCGGCCTGACAGAGCGCCCGCCGCGCCCTTCTGTCCAAGCTCGGCCAGCAAGGCTTCAGCCGTGGTTTTTGCGTCTCCGAGCACAACAAATTGCACCGGCATCTGGTAACCCAGCTTTGGCGCTTCAATATCGATCTGCGCGACTGTTGCGCCGCGCGCGATCAGTTTGCCCTTTTTGGTGGTCCATTGGGTAAAGCTCACTCCAAATCCAAGGATAAAATCGCTTTCGGAAATCAGTTCGTCCGCGACAGGTGAGGAAAAACCGCCGCTGATACCAACCGACCATGGACTTTCCGCGAAAAGGCCGTGGCCGCAGATCGACGTCGCCAACAGCGCACCCAGGCGGTCTGCCAGCGCGACCAGAGCATCTTCGGCGTCGGACAACACGGCACCGCGCCCAGCCAAGATAAGCGGACGCTTCGCGCGCGATAAGGCCTCCGCAAGTCTACGCACGTCCGTCTGGTCTGGCTGTACGCGCCCCGGCACAGGCGTCAGTTCAAGCGGTGCGTTCGCGCCATCCAATCTCGCATCCTGTACGTCGAGCGGCAGACTCAGCACGACGGTTTGTCGATCGCGCATGGCCCGCGTCACGGCGCGCAGCAGGTCGCCTCGAGCGGACTGTGGGGTGTAAGTCCGTTCTGAAATGGCGCCGACTGATCTTACGAGTTCGGACTGATCGAAATAGAAGTTCGATTTAACGTTGCCAGTCGGGACATCTCCCGCCAGGACCAGCAGAGGCGTACGACTTTTTGCGGCTTCGGCAATTCCGGTGATTGCGTTGCTGAGGCCAGGCCCGGAATGCACGCTTACAAGCGTCAGCTCACCGGTCGCCTTGGCGTACGCGTCGCCCATGCTCGCCGCGTTCCCTTCATGCCGCGCGGAAATTAGTTCAACGCCGGCCTGAACGAGTCCGTGCGAAATCTTGAAATTTGCGGTGCCGAGCAATCCGAAGCAGCGGCGCGCGCCGAGCGCTGCAAGATCCTTTGCCAGGACTTCCGCGACAGTGGAATCGTTACTCAAAGCACACCAACAGGCTTGTTTGACTCTCTAACCTACTCATAACAATATAGGAAATACATGACAAACGACCGAGCGTCGAACTCGGCGAGGGGAGGAAAATAATGCGCGGAAAATTTCCGCTGTGTTTAGTTGCGACAATTCTTGTTTGTTCGTCGGCTTATGCGCAGGAAGTTACTCTTCGCGCTGTTACAGCATTTGCTGAAAAAACAACTTACTCTCGCGGATTCGAAACGTTCATTGAGCGCGTCAATGCGGATGGCAAGGGAATAATTCAAATCAACTACATCGGCGGGCCGAAGGCGATGCCACCCTTCGAGGTCGGCAATGCACTCAAGACCGGCGTCGTCGACGTCGCCAATACAACCGGCGCTTTCACGACCAACGTCATGCCCGAATCCGACGCGTGGAAGCTCACCGAACGTCCAATGTCCGAGCTTCGCAAAAACGGCGGCTATGACTACATGGCCAAGCTCTACGCGGAGAAAATGAATGCCATTTTCCTTGCGCGTCTGGTCGATAACAATCCGTTTCACCTCTACCTGAACAAGCCCATAACCGGCCCTGACCTGACGGGTTTGAAAATTCGCATTACACCGGTCTATCGCGACTTCTTCCAGGCCCTCGGCGCTACTGTCGTGCAAACTCCGCCAGGGGAAGTCTACACATCGCTCGAACGCGGCGTTGTCGATGGATATGGCTGGCCCATCACCGGGATTTTCGACCTTGGCTGGCATGAGAAGACAAAATACCGCGTTGATCCCGGGTTCTACACCGCCGAAGTCTCGGTTCTCGTCAACAAGACGACATGGGACAAGCTCACCGATGCTCAACGGGCTGTGCTGAGCAAAGCGGCCGAGCGCGGTGAAGCGGAGGCTGTGAGCGAGTTCACCGCGGAGAATGCAAAAGATATAAAAAGACAGGCTGAGGCCGGTATCCAGACCATCAAGTTTGAAGGTGCAACGGCCGAAACCTTTCGTACGAAAGCTTATCAGGCTGGCTGGGAAGGCATAATCAAGCAGAGCCCCGAGCACGGGCCCAAGCTCAGGGAATTCTTCTCGAAGAAGTAATCGTTGCCCGCTTAGGTGATTTCCGGCATGGCGCGACTGTCCGAATGGTATGGGCGCTTGCTGGACGCGCTTGTTATCGCGGCGTGTCTCCTGCTGCTTCTCATGACCGTGATGATCGGCGCGGATGTCGTTTCGCGCAACATTGGTGGAGGCGGCATCCCGGTGAGCAATGAACTCTCCGAGGACATTCTCTACCTGATGACCCTGCTGGTCGCGCCTTGGCTGCTGCGCCAGGGCCAGCACATTCGTGTCGATATTATCCTTCGCGCCCTTCCCGTTTGGATCGCGTGGATACTGGAATGGGTTGGAGACATTATCGGGCTATTCTGCTGTCTCTACTTCGTCTGGTACGGCTACCTCATCACCAAGGCCAGCTACTTGGCCGGATCAGTTAACATCAAGACTCTCATCACGCCGGAATGGTGGACGCTCGCGCCCCTGCCTGTCGGATTTGTTCTTCTTGCGATCGAATTCATTTTTCGCATGTACCGACTATCCGTGGCCGAGATCGGCTTGCGGGACGACGCGGTTTCGGCAGCCTGAATGCTTGGTGTCGCGGGAGACGTAGCGTGATCATGACCTGGCAGATGGCCTCGCTTCTCCTTCTGGGAGGTTCGACTGTCCTGCTGTTCGCCGGCATGCCGGTTGCGATATCATTCATTGCGATCAACCTGATCGGCGCTTTCCTGTTTCTCGGCGGCGATGCTGGTCTTCACCAGGTCGCGCGCAACAGTGTCTCCGCGGCAATTAATTTCTCACTCACTCCAATCCCGCTGTTCATCCTGATGGGCGAGGTCCTATTTCATACCGGACTCGCGCTGAAAGTCATCGATGGCGTCGAGCGTTTGATAAGGCAGGTGCCCGGACGACTCGCCGTGGTCGCCGTCGTCGCGGGAACGATTTTCTCCGCCATATCAGGATCGACGATTGCGACCACAGCGATGCTGGGTTCGTTGATGCTGCCGGTGATGCTGTCGCGTGGATACAACCCGGTACTGGCGACAGGCCCGATCATGGCGATCGGAGCGGTCGATATGCTCATTCCACCGTCGGCCCTAACGGTGCTGCTTGGCAGTCTTTCCGGAATTTCGATCTCAAAGCTGTTGATCGGCGGTGTCGTACCCGGCCTGATGTTGAGCATCGCATTTGTCGGTTACATCATTGTTCGGGTTATGACCCGACCCGATCTCGCACCCGCAACACCAATCGAAAGCAAATCGGGTTGGGATCGTTACGAATTGCTCTTTCTTTACGTCTTGCCGCTCGCGTCAATCTTTGTCGTTGTCATTGGCGCGATGTCGGCGGGCATTGCCACGCCGACGGAATCGGCCGCATTGGGTGCACTCGCAACAATGGCTCTCGCGGCCGCCTATCGTGTTTTGAATTTCGAAAACCTGATGAGGGCCCTGCGTGGCACAGTCGCAATCTCGGGTATGATCCTTTTCATTATCTTGGGCGCAATCACGTTTTCACAAATCCTCAGTTTTTCCGGAGCGACGCAGGGCATCGTTTCCACCATTCTAGGACAGGGATTGTCGAAAATGGCAATCATCGCCGGGATGATGTTGCTGTTGATATTTCTTGGAATTTTCGTCGATCAGGTCAGCATGATGTTGATTACCCTGCCCGTATTCATGCCGATCGTTCAGCGGCTGGAAATCGATCTGATCTGGTTCGGGGTACTTTATCTGATCTGCATGCAGCTCGGGCTGCTCCTTCCTCCGCACGGCCTTTTGCTTATGACAATGAAGGGAGTGGCTCCGCCGGAGGTGACGATGGCTCATATCTTTCGGGCGGTCGTGCCTTATATCACAATGAGCCTTCTGCTTCTGCTGATCATCATTTCGTTTCCGGCAATTGCAACCTGGCTACCGAACATTCTCGGTTGATCCGCGATAGCTTGCCTCTACCTTCGCAGATACTTGCCGCGGGCTGGTCCGACGACATTTCCGTTGTCGTAGACGAGAGTGCCGCGCAGAAAAGTGCTCTTCACCCGCCCGGTAATTTCAGCGCCTTCGAACGGCGAGTAGCCTTGCACGGATTCGGATTCGGTGGCACGCACGACGAAACTCTCGTGCGGATCAACGATAGCGATATCGGCGTCATAGCCCGGCGCGATATCACCTTTGCTCGGCAACCCAAAACGCTGTGCGGGCTTCCAGCTCAGAAGCTCGGCCATATGATTGTACGACATCCCGCGCTTGCTACCCTCGCTCAGGACGCCTGACAGAAGATATTCGGTGCCACCGAATCCCGATTTCGCCAACCAGATGTTGGTCGGGTCGTCTTTCGACCACTTCTGCTCGGCGGAGCAGCAGGCATGATCGCTGACGATCCAATCGATCTTGCGATCGAGCACCGCTTGCCACAGGGCCTCGACATCCTCGCGCGGACGGATCGGGGGATTGACCTTGGCGTGAACCGCGCATTTGCAATCGGTATCCAAAAGAAGGTGACCGACCGTCACTTCGCGACGGAAGGCAATGTGCGGAAAGACCTGCTGCATTGTCCACGCAGCATCCACGGCCTTGCGCGAGCTCAGGTGCAGCAGGTTGATATTCAGACAGTTGGTTTCGTTTGCCAGATAGGAAGCAATCCAGATGGCAAGACCCTCTGAATGCGGAGGCCGCGCCGCGCTGTAGGCGTGCAAACCGGTCAGCTTGCCTTCGCGCTCCACGATCTTCGTATAGGCATTGAGAATCTCCGCCAGTTCGCAATGCAAACTGACGCTGATATGGGCGGCCTGACCCGCAAACTTGTCCATCAGACGCTGGGCAGAACGCATGATAAATTCGAAATGGGCGATGTCGTAGCGCTCGTCAGGACCGATCATCAGGAAATCATTTTGCTGCGACGAACGCCCGTGCAGTCCATATCCTCCATAGAACATGAAGATCTTGAAGGACGTCACACCGTGTTCGGTGATGAGTGATTCCATCTCGTCGATGTGTCCAGATTCGATCGGCGCGATATGGAAACCGTAATCGACCCAAAACCTCCCCTCCGACTGTCTGAAGACCTCGGGCATGAACTCGCGATATGGACCACCGCGATTGAGGTAGTAGTGTCCCGTCCGCAGGTAATTCAGGCTTGAGGTGACGCCCCCCATTGCGGCCGCTTTGCTCTCGGAAACCGCATCCTGGGCGAGCGGCGCGTAGATGCCGATGTGCATGTGCGCATCGACGCATCCCGGAAACGCGAGACGGTTCTTCGCATCAAACACTTCCTTGGTCTGCTCAGCCTGAATCTCCGGCGCGAGCCGGGCGATCTTTCCGTCCTTGATCGCAATATCGAGGCAATCAACCGACGTCTTGTTAGGGCGAACGACGCGGGTATTCTTAATGACGGTGTCGAAAACCTTGTTCATGCTCAATTCCTGGCTAGTTTGGCGTCGCGCCGGATGATTTCACCAGTAGCGCCCATGCACGGAGCGCGGGTATCGACAACGAAAGAACAACAGTCGCAGCAAAGAAAAGACAAGCGCTACGCGACTTCACTTGTTGTCGCCCTTCTTGGTATTCGCTTCGTATTGCTTGCCGAGCGCGATCATTTCCGGCGTCCCGATCAATTCATTGAGCGCCGTAAAATCGTACATGCGGTCCTGGAAGGGTTCCGACGTACCCTTGGCGGCCAGCACGGCGTAAAATTCGTCCGCGGCGCGCGCCAATACACGCACGATAGCGCCAGGAAAAATCACCAGCGAAAAGCCGATCGCCTCAAGCTCACTGGCATTGAGCGGAGGCGTTTTCCCGCCCTCCACCATGTTCGCCATCAGCGGCACGTCGCTGATCGCAGATGGAATGCGTTGCAGCTCTGCGCGCGTTTTCGGCGCTTCGATAAACAATATGTCTGCACCCGCATCACGGTAACTGATGGCCCGCGCAACGGCGCGATCGAAGCCCTCGACCGCTACAGCATCGGTTCGGGCAATCACCAGAGTTTCGCGCGAGCGTCTTGCATCGAGGGCTGCCTTGATTTTCCCGATCATTTCTTCCGGAGGTATGAGCGTTTTGTTGTCGAGGTGCCCACAACGCTTGGGGAATGCCTGATCCTCGAGCTGAATCGCCCTTGCACCGGCGCGCTCGAACAAACGCATCGTCCGTCCAACGTTGAGCGCGTTGCCGTATCCTGTATCGGCATCAACAACAAGATCGGCGCGAACACGATCGCTGATCAAGGAAATGGCGTCGGCAACTTCGTTCATCGCCACAAGGCCGATATCGGGTCGCCCAAGCCGAGTGTAGGCGATGGCCGCCCCGGAAACATAGAGAGTCGAAAACCCGGCGCGTTCGGCCAGATGCGCGGTGAGCGCGTCGTAGATACCCGGCGCTACGACGACGGGTTTGCGCGTCAGCCGTGTGCGGAGGGTTTCTGCGTCAGCCATGGTCATAGTCCGAGATAGGCGCGCTTGAGATCAGGATCATTGTGCAGCTGATCGGATGTTCCATTCAGCACGACGCTGCCGTTTTCAAGAATATAGGCCCGATGGGCCACTTCAAGGCTTTGCACGACATTCTGCTCGACCAGGAGGAGAGCAACGCCTTGCTCATTGATGCGACGGATCAAGGCAAAAAGCTCCTCGACGAGGAGCGGCGACAGACCGAGCGAGGGCTCGTCCAGGATCAGCAAAATGGGTTCGGCCATCAGGCCCCGCCCGATCGCCAGCATTTGTTGCTCGCCGCCCGAAAGACTGCCGGCGCGCTGCGACTGCCGCTCGGCAAGACGCGGAAAAATACCGAAGACCTTTTCCCGATTCTGTTGCCGACGATTGCGCGCCCGTCGATATCCTCCGAGCTCGAGATTATCCCTTACACTCAGGTTGGGAAAAACGCAGCGCCCTTCCGGCACGTGAATAAGTCCACGCGAGACAATACTCGTCGATTTTTCCCGCTCGATTGCATGCCCTGCGAAGCGAATCGAACCTTGGGTGGCACGCAGCACTCCAGAGATTGTACGGTTCAGCGTCGATTTGCCGACACCATTTGATCCAAGGACTGCAACGATCTCACCCGCACTGACCATCAGGTCGACGCCATGAAGGACCTCGGTTTCTCCATACCCTGCATGCAAGTCCCCGACAGCGAGCAGCACATCAGCGTCCATGCTGCGCTCCCAACTTTGTTGCCGCGCCACGGCCGAGGTACGCCTCAACGACGAGAGGATCTGCAACAATTTTCGACGGCGTGCCCTCGGCAATGATTCGGCCTTCGGCGAGCACAAAAACGTGTGCGGCGAGACTCATCACCGCCTGCATGACATGTTCAATCATCAGGATAGTGATGCCACGACGGCAAAAATCGCGGATGACGGGCACGATGTCCCGAATCTCGGATGGATTGAGCCCCGCCAGCACTTCATCGAGCAGGAGTACCTTCGGTTCGGTAGCAAGCGCACGCGCAAGCTCGAGCCGCTTACGCCCGGCGACGGTCAAAGCGTCGGCCGGCTTATCGAGCATCTCGCCAAGCCCCACATCGCGGCCGACCTGGTCAGCAGCAGAGAGCGCCGCATCGCGTTTGCGATGGCGAAGATGGGACCCGACCAATATGTTTTCGCGGACCGACAGTCCATAAAACGGCTGCACGATTTGAAAAGTTCTGGCGATTCCGCGACGCGCGAGGCGGTGCGGCGGCTCGCCGGTAACGTCCTGACCGGCAAAATGCACAGTGCCCTGATTGGCCATGACAAAGCCAGAGATGATCGAAAAAAGTGTGGTCTTTCCGGCGCCGTTGGGGCCGATTAGCGCGGTGATTTGCCCTGCCTGTGCCGCAAGCGAGGCGGCATTCACGGCCAGCAAGCCGCCGAACCGACAGGTGACTTTATCTACAGCGAGCAGCGGCTCAGCCATGGCGCGCCTTTCCGGCGGGGACTACCGTCGCTTCACGTCGTGCCAGCATTTTGCGCACATGTGTGAGCCCGCCGATCAGCCCGCGCGGCATGATCCAGATGACCAGCACGAGCACCGCACCATAGATAATGAGATCAAGACCGGGAGCATCACCTGCCACGAGCTTTGCGCCCTCGCCCAGGGTCTTAACCACGAGCGCACCAAGCAACGGACCAAACACTGTCCCAACGCCGCCAATGATCGGGGTCAATAGGGCTTCGACTGAGATCCAGGTGCCGTAGGCAATCCCAGAATCGACGAAGAGAAAATATTGGGCGTAGAAGCATCCGGCGGCAGCGGTAATGGCGGCGGAGATGACCATGGCGACAGATTTGACGGCGCTGGCATCGACTCCTAGTGCCCTTGCCGCGTCTTCATTCTCTCGCACGGCAATCAGCCAGGCGCCGAAGCGAGAGCGCTCAATGAGCCGCGCGATCACGAGCGACAGGCCGACAAGCGCCAGGATGATCCAATAGAAAGCCGCGCGGCTTTGAAACTGGAACGTCCAGATGCCGAGTTCAAGCTTGATCAGGGTTCCGACACCGGCACCGGTGACAGGGGCGACGCTTGCGATGATGCGCAACACTTCGGCGAACGCGAGGGTCACCAGCGCGAAGTAAGAGCCGCGCAAGCCGGCGCGGAAAACGAGAGCACCTAGCGCACCGCCGAGAGCAGCACCGGCCGCAATGCCCGCCGCAAAACCAAACCAGGCGTTGACGCCGTACCACACCTGCAGGATTGCAGTGACGTAGGCGCCTGTCCCAAAAAAGGCTGCGTGGCCGAATGAATATTGTCCGCCGTAACCGCCGAGAATGTTCCAGCCCTGCCCCACCAGCGCGATCATGAGCGCCACCACGAGGAAATTGAGCGTGACGTTCGAGTGCACGACCAAGGGCACTACCGCCAGGACCCCGAGTACTGCAGCGATCGGAAGGAAAGTCCTCATGCGCGGGCTCCAAACAAGCCGCTTGGGCGCACCAGGAGCACGACAATAAAGATGAGAAAAATCCCGATCTGTCCGAGCGACTCTCCGAGAAAGAGCCCGGATAGACTTTCAGCGACACCTACAAGCAGCGCTCCCACAAGCGCGCCCGGCACGGACCCCATGCCGCCGAGTACGACAATCGTAAACGCCACGAGAACGAAAGCATCGCCTACTCTGGGATTGACGTAGTAGGTGGGGATCAGCAGGCAGGCGGCGATCGCGACGCACGCCGTGCCAAGACCGAAAGTCACCGCATAGATGTGGGCCACGTCGATGCCGATGAGCTGAGCACCGAGTTTTTCCCTGGCAACGGCACGAATTGCGCGACCAGTGTCGGTAAAGGCCATTATCACCCAAAGTGCGAGCGCCACACCAAATACCGCAATGAAACCGACAACACGCGGCACTGCCAGGAACGTAAATCCAAAATCAATCGTCTGAAATGCATAAGGAACATCGATCGTGCGCGTGTCGGCGCGGAATGCGTAAAGAAGCGCATTTTCGATGACAATGGCGATTCCCAGGGTGACCAACAACATGTTGCGGTCGTCGCCATGTGAGGCGGGACCGATGATAAATCGTTGCAAGGCATAGCCCAGTGCGAAAAATGCCGGCGCGAGCAGAAAGACTGCAACGTAAGGATCAAGGCCCAAAAGGCGGAAGGCAAAGAAGGCTGCGAACATGGCAGCGCTCAACAGCGCACCGTGCGCAAAGTTAATGATGTGCAGGACGCCGTAGATCAGCGTCAGTCCAAGTGCAACAAGGGCATAGATGGCGCCGATCAACAGGCCGTTGAGGATCGCAGGAATAAGGATGGCGGGCGACAGCACGGACTCAATGCTTTGACGGTCATGGCAACGGGCGGAGTCTTAACGAAACTCCACCCGTGACCCTATGACAGTTACGCCGGTCGCGGAAATACCGCCTTCGCATTGGCGAAGGTAGCCGGCAGGATCACCTTGATGTCGTTATCGAGCACCTGCGTATTGACCGGCGCGGCGCCTTCGTTCTGACCATTGACGAATTTTGTCGGGCCGTACGGCATGACATGGCCGTCGAACGTCGAACTCGCCAGCGCGTCCGTAAGCTTGGCACGGTCGACAGACGCGGCACGCGCGAGCGCGTCCGCAATGAGATAAACGCAGCTGTAGTTCATATAGACTTCGTAGGTGTAGAACTGGTCCTTGATTTCGACTTTCTTTTTCAGCGCCAAGGCCTTCTCGTTGCGCGGATCGAACCAGTGATTGCAGTCCATGATGTACCTTGCCGCGTCCGGGAACTCCTTCACGAATTTGTATGAAGATGCTGCGCCGCCGAGGACTGAATAGATGCCCTTTGGTTTGACTTGCTGCTGCTGCATCGTGCGCGCGAGCAGAACGTATTCGTTGTAGTAGTTTGCAGGAATCACGAGATCGGGATTCTGCGCCTTTATCTTGAGAACCACGTTGTTGAAATCGCGGGTAGGCGTCGGATGAGCAATCGTCTCAAGGATCTCAAAACCCTGCTGCGGAAGTTGCGCATTGAGCAACTTCGCCAGGCCAGATCCGAACAGAGAATCCTCGTGCACAATCATCACCGTCTTGGCCGGCTTGCCGGCCTGCTCGTTGATGGCGGCCAAATTGGCCAATGCGGTCTTCGAGATGACACCGAAGCCAGGACCGAACCTGAAAGTATTCTTGAGTCCGCGAGTAACAATTCCGTCGGCGACTCCGACATCGACGACATATGGAAGCTCATAGCGCGCCGCCGCCTGGGTCGTCGCCAGGCAAATATTGCTGGCGTATCCACCGACGATGCAGCAGACCCCGGCGGAGTTCATTTTCTCGACTTCCGCAACGCCGCCGTCGGGGGTCGACTGCGCGTCGCCAAGCACAGCGTCAATCTTTCCTAACCCCTTCACCCCGCCGGCTGCGTTGATCTCCTCAATCGCCAAGGTGGCGCCGAGGCGACCTTGCTGACCTGAATAAGAGAGTGCACCGGTGACCGGGTGCAGCACGCCGAGCTTGACCGGTGTGCCCTGCGCACGCAGAACGGATGGCATCGAGATACTGCCGGTGGCCGTAACCGCGGCCCCAAGTGCCGTCGTGGCAAGGAACTGACGGCGGCTAAGTTTCCCTTGGTTCGGCATGATGACTCCCCTCCTGGTTCACGTTCGCGGGGCGAAGCCCCTCGGTACGGTCTGGTTATTCAAGGTCCTCGAACTTCGGTCTACAATATTGCGAACCCGCGACAAGGCCGCAACCGTTAATGAGGACCTGGTATGAGTGAGCCTCCGACCCTCATCGACAAGTTGTGGTCTGCGCATGAGATTGTACGTCGCGACGACGGAGCTTCGTTGCTTTGGGTCGATCGGCACTATGTGCATGAAGGCTCGTTCCATGCTTTCAGCCAGATGAAGGAGCGCGGTCGCGGGGTTGCCGAACCAGGGCTGACATTCGGAGTTGCCGACCACTATGTGCCGACGCACGGCCGCGATCAGGCCATCGCCAATCCCGAAATCGCGGCGATGGTACGCAATCTTGAGGCCAATACGAGTGAAAGCCTCATAACACTGTTCAGTTTACGTGACCCACGCCAGGGCATCGTGCATGTCGTCGGTCCCGAGCAAGGCTTGACCCTACCCGGGCTGCTTATTGTCTGTGGCGACAGCCATACATCGACTCACGGCGCATTCGGCGCATACGCGTTCGGAATCGGAGCGTCGGAGGTAGCGCACGTACTGATGACGCAAACACTTTGGCAAAGAAAACCGAAGCGCATGCGCATCACGGTCGACGGCGCGGCGACGATCGGCGTCGGTGCAAAGGACATTGCTCTCGCTATCATCGCGCGTGTCGGCGCTGATGGAGCGCAAGGTCACGCAATCGAATTCGGCGGCAGCACAATCCGTGCCCTGTCTATGGAAGGGCGCATGACGCTGTGCAATATGTCGATCGAGGCTGGTGGCCGGTGCGGGATGATCGCGCCGGATACAACAGCGTTCGAGTATCTCAAGGGCCGTCCCTACGCACCCAAGGGTGGTGCTTTCGATCGGGCCGTCGAGGCCTGGTCAGCGCTTGTTTCCGATCCGGACGCCAATTTCGACCGCGAAGTGAAGCTCAATGGTAATGCCATTGCCCCCATCGTTACCTGGGGCACAACACCAGACGATGCGTTGCCAATCGACGCTCACGTCCCGGACCCTGCGCGCGAGGCAAATCCGGTGCGTGCCAAGTATCTGCGCGACGCGCTCGACTATATGGCGATCGCTCCGGGCAAGAAGTTGACCGAAATCCCGATCGACCGCGTCTTTATCGGCTCGTGCACCAACTCTCGCATCGAGGACTTGCGCGCTGCTGCCGCCGTTCTGGCCGGTCGGGTGAGCAGGGTGCCCGGCCTTGTTTCGCCGGGCTCCTCCAGCGTGAAGAGACAGGCCGAAGGAGAAGGCCTTGATCGCATTTTCCGCGATGCCGGACTCGAATGGGCAGATTCCGGCTGTTCGATGTGCGTAGGGATCAACGGAGACATCGTGCCATCTGGCGAAAGGTGCGCGTCAACGACCAATCGCAATTTCCGAGGCCGACAAGGACCTGGGGCGCGCACACATTTGATGTCGCCGGCAATGGTCGCCGCCGCGGCCGTCAGCGGACATCTCGCGGATGTCCGACCGCTACTCGCGGGACGGAAATTGTAAGGGCCGACCCATGGAAAAATTTGTTCGTCTCAGTGCCAAGGCCTGCCCTTTGTCGTTACCCAACCTCAACACCGATCAAATCTTGCCGGCGCGCTATCTCAAATGGCCACGATCGAAAGGGCTGGGCTCGGTTCTTTTCCAGGATCTACGTTTCGATGGCGATGGAAATGAGAAGGATTTTCCGCTCAATCAACCCGTCTGGAAAGACGCAAAAATTCTACTGGGCGGTCGCAATTTCGGAGGCGGCTCCTCACGCGAGGCCGCGGTTTATGCGCTGTACGACCACGGGTTCCGCTGTGTCGTCGCACCGTCGTTCGGCGATATCTTCGCACAAAATGCGGTCAAGAACGGTCTGCTGACAGCCATCGTTTCCGATGTTGACGTCACTGACATGGCGGCAGCGACCTCAGCCAATCCGGAACGGCCCGTCGTGGTCGATCTTGACAGCAAGACCATTGCGTGTGGCAGTCGGACCTATGAATTCGAGATTGATCCGGTCAGCCGTAATCAGCTTTTGAATGGATGGGACGATGTCGATCTCACCGGAAGCTACCGAGACCGAATTGCCAAATTTTCAACCGAGCATCGGGCCCTTAGGCCCTGGGTTGTGCCCGCTCG
This sequence comes from Pseudolabrys sp., assembly GCA_035538755.1. Taxonomy (GTDB): domain Bacteria; phylum Pseudomonadota; class Alphaproteobacteria; order Rhizobiales; family Xanthobacteraceae; genus Pseudolabrys. The sequence goes on from DATLJR010000355.1 coordinate 67,203, forward strand.
AGAATGAACTAGCGCTTGGCAACTTGACTGGCGGCCGCCTCACCCGCCAGGCGCCCGAGCACGGTCGCGGTAAGTAACCCGTTCCCTGACAGATATCCCGCTGCAGTCGAACCCGAGACGCCAGTTGCCGCGCCTCCAGCCGCGAACAGATTGGAAAACCCCGTTCCGTTCTTACGCTTGACGCGACCAGTCGGATCAACCGCGAGTCCGCCCTGAGTGTGAAACAAAGCGCCCGTCACTTTGACTGCATGATACGGAGGGCTACACAACTGGTCCGCAAGAAATTTCCGGCCGAAACGATCCTGACCGCCCGCTAGTTTTAGTTTTTCAACCTCCTTCCAAGCAACGACAAAAGCCGCGACAGGAATGTGCATTCCCTCCGCAAGATCCTCCACGGTATCGGCAGTCAAAACTGCGCGAGCGCGTTCGGCCTCCCGAAAATCTTCGAACTGACGAGCTACCGTCGCGATCCTTGCATCGAAGACATCCCACGCGATTCCATCAGGCTGTCTCAACACTTGCGCGGCCTGCTCGGAATATCCGCGCGTCTCGTTGCTGAAGCGGTGACCATCGCGGTTAACTTGAATACCGCCCTGCATAACAACTGCCCAACTGATCAAAATGTTGTGCGGCGTCGCCACCGAACCATGACCTTGATAGGCTCCGAGGTGGGTGAGTTGCGCACCGAGTTCGCTCCCCCAGATGATGGCGTGACCGCGATTGCCGGGATGGCCAAAATAAATTGCGCTGGCCATTTCCGGTATATGACGGCGCACAAGATCGGGATTCCCACCGAAACCACTGCAGGCAAGGATCAGCGCCTCGCATCCGATCTGCTCGCGCGTGCCATCGGGACGCGCGATTTCCACTCCCGTGACTTGACCTTCAGCGTCGGCCAAAAGTCGTTCGGCGACACTTCGGCTCAAAATGACGATGTCATTAAGTTCGGCTGCGGTGCGCAGACGGTCGATCAGCTCGCGACCGCTACGGCTCGGCAGGCCATGCATCCTCAATGATGAATGCCCTGGATAGTTGAAGTTGTCGATCACATCAAAAGGCAAGCCGTGACGGTCCGCCAACCATTCGACAAGCGTCGCGGAATTCTCAGCGATGGCACTTACGACAGTCGGATCGACCTCGCCATTCGCCTTGTGCGCGATGTCCGCGGCAAGCAATTTCGGGTGGTCACGAATGCCCTTGGCACGCTGAAATCGCGTGCCCGCAGCGGGAATTAGACCCGCTGATAATGCGGTCGAACCAGAAGGCGTTGCCTCTCGTTCCACGACGACAGTCTCGACTCCCGCCTCCTTCGCAGTCAGCGCAGCACACAGACCCGCCGCACCAGCCCCAATGATCACAAGTGGCACCTTTGTGCCGAAACCCTCGTCGCCTGCTCCGACTTCCGAACTCATGGCTGAAATGTTGCTCGTTGTTCTGGCGTTGTGTTGGACTTGGCGGCTATTTCGTTTGTGTAGCATTATGGATGCGGAACTTGGAACCACCCGGCGACCAAACTCCAGCGTCTCCGTAGATTTGAAACTCCAGATCGTGTCGATGCGTTTTCGAGATTGGATAGAGCTTGATACGGCAGAGCGTGCACAACTTTCTGCGAGCTCGGTCGAATTTGCGCGCAAGCTCGAGCCTCAACTGAAAGCATTTGTCGAATTCGAACACAAAGCGATCAAGGCGCGCGGTGTTCTTGACGCGATGCCCTATGCGGCCAAGGACATGTTTATTTCGGCGACCCGCTTGCCGCATGGTGGGCTAGGTCAACCTTTGCCCTTGGAACGATCTCCGCAGGCAACTGTGCTGGACCAGCTCGATCGTGCCGGGGCGCGCCGCATTGGCTACACGGCGATGACCGAACTCGCCTATGAGCCTTCAGGCTATAATGCAGTGCACGGCCCGCCGAAAAATCCGTGGAACTTCGAATTCATCACCGGAGGGTCTTCGTCCGGCTCTGCCGCTGCAGTCGCAAGCGGATCCGCTGTTTTCGCACTTGGATCCGATACCGGCGGCTCACTGCGTATCCCGGCGCATTGCTGTGGCGTCACATCCTGGAAACCGACCTATGGGGTTGTGTCGCTCGCCGGTGCGATGCCGCTTTCCCCGAGCCTGGACACGGTGGGCATCCTCGCCCGCAGCGCCTCGGACCTGCAGGAACCCGCGCGAGTTCTGGTCGCCGTAAGCAGGACTGAACCCATCCGCACGATCGGCGCGGTCAAAGATGTTCTCAATCTGGCCGAGGCTTCGATCGCAAGTGCCTGTCGCGACGCCATAGATGCAATCGCCGGCTGTGAAGTGCGACTCGGCCACACTGCTGCCATCGCAGCCATCGAAGCGATCGACACTCACGTCTTCACGGTCATGCAGGCGGAAGCGGCGCGCTCGCATCAAACGCTCCTGGATTCCGGATCGCTCGACGTCACGTTGGCGAAACGCCTGCGCAAGGGGCTTCAGATCGATGTAAAAACGTTGGCAGCAAGCGTCTCGGTGCGGCCGCAGATCGCAAACGATTTTATCGCCAAGGTGTTTAAAGACGCCCAAGCCATCGTCATGCCCATTCTGACGATAAGGACACCGCCCGTTACGGAATGCGACCCGCGCGCACCCGAATTCAAGCCGAAAACGCTTTACGAACTCAGCCGCTGGACTCGGTTTGCCAACTTTCTTGGGTTTCCCGCGGTCGCCATACCTGCCGGGTTTGATAATCGTGCCATGCCGATTGCATTGCAGGTCGTCGGCAGACCGGGAACGGATCACGCGCTGATCACGTTGGCCACAGCCGTACAAGAACGAACCGACTGGCATGCGCGGGTTCCTGTCGCAATCAGTGACCAGGTGATTTCGTCTTACAAGGGACGATTGGCATGACCGCCGAGCAGTCAAAGGCGCTCGCGACACTCGATATTTCACGTGCGCGCCGGGCCGAAGCGGAAATGGCGCAAAGCGTGACCTTGGTGACAGGCGCTAGTGGCTTTCTTGGCAAGGCCGTGACGAAGCAGTTGGCAGAAAACTCGGTGTGCACCGTCGGGCTCGATCCACGCCCATCCCCTACAACGCACGTGGTGGATGCCCTTTCGGATCGGCAAAAGCTCAAGATGCTGCTGACCGCCGAAAAAATCACACACATTATTCACGCAGGAGGCGTCTCGGGGCCCATGGTCCTGGCGGACGAACCTGCCGGAGTCATCGCAATCAATGTGCTGGGGAGCCTCAACCTGCTTTACGCGGCGCTGGAAAGCGGCGTCAGGACTTTTGTGTACTGCTCATCGGCGGCCGCGCTAGGCAATTTCTACGAAGACGAACCCGTCGACGACCAATACCCCCTCCGCCCGAATAACACCTACAGCGCGTCGAAGGCCGCAATGGAGATGGTGCTGCAGGGTTTATGGACCAAAATTCCGCTCGACCTCTGCTCACTGCGATTCACCGTGATCTACGGTCCCGGACGCGAAACGACATTTACGCTTGAAGAGATTGTTCGCGCTGCGCTCGCAGGAGAAACAGCACGCATACAGCCGATGACCGATTGGCCCTATGTCTACATCGACGATGCTGGCGCGCAGTCGTCCAGGCCTGCTTCTCAAACAGCCGGAAGCACCTCAGCTATTTCATTGCGCATCCGGAAAAAGTCACCCCCGACGACATCGCCGCGGCGGCGGCTGCAGCAGGCAAGCCAGTGCGCCTGGCGATCGATGCCAGCAAACCAAAGGCCGCGCGGGGTCCACTCGATATCGAGCCTGCTGCGCGCGATTTCGGGTTTCGCGCGCAAGTCGGTCATCGCGAGGGGGTCCGCCGCCTGATCGAGTCGACGCGCTAACGGAATAGGTTGCCGATCTCGTGCGCGACCGTCATAGTCGCTCCCCTTCAGTCTCGCGGGGGAAAACATGGATCTGAAACTTGCCGGCAAAACCGCCCTTGTCACCGGCGGCTCAAAAGGCATCGGCCGGGCCGCTGCCGAAGTTCTGGCCGGTGAAGGCTGTAACGTCATCATCGTATCGCGCGGCAATGACGCGTTGGCAGCTGCAAAGTCGGCGATCGCGCAGAAATCCAATGTGCGGGTCGATATGGTCGCCGCCGACCTGTCCGACAGCAAGAAGGTCAATGAGCTTGCCCGCGACTATCCCGACATCGACATTCTCGTGAACAACGCCGGCGCCATTCCAGGCGGTAGCCTGCTCAATGTTGACGAAGCGACATGGCGCAAGGCCTGGGATCTGAAGGTTTTCGGCTACGTCAACATGTGTCGTGCCTTCTACGAACTGATGCAGAAGCGTAAGCGTGGCGTAATCATCAATGTTGTCGGGAACGCTGCCGACACGCACGATCCGGAATACATCTGCGGCGTCGCAGGCAATGCCGCCCTCGCCGCCTTCACCAAGTCACTTGGCAGTGTCAGCGCACGTGATGGCATCCGTGTCGTGGCCATCAATCCGGGCCCGGTCGCTACGGACCGTCTCGTCACGCTCATGAAAAAGAAGGCGCGTGATCGCACCGGCAGCGAGGATAACTGGAAAGACCTCCTCAAGCCGTTGCCATTCGGCCGTGGCGCCACCGCCGAGGAGATCGGCGCCGCAATTACGTTCATCGCTTCCGATCTTTCGGGGTATACCAGCGGATCCGTCGTCACGATTGATGCCGGCCTTTCCGCGCGCGCTCAGGCTTTCTAAACGGTGATTCCATGCCGCATCTGACGACTGACGATGGAGTAAAGCTCTACTACGAGGACACGGGCAAAGGCATACCGATCGTATTCGTTCATGAATTTGCTGGCGACGTTCGCTCATGGGAGCAGCAAGTCCGCCACTTTTCGAAATACTATCGCTGCATCACCTTCAATGCGCGTGGCTATCCTCCGTCTGATGTGCCCAAGGATCAGGAAAAATATTCGCAGGAGCGCGCGCGCGACGATATCCGCGCGGTACTCGATGCGCTGAAGATCGACAAAGCCCACGTTGTCGGCCTTTCGATGGGCGGATTTGCTGCGCTTCATTTTGGATTTACTTATGGCAATCGTGCTCGCTCGATCGTGGTCGCCGGCTGCGGTTACGGCGCAGCGCCCGGCGAGCGCGCCAAATTCGCCGAAGAGGCAGAAGCCTCTGCCAAGCGCTTCGAAGAGTTGACGATGAAAAAAGCCGCCGAAGCCTATGCGCTCGGCCCCACCCGTGTGCAGCACCAGAATAAGGACCCGCGCGGCTGGCGCGAATTCGCCGACCAGCTCGCCGAGCACTCGACCGAAGGCGCCGCGCTTACGATGCGTGGCGTACAGAAACGACGGCCGTCATTGTTCGATCTCGTCGATAAGATGAAGAGCATCACCGTGCCTACGCTTATCATGACCGGCGACGAGGACTGGCCCTGCCTTGAGCCGGGTATTCTCATGAAGAAGAACATCCCGACCGCCTCGCTCGTCGTAATGGGAAATTCCGGCCACAACATCAATCTCGAGGAGCCGGCGATCTTCAACATGCATCTGTCAGAGCTGTTTCAAGCTGCCGATGCCGGTGCGTGGCCGAAGCGCGATCCGCGTGCAATGGCAGGCACGATTCTCGGACGCTGAGGAGACCGCTACGTCGCGTTATAACCGCCGTCGACCAGAAGGTCGGCACCGGTCATGAAGCTTGACGCGTCACTTGCCAGAAAGACCGCAGCCTGGGCGATCTCGTCCGGCTGACCGAGCCGCTGCAGCAGATGCTTCGGGGCGGCAGTCCGGCGAGCTGTTTCCATGTCACCAAAGCGCTTTACGAGACGGTCGGTCTCGACCGCTCCGGGCGACAGTGTATTGACCCGCACCTTCTGCCCCGCGTGGTCAGTCGCCATGGCCTTGGCAAGCTGGATCAGTGCCCCCTTGGTCGCACAATAGACGGCGCGGCGTGGTCCGGCGACGCTACCGAGTTGCGACGCAATATGAATGATGCTGCCGCCGCCCGCCTCTATCATCGCGGGCAGGATCGCACGACTCATCAGGAATGCACCGCCGACATTGACCGCAAACACCTTGTTCCAGTCGGTCAGACTAAGTTCGAGGACCGTTCCGTTCGGATCATGGCCAGCTGCCCCATTCACAAGGACATGGATGATGGGGCATTTGGTGAGAATCAATTTGGCGGCCGCCTCGACTTCGCTTTCACTACTCACGTCGCACGCAATAGCGAAGGCCTCCGAACCGATTTTTGCCGCTGTCGCATCAGCCGCAGCTTTGTCCAGATCGACACAAACGACCTTCGCACCCGCTTCTGCAAACGCGAGCGCGATCGCGCGACCGATGCCGTTACCAGCACCAGTAACAACGGCGGATTTGTGCGCCAGCGAATATTTTTCGGCGAGCGTCATCACGGTACTGCTGGCGCCGCGATGCGGCCAAGATAGGCCTCTTGAACGCGTGGATTGGCCTTTAGCTCCGTGCACGAACCGCTGGCGATCACGGACCCCGTCTGCAGGACAAAACCGCGGGTCGCCGTCTCAAACGCATGGCGAGCGTTCTGCTCCACCAGCAGCACGCTTGTGCCGGCGGCATTGATGGCCCGGATTTTCTGGAAGATGTCTTGCACGACGATCGGCGCAAGGCCAAGCGACGGTTCGTCCAGACAGAGCAATTGCGGTTCGGACATCATCGCGCGGCCGAGCGCCAACATCTGTTGTTCTCCTCCGCTCAACGTCCCGGCATTCTGGCCGCTGCGCTCCAACAAGCGCGGAAACATTGCGAAAACGCCATCGAGGCGCTGACGAATTTTTGTGGTGTCGTTGCGGACATTGAACCCCCCAAGCTCGAGATTTTCCCGCACCGTAAGAAATGGGAAAACGCGGCGACCCTCGGGAACAAGCGCGATACCGAGCTTGCTCCGCTCGTACGAAGGCATTGCCGTGACGTCCCGACCGGAAAATGTAATCGTGCCTGATCGAGGCGGTAGCACGCCCGCGATCGCGCGAAGGGTCGTCGATTTTCCTGCCCCATTGGCGCCGATCAAGGCGACAATCTCGCCGCGGTCGAGCCGCAGCGATATATCCCGGCAGACCGCGACCTGCCCGTAGGCAAGCTCCAGGTCCTTGATCTCCAGGAGCGCACTCATATCAACTCACCGCCGAGGTAGGCTGCAATCACGGCCGGATTTTTTTGCACCTCGATTGGAACTCCCTCGAACAGGCGCCGCCCGTAATCCATAACCATGATCCGATCGGCGACGTTCATGACAAGATCCATGTTGTGCTCGACCAGAATAACCGTCGTCCCGTCGCGGCGAAGCGTACGAATTCGATCGAGAAGGCCGTCGACCTCGGCGGCGTTAAGACCGGCCGCAGGTTCGTCAACCAACAATAGCTGGGGTTTTGTTGCGAGCGCGCGCGCAAGCTCGAGCATTCGCTGCTCGCCATACGACAACGATCCGGCAACAGCATGCAGACGCGCGGACATGCCAACGAAATGCAACAATTGCTCGGCGCGTTCGCGGCACCGTTGTTGATCGGCCTTAAAGGCCGCACCATGTGTAACGTACTGCCACGCCGGGACGTGGTGGTGAACATGAAATCCCGCAATGACATTGTCCAAAACGCTCAGCTGCTTGAACAAACGGATCTTCTGAAAGGTCCGGGCGATCCCAAGCCGCACGCGTCGGTGCGCAGGCAAGGCCGAAAGGTTGGCGCCGTTGAAAGACAGCGAACCAAAACCGGGCCGATAAACGCCACTGATGAGATTGAGCAACGTCGATTTCCCCGCCCCATTCGGACCGATGACGGCGAATATCGATCCCGCTGAGACCTCAAACGAAACGTCCGACACGGCTTTCACGCCGCCGAAATTCTTGTGCAGGCTCTGAGCCCGCAAGATGGCTCCTTCAGTCGGGGTTGTTGCGACCGCGGTACTCACGGCGAACGTCTCAAGCCGAGTTTTTCGCCAACGACGCGAGCCGCCTGCACGAGCCCGCCAGGCATGAAGAGAACGACAAACGTCAATGCCGCACCGTAGACGACCAGGCGCAAATCGCCGAAACTACGCAGGACTTCCGGCAAAACGGTGAGGAGAATGGCACCGAAGACCGGCCCGATCAGCGTACCCATACCACCGACGATTACCATGGCCAGGATATTGAAGGCCTCGGATATGAAAAACGCGTCCGGCACGAGGGTGCCGACAAAACTCGCATAAAAACACCCGGCGGCGCCGGCGATGGCCGATCCAACGCCGAAAGCAAATACTTTCCAGGCGGTCCCATTGATGCCGAGCGACGCCGCGGAAACCTCATCCTCGCGAAGCGCCGTGAGGGTTTCTCCAATTGGCGATCTCACAAGCTGGCTCAACAGGACGTAGGAAAGAAAGGCAAAACCTGCCACCAGGTAAAAGAACGCGGTGAGATTGCGAAAATCGGCGATGACCACCCCGCCAATGACGAGTGCTGGCGGCGGCGCGATGCCGTAAATGCCGAGCGGCCCCTGCGTCAGGCTGATCCAGTTCAACAGAATTTGATGAACGATCACGGCAAAGCCAAGCGAGGCAATCGCAAGATAGTGCCCGCGCAGACGCACCGCGAACAGCGAAAGAAAAATTCCGGCAATGCCGGCAAACGCCACACCCGCGATGAAGGCAACCCAGAACGGAATTCCCAGTTTGACGATCAACAACGTCGAGACATATGCACCCAGGCCATAGAAAGCGGAGTGTCCTAGATTCAGCTGGCCCGCATAGCCGAGAATGAAGTCGAGTCCGATTGCGAGCAGCACGTTGATTGCGCAGACCGTGAGATTCGTTCGCCAGTAGGTGTCGTTGAAGACAAGCGGCAAAATGGCGATGGTCGCGATGGCGAGCATATAACCCAGCCACCGCGAGCGCAGCAGCGCGCGCTGACCGGGCAAATGCTGAGCGAGCGCCGGGTCAGACATTTTCTTCGCGTCTTTCCGAAATGAGTCCCGTCGGCTTTATCGCCAGCATGAGCAGGAGAAGCGCGAAAACGACGATGTCGATCAGCCCGGGATCGAGAAACTGCGTGGTGAAGCTTTCGATCAGACCGACGATGAGGCCGGCGAGAATGGTGCCTTCGACATTGCCAAAACCGCCAATAATGACGATCGCGAATGCCTTGACGATAACCGACGTGCCAGCAAACGGGGTCAAGACGAGAACTGGCGCAAGCATCGCTCCGCCCATTCCGGCAAGCGCCGAGGCGATCACGAACGTCAGCATGATGAGTTGGTTGGGGTTGATCCCCATCAAGCCCGCGGTTTCGCGATCCTGCGACACGGCGCGCAGTGCCTTGCCGAGATAGGTGAACTTCATGAATGTGTAGAGCAACACGATCGTCAGTGTCGAAACGAGGATGATAATGATGTTCTGCCAAGTAACGAAGATGCCAGCGAAGCGGATAACCTGGCTGCTGTACGGTGTCTCAAAGGCGTAAGGAATTGGCCCAAACCAGGCCAGCATCAGGTTCTGCATCATAACGGAAACGCCGATCGTGGCGATCAGCGGGAGAAGCTCGTTCCCTTTGTGTCTGAGCGGTGTGAAAATCGCGGCGTTGACACCCCATCCAAGGGCAGCACCCAACGCGAAAGCGACCGCAATGCTTAGGATGTAGCCGCCGCCGATGAGATGCATGAAAAAATAGGCGGCGAAGGCACCGAGTGTGACAAAATCGGCGTGCGCGAAATTGATCTGCACGAGCACGCCGTAGATCAGCGTCAGGCCTAGCGCCACCAGAACGTAGAGACTTCCGAGTACGACGCCGTTGATCGCCTGTTGCAGGACGATCGTTGTTGTCATCGCCAGATCAGTTCCACTTCAGGCTGGTCCACGACAGGTCCGGCTTGGTCTCCATGTAATGGATGGTGTCCATCTTGATGTTCTGGTTGCTTTTGTCGAACTCGACGCTGCCTGTGACGCCTGAGTACTTTTTGGTGGCGGCGAGACCGTCGCGGATAGTTTGAGCATCCTTTCCACCGCGCTTGACCACATCGGCGATCAGCATGACTTGGTCGTAGGCATGTGCATTCAGGTGGGTCGGATCTGCATTGTATTTTGCTTTGAACTCGGACGCGAAATTCTTGGCCACGTCACGCGTATCGGTCGGATCGAACTGAACGATCCGGATGTAACCCAGCGCGGCCTTTCCAGCTTTTTGCTCGAAGCCGAACGGCAGCCATATAGTGCCGATCTGAATTGCGTTGCCACCACCGCCTTTGGTGACCCCCGCTTGCGCCAGGGCCTGCGTGATTTTGAGACCCTGCCCTTCAAGGGTGTAGGTGGGAATCACGTCGACTTTGCCGAGACCCGCAACGCGAGTTGCGATCGAGGTGAAGTCATTGATGTCGCGACCGAACCCGATTTCAGCGAGCACCTTGCCACCTAACTTGGTGAAATTGTCCTTGAACACCTGCGCATTGCCGATACCGGCATTGGTGTTTTCGAACAACAGAACTGCGGTCTGCGCATTCATCCGTTTCGCTGCATTCTCAGCAAGATTGATGCCTTGCATCACTTCGTTCGGCATGATCCGGAACGTCCACGGATTGCCGGGCTCCGTTACTTTTATCGACGACGAGCCGGCATTGATCAGCGGCACCTTCGCCTGCTCAACGACGGGCATCACGGCGAGCGTCGCATCCGAACACTCTTCGCCAATGATAACGTCCGGCTTGAACTGCTCGATCAGGCGCTTCGCGGCCTGGGTCGCGGGAAGCGGGCTGCAGGCTGAATCCTCGTACTGAACGACGAACTTGTAGCCATTGACGCCAGCCTTGTTGAGCTGCTCCAGCGCGAGCTCGACGCCCTGCTTGTCTTGTGCGCCGAAATAAGAGCCCGGCCCGGACATGGGAAAGAGCGCGCCGATTTTGATCGTCTTGTCCTGCGCGTGCGCGGTTGGGCCGACCGTAAATAAATTGATTACGATTGTGCCCAGAAAGAGAGCCCGAAATGGCATTGTCATTGTCGTTGTCCTCCCAGTAACAATTGCCGCTGGCTGGAGAGCCTAGCAATCATCGGCCGGCCCGGTAAAGCAACCTGCCGTGTATTGTGGTGCTAAAGAGTGGTCGCTTCGGCCACGCGGCCGGCGTCGCGGGTCGCGTTCTCAAGAGTTTAGGTCCCTGATGTACGCGGGCCATTTGGCAAGGTACGCTACAACAAAATAGCCGAGCGGGCGCGGTGACTCAGAACCAGCCGTATTTCGTAGAAACGATTTTGAGCGGCTACGAACTGCTCAATGATCCTCTGCTCAACAAAGGTACGGCGTTCACCGACAGCGAACGCGACCTCTTCGAGCTACATGGCCTCTTGCCGCCACATGTTACCGAACTCGAATATCAGGTCACACGCCGGCTCGACGCATTTCGTGCGCTGACGAGCAACCTGCAAAAATACGTGTTCCTGCGTGGCCTGCAGGACACCAACGAAACTCTGTTTTATGCATTGCTGACCCGTAACATCGAAGAGATGCTGCCAATCGTCTACACGCCGACAGTCGGTGTGGGGTGCCAGTCATTCAGCCATATATTTCGCAAGCCGCGCGGTTTGTTTCTCAGCATCCCGCACAAGGACAAGATCCGCAGCATACTCGCACATTCGCGATTTGATCATGTTGAAGCCATCGTGGTCAGCGACGGCGAACGTATTCTCGGCCTCGGCGATCAGGGCGCAGGCGGCATGGGGATTCCAATCGGCAAGCTCTCGCTCTACACCGCTTGCGCTGGGCTACATCCTTCGACGACACTCCCGGTTCTTATCGACGTCGGAACCGACAATGTGGATCTCCTGGACGACCCGCTTTACATCGGGTGGCGACAAGAACGCGTGCGCGGCGCTGCCTACGATGAACTAATCGACACTTTTGTCAGCGCCGTTCGCGAGCGCTGGCCCCATGTCCTGCTCCATTGGGAAGATTTTGCCATCGGCAACGCCAATCGGCTGCTGGATCGCTACCGCTTACAGCTTTGCACATTCAACGACGATATTCAGGGCACCGCAGCTGTCGCGGTCGGCACACTGCTGAGTGCGATCAATGTCACCGGGGTGCCGCTGACGCAGCAACGTATAGCCGTCCTTGGCGCTGGATCAGCTGGTACAGGAATTTGTGCACTGCTGCTGCTGGCCATGATTGACGCAGGCTTGAGCGAATCGGAAGCGCGTAGCCGGTTTTACCTCGTCGACCGGCAAGGCTTGCTCGTTGATAGCATGAAGGGCCTACAACCGTTTCAATTGGCTTTCGCACAACGCAGCGATCGTGTGGCCGGCTGGAAGCGCGCACAACAGGACCGCATCGGCCTCGCTGACGTTGTCGTAAATGCTCATCCGACGGCGCTCATCGGGACCTCCGGGCAGGCCCGTGCGATCTCAGAAGACGTTGTACGCAATATGGGAAGGAACGTGGACCGGCCGGTGATCTTCCCTTTGTCGAATCCGACCGACCGCTGCGAGGCGACACCGGCCGATCTGCAGTCCTGGACAGAAGGTCGGGCAATCATCGCGACCGGGAGCCCCTTCCCGCCGATTAAGCGCAACGGCAAAGAATATCGCGTTGACCAGAATAACAATGCCTATGTTTACCCCGGCATCGGGCTGGGCGCGATCGCGTGCGCCGCACGTCATATTTCCGATGGGATGTTTCTCGCTGCGGCGCGCGCACTTGTCGAGCTATCCCCCGCGAGGCACGACCCCCATGGCAATCTTCTCCCCGCCCTTGTCGAGATACGAAAAATTTCATTCCAAGTCGCCCTTGCTGTCGCCAGACAGGCACAGGCCGAAGGGCTGGCTGAAACAATGCCTGAAGACATGATCGCGTCAGCCATCAAGGAAAAAATGTGGGAACCGGCCTATGCAACGTACGAACGGCGGTTTCGTTAGATTCGAGTTGCAGAGCGGTATTATTTGCGCACGAGGTTGAGCCAACTTGTTCTCGGCTGTGCCATGAATATCAACTCGCCATCGGAAAAACATTCCGCGTGGAATCCAGGCTTGGAATCACAGCTACCGCGCGAGTACTTGCCGCTCGCGACGATATTTCGCGCCGAGAACGTCACAACCAGCGTTGCGAAAGCTTACGAATTGAGCGATTTCTGCGGTCTCCCGGCCGAGGAACTTGTAGCGTTTCGCGTGGAGCGGCTGATCATTCATGAGTTGCTGGTTCACGTAACGACTGGCATCGCTGTTCCTGACGGCCTTGACGATGAGGATCTGGGTAAAAACTTCCGCGGGATTGCCGCGGCAATTCTCAATCGATTCATCGCTCCTCATCGCGACGAATTGGCCGGTATTTTCGAAGAGCTCAAGAACAAGGCTTCTGCCATTGTCGAACGCGAGCTCTCGCAGGCGTTAACCCAAACTAAGACGGCAACTAAACAACCGGCCGATCAGCGGCGGCCGTTCCCCTTCGCCAAATCGCAAAAGCCATCACAGCCTCCCGAGTCGGTTGCGGAGCGGGATCTTCGGATTGCTTCGGAATGGCTGAAAAAAGCTCACGCGAGTGACGACCGCCTCGAAGCGGCTTGCTCTGCTGCCTTGCACAAGGTTGCGACCGCAGTCATCGGTCGTCACGGTCGGTTATTGGGAGACGAATCGCTGCTCGAAGGGCTTGCGGTCACATTGCTCTGCAATGATTTTGGCAGCGAGGTTATTGGCGAGACCATCCAGCCGTTTGTTCAAGATGCTGTTGCATCTGAAGGCTTCCGGTTCTTGCCACGCCAGGACAAACCGGTGGTGATGAACGTTAAAGGCGCATCGGCATCAGGAAAGAGTTCGATGCGTCCGCTGCAGAAGCTCTTGGCCGGAAAACTCAATCTTCCGTGGCAAGAGTTCGCGCTGATCAGCCCTGATATCTGGCGAAAATTTCTTTTGGACTACGCAACGCTCGGCTCAGCCTACAAATATGCCGGCACGCTGACCGGACACGAGCTTGAAATCATCGACAAAAAACTTGACCACCGGATGGCTGCGAGGGCTACCAGAGGAGAGATGCCGCATTTGCTGATCGACCGTTTTCGGTTCGATAGCTTTGTTCCCAATCTGGAGGAAGGATCAAGCCGATTGCTGACGCGGTTTGGTGACCTCGTCTACATGTTCTTCATGATCACACCACCGGAAACCACGGTCGAACGAGCGTGGACGCGCGGCCTGAAAGTCGGCAGGTACAAGGCGGTTGAAGATCTTCTGGCTCACAATGTCGAAGCCTATGCCGGCATGCCCGAGTTGTTCTTCACGTGGGCACTGATAACCGGAAAGAAAGTCCACTACGAGTTTCTCGACAACAGCGTGGCAGAGGGGTCTCCCCCGCGGACAGTGGCTTTCGGATGGAATGGAGAAATAACAATTCTAGACGTCAAAAGCATGATCGATATCGAACGATTCAGGAAAATCAATATCCAGGCGCAGCGGGCCTCCGACGTCTATACCAGCCTCAGTCTGTCGCCTCAGAACAACGTTGATTTTTTAAAGCGGTGCGCACGCTGGATACCTGTCATCAATTTTGCCGACTATGAAACTGGTCATGTCTATGCCCGGCTAAAACGCGGCAAATGGGTGTGGCGCGACGAGAAGCAGTTTAACAAGGCACTCGACAACCCTGACGCAAAAGCAGGCTTACTTGCGATCGCATCCAACGTTTATTCTCCAGCCGTGGATGTCGAACAGGCAAAGATCGATGTGAGCACCGAGAAGATGCATACCTTGGGCGCCTGGGGTGTACGCAATTCGTAAGGTGCGCATACGAAGTCCGCTAACGCCGGGGCGTCCGACCTAGTAACCAGTGGTCTCGGGCCTTTGGCAAAGCAGCGTTATTTTGGCGACTTCCGGTACGTTCGTAGTCCTACAAACGGTCGAAGATTGCATTCACCAACGCGATCATGTTTGATTTCGCGATCGACGCTTCAAAAAAAGAATTTCCCGTAGGGGGGCCAATTTCCGATTGACGACAGAAAAGGCGATATCAGCCGATGCAGAGTGCGGCTTTTTCGAACCGTGTAAAATCGCGGTGCTCGTTCCTTGCTACAATGAACAAGCGACCGTCGCCACGGTTATCGCGGATTTTCGCGCAGCGCTGCCCGCCGCGCAGATTTACGTTTTCGACAACAACTCGACGGACGATACCAGGTCCGTCGCCAGCGCCGCCGGCGCAAGCGTGTTTTTGGAGACGCATCAAGGCAAAGGCTTCGTCGTGCGCCGCATGTTCTCGGATGTGGAAGCGGACGTCTACGTATTGGTAGACGGAGATGCGACCTACGATGCTTCGAGTGTCCGGTTGATGGTCAAGCGGCTTCTTGAAAATCGCCTCGACATGGTCGTTGGTGGCCGCATCGAAAGCGACCAGGCCGCCTATCGTATAGGCCATCGGACCGGCAACAGACTCCTGTCCGCGTTTATCGCGTTTGTATTCGGCTCCGAGATCAAAGACGTGCTGTCGGGCTATCGGGTATTTTCCCGACGTTTTGTAAAATCGTTTCCCGTTTTGTCGGGTGGCTTCGAGATCGAAACAGAGCTTACGATACATGCACTCGAACTTGGCCTTGCGCTCGATGAAATAGTTACGCCGTATCGCGCGCGGCCGACGGGATCCACCTCTAAACTCAACACCTGGCGGGATGGCCTGCGAATTCTGCGGACTATTTTCAATATCTACCGGGCCGAACGCCCGCTGACATTCTACAGCTGCCTCGGTGCAATAACCGCGGTCTCATCGATCGCCCTGGCGATCCCGATTGTCGTGACCTATCTGGAAACGGGCCTGGTGCCTCGATTGCCAACCGCGGTGCTTTCCACCGGGCTTATGCTGTCAGCGCTCTTGTGCCTGGCCGTGGGCCTCGTCTTGGACACAGTGACGCGCGGCCGCCGCGAAATGAAACTGCTTGCCTATCTTTCACATCGCGCTCCGGACCACAAAGACCGCTAAGTCTGAGTTTATTCCCCCGTCACCGGCTCACGATAACGTAACGCACGTGCGCTCTCGGGCGGTGTATTATCGGTCTCAAGTACCTCAGGGACGAGATGGAGGCGAACATGCGCATCTTGGCGACGATTGGCGCGCTAGCGATAGTTCTCGGCCTCGGCGCGGCGGTGTTTTTTTTCGGTGGTTTTTATAGTGTCGCTGGTACAGCCGAGGACCCGGCGATCGTCAACTGGGCCTTAGTCAAAGTTCGTATGGCGTCGATCAATCACTATGCGCACGATCAACCCCCCGCTTCCATTATTGATCCCGCCAGCGTGCAAGCCGGCGCCAAGGCCTTCTCTGCCCTTGGCTGCACGAATTGTCATGGCGCACCCGGCGTCAACTGGGCGAAGTTTTCAGAGGGCTTACATCCCGATCCGCCTGACCTAAAGGAGGTCGTCGATCATCGCTCGCCGTCCCAATTGTTCTGGGTGATCAAGAATGGGATTAACATGACCGGTATGCCCAGCTTCGCCTTGGCCGGAGCGAAGGATGACGAGATTTGGTCAATGGTCGCCTTTCTAAAACAATTGCCAAAAGTTTCTGAAGCTGACTACAAATCTTGGACCGCCCCGCCGGCGGCCACACCGCCGCCGTCAGCAGTCACGCCTCCCCCCGAACCACCCGCAGAAAACAAATAACGCGAGACGCGTCTAGAATTCGTCCATGGGCTTTCTGCAACTCTACGCTCGCGTCCTTGCAAAGCTCGGCGCCGACCGCCGTCTGGGCTGGACTCTGGCCTTCGCCAACGTAGCAGTGGCCTTGGCGCTGTTTGCCGAGCCGGTGCTTTTTGGCCGCGTCATCAATGTGCTCGCGGCGGCGCAGGCTGATGTCGAATCGGTCGACTGGACGAGGCTCTGGCTTCTGATCCTTGCGTGGGCGGGCTTGGGCTTATTCACGATCCTCTGCGGAACGCTCATCGCTCTATTTGCAGACCGCCTGGCGCACCGCCGGCGCCTTGCCGTACTGGCGAACTATTTCGAACATGTCCTGCAGCTACCGCTCGCCTATCACGGAGAAACCCACTCCGGTCGATTGATGAAGATCATGTTGCAGGGCACAGATGCCCAATGGGCGTTCTGGCTCGGATTTTTCCGCGAATATCTCGCCGCCTTCGTGTCGCTATTCATCCTCGTTCCGCTGGCCCTCTTTATTAACTGGCGGATGGCGATCTTGCTGATCGTCCTCTCTGTTTTGTTTGCGGCTCTTACCGCACTTGTGTCGTACAAGACCGAAACTCTTCAACGCAACGTACAGACATATCACTCCGACCTCGCCGAAAGAGCATCCGACGCGCTCGGCAACATCGCGTTGGTGCACAGCTTCTTGCGGATCGAATCGGAGGTGGTTGCGCTCAAATCGGTCGGTAACCGCTTGCTGGCCGCGCAGTATCCGGTGCTGTCTTGGTGGGCGGTCGCCACAGTGCTTACACGTGCGTCGACGACACTGGCAATTCTGTCAATCATCGCCCTGGGTGCCTGGCTATTTCGAAAGAGCCTGATCACCGTCGGGGAAATAGCGACGTTCATGGCGCTTGCAGGAATGGTTGTCGCACGTCTTGAGCAGGCGGTCGGTTTCGTCAACCGCATGACCCTCGATGCAGCACAGCTTCGCGAATTTTTCGAAGTACTCGATACGACACCCGCGATGCACGACCGGCCAAATGCGATCGATCCCGGTCGCTTCGTTGGGCGTGTAGAGTTCGACAATGTGTCATTTGCCTTCGATGACACACGTCCGACAGTTTCCGGGCTTAGCTTTGTCGCCCTCCCCGGCGAAACGGTTGCGCTCGTTGGTGCGACCGGTGCCGGCAAGTCGACCGCTCTTATGTTGCTGCACCGCGCCTTCGATCCCCAAGCGGGCTCGATCCGCGTCGACGGCGTCGACATACGTGACATCCAACTTTCAGCGCTGAGACGCAACATCGGCGTCGTGTTCCAGGAAGCCCTGCTGTTCAATCGATCGATCGCGGAAAACTTGCGCGTCGGCAGACCCGATGCAACCGATGAACAGATGCGTGAAGCCGCGGCGCGCGCACAAGCGCTCGATTTCGTCGAGTACAACATCGATGGCTTTGACGCCTCGGTCGGCGAACGCGGTCGCTCGCTATCGGGCGGCGAACGTCAGCGACTGTCAATCGCACGAGCGCTGCTCAAGGATCCGCCCATCCTGATTCTCGATGAAGCGACCAGTGCGCTTGACGCCGCCACCGAAACGCGAGTCTTGACGGCTCTTGATGAAGTAATGAAGAACCGCACCACATTCGTCGTCGCCCATCGACTCGCCACGATCCGCAACGCGACGCGTATCCTCGTGTTCGACCATGGTCGCATCGTCGAAATGGGTACATTCGAAGAGCTGAAGAGACGCGGTGGCCGTTTTAGCCAGCTCACCGAGGCGCAGTTCGCGTCGATCGAGGCATAGGAGCCACCAAGGCGGCTCCGCCGGCAATTGTTGCGAGCACCGCGAAATAGCCGTAGCGAAAGTCCGACGCGACCCCGACGGCAAAGAAGGTTGCTACATAGACCGCGGCTGTCCCGCATAGACCGACGGCGAAGGCACCCTCCGCTGTCTCGCGGCGGCGCCAGGCTAAGCCGCATATAACAATGCATGCGACAAGCCATGTGCCGGCACGAAACAGGGGCGTCGGTTTCAGGACATCGTGAATGTGTTTTAACGTCACGAAGGCGGGCCGATCCAAAAAAATCTCTCTGTCCGGCCGTTCTATATCCGCTACCCACATCGTGAGATTTGAGCCCGTGAGAAAATTCCACATGAACCCCGCGCGGTGCTCGAGATAGGCTCCCGGGTGACGAAAGATGGCGGAAACCCATGCATTTTCCATGGTGCGGGTGCCAAACAACTTTTCGTCCTTTTCCAGCTTGTGCATGACGAACTCGCACGGCGCGAGCCGCCAGTAGATGTCCCACTCGGTTGGTCTGTAACAGTCTTTCAAAAGCAGCTTCGTCTCGGCGGGGGTCCACGTAACCGGATATTGGTTTTCCCCCGTGAAGTGGCTGATGCCGCCGAGATCAAACACCATCATCGATTGCAATGGATGTTGCCGTGTGGCCCCCAGAACGCCGTAGTAGACGAACTGGACAAGCAGAAAGAACAGAACCATGGCGGGCACGAAACTGATGGCAGCCCGCTTCCAGTGAACCTTCATTGGCCAGGCAATGTAGGCGCCAAGGATTGGCGCTGCGGTTACGGCATTCGGCCGCAGCAAAACACCAAAGGCACACAGTACGATGGCCAACACCTGGGCGATCAAACGCAACTTTTCACCGCGACTGATGGCTGCGAAAACGAGGACCGCAGCCAACAACCACGTCGTCGAAAACAGCATGTCGCGCCAGATTATGCCGACGAAGCCGAAGGCCGGTGGCGCCAGCGCCAGAATAGGCACCAGTACCGCCGCCGACACAGATCGGCGCGCTAACGTGAAAGCCAACAACCCAAAGCCCAGCCAGTAGAAGCTTGCTATCAGCAGAAACATGCTGGCCGATCCCGGCGCTATCGGGTCGATCAAGCCCCACAACACGGTCATCGCCGGAGATTGCCAATCGCCGAGTGTATGTTTGGCGATGTCTTCGTAGACGAATTTCGCATCATAGGTCATGACGCCTGGATAAAAGACCAAAAGCGTCAGGCCGTATCCCGCGGCTGTCAAAATCGCGATCGCAATCAGCGAGCTGCGCGACGCCGCCTGAGGAGCATCAGGCGAGCGAGACATAGATGTCTCCCGAGTTGGCGGAGTGCGGCAGTTCAGTTATCCAGGCAGCGATGTCCACACCGGCAACCCAATCGGAATGGAAAAACGTCTGACTTTCGCCCAGTGCCGCGTTGAATTGCTTAAATCCGAGCGCGACACATCGTTCGACGCAAGCAAGCGCAACATCGCGTTGGATGGTCGTGAACTCGAACGACATTGCGTTGACTGTTTGCGATAGGCCGAGCAAGGCCTCGTGTTCGAAGCCTTCCACATCGATCTTGATAAATGTCGGCATTCCGTGACGGGCGATCAATAAATCAAGTGTGGTGACCGGAACGCGAATTGCCTGTCTCCATCGCTGCGTCTCCCAACCCGCCGCATCGCGCGCGGCGCTAACCATTTCGCTGGATGCAGTTGAAATAGTCGGATTATCAGGGTTGATCATCATGTCGATTGTTCCAGCCGCGCGGCCGACCGCTACCGTTTCGATAACGACACTTCGACTACGGCCGTAGAGCAGCCTGAGCACTTTGGCGGGCGCTGGTTGCGGTTCGGCGGCCACAACCCTGGCGCCCAACCGCCGGAACGAGGCGACGCGATCACCGACATGCGCACCGATATCGAATACGAGATCGCCGGGTTGAACGAAGCGGCTATAAAGCCGGTCCATGGCCGCGATGCGAGGTCGATCGCCATAGTAGATATAGAGCGATCGAGCGATACCGCGTGCTGTCCTGAGTGTCTGGAGCACCACCTTAGCTCGAATTTGACGGTCTCGGCGACGCTGCAAGCTTCAGGGCTGGCAGCGCCAAAGCATCCAGTCCTGGCGGAGCGATCGTCTCCTCTGGTAACCGGCCGACACCGACACGAGCGACCAGCCTCCCGAGCGAGGGCCACGCGGTAATCATGGCGAAGGGGATCGACAATGCAGGTCCCCCTGCGAGAAATAATGCGTAGGGAAGCGCGGCTGGCTGGGTCGTCGCCAGAAGTCCCAGCGTGGCACAGCCGAGCAGCGTGTGCGGCCACAGACTTTGCACGGCTTGCGCGAAAGGCACGGCGTGATCATCGCGCGTCTGACCGATCCAGCCAATGTCGCGACCGAGCAGCAGGCCAGACAGAAAAATGGTGTGGCCGAACCAAAGAATCGGACACAACAGGATCGAGTAAACTGCCTCGATAACGAAGTTGGCAACGAAACGACCGGCACCCCCGAACTCGCGTTGCAATTTGGGTCGCAGCAGGATGTCGATCGCACTGGCGATCTTGGGTGAGAACCACATTACCAGGACGCAGACGAACAAACCGATGCCCGCGTCAATGCGCATAAAGTCGGCCGGCGTTTCAACGCGGGTGAGCGCCAGCGTACCGAGCACCAGCATGCCAATCCACGCCGGTGACCCGATGAACATTAGGATCGCGAGCCCAAGTTGATAACGGCTGACCGGTTTAAGTCCGGGCATGGTGAGAAAGCGCCAATACTGCATGTTGCCCTGACACCAGCGCAGATCGCGACGAATGTATTCGAGTAAGGTTGGCGGGTTTTCTTCCCAGCCAAGCCCCTCGTCGGGCAGAACGCGCACGGAATATCCGGCGGCACGCATCAATGCGGCCTCAATCTGATCGTGACTAAGAATGTGCCGGGCTTCGGTTCCGTCCTGTGACATCACGGGAAGCTCGCAATGCGCGACGAACGGCCCGAGCCGAAACACTGCGTTGTGACCCCAATAGGGTCCACAATCTCCTTGCCACCACGCGCTTCCGATCGTGTAGGAGCGCATGCCGAGCCGCATGCCAAACTGGAAGACACGTGCAAAGGCGCTGGTCGACGGCAAACCGACAACGAGTCCTTGCAGAATCCCCAATTCAGGATCTGCCTGCATGATCCTGATCAGAAACAAGGTGGCTTCGGCAGTCATAAAGCTATCGGCATCGAGCGAGACGGCAAATTCGTGCTTGGTACCCCACTGCTCGCAGAAATCCCGAATGTTGCCGGCCTTAAAGCCGGTGTTGATGGCGCGCCGACGATAAGTCATCGCGATGCGGCCGTCCCAAAGATTGGCCAGCTCCGCGAAGCGCTCTCTCTCTACCGTCGCGATCTGTGCGTCGCTGGTGTCGCTCAATATGTACACGTGGAAACGATCACCAAACCCCGACGTGTCGAGGCCGGACAGCAATGGGTGAAGATTGCGAATCATCCGCTCAGGTAATTCGTTGCGGATACAGAGAAGGATCGCCGTCGATGCAACAATCGGCTCGTCGCCGCGAATGCTCGCTGCCTGAGGGATCACTGTTTCGATCGCATCTGACGAAAAGCGCAAAATCAGGAAACCGATCATGGCGTTCCAGAATCCAGCCACCATCCAAGGCAACGTGATCGTGAACAAAATGATCAGTGCGATATCGATTGCGCTGAAGCCGGCGGGCGACAATGCCACCGCGGCAAGGACGATCAATGCCCCCATGGAGACCGCGAACAATCCAGCAAACATCGCACGCCGACCGGAGATGGAATTTCCGGCGGTCTCAGCTTGTTTGGATTGAAGTGCGGAACGCTCTAACAATTGACTATGATCTCGGAAAGATCGTGCGAACTTGGTGATATAACACAGCAAATGCCTCTTTAGTCCAACAGGGCTTGAACATCGTGGCGACCAATACAGCTCAGGCACTCTGGTACGTCGCGCCAGGACAGGCCGAGATCCGCGAGGAAACACTTACGCCTCCGCAGCCTGGCGAGGTCCGCGTACGCGCACTTTTCGGCGCGCTGAGCCGCGGGACTGAGGCACTGGTGCTTGCCGGCCGCGTGCCGGAGAGCGAATTCGAGCGAATGCGCGCACCGTTTATGGGTGGTCGCTTTCCGTTTCCCGTGAAATACGGGTACGCGACCGTGGGCCAGGTCGAGGATGGTCCGGCGAGGCATGTCGGCCACACTATTTTCGCGCTTCATCCGCATCAGCATCGCTTCAACATTCCCGAGAGTGCCATTGTGACCCTGCCCGAAGCCGTACCGCCGCGGCGAGCAGTGCTGGCCGCCAATATGGAGACGGCCCTCAATGCCGTGTGGGATTCGGCAGCAGGACCGGCAGACCGAATTGCAATTGTAGGTGCCGGCGCGGTCGGTGCGCTTGTCGCATTCCTGTGCAGCCGTCTTGTCGGTGTGGAAGCAACACTCGTCGACATCAACAAAAGGTGTGCCGAACTCGCGCAAAAGCTTGGTGTTCGCTTCGCTACGCCCGACACTGCCAAAGACGACTGCGATGTGGTCATTCACGCCAGCGGCAGCGAAGCCGGACTTCGTACCGCGCTTTCTCTCGCCGGCGATGAAGCGATCGTTCTCGAACTTAGTTGGTATGGTGACACGCCGGTGACAATTCCGCTCGGCGGCGCTTTCCATAGCCGTCGCTTGCGGCTGATTTCGAGCCAAGTCGGCAGGATCGCCGTGTCGCACCGGTCGCGTTGGACGCATAGTCGCCGGCTTGCGGCGGCAATTGGTTTGCTCACCGATCCTTGCCTCGACGCACTCCTCGCGCCCGAAGTCGAGTTTTGCGACCTGCCGCGGCGGCTACCCGACATTCTTGACGCCAAGAACGGCGTTGTCTGTCAGCTCATCTCTTATCCGTAAGGAGGTTTTTTGTTCGCCCTCGAAGTCCGCGACCACATCATGATCGCCCATTCTTTTCGGGGGGCTGTCTTCGGACCGGCGCAAGCAACGCACGGTGCGACCTTCGTCATCGACGCGGCATTTTTCGCGGAAGCGCTCGACGCAAACGGCATCGTGATCGATATCGGACGCGCACATGAAGTGCTCAAGGCGATATTAGCCCCACTCAATTATCGTAATTTGGACGAACTGCCGGACTTCAAGGGCTTCAACACCACGACGGAATTTCTGACCAGGCATATTTTCGATCGGCTGGCCAAGGCCGCCCGCGCCGGCGAACTTGGCCGCGACGGTCGCGAACTCAGGGCGATACGCGTGACACTTTCGGAATCACATTTGGCGCGTGCTTGGTACAAGGCTGACTTGTGGTGAAGCGCCTGGCATTCGCCGTGCCGGGCGATCTCGCGACCCAGACCGGTGGCTATGCCTATGACCGGCGCATGATCTCGGAGCTTGGCCTTCTCGGCTGGCAGATTGATGTCATTGGGCTGGGCAACGGTTTTCCGTTACCAAGCGATACGACGCGGGCCGCAGCACAGGCGTCCCTTTTCGACATACCCAAGGGCCGCACCGTCGCGATCGATGGGCTGGCGCTTGGTGCTTTGCCCGAAGCGGCGTCTCAACTTCGCACGCGAAATGCACTGCTAGCGATCGTGCACCATCCATTGGCTTTGGAGACGGGGCTATCGGCCGACAACGTTAGGAAGCTGCGCGCCAGTGAACGTCAGGCACTAACCGCAGTGGGCTCCGTCGTCGTAACCAGCGCCGCAACACAACGGTATCTGATCGAGGATTATGCCGTGCCCGCCAAGCGTATTTTCATCGCGCCACCTGGCAGTGATCCAGTCGCGCCGGCACAAGGCAGTACAGATGGCGTCGTCCGGCTCCTGTCAGTTGGGGCGATCGTGCCAAGGAAAGGCTTTGATGTGCTGGTCGCTGCCCTTGGGACGCTTGCCGAATTGCCGTGGCGTCTGACGATCGCCGGCGATCGCATGCGTGACCGACAAACGGCCGCTCAGCTTGATGCCGACATCGCGCTTCATCGGTTCAACGATCGAGTTACCGTTCTCGGTGAAGTGTCGCCGCATCAACTTGCCGAGCTTTACGTCGCGGCTGACGTGTTCGTTCTGGCCTCGCGTTTCGAGGGCTACGGTATGGCTTATGCCGAAGCCATCGCCAGAGGTCTTCCAGTGATCGGCACCAACGCAGGAGCGATACCGGAGACGGTACCACCTGGCGCGGGAATCCTCGTAAGGCCGGACGATGCGTCTGCGCTTGCAGCGTCGCTTCGCCGGATAATTGAGGATCCGGGCGAACGGCTACGCCTCAGCAACGCCGCGCGCGCGGCTTCCACCCGCCTTCCGACTTGGCAAGCTTCCGCAAGAATTTTTTCGCGTGCAATCGAGACCGTGGGATGAACGGTTTTTCTGCCACATGGTTAGCGCTGCGGGAACCCCACGATGTACGCGCCCGTAACCCTGAAGTCTTGGCCGCGGTGACGACGTCGTTTAAGCAGCACCTCACAATACGTATCACCGACCTCGCCTGCGGCATCGGATCGACGATGCGAGTGCTGAGTCCATTGCTGGGCGCGCGGCAAGAATGGCGACTCGTCGACAATGACTCCGCGCTACTTTCTGAGGCGGACGCCACCAGCTCTCTTGAACGTGTTGCCGCCACGGCCATGGCACTGGATCTAAATCGCAGTCTTGATGCGGCGCTCGAACGTCCAGTCGATCTGGTGACCGCCTCGGCACTGCTCGATCTCGTTTCCGAGACGTGGCTCGAACGCCTCGCGGCGATGCTCGCCGCCCGATCAATTCCGTTTTATGCGGCGCTGAGCTACGACGGACGAATCGAATTGACCCCACGCGATCCTTGCGATGCGGCCGTCATTGCCGCGGTCAATGCACATCAACGCACCGACAAGGGTTTCGGGCCAGCGCTGGGCCCCGCCGCAGCAAACTTCGCTGTCACCCACTTCCAATCGCATGGGTATTCTCTAGTGCACGGAAATTCCGATTGGCTCATCGGTTCGAACGATTGTGAGATGCAGTTAGAAGTTCTTTTGGGCTGGGCCAGCGCCGCAGTTGACACAGGCAGGCTGACCGTCGCTGACACAGACGCATGGTTGACGCGCCGCCGGGGTACGATTGCCGCAGGACTTTCGTCAATTCGCGTCGGTCACGTCGACATATTTGCTGCACCGATCCGCACGCGATGAGCTGAGAGATCGCAATCGAACAAAACCTCGTCGTCGATCAGATGTACGCGAATCGGCGGACGCAACGCATGATCGATACGCTCTATCTCAGGGAGGATGACGCTCTCGCGGCCAGAACCGATGATTATTGGTGAAACCACCACATGGAGGCGGTCAAGACAACCGGCGGCAAGAAAACGGGACACCGTGTCTGCGCCGCCTTCAACCAGCACTCGGCGCATGCCGCACCTGGCTAGCGCGCTTAGAATCGCGGCGGGAGCGAGCTGGCCATCGACAAGCGGCAAAGCGAGAACTTCTACGCCCGGAGGCGGCGCGCAGGATATGCCTTGCGCGGTGATCAATAGTCGCCGAACGCCGTCGGCCGCGAAGACCCGCGCACCGGCGCCTAGACGCCCCTTGGGATCGATTACCACCCGTACGGGCTGAGGCCCGCAGACACGCCGTACGGTCAACAAAGGGTCATCCGCTATGGCGGTACCGACACCGACGACGACAGCGTCCATCAGCGATCGTAGCCGATGAAGATGCATGAGGCCCGCCGATCCGTTTATGTATTTAGAATCGCCGGTTTTCGTGGCTATGCGGCCATCGAGCGACTGCCCTATCTGACCGACAACGACGAGGTCATCCACCGCGCCTTTCCGCAAGGGTCCGTACATTTCACTCCAAGGTTGCGGTAGGGGCTGGACCTCAGTACGGAAAGTATTGCTAAACTGTGTCCACGGGTCGTGAGACTCGCGCTCTGCAGAGCTGTTGGGGTCAGCCTGGACATTTCCCATTACCAAAATCTCTCAAACTCACGGGACTTAAAAGGCATGACCGCGTTGTAAATTCAGTTGGCCACTAGGCTGGCACAAATTGAGCCTATCTGGGACCGGAATGATGACAAGCTAGTGGTGTTCTTTACATTGGCGAGCTGCAAATAACGGAAAATTCCGAAATGAGTACAGTGCGGACGGGGACAAGCTCGACACTTTTCGGTGACAAGGGACACATCAGCGTTGGCCGCGGCGTTGCTGAATTCAACTGCCGGCGGCCAGTTCTTGTTACTGCCCAGAACGAAAGGCTTCTGGCGCTGCCGGTTGATGGGCTCGACGACGCGCGGCTGGCCGAATTTACGGCACTATGCGCGCCTTCCGAGCCGTACCTTGTCATTTCGTCTCGACGCGCGCTTGCGCTCGGCATCAATACGGGAACGTCGATGGCAGTTCGGCTTTCGTCGGCCCACGACGCTGAATCCATCCTGGCTTTTGTCGGTGACTCAACGAGCGAAGGGGTGCCGAGCGCGGTGCCAGCCGGCCGTGCCGCTGCGGCAGCAATCCAACTCGCCAAATTGTCTCATGGCTTACCCGCGGTTCTGGCCGCCGACCTGAACAGGCACGCTCCGACAAGCGGCCATCAACTCATAACGGTTGAAGCGGACGCTGCGGAAAGTTTTTTTGACAATGCAATTCAGTCGTTGACGCTAGCGAGCGAAGCTGTAGTGCCGCTCAATTCCGGTTCGAGCGCGCGCTTCATCGTATTCCGCGATGCGATGGGCGGGAACGAGGTTGCGATCATCGTCGGCAAACCCGACTACTCCAAACCGGTGCCCGTGCGGCTGCATTCGGCATGCTTGACAGGCGATGTATTCGGGTCGCGGCGCTGTGACTGTGGTGACCAGCTTCGGCTCGCGATTGCGCGTTTAGAGGACCTCGGTGGAGGCGTCATTCTCTACTTGGCGCAGGAGGGCCGCGGCGTCGGTCTCGCCAACAAGATGCGCACCTACCAGCTGCAGGATGATGGCCTCGATACGGTCGACGCAAATACGACCCTCGGCTTCGACGACGACGAGCGCGACTATGGAGTTGCTGCTCGCATGCTCGAGATGCTCGAATGCACGCGCGTCATTCTCCTCACCAATAATCCGACTAAACTCGATCGTCTCTCCAAGGCGGGAATTGAGATCGTCAGCCGAATGGCGCTCGAGGCACCCATAAACGCCGATAATCGACGCTATATGACCGCAAAGGTCACTCGGGCCGGGCACCGGCTCGGCCATCTCGTCGCTTCCCTTGGCGACCCCTCATAGTCGAAGCCCACGCTGGCAACGCGCAGCGACGCTGCTATCGTTACGGCGAGCGTCCGCAGGGTTGATGGATGGTGGCGTCCATGAAGCGTGATGTGCCGAGCCGGCAGATCGGTGACCTGACGTTTCTTGACGTTTCAAAACGCCTTCGCGCGAGCTCGATCCTTTGCATGCCGATTGGCTCCATCGAGCAACATGGCCCTCATCTGCCACTCAATACCGACGTTGTGCTGGCCGAGGAATATACCCGTCGCATCATTAACCGCTGGGGTGAAAGCTTCGATCTGTGGCAATTGCCGACGTTGGCCATAGGCCTTGCGCGTGAGCACGACTGGGCTCCAGGCACGTTGTCCCTGTCAATTCAAGGCATGACCGCATTCATGCGGGATCTCGGACGCGAAATCGTCCGCAGTCTGCCCGCACGCAACCTCGCCATTTTCAATGGTCACGGCGGAAATCGTGGAATTCTGGAAGCGTTGGCGCAAGAACTTCGAGCCGATTTCGGGCTCAATATTTGCGTGCTCCACCCTACCACCTGGCCTGAACTCGACACAAAAGCGGAGGTTCCCGAAATTCACGGCGGGAAGAACGAAACGTCGATGATGCTGGCTCTCGCACCCAATTTGGTGAGGCGGGAGCAAATAACGCAATTGCAACGGTCGCCTAACAACGACGCCGTGCGAACTACCATCCTCGATCAGGCTGTTACATGGCCATGGACCACGAACGAGGCGCAGATCGCTAATCTGGGCGTCATTGGCGATGCACAAGCGGCGTCGGCAGAATTTGGGTTATCGCTGCTCAAGCAGATTGAGGAAGTGGCCGGGTCCGTTTTCAAGCGGCTTTTGGACAGACAGCACCTTGTGCGCAGCTAAAGCAAATAGTGGGGTTTTGTCCTGGTCTACTCTTCGGACCGGCACCGATGTTCTGCAGGCTTTGGTGATCGCGATCGGTCTCTCTTGGTCGATCGCGTTCTTGGTGGTCGCGCTTCACTACGAGTTGCAGCTTTATGCCGACGGCGCCATGTTTTCCTATGCAGTTGCGGTCCAGGATGGCTGGGCATTCCATTGGCACAATATTTCTGCGCGCGTGTCTGTCTTCGTACTTACGCTGCTGCCCGCTGAGATTTACGTCGGACTGACCGGCAGCCCGCTCAACGGTATCAAGGTCTATGGATTTCTGCTTTATGCCGCTCCGTTTTTCAGTCTGATTTGCACCTTCGTTGCGGACCGCTCATATGGCCGTATCATTTTTACCTGCGCCTGCGGTTCGACCGCCCTGCTCTGCCCGCTGATTTTCGGTTTTCCCACTGAGATGTGGTCGGCGCATGCGCTGTTCTGGCCGGCACTCGCCATTAGTCAATATGCACGCCACAACCTCGTCGGGACCGCGCTCGTGTTTGTCGCGATACTCGGACTCGTCCTTACGCACGAAGGTGCGCTCGTTTTAGCGATCGCAATAGTGCTTACGCTCGCTTTGCGTGGACTGCACAATCCGTATTTCCGGCGGGCCAGCTGGGCCGTGATTGCCGCACTAACGGTTTGGCTGGCTGTGAAGATAATGTTGCCGCCCGACGAATATTTTTCGGGCGCATTGGTGAGGGCCGCACTGCACTTTTTCGATCTCAGTGTTTTTCAGATAAATGTTGTATTGCTGCTGCTGGCGACGACCATCGGCTATATCTTTATTTACATCGGCTTTTCGCAGGTCGCACCGCACAAGGCGCATTTCTGGGCCGGTGCAATCGTTTTTTTTGCACTCGCGATTTATTGGTCGTGTTGCGATCAATCAGTTCACGCCAGCAACAGATATTACCTCCGCACTGCGCTGGTGCTCATAACGCCATTGATCGGAGCTTTTGCCGGACTTTCCGCAATGCGTGCAGACGGATTGGCGCTGCCAACTCGAAAGCTTAATCTCCTACTCGCCACGCTAAAGAGTGGACCGGTTGTCCAAGCGCTTATTGGCGCGTTTGTACTTGTAACTTTGGCCCATGTGGTGGAGACCGAAAAATTCGTCGTGGCCTGGCAAAGCTACAAATTCGAGGTTGCAGCGCTTGCTACGGGCAGCGTTTCTGACCCTGCACTTGGCGACCCACGTTTCGTCTCGTCCAAGCGGATCAGTCCCGTTTTGAACCGGCTGTCCTGGAACTCAACCACGCCGTATTTGTCCGTGATCGTTGCAAACCTGGTTCCTAACCGGCTGGTCGTCGATCCGACCGCGAATTATTTCTGGCTGTCCTGTGAAACAGCGACTGCGAACTACGAAGCCTTGCGTTCCGTCCCGTCGGTAAGCCGTGACCTTGTGCGCATTTATGCTTGCCTGCACCGCTAGATCGGCAACAGGCAGTCTCTCACGAGAACTGCACAGCTTGATCCGACGGGCACAAACTGATTGGCTTCCTAACCGTCTCTTCATCGTAATTTCTTTCATGGATAATCCGGATTTTCTCGTTATCGGTGGCGGCAGTGCCGGGGCGGTCGTTGCCGCACGACTGTCCGAGGATCCTGCAACTCGCGTACTGTTGGTTGAGGCCGGCCACGACACGCCACCAAATGCGTTGCCAGCCGATATCGCCGACACGTTTCCCACCTCGTCGCTCAATCCGGATTATTTCTGGCCAGGGCTACAAGCTGTGCGTTCGTCCGGGGGACCGCCGCGGCCTTTCCCGCAAGCGCGTATCATGGGCGGCGGCTCAAGCGTCATGGGCCTCTGGGCGCTGCGCGGCGTCCCTTCCGATTTCGATGCATGGACCGCCGCCGGCGCCGAAGGTTGGGGCTGGACTGAACTTTTGCCATATTATCGCAAACTGGAAAACGACTTCGACCGCGATCAAAGCCAAACCGCACGCGGGACTTATCCTATCCGCCGGCTGCCGCGACACGAATGGCCCGGATTTGTATCGGCAATCGAGCGAGCGGCCGTAGAGCGAGGCTTGCCGCTTGTCGAAGATATCAATGAGAAACCGGGCGAAGGCTTTTTCCCTATGCCGCTCAGCCAGGACATGACGACGCGCGCGTCAAGCGCGCACGCCTATCTAACCGACGCTGTGCGGCGCCGCCCGAATCTGAGAATTATGGCCAACGCGTGCGTGACCGCACTGCGGTTCGATGGCCTAAAGGCCAAAGGCGTGAACATCGATCACGCCGGCAAAAAAGTGGAAATTACTGCACGCGAGATTGTTCTGTGCGCGGGCGCAATACATTCACCGACAATATTGCTGCGTGCCGGCATCGGGCCGGCAGATGAACTGCAAAAAATCGGCATTGCACCAAGACTCGATCGTCCCGGTGTCGGACGCAATCTGCAAAACCATCCATATCTGCATTTCGCGCTTACGCTGCCACGACGGTCGCGGCTTAAAAACACCCTGCGAAGGTTTGCGATCGCGGGCGCACGCATGTCCTCGGGCCAGCCCGGAGCCCCACCTGCGGACTTGCTGCTGTTTACGATTGGCCGTGTCAGCCCCCGTAACTACGGTCCGGATGTTGCGATGGTTGGATGTGCGCTCTACGCACCATACTCGCGTGGAGCGGTTTCACTGGTGAGTCCCTACGCAGACATATCGCCACGCGTTGAATTCAGGCTGTTTAAAGATCCGCGCGATCCGCCGCGAATGTTGACGGCGGCGCGGTTTACCGAAGCCTTGTTGTGCGCGCCAGGGGTCGCCGCAACTTACAATGATGCGTTCCTGCTGCCGCCGGTCATGTCGCTGCACCAGTTCAACCGGCCCGGCGTCATCGGGGATATTTTGGCCGTCGCTGCGAAGGCTGTGCTGAACGCACCCGCTCCCGTCAGCCGCCAAATCGTTGGCAGGGTCATCCGGCCGGGCCGATGGTTCGCAAACAAGAACAAAAAGGATGAGCTAAGCGATGAGGAACTGCTTGCAGCAGCCGCGCCAATGGCGCATCCAGTCGGCAGCTGTTCGATCGGCCGAGCCGACAATCCGATGGCGGTTGTCGACCCGTCGTGCCGGGTTTACGGACTATCCAATCTCCGCGTCGTCGACGCCTCCGTGATGCCACGCGTGCCAAGCGCCAACACCAATTTGCCGACGATTATGGTTGCCGAGCGCGTAGCCCAGTTGATCCGCCAGGAGCAAATAGGGCCGTGATAGACAGCCAGATGACGGCGCCACGCGCCTCGCAGGCATTGAGTAACCTGCTTGAATGTCCGCTGTGGGCGATAAGGGGATATCATTGGCCCTCTTTTACATTCTTACGAACGGGAACCGCTATGTGCCCTCGCCTTCTGTTTCTTCTTGCCCTCCTTCTGTTGCCTGCTCCCGCGCTTGCCGGTGCCAAGGAGAAGGTCGCGGCACTGGCTCCGTCTGGGCTGGTGCTTGTGGTGAAGGCCGATGGCAACGAGTTGGTGGCCCAGAACGCAGACGAGCCTTTCGTCCCGGCCTCGGTCACCAAGATCGTGACCGCTTGGCTAGCGCTGGAGGTCCTGGGTGGTGACTATCGCTTCAAGACGCGTTTCTACCTGGACAACAACCGGGTGCTGTACGTCCGTGGCGGGGGAGATCCTTTCCTGGTCTCCGAAGAGCTGGCTCTGCTCGCACCCCTGCTGGTCGCTGCGATCGGCAAGCAGCCGATCAGCGGCATCGTGCTCGACGCGAGCTACTATCCGGCCAACCTCCGCATCCCGGGCATCGAGGACAGCAAGGAATCGTACGATGCCCTGAACTCAGCTTTGGCGGTGAATTTCAATACGATCAACGCGGTACGCGACGGCAACAGCGTCCGTTCCGCTGAAAAGCAAACTCCAATCACTCCGCTGGCGATCAGCCAGTTCCGTGCGCGGGGCCCGAAAGGTCGCGGCCGCATCAGCCTCAGCCAAGACCCTGCGGTGAGCCTGAGATACGCCGGCGAGCTGATCGCCGCGTTCATCGAGCAGGCTGGTGGCAGCGTCAAGGGCCCGATTTCAATTGGACCCGTGCGCAAGGGCCTGGAGCCCGTCTATGTTCACCAGCAGTCGCGCACCCTTTCCGAGATCCTGGTCCTGTTGCTCATGGCCTCGAACAACTACATCGCCAACCAGGTCTTTCTGGAAATTGGCGGACAGCGTAAGGGTGGCCCCGTCAGCCTGGAAAAATCGCTACAGGTCGCGAACGAGTACCTGGCTGCGCAGGGTCTTGCCGAAGCTATCCATCTCGAAGAAGGCTCGGGCATCAGCCGCGGCAACCGCTTCACGGCGCGCGGTCTCGCCAAGGTACTCGACCTTTTCGCGCCGCACGCCAACCTGCTTCGCGGCCATGATGGCGGCTTGAACAAGACGGGCACCCTCGATGGCGTCCGCACACTGGCGGGTTACGCCAATACCACTACGAATGGGCAAGTGCGTTTTGTGATCTCGTTGCGGAGCAACAACGGCGCGATGCGCTTCCAGCTGCTCCAAGCCATCAAGTCCGCGCTGTAGGCAGCGCGAGCCGGCCCGTATTGATCTTTCCTGTACCGTTACGGACCGGGACTCCGATTGACATGATAAGGCGCTGGCAGAGAAAGATAGGCTGGCCGGATAAAAACCGTCACCGCCGGCTTCAGGCAGGGCGGCCGCCCTCGAATTCGAGCGCATCGAATCCAACCTGGCGATCAACGACATAAATCAACCCACGCTGATCGAGCACCACGTCGTTGCTTTGCGGAGCAGGGCGCCCGCCCGCTGGCTCGGGGATGAAATGGCCGACTTCGCGCGGGGCCGACGGGTCTGCAACGTCGACAACGCGCAGGCCGGCGCTGAACCACACTGCAAATACGAGGGTGCCGGCCATGCGTTCGTGGAACTGATGCGCGCCGAAGCGCGCGCCCGCCGTGCGGGCGAATGGCGAATCGAGTTCACTCACCTCGAACAGCGAGAGAGGCTTTACATTCGCATAGTCGCTGACGTCGAAAATCGACATGCCGGCATGTGGTCGGCCGCGCCGCGCGTACTCTTCATCCGCGCTCTGCGCCTGATCCTCTTCGTCTATAGCAATCGCAATACGCTTGCCGCCGAGTTTAACCGGCACCGGCATCACCGTATGCGTGGGCTCCGGAAATGGCGGATGATAGTTAAAAGACGCAACCGTTTTGGGCTTTCTTAGATCGGCGATATCGACGACGCGAAAGCCCCCATGCCAGCAGCTCGCCCACATCTCATTGCCAAATCGTAGCGCGTGGTGGAGGCGGTGGCGCTTGCCTGACCATGAAGGCTTTTCGCCCGCACCAAGATTCTGTCCCGGCATCCACCAACGCGAAATTTCGTCCGGTTTTTTGGGATCGCGCAGGTCATAAATGACTAGAATGTTGCCGACGAAGCCTTCCATCTCGGTAGAGATATAAGCGTAGCGCTCGTCCATATCGAAACGATGCACGCCGATGCCCCCGGTCAATTGATAATGTATGAGATTCGGCTTTGACGGATTGGACACATCGTAAATGCGAAAGCCGCCGTTGCGATAAGGCTGCAATTCGGCAGCCTCTATCGCCGCAAGATCAGCC
Source organism: Pseudolabrys sp. (assembly GCA_035538755.1). Lineage (GTDB taxonomy): Bacteria > Pseudomonadota > Alphaproteobacteria > Rhizobiales > Xanthobacteraceae > Pseudolabrys. Next base: position 101,252 of record DATLJR010000355.1, read on the forward strand.
TCGGTGACGCGAAGTTTCTCCGCCAGTTCGGCCCGGGCCGGCTCCCGACCAAGGGCGTCTTGCAACTCGCGCCGCACACCCGGCAATTGCTCCGCGCGCCGCCCCACCGGCGTCGGATTTCGCTCGTGGTTCACCACCATCAGATCGCCGGCGACTCGCACCTTGTGGCTGTGCGAGGCCGGATCGTCGAGCGTTACGGTCGTCACCAGACGCGGGTTTTTCGGATCCGATATGTCGACGATCGATGTACCGAGGTTTTTCTTGTTCGGGATGTGCCCGACATAGGCATATTCGCCCGCGATGGTCACCTGCCCCGCCCCGGGCAAATCGAGGTGCCCAAGCCGCCGCACATTACGCGCCAGTGCACCAGTCCATCGCTCCGCCGTCTGCATGGCTTTTCCCTGTGCGTGTTCTTGCCGAAACCCGGTTCCAATCTTTCGGGATCACGCGCTATTTATCCAGCGTGGCTCCGGAGTCTTTGACAATCGCAGTCCATTTTGGGATTTCGCTATTGATGTAGGCTCGGAATTCCTCGGGCGTGTCACCAACGATATCCACGCCGAGCTTGCCAAGTGAGGCCTGCACGCTCGCGTCGTTCAAAGCCTTGACTGCTGCGTCGTGCAGCACCGCAATCACTTGTGGCGGCGTGCCGGCGGGTGCAACCAGTCCATGCCAAGTGCTCGCATCGAAGCCCTTCAGACCCCCTTCATCCATGGTCGGCAGGTCGGGCAAAATCCGTGTGCGCTTGAGCGTGGTCACCGCCAGTGCGCGCACGCGTCCGCCTTCGATATGACCTATTACGGAAGCGGCGGTGGCAAACATTATCTGGTCGTGACCGGCAATTACATCCTGCAAGGCGGGCGCAGCGCCCTTGTAAGGCACGTGCACAATATTGATCTTTGCTTCCGACTTGAACAGCTCGCCGGCAAGATGCGCGGCCGCCCCATACCCAGAAGATGCAAAATTGATTTTGCCCGGTTGCGCCTGCGCGAGCGCGATGAGCTCTTGGAGCGAATGCGCCGGAACTTCCGGATTGACCACTAGAATATTGGCTTGCGTGCCAACCAGCGTGATCGGCGTGAAGTCCTTCTCAGGGCTGTAGTTAAGACGTTTGTACAATGATTCATTGGTGGCGAGGATGCTGTTGTTGCCCATCAGCAGCGTGTAGCCATCAGGCGCCGCATGCGCGACGGTTTCGGCCGCGAGATTGCCTCCGGCGCCCGGACGATTTTCGATTACGAACGGCACACTAAGCAGTTGCTCCATCTTTTTGCCGACAATGCGGGCGAGCACGTCGCTCGGTCCGCCAGGCGTGAACGCCACCACCAGCGTAACGGGGCGGTTTGGATAATCGGCCGCAGCCACGGGTGGGCTGATTGCAAGCAGGGCTGCAACGCCAAGGAGGGTAGTCCGAATCCTGATTGGCAAAAAAGACATCGGAATTTTTTTGTGTCCGGCGGCCCCGAGATGAACCGAACCACTGGCCTTGGGTAAGTGCAACTGTTATATCCGCGCCACCGAATGCTTGCCCAGCCACGCAGTCGAGACAGGCCGCTCGGCGTCGCTTCGGTGGGGAGCGCGGTGACTCATCTTCGGCGCATGGCTTTCGCAGTAGGTACAGCACCCGTCGCTATTCCCACCGATTGGTGGTTCAACCGCAGCGTCAGGCAGCAGGCCGAGCCGCCGCTGCGCAGGAAGGCTGTAAGCGGGGTCTCAATCACCGTATAACCGCGCTCCTCAAGTCGCGAGCGTAGCGTGCCGCTGCAGCTCGACAGCAGGATGGTGTGGCCGAAGCTGACTGCGTTGGCAGCGAAGCGCGCGGCATCGTCCGCCGCGAGTTCGATGCGCTGCTCGGGCGGGACTCGCGTGTGAATCAGCGCCAGCCCCTCTGCCGTGAAGGCGGCCTGATAATACATCACGGCGCCACATGGGAGAGGACTGAAGCAGGTGTCGAGGTGATAGAAGGCCGGATCGGCCAGCGCCAGTGCCACACACGGCACGCCGAATTGCTCGGCAACAATATTGCGCGCGACTAGCTCCGATCGGAAACCGCAGCCCATCCAGAATAGCTGGCGGTGCGCGTCCCAAAGACAATCACCGGCGCCTTCGAGTGTCACGCCCGGCGGCAACGTGACGACCTCATCGATCAAACCGCGCTTACGCAAAACACGGAGCGCCGCAGCAAACACCGCCTCCTCGCCTTGCCGCTGCGGATGACGAAAGCGCGCGAGCAGCGCCTTGCCGTCGAGCACGACAGCAGAGTTGGCGGTGAAGACGAGATCGGGCAAGCCGTCCTCAGGCTTAACCAGCTCGACGTTGGCGCCGCTGCCGCGAAGCGCGCGAAACAAGCCCTGCCATTGTCGCACAGCGGCGCCGTGCAGCACGTGGCCACTTTGTTGCCAAGCGGCCGGATCCATCCAGGGATTGATGCTGTAGGTGACCGCAAAGTGTCGCGGCGGGCACATCAGGAAACACGGCCGCTGGTCAACTTGCTCTGACGTGGACATCCCCTGCTTACGACCCTTCTCTTGTTGGCGCAGCGCGTGCAACTCAAAACGCGTCATGTGGTGCTCAAGATCTGCAATCGGAACGCGGACGCAACGGCGAGGTTACACCCCAATTCGCTGAAATCCGGTTTTTGCATGGTGCGGTCGCTACGTTTGAACGAGCGCAAGCGCCACGATATGCGATGCAATGCACGACCGAAGCGTGAGGGTGCGTCCCGATCGCGTCGTCGCCGTGCCGGCGGCAAGATCGACTTCGATATCGCCGAACTCCAGAAACAGCCGATCGAGCGGATAGACCGCCTTATAGACGGCCTCCTTGACGGCAAACAGCAGCTTCGCCTTGACGAGATCATCCTCAATCCTGCGTCGCTCGCTTTGCGTGGCGACCAGCGCCAGCATGTCGGAGGGCAACTCACCAGCCCACTCTACGTCGATGCCAACGCTCGCGAAATCGCGCCGCAAGCCAACGGCCGCAACCGCAATCTCATCGTCGTGCGCCAGCGAGCCAACCACGCCCACCGGCCAGACCGGCGCCCCGCCGGCGCCCTTCGGCACTTGCGCCTCCGGGTATCCAAGCTGCGCAAGCAGGCTGCGCGCCACCATGCGGGCCGCACCGCTCGCACGCCGCACATTCGCGATGGAGGATGAGATCGAACTTCCCTCTGCGTCGCGCAGCGCACCCTCGTCGCCTGGCGAAATCACGCGATGTCCGATGAGCAGTCCAGGCACCGAGAGCGCATCAAGCGCCGGTTCCAATGACGGCTCGTTCGCAGCGCCGCTCACAAGGTCAGTTCCGCTTCGATCTCGCCGTTCGGACATCGCCTGCGCCGCGTCACGCGGCCCCGCGGCCTACTCGGCCGCGATGCAGTATTCGCACGCGTCCACGACCTCGCCTGCTGAATGGCGCACCAGCTTCGCCGGATTGCCACGCCAGCCGGTATGCGAGTCGAGCATTTCACCCTTCATCAGGAACGAGTCGGCATCGAGCACCACGTGATCACCAATCGTGACGCCGTAGTGCACGAAGGCGCCAGGACCGATCGAGCAGCCGTTGCCGATGCGAATGTGATCCGACTTGAACACGCCCTCTTCCAGCGAGTGGGCTTGCAGCACGCCGCCCTCGTTGATGTTGGCGTAGTCGCCCACCTGGGTCAGCGTGCGCTCGGTGATGGAGCGGCCGCAGTCGAACACCTTGGCGCCGATCTTCATACCCATCGCGCGGAACATCATAGTGCGGAACGGCGTACCGGAGAACAGGCGCGTAATCGGGGACTCCGACAGCTTCCAGTGCCGCTCGTGGAACCAGAAGTACGGGTCGTAGATCGACGCAATCTTCGGCTCGAGCCGCTTGAAGGCAAGGCTGGCGCGTTCGAGCAGCACGAACGTCACGATCGAAGCGCCGGCGATCGCCACGGTCGCGGCGAACAGTGCGAGCACGCCGAAGCGGTTGTAGTAGGCGAGCGCGGCCATCCAGAGCACCAGCGCCGCGAAGAACGACATCCAGCGGGCGGCAAGAAAGATCAGCGCGGTCACAAGGTTGTAGCGATTCTTCTGGCGCAGCCGGGCGCGGCGCGTCTCCTCGTCGAACGAGGCGTTCATGTCGCGGTCGCGGTCGACCATGCGCGGGATTTCGAATGCCGGCGAGCCAAGCAGGCCGGTGTTCTCGCGCACCTCGCCATCGATCGGGATCATGGTCTTGGTGCCGAGCAGCACGTTTGCGCCGGTCTTGCCGTTCGGCGGATAGAAGATGTCGTTCCCGAGGTAATTGTTCTCGCCGATCTTCGCCTCGGCGAGCTGGAACGAGGTCGCCGACATGTGCGCGTTGATCATCGACAGCCCGTCCGAGACCATCGTGCCGGAGCCGATGTTGCACAGGAACGGATTGTCATGACGCTGGTTTGTGCCCATGTTGGAGCCGGTCTGCTCGACCCTGTTCAGGTTCCAGCCGACCTTACTCATCCAAGTCGTGATGAACGCCGAGTCGCCGAACAGCACGCAGAAGAATTCCGAGTTACTGGTGCGCAGGATGACGCTCTGCATCAGGTAGTGGAAGCCGAACGCCGCATAGGTGACGCCAGGCTTGAGGAACAGCATGCAGAGACGCGGGATAACGTAGATCGCCACAAGTCCCGCGACGATCGACCCGAAGAACAGCGCGGCGGAGACGCCGAGCAACGATAGCGCCGATATGCCGACGCCAATGCCCGCCGCGGTCAGGTGCTGATCCCAGAAGGAATAAGCGACGATCGGGAGCGGCACCGCGACAAGGACCAGCGCGGCGAGCTCGAGCGCGGTAAACGCGGCGCTGCGCAGCGTGCTGACCTCGCGGCTCTCGATCGGGCAGTAGTTCGACGTGGTCTCCACCGCGGGCGAGCCGTGATAGTGCTTTCCGTCCGGCACGTGCTGGCCGCTCTGCAGCGACGAGGCGTGGCCGAGCTGCGTGTCGTCACCCATCGTCGTGTTGATGTCGATGACGCTCGCTTCGCCCACGAAGGCGTTCGCGCCGATATCGACTGGGCCGATGTGAATGAAGTTCGACTGCGCACGGTAGCCGAGGACAATGGTGTCCTTGCGCAGGATGGTGTTGTCGCCGATCGACAAGAGGTCGCAGCAGACCGGCCCGTAGCGACAGCTCAGCACCGCGCCTTTGCCAATCTTCGCGCCCATCAGGCGCAAATAAGCGTTGTAGATGGGCGTGCCGGTGAAGACCATCACCGGCGAGCTCCGCATCATGGACTTGACGACCCAGAAGCGGAAGTAGGCAAAGCTCCAGATCGGGATCGTGCCCTCCACGAACTGGCCGATCAGCAGCCACTTGGCGACGATCGAGATGCCGGTAAGCGCGACGAACGAAACCGCTGCGAAGATTGCCGCGCGAATGTAAAGCTCGACCGCGCCCGATGCCGCGACGGTCCATTCGTAGCCGGTGTCGAGCACCCACAATCCGAACAGCGCATAGGCGGCGTAGAACGCGGCCTGCATGGCGCCGCAGGTGTAGTAGGCGAGGTTTGACGGAATGTGGAACGGCTCTGGTTTGGTAGCGACGAAGCCGTCGATGACCTTGTCGAGGTGGTCGGCAAGCCGCGCGATGGTCGGATTGGTGTAGATGTCGCGCATCGACACGTTCGCCATGCGTGGATTCTTGCGGATGGTTGCGCAGACGCGCGCCATTAGCAGCGAGTTGGCGCCCAGATCGTCGAAGAAGTGATGCTCGGTCGAAACGCGGTCGACGCGCAGCACCTCGCACAGGGCCGAATGGAGGATGCGCTCGTTCTCAGTCTTCGGCGCGACATAGCCGGTGGTCGCCGACGAGAAGCGCGCGAGTTGCGGCTTCGGCAGGCGTTTGTGGTCGGCCTTGTTGGAGAGCGTCATCGGAATCGCCGGCAGCTCTTCGAGGAAGGCTGGAACCATGTAGGGCGGCAGTTTGGAGCGGAGCGCCTGCGAAATTTGATCGCGCGGCAGCTCTGCGCCCTGCTTGAACGCGTAATACGCGACGAGTTCGACCACATCCGGCTCCGGCTCGAACGTGGTGACCGCCGCCTGCGCGATCTGCGGCAGGTCAAGCAGCACCGCCTCAATCTCGTTGAGCTCGATGCGATAACCGCGGATCTTCACCTGGGTGTCGATGCGTCCGCGGTATTCGATCTCGCCGTTCTCGTCGATGCGGCCGAGGTCGCCGGTGCGGTAGATGCGACCGGACGGATTGTTCTCGATGTTGAGGAAATCGCGGATGAACTTCTTCATCGTGAGTTCGTCGCGATTCATGTAACCAAGCGCGAGGCCTACGCCAGCAATGCCGATCTCGCCGAGTTCGCCGTTCTCCACCGTCTTGTCCTCGTTCGGGTCGAGGATGACAATCGTATAAGTCGAGAGCGGCTCGCCGATGGTGACTGGCTTGTCGGGACGCAGCTCGGTAAGCGTCGCAGTGACGGTCGCTTCGGTCGGGCCGTACGAATTGAGGATGCGGCGGTTCGGGCGATACCAGCGCGCCACGAGGTTCTGCGGGCAGGCCTCACCACCGACCAGCAATAGCCGAAGCTTCGGCAGATCCTGCTCGACGGTCGCGAGCAAGGTCGGGCAGCACGCCATCACGGTGACTTCGCGATCGCGCAGAAAGTCCGCAAGCTCATCGCCCATCAGGGGCAGCCCCGGGCGCGCGGGAACCAGCGTCGCGCCTGCGACCAGCGGCACCCAGATCTCCTCGATCGAGAAATCGAAGGCGATGGTCATGCCCTGATAGATGCGGTCACCCGGCTGATAGCCGTAAAGCTCGGCCGCAACGCGCACGAAGTTGCAAATGCTGGCGTGCGCGATCGCAACGCCCTTCGGGTTTCCGGTCGTCCCCGAGGTGTAAATGATGTAGCAAATGGGATCGTGGCTGCGCGGCACGCCGGTTAGGCGGCTTGCATCCTTCCCGTCGACCGCGTGCTTGGCACTGTCGAGAAAGACCTTCTTCACCTCGAGCGGTGCAAGCCGTTCCGCGAAGGACGACATCGAGACGATCGTGGTAATCTCGGCATCGGCGAGGATGAAGCGCAGACGCTCGATCGGGAACGCGGCATCGAGCGGAACATAGGCGGCGTGCACCTTCATCACCGCGAGCATCGCGATGTAGGTCTCGGCGCACTTCTCGAACAGAAGCCCGACGCGGTCGCCCGGCTGCACGCCCTGCTCGATCAGATAGCGCGCAACCTGGTTGGCACGGCAGTCGAGTTCGCGATAGCTGAGCGCGCCTACCTCGGTGATGACGGCGTCGCTCTCCGAGAAGCGAATGCAGGCCTCTTCGAGGACGTGATTGAGGCGCTCGCCGACCTTCCAACGCACTGCGTTGTTGGTGTGCTCGCGGATGACCTGTTGCGGACGGCCGAAGCGGCGGCGTACGGGCTCGATGGCGTCACGCAGATCGGACCTCAACTGCGCGGGCGATCGCAGCTCAACGACGGGCGCGCTCACCGGACGGTGGGCACTCAGATTGCGGATGTCGGAAGGCTGGTCCATCGGCGCGCTTGCTTTTCTCTGTCCGGCCAAAGGGAGCTTCAGCAGCAGAACCTCGGCTGCGATGCGCCCCCTTCTCCGGCAAAAGAAGTAGGGCTTGAAGGATGAACCTGCGATGAACCTGTCCAAAATATAATAATAAAATCTGTAGCTTAACGGCCGTTCAGCTTTTTATGAATGGGCATTCAGAAGAAGCGTCCCAGCTCGCGTAGTTTGCCGGCTGGGCGAGCCGGATTCGCGGTTAACGCCTGCTCTTTGGGCATGCCTCACGCGCGAGCTTGCGGGAAAGCGCGAAGGCACCGTCGCCTCGCGACGAGGCGAGTTTTTCTGTCCGAAAAAAAATCATCTGCGTTACAGCGCGTTTGTTTGCGCCGGCTCGGGCTCACGTAACGTCTCAAATAAGCGTTGGCTGGCGCCGCAGTGCGGATTACCCCCTCCCCGCAATTTCCCCGATAACAGCGAATTTACAGGGAATTTCCAAAAATTGTGGCTTTCGGCCACCTCGGAGACCCAAATTCCAGCGAAAGCGCGGAGCGCTAGACCAAACTTCCCTAATCAGCAAAACACGGGATTATTTAGGAGCAGCAGGGAAATCTGCAGCAATAACCAGGGAACGGAGCGATGTCCGCTTTAGCTATGAAAGCGGACATTTGCGCTGCAAAACCGCATGTCCGCTTTGGGCCAAAAGCGGACATGATTTGAAAAAGATGGAGCTGGGTAAATCCGCGTTTTTGTGATGGACGACACAGCAGAGCGAGACGAAGGCGACTAGGGTTTTTTAAATTCGAGAGCGACGCGCTCTAGCGAAAAACCCAAGAGGAGACTTCCATGCGTATCCTGTTCGGCATCGCGATCGCAGCCGTCGTCGCATTCACTGCCTGGTCAGTCGAGCCGACAGTCGGCAAAACTCCCTCCACCGTTTCCCTCGATCCCCTCGGGATGATGGTAAATACGGGCGGTCTGCCGCAGGCGCATTACAACGATTACAGCACTATTTACTGATCGATTGTGCGGTCGATTGTCGGGTTACCTACCCTGTCTCCTGCAAATCCTGGTCGCTTCCCTCCGCCGGCGGCCAGGGCTTTAAATCGCCGCCACACAGAAACATGACGGGCCTGAAAGCATGACCATCCATGAAACATGACGGGCCTGAAAGCATGACCATCCATCGTAAGTTCGTGGCCAAATGACCTGCGCTGATGACCAATCATCGCGGTCGATTCTCCGCCGCGAAAATCCGCATCAGGTTTTGGTGCTCGCTGACAGCGTCCGAGGTCGCACCTTCAATCGAGTACTAGCTTTCCATGACCAGGCCGGCGTCCGAATTAAAAACTGTACCGATCGAAAAGACGACAAGTGGCACCTGCTCTACTGCTTTAAAGAGCGGGAAAATGCGGTGGCATTTCAATCGATGTTCGGCGGTGAGCTATTCGATCGTTCACCGACTTATGGTTCCAACGGGGGCATCGATGAACACTCTGAAAAGGACCGCAAATGGAAATCGTCATAACGATTATTATTGTTGCGTACCTGATACGGCTTGCAATGAAAGTGTGGAACCGGGAAAGAGAGTTCAGGGAAGCATCGCTGTCCAAGGCATGGCATGTAGTACTTAGTGATCCGAATTATAAGAAACGACGGTCCCTCGAAGAGCGTAATCTGCAAAAACAATGACGCCCGTTTGGCGCGCTACACTGATTTAATTCCATTTTGATTCGATACAGGCGAGCTACAGCACCGTGCAAGCGCTATCGCCCCCTGAACGCCACCGATGTCCGCTTTGGGTTAGAAACGGACATTCGCTAAACCGGCTGCTCACAAAATCAACTTTCTGATGTGAGAAAAACTAAGCCGGTTAGTGAGAACAAGCATTATTAATCCTACGAGGGAACCAAAGTTGCGGGCCATGAAGCAAACGCTCAACCACGCTCTCATCATCACCATTTTGATGCTGAGCTTCGCTGAAATTGTAGTCGCGGGGCCGCTAGAGGATGCCGATGCCGCGGTTAAGAGACGTGACTACGCAACCGCTGTACGGCTTATTCGCCCACTAGCCGAGCAAGGCGATGCCACAGCGCAGTACACTCTCGGAGTCTTTTATGACAACGGCCTTGGTGTCCCGCAGGACCATATCAGGTCATATATGTGGTTTGACTTGTCGGCGACCCAAGGCAGAGACGGTGCTGCCGCTTTTCGAGACCTCGTCAAACGGCGAATGACCCCTGGACAGATTGCTGAAGCGCAGAAACTCGCGCGCGAATGGAAACCAACTAAGCCGCCAGACCGATAGACTGGACACAGCCTTGATCTTCATGACCGATTTAGCCGCGAGACGGACATGGCATGGGCAAGTGCGCTAGGTCGTATCCGCTTTAGACCAATAGCTGACATCGAGCAAACTATGGCGCAATTCAAAGGAGTGAAACACGCTTTCTAAGCAGAAGCGGTTTTGATGTGGATCAATGCTCTAGCCGCAACTACAGTTTTGTAGTCGAATAGTGCACTCAACTATGCAGAAGGATACCGCAATGAAATTACGAATGACGATCCTTTCCTGTGCAACCTTGCTGTTTCCGGTGGCCGCGAATGCGCAGCTCACGATTGATATGAATAATATCACATGCGGCCAGTATCTTGCGATGCCGCCGTCACAGTCACGCAGCTTCTCCGCATGGATGAGCGGCTGGTTCAGTTACCAGCTCAACAAGGAAACGATTGATCTTGTGACCCACGAGAAGAACGTCGCGAACGTGAAAGCGTGGTGCCAATATCATCCACAAGAGACCGTCATGTCGGGACTTAAAAATGCAACAGGCCAACAGTGACAGCCCGCAGCGGAGTATTGACATGAAATGCAAAATTCTAATCGTTGCCATAGCTTTAAGCGCACTCGCGCTGCCGAGCGCGGCACAAGTCAATCTGAACATGAATAACATCACATGCGGCCAGTGGCTTG
>DATLJR010000356.1:0-38109 GCA_035538755.1 Pseudolabrys sp.
GCTCGTACGCGTCTCGCGCCTGCGTTGGCGCCGCCGGATCATGACTTACCATAGGTCCTGAGTGCCTTAAGGCGCCCCATCGGCGCAAGTGCCAGGCTCATTGAATCCCCGGCCCGTGGACGGTAATCCCCGTCAGCGCCCGGCCGGCACCATTCGACGCAGGCGCATGACATGGCCAATCACTGGCGGAATTTGTTGATCGATCTCGACCGTAGCATGCAGGGCGCGAGCGAGTGGTGGATTTTCCACAAGGGAACCGAATGTTTGTCGGCCACCTCCCTGATCTTCAAGGCCAAGGCATCAACGCCCTTGGCGACGCACACCGACGCATCCATTCCCCGCTCATATTCGAGCGCCATGGCAAAGTGAGTCGGATTGGTGATGACGACGGCGGCTTTTGGGACTACGGCGGGCATGCCGATCTGCCGTACCTGCTTCATCTTCCCTTTGATGGCCGGATCACCTTCCGTCTATTCGAATTCTTCTTTCAGCTCGCGGACAGACATTTTCTGCCGCTCGTGCCATTGCCGATATTGGAAAGGGTAGTCGGCGGCAGCTACGATTGCGAGCATTGCAACGACAGGAACCAAGAGGTTGAGCGTTAAGGGCAGGGACAGTGGAAGGAGGCCAGACAAGTCGCTGCGCGTGAGCGCTTCGAGTCGTTCGCGCTCGGGCCACATGAGCAAAGTGAGCACACCGCCGATCTAGATCAGCTTGATGAGACCCTTGCCAAAATTAGCAAGCGACTGTTTGGAAAAAATGCGTTTGAGACCGGCCGCTGCCACACTTCGAAGGTGCGTGAATTTCCGTTCTTAAAAGGGGATTGGCTCATGCCGACACCCTCGATGTGCCCGCTATCGGTGCGCCACAGAGAAATTTGCCACGTTCTCGGCCAAAACCCGCGGAATATCGGCAAAGGCCATCGCCAGCCCCCAGAAATTATCCACAGCAGCAACAGCGTCGCGCTAGGCAGACTTTGCCGGTCGTATGGTTAACGGCGGGTAAAAAAGCCGTATCCGGAACAAGTTGTGGCGGGCGGCCGTTAACGACTGCATGCCTGAGATTGGCCGCTGACTGCAAATTGCCACTTTATTTGTTAATCCTCTGTTTGTATTCAGGTCGGCAAATTGTACCTATTCAGAACGGAGCGCGTTGATGTTCGAGAGCTTGTTCGGCTCAGAAATGCCGTTGGCCGCGCGATTCTTCATTGCCTTCCTCATTGTGTTGGCCTTGATCGGAGTGACCGCATGGTTGGTGCGGCGCTTCGGCACAAACCGTCTCGGAAGCACGGCGCGGGGTCGGCAGCCGCGGTTGGCCGTCATTGACGCGGCAACGGTTGATGGACGTCGGCGTCTGGTCCTGATCCGTCGCGACAATATCGAGCATCTTCTGATGATCGGCGGTCCCACCGACCTGGTTGTGGAGCCGAACATCGTGCGTGCGGTGGCGGCGCGCGAAGTCGCCCGCGAACCATCGCGGGCTGGAGCGCCCGCCGAAACCCCGGCGCGTCCTTCCCATGCCGGCGAAAACGGCTGGCCCTTGCAGCCAGCCGGTGAGCCCGCCGCGGCTCATCCGCCTCCGCCTCGGTCCTACCGGCCGGCGGCCACCGAAGAGCCATGGATAGCGCCGGAGCCAACCGCGCGACCGCGGCCCGCCGATATCACAGGGATCGCCAACGAATTGGCGAACCGCCTCAACAATCCGGATACACCGCCGGTTGTTCGCAACGAGCCACCTCCGCGTTCACCCGCACCGGTGAGCCACCCTGCGTCGGCGCAAGCCGATCACAACCTTGCTGAAATGGCGCAACAGCTCGAGGCCGCGCTCCGTCGTTCGCCCGCGCCTGAAGGCCGAACACCGGTTACCGACCCCCTCGCAGGGCATTTGCCCGGCGCACCGATCAAAGGGAATGACGCAGGCGCACGCGCGCCTCTGCGCGATCATAAAGCCCGGGTCGATCCGAAATTTGAGCCGAAGCCGGAACAGAAATTCGAGCCGCGACCCGAATCCAAGTTCGAGGCGAAGCCCGAACCGCGCGAGCCGGCCGCAACACCCGGCAAAAACCTCTACGAAAATCTCGAAGAGGAGATGGCCAGTTTGCTCGGCCGTCCACCAGGAAAATCGTGACACGCAATTCCAGCCGCCGTGTCCGTCTTGTGACGTGGCGGTCGGGGTAGCCGGGATCCTCATCCCGACGGCGACGGCCGCCACGCAGGACATCAGTGTTAATTTCGGGCAAGGCAACGGGCCGACTGAGCGCTTCATTCAGAGGATCGCGCTGTTGACCGTCCTGTCGCTGGCGCCCTCTAAAGAGGCTGGACCGGCAAAACCTGAAGACCTGTCGCTGCGCATCTTGGTGCCGGCTTTCATGATTTCGGAACTCAAGCACGCTTTTGAGATCGGGTTTCTCCTTTTCCTTCCATTCCTGATCATCGACCTCGTCGTCGCTTCGGTGCTGATGTCGATGCGCATGATGATGCTGCCGCCGGTCGTGGTATCGCTGCCGTTCAAATTGATCTTTTTTGTTCTCGTGGACGGCTGGAGCCTGGTCGCTGGCTCGCCGATCTAGAGCTACGGCGCCTAGTCGGCCTCAGCCCTTCCAATCGGCATCATATTCGTCGGAACAAAACGGCCCGCCCTGGAAACGATCACCGATCGGATCGGAGGCTAGCTTGGCCTGCTCCACCATTACCTCGGCGCGGAATTCTTCCGATCGACCCTCGGGACGATAGCCGAAACGGGCAGCATTGCTGTTGTCCCACCACGCTGCGTCATTGCCGGAGGCGCCGTAGAAAATTTCGAAGCGGATGTCCGGGTGTTCAAGACCGATACGAACGAGTTTCGCGAGATCTTCCGGTTTGATCCAGATCGACAATCGCCGCTTGTCGAGCGGACGGTCGTTCACGTTGCCGATACGGATGCACGTCACGCGCAGTCCGTGCTTGTCGGCATAGAGCGCACCGACTGCCTCCCCGAAAGCCTTGCTGACTCCATAGCGACTGTCGGGCCGGACGGTTACATCGACCCCGATTTTTCTGTCACGGGGATAGAAGCCGACGGCGTGGTTCGAGGACGCAAACACCACGCGCTTGACACCGGCACGATATGCCGCCTCGAAAAGATTGTAACAACCCACGATGTTGGACTTGTGGATCGTCTCCCAGGGCCCCTCGACCGAATAGCCACCGAGATGAACGATGCCGTCGATCCCTGCGGTGATCTTCTCGACTTGGCCGTAGTCAGAGAGATCAGCGGCAATGAACTCCTCGTCGGTGCGAAGATCGGCGGGTTTTCGTATGTCGCTGATGCGGAGGCGTGAATAAACCCCCTTGAGCAACTTGCGTAAGCGAGATCCCACATCTCCGGCAGCGCCGGTAATCAAAATGGTTTGCATGAGCCTCTCGTGCGCTGGCCAATGGGGGAATTGTCAGAAACTAGCTGGCGCCATGCTCTGCGGCGAGTTTCTGATAACGCTGACGACTATTGAGCAGATGGCGTTGCATGGCCTCGCGAGCCTGCGAGACCGCGTGCCGCTCGATCGCCTGCAGTATCCGCTCGTGTTCCTTCTGGAAGGTGTCCAGCTGGACACGGCGCGCGGCCGAGGCCGGGCCATTCCAGATTGAGCGGCGCGGAATGATGAAACTACCGAGATATTCCAGGAAGCGGGTGAATTGCGGATTTCCGGTCGCCGTGGCGATCGCACAATGAAAAGCGAAATCTTCATCGACCGCGTTCTCGCCACGGTCGATGACGACCTGAATTGCGTTGAATCTGTCCACAATCTTCTTGAGTTGCGCCGGGGAGGCACGCTCGGCGGCGAGCCCGGCAGCTTCGATCTCGACCCCGGTACGCAACTCCATGACGTTGAGTACTTCGCGCAAGGATGAGCGCTCGTCGAAATCGACGCGGAACGGACGCCGCACATGATTGGCGACAAAAGCGCCAACTCCTTGCCGGGTCACCACTAACCGGTCGGCGCGAAGCGCCGCGACCGCTTCCCGAATAACGGTGCGGCTAACGCCGGTCGCCGCGATCATCTCTTGTTCGGTAGGCAATCGTGAGCCCGGCGGCAGCTTGCCGCTGGTGATATCGGCGGTCAGGCGCGCGACCAGTTCCGCCGTGAGGCGGCGCGGTGCATCGAGCGGCTGCAGTAGCGCGAGTTTTTTTGGCAATGGCTTGGTCAAAGGCTTGACAGCATCCCTGAAGGTCAGGTCATCATATGACCTGATGAATAACACGCGCGGTGGCATCAATCAATCAGGCCGCGTCGGCTTCGCCATAAGACCTGGGAGGAATGAACTCATGATCAAGGTTGGCATTGCATCTGCGGCGGCCGGCATTCTGTTTGCCGCGGCCTTTGCATCGGGCTCTGCGCTCGCGCAGCAGAAATTGGTGCTCAAGGCATCCGACGTGCATCCGGCGGGCTATCCGACTGTGGTGGCTGTCGAGGATATCGGCAAGAAACTCGAGAAGGCAACCAATGGTCGCTTGAGCGTGCAGATGTATCCGTCAATGCAACTCGGTGGCGAGAAAGAAGCGATTGAGCAGGCGCAGGTCGGCGCGATCGCATTTGCGCGCGTATCGGTCGGCGCGCTCGGCCCGGTGGTCGATGAACTCAACGTTTTCAATCTACCTTACGTGTTCCGCAACACCGAGCACATGCAGAAAGTGATCGACGGCCCGATCGGCCAGGATCTGCTCGACAAGGTCACCAACAGCGGTAAGGGCCTAGTCGGCCTCGCCTGGATGGATGCCGGCGCGCGCAATTTCTACAACACCAAGAAACCAATCAAGACCATGGCCGACCTCAAAGGCATGAAGGTTCGCGTCATGGGCAACCCGATGTTCGTCGATATGGCGAATTCGATGGGCGGCAACGGCGTCGCCATGGGATACGACCAGGTGTTCAACGCCTTGCAGACCGGCGTGGTCGACGGCGCCGAAAACAATCCTCCGAGCTTCGTGTTCGACAACCACTATCAAGTGGCCAAGTTCTACACCGTCGACGAGCACCTAATCGTGCCGGAGATTGTCGTGTTCTCGAAAAAGATCTGGGACACGCTGTCCAAGGAGGAACAGGAACTGCTGGTGAAATTCGGCCACGAGGCTCAGCAGGAAGAGCGCAAGCTTTGGGAAGTTTACGAAAAGCAGGCGTTGGACAAGGCAAAGGCCGCCGGGATCCAGATTATTGAGGTCTCGGACGCCGACAAAAAAGCCTTCCAGGATGCCGTCAAACCGGTGTGGGACAAGTACGGTCCAAAACACGCCGCGATGGTCAAACGCATTCAGGAAGTCAAATAGCCACAGCAGTCGGAATATCCGGCCGGGTCCTGGGGGTGGACCCGGCTGGCTTTCGTCAGGGGGACGAAATGAAAGAAAAATACATCCGCGCGATCGCGCTTGCGTCATCGGCGCCGGCACGAACCGCATTGACGCGCAAAAGTCCGGGCATTTTTGTTGCAAATGTCTGTTTTCAGTCGTCGCGATAAACGCGTTCGCGACGCTCGTGTCGCTCTTGCGCCTCAACCGATAGCGTCGCGATCGGGCGCGCTTCCAGGCGTCGCAAGGAAATCGGTTCACCGGTCTCTTCGCAGTAGCCGTAAGTACCGTCATCAATCCGTGTGAGAGCCTCATCGATCTTGGCGATCAACTTACGCTGCCGATCGCGCGCTCGCAGCTCGATTGCGCGATCCGTCTCGGAGGAAGCCCGGTCGGCAAGATCCGGGTGATTCTGATTTTCTTCCTGGAGGTGCTGCAGTGTCTCTTTGGCTTCCTTGAGGATGTCCTCTCTCCACGCAAGCAACTTCGTGCGAAAATATTCGCGCTGCCGTTCGTTCATGAACGGCTCCTTGTCGGATGGCCGATAGTTTTTGGTCTTGGCCAGCATCCCACGTACTCCCTGTCTTCTTTTGTCTCTTGGGGGCGCAACTCCCCATGCGCGGCAGGCTTATATACGTCTCGCAATCAGCGGACAATACGGGAGTAAGGCTCCCGCGCGTTAATGTTTTTGATAGTTCAATGCCCATGGCAGGTATGGCTTTGGCCGAGGCATCCTCTGTGACCGTGAAAGCGCCGCCACTGACGGGGCGGGTCGTTGTCGGCGGCGCTACAAGTGCCGTTCCAGGTCATCGCAACCAGCGCGCCACTTAAATTAGTCAATTATATCAATGATTAAATGAAAACGAGGTTCTTTCTGCCGGTGAAGCGACAGATACAGATATTGCCGACGCGTCAAGAGGAGGATGAGCCATCCTGCGCGACAAACTTCAGGGCCACGCCATTCATGCAGTAGCGCAAACCGGTCGGCGGTGGACCGTCATCGAAGACATGACCGAGGTGTCCGAGACAGCGCGCGCAATGCACTTCCGTGCGCGTCATGAAAAGGGAGCGGTCGGTTTTAGTTTCTACAGCGTTAGACAAGGGCTGATAAAAGCTCGGCCAGCCGGTGCCACTTTCGAACTTTGTGTCCGACGAGAAGAGCGGCAGATCGCAACCCGCACAGACGAAAGTGCCTTTGCGCTTTTCTTTGTTGAGCGGGCTGCTGCCCGGGCGCTCTGTGCTGTGCTGGCGGAGCACCATGTACTGGTTGGCCGCAAGCCGTTTTCGCCAATCCATATCGGACAGGTTTCGGTAGTCGATCGTTTCGGTCGTTGCCATTGGTCCCGCCTCACTGAATTTGGCCGTACATGCGAGCGCTGACAGCGCTGCGCCCCCAGTCAAAAGCGAGCGCCGATTCATCATATAGCCGTCTCCCTCTTCCTCACTCGCAGCTGATCTCGGCCGCAATTTCACCGGAGATAAAGTGTCCAGCCCAAAACACAAGACGGCTCCCGCTCGCGCCGCAATCACGTTCCCGTTAAAGGCCGTCGCCGTGCGGCCTATGAAATGAAGTTGCACGAACTGAGCGCGGATGTTGAGCGAGCGGTTACTCTCACGAGCGACCTGATCAAGGCCCTTAGGGCAAGGCACCCTTTCCAGCTTGCCTATCAGGGCGTCAACGACCGGGCCCTGCAACAGATCTATGGCGATATGATCGGCCGTTTCCCCGGCACAACTTGCATCACCGCCCGGCCACCGGCGAGCCAATCCGCCTGGGCGTTGTCAGCAGCTTTTTCTATCGGCACTCGAATCGGAAGATCCCATTAAAGGTTGGGCGGGCCAACTCGATCGCCAGCGCCGCATGTCACCTTGACGCGATCCGTGACGAACAGACAGAAGCGGCCGCCACGCTGTACGATCGCTTCATCCACCGGACCGCGCTCCCGTAACGGCTTTGGAAGATTTCCTCGAAAAGGCACGCGGCTGATCGATCAAGGCCCTTTGCCGCGCTATACCTCCCCTATATGAACAGTCGAGGCCAAGCACGGGAAGCATTGTATGCGTTTTGAAGGCACCAGCGCTTATGTGGCGACCGAAGATCTTAAAATAGCAGTCAACGCTGCTATCACCCTCGAAAGGCCACTTCTTGTCAAAGGAGAGCCCGGCACCGGCAAAACGGTCCTGGCGTTGGAAATCGCCGAGGCGATCGGGGCGCCACTGATCGAGTGGCACATCAAATCCACCACTAAAGCGTTGCAAGGCCTGTATGAATACGATGCCGTGTCGCGGCTGCGGGACAGTCAACTCGGCGACGAACGCGTCAAAGACATTCGCAACTATGTCAAACGGGGCAAACTATGGGATGCCTTTGTCGCCGATCAGCGCCCGGTATTGCTCATCGACGAGATTGACAAAGCCGACATCGAATTCCCCAACGATTTGCTGCAAGAACTCGATCGCATGGAGTTCTTTGTCTACGAGACAGGCGAATTGGTGAAGGCGCGACGTCGGCCAATCGTCGTCATCACCTCGAATAACGAGAAAGAACTCCCTGACGCCTTTCTGCGCCGATGCTTCTTCCATTACATCCGGTTTCCAGACAACGAGACCATGCGCGCAATCATCGAGGTGCATTTTCCCGGCATCAAACAGCGATTGGTCGCGGAGGCCCTGAGATTGTTCTACGAAATCCGCGAGGTGCCCGGGATGAAGAAAAAGCCTTCGACCTCTGAACTGCTGGACTGGCTCAAGCTCTTGATGGCCGAAGACATCGGGCCCGAGACCTTGCGCGAACGGGACCCGAAGAAGCTGATTCCTCCTCTGCACGGCGCGCTAATCAAGAACGAACAGGACGTGCATCTGTTCGAAAGGCTCGCCTTCATGGCGCGGCGGGAAGGTCGATAGTCTAGAGGCTCGGCTGATCGGGATCGGAAACTGGTCGCGCGTGCTGCGGCAAAGATCGCGCGGCCTTGCGAGCGCGAGAAAGCGCACGATAACGGGCGACTTCCTGTTCGACACGCTCCACCGGTCGCGTCCCCCAGTAAATTCCCTGCGCTACCATTCGACCGAGCACACCTCCAGCCCAAACCAACTCATAAGGCGCGAACAGACGCCATGTTTGATCGCCATCAACGATGCCACGCGCGAGGAGTTCGCCCGCCATCGCCGTGTTGTTGAGGCCATGGCCTCCAAATCCGCTCGCCAGCCATAGGCCGCGTTCGATTTCACCGATTTGCGGCATGCGATGAACCGTGCGACCCAACGTCCCTCGCCAAACGTGCGCGACACCTACTTTGCCAAGTTCGGGGAAGGTCCGCTGCACGTCGTTGACAAGGCCGCGTGCGATCAGACCCGGACTTGCTTCCCACGCCCGCATGCGCCCTAGCCATTGCAGGCGGTCCCCTCCGACAATGCGGTAGTGGTTGTCGGCGCGATCGGTATCGCTGACAGCGCCACGATAGCGCACCACCTCGTTGAGTATCTCCCCAATCGGCTCCGTGACCATCACATGCGTCGTGATGGGCAGCAAAGTCGCCGCAAGTCGCGGCATGAGCGCGCCGAGATGAACATTGCCGGCGAGCACCACATGCGCCGCACGCACCCGACCTGCAGGCGTCACAATGCGCTTGCGCACGCCAGCCGGATCCAGCGAGACCGCGGGCGAATCCTCAAAGATGCGCGCTCCTGCTTTCTCGGCCAGCGCGGCAAGGCCCAGTGCATAGTTGTAAGGATCGATATGAAACGCCTGCCTATAGTGTACGGCGCCAAAATATCGCGGGCTGCGCAATCGATCGCTCACGCGCTCGACCGACCAATGCTCGACATCAGCCCCGATCCAGCGCATGCGCTCAACCTCGTTGCGCAACGCCGCGGGATTGTCTGTCTTCGAAACGTGCAACCACCCGTTGATCAGATCGACGCCGGGCATTCGCGTGTCGAGAATTGTGCGCCGTACATAGTCTAGACCTTGCTCCGACAGTGCCCAGAGCTGTTTGGCGTGATCAAGTCCAACACGCTCGATAATGCTGTCGATGTCCTCGGAGAATCCAGGAAGCACGAAGCCCATGTTGCGACCCGACGCCGCCCATGCGACCTGTCCTCCTTCCAGGACGACAACGGACCAGCCCCGCTGGGCGACCTCCCGAGCAACGGTGAGGCCGGCAAGACCGGCACCGACCACGCAGACATCGACGTCGAGGTCAAGACTGAGCCGTGGACGTTCCGGACGTTGAACGCTGTTGGTTTCGTACCAGCCCGCTTCCATGCTTTCACTTCTGCTCGTTGCGTTCGCGACCTGGTTGCAAGTGGGCACTCTGCTTTGGGCCAATGCATGCTAAACTGGTTTTTCTGCAGCCGACATCCATAGCATGACCATGCGGCGACTTTTGTTATTTCGTCACGCCAAAGCCGAGCAATCCGAACCGGGGATGGAAGACCGGGCCCGCAAACTGATGGAGCGGGGCTGGAAGGACGCTGCAAAAGTCGGCGCTTATATGGCCTCCCATGGCCTGATCCCCGACCGGGTTATCACGTCCCCCTCTACGCGAACTCTCGAAACCTGGAGATCTGCCGCCTCCGCGTTCCGTTCGCCCCCGGCCGCGGCTGCGGTCGAGCGCCTCTATGACGCAACCGCACAATCAATTCTCATGTCTGTAAAGGAAGCCGTCCCGGCCACGCATACGCTTCTGGTTGTGGGGCATAATCCTGGCCTCCACGATCTCGCAGTGATACTGATCGCGTCCGGCGACGTGCAGGCTCGAGAGCGGTTGCGGGAAAAGCTGCCGACATCCGGGCTCGTTATCATCGATTTCGCCTTTGATGATTGGGGAAAGCTTCATCCGCACTGCGGCCGGCTTGAACGCTTCGTCACCCCGAAATCCCTGGGCTCCGCGGCGAACTGAGACAATAACCCCACTCAACGCGCCTCCGAAAACATGCCATATTGTGCTTTCGCAGCGAAAAGAGGGGCGCTGTCATGTACAAGAAAATTTTGGTGCCGGTGGACTTGGCCGATACTGATCTGGCCAAACCTGCGCTGACGACTGCAGTGGGAATGGCTCGTGCATCGGGAGGATCACTTCGGCTCGTCAACGTGCTCGCCATGACGCCAGTCATGCTGGCCGAATATGTACCGCCTGATTTTGACGTCCAGCAGCGCACGTCCGCAGAGGAAGCTCTCGGCATCATTGCGCGCGAATGTGGTCTCGATGCCGCACACGTTTCGGCGACGGTGCGCCAAGGCGGGATCTATCATGAGGTGCTGGAGGAAGCGAAAACGTTCAATGCAGACCTAATCGTGATGAGCTCGCACCGGCCCGCCATGCGTACGTATTTTCTCGGCTCCAATGCCGGACATGTCGTGCGCTACGCCAAGTGCTCGGTTCTTGTCGTTCGGCAGTAACATCCGGAAATCACATTCCCGCATGCAAGGCGAAGTCGGGGCTCTACGATCCACGCTAAGACGAGGAGTTCCGCTTGATGAGCTGCCCGTACCACCGACTGAGGCGGCGCATGACGAAGCGCCGCTCAAGGGCACACGGGGCAAAACTGCCGAACTCTCGCAAATCGAGGCCGCCGGCAAAGCCTAGGCTGCGATAATCAGGCATCAAAATTCCAGAATGTCCTCCGCACCAATCGCGCCATGACAAAAATGTCGTGCGTCCTTATATATATTGGTGAATGCGCACGCTTCTTGTTGCTGCTCCGCTCCTCGCCCTGTTGGCGCTGTCGGTCTGGTTCGCGGCAGCCGCATGGACGCGTCTGGGTGGTGAACCCATACCGTTATACGGCTATTTCGCCATCGTCGGAGGCGTTTTGTTTTCGCTGCTCGTCGGCGGCGGTCTAATGGCGCTTGTGTTCTATTCGAGCCGTCACGGCTACGACGACGACGCAAACCGGTTCGACAAATAGCAATTGATTTCAAATAATAAGGGCGCCCACCTTCGACCTTCGTCGTAAGGTTCCATGGCGTGCAGGTTGTAGTTGAACACTGCAACCAATTTCTTGTTTTTTGTGCACGACAATTCTTTAGTTACTGGCGCCGTTTTTCCGGCAGCGAAAGCGAAACAACAAAATGTGGCAGCCGCGCTCTGCGGCTCGGGGGAGGCTCCAATGTGGGATCAAATCTACGATCCACTGAACAGTAAGTTCCTGTCGACTTGCGCGGCGGCGCTGCCGGTCGTCACGCTGCTTGTATTGATTGCGTCCAACAAGGTGAAGGCTCACATCGCGGCGCTTGTTGCCCTGGTTGTCGCCAATTTCATCGCGATTGTCGTCTTTACCATGCCGGCCGACATGTCGTTGCGTGCGACAATATTAGGCGCGGTCACCGGCTTCTTCCCGATTGGCTGGATCGTCCTCAACGTCATCTTTCTCTATCGACTGACGGTGGAGAAAGGTGTGTTCCAGACCTTGCAAACCGCCATAGGCGGCGTCACTGAGGATCGCCGTCTTCAGTTGTTGCTGATTGCATTCTCGTTCGGCGCATTCTTTGAGGGAGCATCGGGCTTCGGCACACCGGTCGCAGTCACCGGAGCAATCTTGATCGGCCTGGGATTTTCCCCGCTTGCGGCGTCAGGTCTTTCGCTCATCGCAAACACTGCGCCTGTGGCTTACGGCGCTCTCGGTACACCGATCGCAGGTCTCGCGAGTGTTACCGGCCTCGATCCATTTCTTTTGGGCGCAATGGTCGGTCGGCAGCTGCCATTCTTCTCGCTGATCGTTCCATTTTGGTTGATCTGGGCGTTTGCCGGGTACCGCGGCATGAAAGAAATTTGGCCGGCAATTCTCGTAACCGGCGTTTCCTTTGCCATCCCACAATTCCTCATTTCGAACTTCATCAATCCATGGATTGTGGATATCGGCGCTTCGCTCATCTCCATGGCCTGCCTCATCGGCTTCCTCAAAATCTGGCGGCCGAAAGTGGTTTGGACGTCGCCAGCCCTGCGCACGCGTGACGATTCCGCAGCCACGATGACAAAGAAGCCGGCCAAGCCTGCACGGGAACCGACAACAGCCGAGGTGTGGTTCTCACTGCTGCCGTGGATCATTGTCTGTGTGATCCTGCTGTTGTGGGGCACCAACGCGGTCAAAGCAATTCTGAATGCCTACGCGACCTGGAATTTTCCGGTTCCGGGCTTGCACAATATGATCAACAAGGTTGCCCCGGTCGTGCCGGCGCCGACAAAGGAAGCGGCGGTGTTCTCCTTCACCTGGCTGTCCTACACCGGCTCCGGAATGTTGATCGCCGCGATTATCTCGGGCTTGCTGATGGGCTTCACACCGGTCCGGCTGGTGAAGGCGTATGGCGAGACCATCAGGATCTGCGCCTATTCGCTCATTACTATTTCGGCGATGCTTGCGATTGGTACGCTGACGCGCCTGTCAGGAATCGACGCGACCCTCGGTCTCGCCTTTGCTGGGACCGGGGTACTCTACCCGTTCTTCGGCACCCTGCTCGGGTGGTTAGGCGTGGCGCTGACGGGTTCGGATACGGCGTCAAACATTCTATTCGGCAACCTGCAGAAGATCACATCGCAACAACTGGGCTTGTCGCCAATCCTGATGGCGGCCGCCAACTCATCGGGCGGTGTGATGGGCAAGATGATCGATGCACAATCGATTGTCGTCGCATCAACCGCGACAAACTGGTTTGGACATGAGGGCACGATCCTGCGCTTCGTGTTCAAGCACTCGATTGCCCTGGCGTGCCTCGTCGGTGTTCTGGTGATGCTCCAGGCCTATGTCTTTACAGGAATGATCGTGAAGTAAGGGGCCTCGCATAGGCGCAAACCAGCCCTGCATCGAAAGATGCAGGGCTTTTTGTTGGTCGAGGATATATAGTGCGCCGCACACACCCACCGGAACGCGACCCCATGTCCAAAACAGCTGTCCAGGAGCAATTCGGCAAGACTGCCGCTCACTATCTGACCAGCAAGCCGCACGCGGCCGGAAAGAGCCTGGAGCGCCTGGTCACCCTCACCTCGCCGAAAAAGAACTGGCATGCATTGGACGTCGCCACCGGTGGCGGCCACGTTGCTTATACTTTCGCTCCACATGTCGCGCGTATGTGGGCGACCGACATAACTCAGGAAATGCTCGACATGGTGAAGGGCGAAGCGGCCAAGCGCGGCCTCGCCAACATTCGCACCGCCTATGCCAAAGCGGAGGCGCTTCCGTTCGAGGACGAGAGCTTCGACCTCGTCACCTGCCGCATCGCGCCCCATCACTTCGATTCGATACCGGAATTTCTCACCGAGGTGCATCGCGTTCTCAAGCCCGGCGGCCTATTTGCATTGGTCGACAATGTCGTTCTGCCTGGAAGCGTCGGCGACTACGTGAACGCTTTTGAGCGCCTGCGTGACCCGAGCCATTTGCGCGCGTGGACCATGGACGAATGGCGTAACGCCCTCGGCGTCGCAGGTTTTCGAATAACTCACGAAGAGCAGATCTATAAAACGATGGAGTTCAAGAGTTGGGCCGTCCGTTATGACGCCATTATGCAGGCGCTGTTGCGCGCGATGCTCACTCAGGTAACGCCTGAAGTTAAGGCGACCCTCGATCCGAAAGGCAGCGGTGCGGATCTCACGTTTCGGCTTTGCGAAGGCCTGTTCATCAACGGGCGCGTTTAACTGCCATTGTCGTTGCGCTTCACCGGATGACCGCGAATCAAGCCTCTGAAAAACAAAAGCTTTCGGGCAAAGCTGCCCGGTCGTTAACCCTTTATTTACCCACAGAAATTCAGATTCCGTTAGGATCGGTTAATAGGTGATATCGCGAGAAACGGGCACACATGACCGTGGGTTCCCGCTAACTGAAAGCGACGGCGCCACCCGCGCAAAGCTCGGCGGCACATAGCATCAACGGCTAAGCTCGCGCGTTGCTCGATCGAGCCCGTCCAGCGTGAGCGGGTACATGCGTCCGCCCATGAGTTGATGAACCATGCCGATCGAATGCGTATAGGCCCATTCCTTTTCGGGCACCGGATTGAGCCAGACACAGCCCGGGTAGGTACGCGTCACGCGCTCGAGCCACATAGAGCCAGCCTCATCGTTGTAGTGTTCTACCGAACCTCCGGGCGCGGCGATTTCGTACGGCGACATCGATGCGTCGCCGACGAAGATCACTTTGTAGTCGTGCGGATAGGTGTGCAGCACGTCCCACGTAGGCGTCGTTGCCTGAAATCGGCGGCGGTTCTCTTTCCACACGCGCTCGTAGAGGCAATTGTGGAAATAGAAATACTCCATGTGCTTGAACTCGGAACGCGCGGCGGAGAACAGTTCCTCGGTCGACTTGATGTGCCAGTCCATCGAGCCGCCGATATCGAAGAACAGAAGAACCTTCACCGCATTATGGCGCTCGGGACGCATCAGAATATCGAGATATCCTTTGTGCGCTGTACCCCTGACGGTGCCATCGAGATCGAGTTCTTCGGGGGCGCCGGTGCGCGCGAATTTTCGTAAACGGCGTAGTGCAAGTTTGATATTGCGAGTGCCGAGCTCGACCTCGTCGTCGAGATCCTTGAACTCCCGCTTATCCCAAACTTTGACTGCACGAAAATTTCGGTTGGCGTCCTGTCCGATGCGAACGCCCTCGGGATTGTATCCATAAGCGCCATAAGGAGAGGTGCCGGCCGTCCCGATCCATTTTGAGCCACCCTGATGGCGACGCTTCTGTTCCGCGAGCCGCTTGCGCAGCGTCTCAAGCAACTTGTCGAGGCCGCCCATCGCTTCGATCTGCTTCTTTTCTTCCTCGGTCAGGTATTTCTCGGCAAGTTTTTTCAACCATTCGGACGGAATGTCGGCTTCGACTACATCATCGAGCGTTTCCAGTCCCTTGAAGACATGGCCGAACACGCGATCGAATTTGTCCAGATTGCGCTCGTCCTTCACCAGTGTCGCGCGGGAGAGAAAATAGAAATCCTCAACCTTGCGCGAGGCGAGATCGGCCTTCATAGCCTGCATCAGCGTCAGATATTCGCGCAGCGTCACGGGCACGCCCGCCTGCTTCAGCTCCTGGAAGAAAGTAACGAACATAAGCCTGCTTCTCTTGCAGCTCTCGCACCGGTAACGGCGGGAGGATTGGCCCTGGTCAAGGCATCGTCAAGACCGACCGGCGAAGGAGCTCAGCACCGGCTGGCGCCGGCCCTGATTTGAACTAGACTTCCCCCATGAGTACTAGCGCTCCGCACATTTGGAAGAAGTTCAATGCCAGCCGCCAATCGAGTCGCCATCGGTCTCGCCATCACCCTTGCCTGCGGCTTGCCAGCCAAGCCCTGAAAAATTCGCAGGTGGCGCCGGCTGGGATGAAACCATAGTTCCGACGTGCTATCCGAGAACGGGCGGCGTACCGCGCCGCCCGATTTTTTGGAGTTACCCGATGGCAGATCAAGCGGTATTGAAAGAGCTCGCTCCAACCGGAAAATTGCGGCTTGCGATTGCCGTCGCGCCTGCGCCCTCCGCGCAATTCGCCATCAAGGATGGCGACAACTATCGCGGGGTGGCCGTCACATTCGGCCGCGCACTCGCCGCAAAGCTTGGGGTGCCGCTTGAGATCATTCCACATCAGGCCTCCGGCGAGATTCAGAATTCCGCGGACGCCAATCGCTGGGATGTTGCCTTCCTTCCAGTCGACGAGGAGCGCAAGAAATTCGTCGCATTCGGCAATGCCTATCATCTGCTGCAGAGCACTTTTCTGGTCGCGCCCGGGTCAAAGATAAATTCGGTGAAGGATGCCGATACCAAGGGAGTGGGCATTGGCGGTGTTGCTAACACCGCCACCTTTCGAGCCGCGAAGGGGGCGACGACCAATGCTACCCATATTGATTTTGCCGGGGTCGATGCAGCTGTGACCGCGATGCGCGACGGCAGGATCGAAGCGATTGCGCTTTCGCGCGAGTCACTGTCCGGGCTGGTCGGAAAGATCGCCGGGTCCCGAATTCTCGAAGACGCTTTTCTCAATTCGAGCACAGCTGTATGCGTGCCCAAGGGAAAGCCGGCCGCACTCGCCTACGTAAGCGATTTCATCGAAGAAGCAAAAGCGTCGGGTCTTGTACGCAAGGCGCTCGATGAAATGGGACTCAAATCGTCGCACGTGGCGCCAGCGGGAATGAAGCCTTAAGCCGGGGCATTGCGCATCGGCGGCTCGATTTCCGGCGTGCGGATATGCTCTGGTCTTATACCAAGCGCGAGCAGGCGACCGGGGATGCGCCGTAACAGCGGCCACTGAAGCATCTTCATGAAGAACGGTGCCTTCGGCCGTCGACCTTCCAGCGCCGGGCCGATGATGTTGTTTTGCATCACTATCTGCAGGCGCTGGGTGAAGCGCGTGGGAAATTCACGCCGTCGCTGAACTTCCTCGAGTGTCTCGATCGAAACGGATCCGCGCCGCAAAGGCTGCGCGAGGATATTCGCCGCAGCGACTGCATCCTGCACTGCGAGATTGATGCCAACTCCACCGATCGGAGACATTGCGTGAGCGGCATCGCCTATGCAGAGCAATCCAGGCCGGTACCAGCGACGCAGTCGATCCACCGCGACAGTCAATAGTTTGATCGAGTCCCAGCTTTCGATTTCACCGAGCCGATCTTGCACGAATGGTGACATATCGCCGACCACCTTGCGAAATTTGTCCAACCCGGCGCGTTTCACCTCGTCCGCGCTGCCTTTCGGAATGACATAGGCGCATTGCCAGTAGTCCTTGCGATTGAGCATCACCATCATGCGGCCGTCTTCAATATGGCCGAATGTTTCTTCGGAATCGCCCGGCTTGCGTGACATGCGAAACCACATCACATCCATCGGCGCACCATAGTCATCACTCTTGAGGCCGGCTTCCGCTCGTACGGTTGAATGGCGGCCGTCGCACCCGACAATTAGATCTGCTCGGACTTGAAGTTCACCATCCGGGGTCTTTGTTTGCACACCGACTACACGCCCATTCTCTTCAATTAAGGCAACGGCTTCCGTCTGCATCCGCAGATCGAATGTCCGATAGCTTTTGCCGTGATCGGCGAGAAAATTGAGAAAATCCCATTGCGGCATCAGCGCAATGAATTTGCAACGAACCGGCAGATGATCGAAATGACCGACCACTACGCGATCTTCGCCGATCTGCAACGCAATCTGTTTGACGACTGAATGAGGGAGCTTTAGAAATTCATCGAGCAGGCCGAGTTCGCGCATCATCTCGAGCGTCGATGGATGAACGGTATCGCCGCGGAAATCGCGCAGGAAATCCACGTGCTTTTCAGCCACGACGACGGCAACACCAGCTCGCGCCAGCAAGAAGCCAAGCATCATCCCGGCGGGCCCGCCGCCGACAATGCAACACGTTGTGCGGATCGACGTCACAAACAGTCTCTGCGCTGGCTCGTTAAGAACCGCGGCCCTGCCCCGGTTCCGTGTCCGCGCAGCTTACGCCTGCTTGTCCGGTGTCGTCACCACGAGCCCATCAAGGTCGTCGGTGACTTTGATCTGACAAGACAACCGCGAATTCGGGCGAACATCATACCCAAAGTCGAGCATGTCCTCTTCCATCGGAGATGGACCGCCGACCTTCTCGCGCCAGGCTTCATCGACATAAACGTGGCACGTAGCGCAAGCGCAGGCTCCTCCGCACTCGGCCTCAATACCCGGGATGTTGTTGCGAATCGCGGTTTCCATGACCGTCGAGCCAAGTTCGGCTTCGATCGTGCGGCCCGCACCGCTAGAGTCGTTAAAGGTGATCTTTGGCATTCGGAAGGATAGCAGGAATGGCTTGGTCGCAGATGACGCGCGCCTCTATATAGTCATTCGCGCCGGGAAGCCATCCCCCGTCATCGCAGGCATTGCATCGCCGCGATCTCGGCCCGCACCTCATCGACGGCATGTGCGAGCTGGTCGATCGCATCGTCGCAGTCGTGCGGAGCGCGACCCGCTGCCTGTTCGGCGGCGGCCGCAGCCTGCGCGACGCGGCTAGCACCGATACCGACCGCGGATCCTTTCAGGGTATGCGCAAGCGTGGCAATTGCAGCGGGCGCGCTCTTGCGCATGCGCGCCATCAACAGTTCGGCCTGCCGCTCGAACAGCTGCAAGACTTCCTGTTCGAGGCTACGGTCGTTGAAGGTCATGCGCGAAAGATGTGCGCGGTCGAGCACCGTATATGAGTGCCTCGCACCATCACATCCCACAACATCAACTGCGGCCCGGATCGTCCCCGCCTCCTGATCGCGTTATTTGTTTCGGGGACTTTGGCCTGACCGGGACCAAATCCAGGTAAATAAGCGGCCTACCCGAGCCGCCTTGCGTCGGGCACAAATGAGGGTGGTTAAGACCGCATAATCGGACGGCGCTTTTGCCTGCCCCACCATGGCCTCAATTGGGTCCCCTGTGGATATCGGGACACGCCAGAAGCCTAGGTGTTGGCTATGGTTGGCAGACGGTTAACGCTAGTGAAAAACTCGTTACCAGCGTAGTTTCTTTCGGTTTGCCAAGGCGATAGGATGATGATTGGGCGATCATTCGGTGACCGTGCGGGTCTGCGGCATTGCGGTGTCGTGTCCGCGGGATGATCCTGTTTATCGTTACGGTTCGGGCCGCGGCGACAAGTCCGGCGTAATGGCGAGGCGACAACCGAGATGGCGAATAATCCCCAGAAGTCAAAAGATGTGACCGAAGAGGCGCTTTCTGCCATCCAGGAGGCCCTTAAGGTTCGCGCCCCGGAGAGCGACGCCAGCCCGGATGCCGGCAAAGAGGCCAGTTCGGCCGTCACGCCCCCCGCTCCCGAACTCTTTCCGCAGGATACGTCCCAATCCTGGCCGCTCGGCGAGAGCACACCACGCCGTGCCGCCAATGATGACAGGGCCGGTATTGGCCAGATCCTGCAAACCCTGCGCCATCGTTCCTCCCGCACACCTTATCTCGCCGCCGCGATTGGCGGTTTCATCTGGGTTGTTGGCGGCCTGGCGATTGCCTCGCTCTACGGCGCGGAGATGCGAGGTCTTTTTGCACCGTCGGGGGTCGGCCTTGCCGCCGTCGTTGCGCTCGCCACCGTGCTGCTCGTGCCAGTGCTTTTCTTTTTCCTGCTCGCGCACATGTTCACCCGCGCGCAGGACATGCGCGTCATCGCGGAATCCATGGCCGAAGTAGCGATGCGTCTTGCCCAGCCCGAGACCATCGCACACGAATCGATTGTCACGGTCGGTCAGGCTATCCGTCGCGAGGTCGCGGCAATGGGCGACGGCGTCGAGCGCGCGCTCGCCCGCGCCGCCGAACTGGAAGCGCTCGTGCACAACGAGGTGTCCGCGCTGGAGCGTGCCTATAACGACAACGAAGTTCGGATTCGGGATCTGCTGACCGAGTTGAGCAATCAGCGCGAAACCCTGGTCAACCAAGCCGAGCATGTGCGCAATGCCATTGCCAGCGTGCATCTCGATCTGGCGCACGATGTCACGTCCGTCGGCGATCTTGTCGCCGACAAGGTCAACGAGGTGGCGCAACGCGTTACTCGTTCGCTCACCGAAAAAGGCGAACACATTACGCTCGCGCTTGGCCACGCCGGCGATTCGATGATCGATGCCCTGAGCGAGCGCGGCTCATCTCTCCTCGAACGACTTGAAACTACGAGCGACCAGGCGACCACGGCGATTTCGTCGGCAAGCGACCGTCTTTCTGCCAGCCTCAATTTCAAAACTGAGCATGTGCACGACGAATTTGCCGAACTTGCCGTACGGCTGCAGCAGATGATGAGCGCACGTCTTGATCAGGTTGCACAGGGCTTTGCGGAAAAATCGTCCGACACTATTGAGTCCATGGCAAGCCGTTCGCAGCAATTCACAGACGCAATCGCTGAGACAAGCTCGCGCCTTGCGGAGTCAATTGCCTCCCGCGCCGACGAGGTGAATACGGCGTTGCGCTCGACAGGGGATGCGCTCGTTCTTGATCTTTCGCTGCGCGGCGGCGATGTCGTTTCGAAGCTTGAACAGACCGGGGCGCGCATCAACGATACAATGGCCGACCGCAGCAACGCTGTGGCGGACACTTTCCGCGACAGCGCGCAATCGATGGTGGCAACGCTCGGCAGCCGCGGCGATGCAGTCAAGGAAATGCTCGAGGCGCGCCTGCAGGCCTTCGAGACCATGTTCAATCAGGGCGGCACGGAGCTCAGCGAAAAAATATCAAGAGACTCCATCACCCTCGGCAACCTTATCACTCGGCAAATCACCGAATTCGATCACACCGTAAAGAACTATGGCGGCGAATTGGTCGGGCGGCTCGGTCAGCGGACCCAGGATGTGGCCGAGGCTCTTCGCAACTACCTCGACACTTTCGACCAACGCGTGACGGGGCGAACCGGGGACATTTCCAACGCGCTCGACCAAAGAGTCGCGCAATTTGAAACGCTTCTCGGAACGCGCGTTTCCGAGCTCGCGAAGACTTTGACCGAAGGCGGCAAGGAAGTGGTCGGCGCGCTTGATCAGCGCATCGGCGAGGTGGCCGGCACCATCAATTCGCGCGGGGTCGAAGTTGCGGACGCTATCGGCATCAAGATCGGCGAGATGGACAAGACCCTGGGTGACCGCGCCCTTGAGGTCGCCAGCAATCTCGACAACCGTATCGGCCGTTTCGAAGAGCTTTTGGTCGGCCGCGCCGAAATGGTCACGAGCCAGATCGAAACGCGCAGCAAGGCCGCAGCCGACGCGCTCAACGCGCGGCTGGAGCAGTTGAGCCAGGCCATCAAGCTCAATTCTGCGGAGGCGGAACGCTCGCTCGGTCAGCTTGCTCTGTCGACCACCGAAGCCATCCGCGCAAGCGCGGGCGATGCAGAACGCACGCTCGTCGGCGTCAGCGAGGAAGTTGCGCGCAACTTCGTCGGCAAAGCCGAGGAGATCGCGACCGCCGTCAGCCGGCGCGCCAACGAGATGACCACTGTACTGTCCGATAAGAGCGGCGGCGTGCTTTCGGCAATTACCGAGAAAGCAGATCATTTCACGCGCGAAGTAACCAACGCGACCGACCATGCCGTCAAGGCGATTGAAGAACGAGGCTTCGCTTTTACACGCACGATGATGGACAACAGCACCGAAATCTCGCGCATGATCAATACTGCGGGCGAAGCGGCAACCAGTGCGGTCAACCGGACGATGACCGAGCTTAACGACGTCACGCAAAAGACAATCGCGCGCTCAAGGGAGACCGCGACCTCCAGTGTCAAGGAAATGCTGGAGACGCACACGGTACTGCGTTCCGACACCACCGCCCTGTTCGAGCGGCTGCGCGAAGCCAACATCATGTTGCAGGAAGTGCTCAGTGGTGCCCACGAGAACATGGGCGCTCTTGAAAATACCCTCATGCTGCGTGTATCCGAATTCGTCAGCGCCATGACCGAGATTACCCAGTCCACCGGCGAGGCTACCGGGCGCGTGGAGAGGAACATCGCCGGTTTCCGCGACATCACCGCTCAGGTCATCAACGACCTCGGCCAACTTGCGCGTCAATTCGACGTTCACGGACGCGAGCTTGCCAAGGCCGTCGACCTGATCGGCCACAGCAACCAGCACACCGAGGATCGTCTCAACGAGCGTCGCGTTCAGCTCGATTCGCTGGTGGCCACACTCGATATTCGTACCGATGACCTCGAAAAACGTCTCAATCGGTTCTCTGGCCTACTCGATGAATCCCTTGAAGCAGCCTCGACGCGCGCGCGCGAAGTTGCGCGTCTTGTTTCAGAGGCGAGCGCCGAAGGCACCCGCGCGATCAGCGAACAATACGAACGCGCGCGCGAAAATGCCGAAGAAGAGCGGGAGCGTGCGACTGGGGCGATGCGTTCCCTTTATGAACAGACCGCCACCGACACTGAATCCCTCTTCCGCAATGCCAATGAGCGGTTTGCGGAAGCTGTCCAGGGCATGAAGCAGATGGCTGCGGAGATGCAGCGCGAACTTGAGGCAACACGCGGCGAGCTGCGTCGCGGTGTGTTCGAACTGCCGCAGGAGACAGCGGAGAATGCCGCGCAGATGCGCCGGGTTATCGTGGACCAGATCGAGGCGCTGGCCGAACTCAATCGTATCGTCGCCCGTCACGGCCGGAATCTCGATGCGGTCGAGCCGGCCCGCCGGACGCGCGAGGAACCGACGCTTGCCGTCGTGAGCAGCCGCAACGAACCTTCGACACGCAGCGAACCAGCGCCGCGTAACGAAGCGCCGCCGCAACCGCGAAATGAGATCCAACAGCGTTCTTTGCCGCGGACCGAGGCCGGTGGCTTTGCGTCCCGCCGCAACGAGCCGCCGCCGTCGCTCACGCCCACGCCAATTCCACCCGGTCGTGGCTGGCTGACCGATTTGCTTAGCCGCGCGTCGCGCGAGGAAGGCGAGCCGCAGCGTGAATTGCCGCGCGAGAGTACGCGTGAGCCGGCTACCGCACGAGGAAATGAGGACAGGTCGCCGCGGCACACGATTGAGTCGCTTGATTCCCTTTCCGTTGATATCGCGCGAATGATTGACCACGATGCCGCGGCCGACCTTTGGGACCGCTACAAACGAGGGGAACGCAACGTCTTCACCCGCCGGCTCTATACCCTGCAGGGTCAGCAGGCGTTCGACGACATCCGCAAGAAGTATCGCGCGGACCGCGAGTTCAAGCACACCGTGGATCGCTACATCAACGAATTCGAACGGCTGCTCGACGAGGTTTCACGCGACGATCGCGGACAAGTGGTGGCACGAACCTACCTCACGTCGGAAACCGGCAAGGTCTACACCATGCTGGCCCATGCGGCGGGTCGCTTCGACTGATCGCGACGTTCCCGGCGCAACCTGGGTTCCGGATGTGGCCGTGAGCACGCCTATTTCCCTTGCCCTCACCGTCGAACGCTGGCCCATTGCCGGCACCTTTGGCATTAGCCGTGGCAGCAAAACCGAAGCGGTCGTCGTCGTTGCGGAACTAAGCGATGGCAAGGCCTGTGGCCGTGGTGAATGCGTTCCCTATGGTCGCTATGGCGAAAGCGTCGATAGCGTCGTGGCACAGATCGATGCGATGCGGCCAAAACTCGATGCGGGCGTCGATCGCCTGGCTTTGCAGACATCGATGCCGCCAGGCGCTGCACGCAATGCCCTCGACTGCGCGCTGTGGGATCTCGAAGCCAAGCGACGTAATGTTCCAATCCACGAAATCGCGGGGCTTCCGATCCCCCACGAACTCACGACGGCCTACACGATCTCTCTCGATACCCCCGACGCCATGGCAAGAGCCGCGCAAGAAGTGTCCAGCCGAGCGCTGTTAAAAATCAAACTCGGAGCCGAGGGAGATGCGGCTCGCATTGCGGCGGTTCGCGCGGCTGCGCCTCGTTCTACCCTCATCGTGGACGCGAACGAGGGCTGGAATGACGACAATCTTGCGGCGAATTTTGCGGCCTGTACCGAAGCTGGCGTTGCTCTCATCGAACAGCCGCTGCCACTGGGAAAAGATCAAGCGCTTGGCCGGATGAAACGACCGATTCCCGTCTGCGCGGACGAGAGCATTCACGACCATGCTTCGTTTCCGACACTCGTCGGAAGATATGACGCCGTGAATATCAAGCTCGACAAGGCGGGAGGACTGACAGAAGCGATGACCATGCTGGCCGAGGCCCGGCGGCGGAACTTCACCATCATGGTGGGATGTATGGTCGCGACGTCACTTGCGATGGCACCCGCTGTTCTACTCGCGCAGACCGTGTCCTTTGTGGACCTCGATGGACCACTTTTGCTCAGCAAAGATCGCCGTGACGGCCTGCGCTACGTCGACAGCCTGGTCTACCCGCCCTCGCCGGCTCTTTGGGGCTGAACCCCAAAATGGAACCTTTTGCCGGTCGTGACAGGTATTGCGGCACCTATCTGATTCCGTTCACGAAATTGCCCAGCTGTGAAACCATCCCAGTCAATTTTTTTTAGTAAACAAAAGCTTTTCGATTGCCACCGGTTCGGCTTAGCTTACACTCGATTCCAAGATCGCACCGCCGCTTGAGGCAGGGCGACGACAGGGACGGGGAAATGCAAATTCGGGGTTTGCTTTTCGGCGCCACCGTGGTGGCGCTTAGTGTGACATCGGCGTCCGCGACAATGCGGATCTCGGAAGATCGGGGTGGTCAGATCGGCCACTATCTTGACGCGTTCGCAACGGTGCGATCATCGGGCGAACGTGTAATCGTTGACGGAAATTGTCTGTCTGCCTGCACGCTGGTGCTCGGCGTTGTCCCGCGCGAGCGCATATGTGCCACCTCGCGCGCACGTTTCGGCTTTCATGCCGCATGGATGCCCGATCGCGATGGACGGCCCATTACCAGCCCGCTTGGCACTCAGGCTCTCTGGAGCATCTACCCGGTATCGGTCAGGCGTTGGATTCTCCGCCACGGCGGCCTGTCACGCAAAATGATCTTCATGCAGGGCGCCGAGCTCAGTGGCATCGTCCCAAGCTGCGATCGCGACACGCGCGATCAGGCACGATCAGCTCGTAGCATTACGCCACGTCCGGTGCGCTACGAATCCGCAAGTGCCTCCAGCGAACGCCACTAGCGCCATCGCCACGTAGGCCCGGCTGCCGAAATCCTGATAGAGCACGCCTGAAATTCCGGTGGCGGCCGCCATCGCAAGGCCGGCCGTAATCGCCAGATATCCTTGCGCGGTCGCCGCCTGTCGGGCCGGTGCGTTGTGCGCAAGAAACATCAGCGCCCCAAGATGAGTAGCTCCGAAAGACAGTGCATGGAGCAACTGCAGCCAAGGCAGCACAAGGGCGGGCGGATCGGCCGCCATTCCAAACCAGCGCAATACACCTGCCGCAGCACCGACCATCAACAGCGTTGTTGGTGAGAAAAAGGGTGGCAGGCGCGCCTGCACCGCGAAAAGAACGATCTCGGCGACGACGCCGAGCGCCCACAACACAGCAATGAAGGTGCCGTCGAATCCCGCCGCATGCCATTGGAGCGCGGAAAAGCCGTAGAACAACGCATGGCTCGCCTGAATGAGACTCGCTCCAACAAACACTGCGACGAATGCGGGGTCGCGCAGCGAGGCCGGACGTGTTGCGGCCGGTGAACCATGCTCCGGTGCGTTGACAGATAGTGGTTCCAGTTTCCAGGCCGCGAGGGCAATCAAAACGCTCGCCGCCGCCATGAGCCAGATCAGGTCGCGAGCGCGAATGATATCGGCCGCCAGGCCGGCTGCAAGATTGCCGAAAATGAAGGCGAACGAACCCCACAGGCGCACCGGTCCATAAGCCCGTCCCCGCGCTGCAAGGCCCTTGAGTGCGTAGGTTTCCGCCAGCGGCATCAGCGGCGTGTAGAAAAGCGACGTCAGTGTATAGGTGAGTAGAATCGCGATGACGCTGGTGGAAAGCCCCACAAGCACATAACCAGCAACGCTGCCGATACTCGCAAGGATAAGGACGTCGCGGGCGGCATCGCGGCGGTCGGCCTCCCGGGCCACCACAGGTATCGCCAGAACCCGAGCGACCATCGGCACCGCCAGGACGACACCAATCAGACTGGCATCCACGTCCTTTGCTTTGAGCCAGATGGGAAAGAAGGGCATCTGAATGCCCGGCAGTATGAACAAGGCCACGTAAAGCGCCGCAAGGCGCGGCACGAAGCCCCCGAACGTCTGGACGACAGACCGCAATTCGTTCGCCTCGCCCTCGGTCAACATATTGCAGAAAGTTGGATTTCGGCCCAAGTCTGGGGCCGATTGGTCCAGCGTCCAGTGCAAGCTCGACGGACTTCTCCTAGCAACGAAGACAGAGGCGCTTGCCGATTTGATCGCTCGGGGCGAGAGCCGGATTTTGCGAATTCTGTGGTCGCTGCGCGTTGCCGACGCTGCGCCGGAGGTCGAGACGACGCCACCCCCATCCGAGGTGTCCGCCGAGCCACCCACCACCGGCCGACCCATTGTCGTCGATCATGTCGTTGTCCGAAGACGAACGGTTTGCATTGTTTACGTGAGGAGATTCACGCCGCGATCAAACGCTCAAACATATCCACGTCCACGTTGCCCCCGGACAGGATCCCGACAACAATCTTGCCCTTCACATCTATCTTTCCGGCGAGCAACGCCGCGAGGCCAATGACCCCTCCCGGCTCAACCACGAGCTTGAGCTCGCTGAACGCATAGCGGACCGCGCGCGCGACTTCCGCATCGGTGACGGTCGTCCCCTGCCCTATAAGTTCACGCGTAATCGGAAAGGTCAGCTCCCCCGGGGTGTTGCTCATCAGCGCGTCACAAATCGTGCCGCTCATGCGTGCGTTTGCTTCGCGCTTGCCGCTGGCAAATGAGCGCAGCGTGTCGTCGAATCCTTCCGGCTCGACGACATAGAATTTTGCCCATGGCACCCGCGCCTTCACCCCAAGCGAAATGCCGGCGGCCAAACCACCTCCCGAGGCCCCCACGACGACCACGTCGGGCTTGAGCGATAGCTTCGCCAGGTCTTCGACAATTTCGGCACCAATGGTGCCCTGACCGGCGATGATCAACGGGTCGTCGTACGGGGGGACAAGCGTCGCCCCCCGATCGGACATGATCTTCTTGGCAATGGCTGCACGATCTTCGATGTTTCGATCGTAGGGAACGACTTCAGCGCCGAGCGCGAGCGTGCGCTCGCGTTTTGCCTTCGGCGCATCGGACGGCATGACGATGGTGGCACGCATGCCGAGCAGGCGCGCCGCGGCCGCCACGCCTTGCGCATGATTTCCGCTTGAATAAGCGACCACGCCGGCTGTCCGCCGCTCCTGCGGAATAGACGAGATCTTGTTGTAAGCGCCGCGGAACTTGAAGGACCCCGTGCGCTGTAATGT
Source organism: Pseudolabrys sp. (assembly GCA_035538755.1). Taxonomy (GTDB): domain Bacteria; phylum Pseudomonadota; class Alphaproteobacteria; order Rhizobiales; family Xanthobacteraceae; genus Pseudolabrys. Next base: position 27,118 of record DATLJR010000356.1, read on the forward strand.
TTCCGCTTTCAGAAAGACCCGGGCCCCGATCGCGTCATCGAGCACGGGCGCGTTGATCAACGGCGTGCGAACCGCGACGCCGACAAGCCGTTGTGACGCGGCCTCAATATCTGCGGCAGTCGGTAGAATGGTATTGTCGATCGCTCCCATGACCTGAGCGTAGCGCGGCGTAGAGAGCCTGTCATGTGCGGTCCGGCCCGATCGCAGCTCTGCTCAGTGCTCGACGCCGGCGCTCATGTTGACATGAAGCCCTGCGTCAATTGCTGAAGGCTTGCGTCCGGAGCGCGCTCCGTGTGTCACATGCTCGAGGAATATTCGTGCGCTCGCTCCCCACGTCATGCCGAGCGCAAAATCCCGGCAATCCTGGCGTGAGCATTCTAGAGCACCCAGGCACGCAAGCCGCAGATCCTCATCAAGCACGCCCACGGTGGCATCTCCAACGACGTCGCGCGGCGCCGCCGCCGGGAATGCGGCGACAGGCACGCCGCTCGCCAGTGCCTCCAGCAACACGAGCCCGAAGGTATCCGTGCGGCTCGGAAACACGAAGACGTCAGCTGCCGCATAAATTTCGGCAAGCGCCTCACCGTGGCGCGGCCCGAGAAAAATTGCGTCCGGAAAATTCCGCGCCAGCCCGTTCCGCGCCGGGCCGTCGCCGACGACAACTTTGGTCCCCGGCAGGTCGAGCTTCAGGAATGCATCAAGGTTTTTCTCCACCGCGAGGCGGCCGACCGTCAAAAAGATCGGGCGCGGAAAATTCAGGGTGGCCTGTGCGCTCGGCCGGAAAAGCTCGGCATCGACACCGCGCGGCCACAGCTTGACGTTGTTGAATCCGCGCGTCGTGAGCTCGGAGGCAAGCGTCGGCGTTGCGGCGAGCGTTGCGGCACCTGGCGCATGAAACCGGCGTAACCAGGCCCATGTCACCTCGCTGGTCCACCGCTCCGGCATCGGCAAGCGCTCGGCGATGTAATCGGGAAAGCGGGTGTGAAAGCTGGTCGTGAACGGCCAGTCGTTGCGCAGACAGACACGACGCACGGCGTGTCCGATTGGGCCTTCCGTCGCGACGTGGATTGCATCCGGCCGACTTTGTTCAAGTCGGCGCCTAACATAGCTCGACGCAGCCAAGGCCAGGCGAATTTCCGGATAGCTCGGCATTGGCAGGGTCCAGAACTGGTCGGGACTGAGAAACTCCAGTTCACACCCGAGGGCATGCGACTCGCGGCTGACATGACCCAAGGTGCGGACGACGCCGTTGACCTGCGGATGCCAGGCGTCGGTGGCCACCAGAATTTTCATGCAATCAGGCCGCTTTCGCTGCTGGGGGCAGCGCCTCGGCCGCATCGGCAACATGGCCCGTGTGGGTCCAGGTGATGATCTCGAACCGGCCGTCGTACCCCTCCACGACCGCCGTGCAGCTTTCCACCCAGTCGCCACAGTTGATGTAACGCAGGCCATAGTCATTGTGCATCGCGGCCGTATGAATGTGGCCGCAGATCACCCCGTCTGCCTGGTAATGTCTGGCTTCGGTCGCCAGCGCCTTTTCGAAAGCACCAATGTAGTTGACGGCATTCTTGACCTTCAGCTTTGCCCATTTCGATAACGACCAATAAGGCGCCCCAAGAATGCGACGAAACGCGTTGAAAACCCTATTGGCGGTAAGTGCAAATTCGTAAGCCTTGTCGCCGAGCAGAGCGAGCCAACGCGCCTGGGTCACCACAAGGTCAAATATGTCGCCGTGGACGACCAGGTAGCGGCGGCCATCGACACCGGTATGGATCGTGTTTTCCAAGACCTCGATGCCACCGAAATGCGTGCCGTAATAGCCGCGCAGGAATTCGTCATGATTACCCGGAACGTAGATGACCCGAGCACCCTTGCGCGCCTGCCGCAGAATCTTCTGCACGACGTCATTGTGCGTTTGCGGCCAATACCAAGAGGAGCGCAACGCCCAGCCGTCGACGATGTCGCCGACGAGATAAATCGTTTCGGCTTCGTGATGGCGGAGGAAGTCGAGAAGCTTGTCGGCCTGACAGCCGCGCGTACCAAGATGCACATCGGAGATGAAGAGCGAACGAAACCGTCGCGTGGCGTTGTCCGTCACGGCGCGACGATCTCCAATGCGATGATCATGTGAGACATTTACCAGCAGCCCGTTTCAGTTTTGTGACAACGTCGTTTACGTATTTCATACTATTGGGGTTTTACACGTTTCGCCGAGACGGCACGTCGAAACCGAACCAGCGTATACGCGCCGAACGGTTTAACCCTGCGCCGCTCGATGAGTTCGGCGCCGCCGTGCGCTTGCGCCCAGGCTGCCAGCCGCTGAAACGGAAACTCCGGACGCAAGCCCAGTTTGCGCGCCTTCTGCGCCAGCAACCGTTCAACGGCCGCCATCAGCCCGCGTTCGGAATACAGATGGTTAACCAGGATGATCTGGCCACCGGGACGAAGCACGCGCGCGCATTCCGACAGTACTCGTTCAGGCTCCTCGACGAGCGTGATCACGAACTGACCGACGACGCAATCGAAAGACGCATCGGCGTAGGCCAGCTCCTGCGCATCCATCACCGCCAGTTCCTTTACGAATGGATAGCGGCCAGTCAGGAGCCGCTCGCGTGCGCGTGCAATCATCGGCTCTGAGATGTCGATGCCGACGATTTCCGTCGTTGCATCGTAATCATCGAACGACAGCCCCGTCCCCACTCCGATTTCGAGAATTCGGCCACCGACCTTACGCGCGGCTGACGCAGCGGCGCGCCGACCGTTCAGGAAAATGGGACCGCATAACGCATCATAAATCGGCGCCAAGCGCGCATAGGCCTGTTCCATCACGTGACGATCAGGATCGCGGAACATCGGTGTCCTCCCCGAATCAGTGAGCTGTCGCCCGCGATCAGGTATCAACCGATTGCTACAGGACGGCGACACTATGTCACGACCGCGGCCGCGACCGCCACGGCCCCGCCACGCCCTTGACGGGTCGAGGTCCGCCCCTAACACTCGCCGGCAAAAGGAGACCCCATGAACCTTGGAATTGCCGGCCGCAAGGCCATTGTTTGCGCGTCGAGCCGCGGGCTCGGCAGAGCATGCGCGCGTGCCTTGGCGGAAGCGGGCTGCGAGGTGGTGATCAACGGACGCGACAGCAAAAAGCTGGAAGCCACCGCAACGGAGCTGTCGAGTTTTGCAGGGATCAAGGTGATACCCGTCGTCGCCGACGTGGCGACACCCGAAGGCCAGAAGGCGCTTCTGTCGGCGTGCCCGCAGCCGGATATCCTCGTCAATAACAATGGCGGCCCGCCCATGCGGGATTTTCGCGAGCTTACACGCCAGCAGATGATCGATGGCGTGATCGCGAACATGGCGGTTGCGATCGAATTGATCCAGAAGGTCATCGACCCCATGTGCGAGCGCAAATTCGGTCGCATCGTCAATATCACCTCTGCTTCGGTAAAAATGCCGTTGGCCGGTCTCGATCTGTCATCGGGAGCACGCGCGGGTCTGACCGCATTTCTGGCCGGAGTTGCGCGCACCGTCGCGGACAAGAACGTCACCATCAACAACATATTGCCGGGTGCTTTCGACACCGACCGGCTGCGCGGCACTTTGAGCAAGACCGCCGAACAGAAAGGTAAAAGCATCGACCAAGTGGCCGCCGAGCGTGCGGCCTCGATTCCCGCGAAGCGTTTCGGCACTCCGGATGAATTCGGCGCAGCATGCGCGTTTCTTTGCTCAACGCATGCCGGCTATATCACCGGACAAAATTTGCTGATCGACGGCGGCAATTTCAGCGGCGCGTTCTGAAAATGGATGTACGTAAGCCTAGTTCATCTCGAGGGATCAAAGTCTTAACGAAAACGGCGCAAACTAGGACAACAGTGGGGACAACATCTCCCCGGTACTGGAAGTAAGAAATTCTCCCAAGCTGTCCTTTGTCATTTGCCGCTTAGGTCGCTGCATCGTTGCCATTGGCGGATGCCATGAGTGGACCAGGAAGGTTCTCCTGTGATGGGCAGGAAGAGCCTTCAATGAATGCTATCGCCGCCCCTTCTCTGACACCGACATTAACGTCGTTGGACCAAGGTCCAACGTTCCTGCCGTTGTGTTTGGTCTCCGGCATTAGTTAGCGTTGCGTGTATTTGTGCGACCACGTTCGGTGGTGGCTCACATGGATAATGGCGGCGTAGCAACTTGCTTAGCGACCATTAGTGTTGTGTTAGCTGCGGTCGTATTTCCAGCCGAGAACGCCCGCACCGGACCGATGCAATTCATTGAACGTTACTTGGGCTTTTCGCCAGCTGGTCGTCGTAGTGCTGGTGGCAATTGTCGCTGTGGCAGGGTTTCGGCTGGCGACGAAGTGATCTCCCGGAAGTCGATGATCATTTTGGTGATCATTTCTAATACGGTCTCTAGGGCGGACGTTGCGTGCGCTCGGCTGCGAAATCAGGCGTCAGCGGCGAGGCGGGGGACGTCCCTCTTCAACGGGTAATTCGACCGTGCCGCCCTGTGCGAGGCATTCCTCTCTTGGCACGGCAACAATGCGCCCGTTCGTTTTCCGGCAATTGCCCGATCCGAGTTGATAGCCAGTTTTGCAGGGCTCACCCGTATAGGGATAAAAGTCCGCACTGGGATTAACACAATACGCTTGACGGTCGGACGACGTTTGCGGGGCCATTTGGGCGGCGGCTGGTAAGATGGGTAGGAGACACGCCGTGACGCAGGCAATTAAGCGCATAGGGCCTCCTGCACGTAGTCGGAGTAAACGTCTATACCCCCAGGTGGGCAAGCCCCTCCCCCATATGTGCTGCACTCTATTCGTGGCATTCAAACCCAACGTGGCAGCGGTCGCTATCATGAAGGTCGGCATTATGTTCGGTTCTGCTTCGGTGATCCCGAAGAAGCGAAAGCATTTCAGGAAGAGTTTGGCGGGGAGCTAATTAACCCGTCAACGTAGTCGGCGTTGCCTTCGTGGGCATCGGACATCCGACATCAACTCCTAACAACTTGACGTTGGTCTGGTCGCCATCATCGACTGTCAGGCTAAGCTGTAAGTGCGGATAGTTCTGTGTTCTCGCAAGTTCAGGCAGTAATGCGGGATCGCTGGGGGGAAAGCTGAATATGTATCCGGCTGGGTAGGCTGGGTATGGGTCCAGTGACCTAACGGAAACTTGTGTCGGGAGCCCCGGCGAGGTCGAGATGCGCTCGACGTAACACATATAGCCATGTTGGCCGTCTCGCCACTCTTGCCAGTTCTGTTCTTTGGCCACCTGATCGGATGTATCTAATGTCAGCCCTCCCACTGATGGCCATGGGTTTGGTGTATGTGTGTTCGTGCCCATTGATTTCGCTCCCCTATCGAACGTGGCCGCTGGCGGCGCAGTCATATGCTCGCCGATTGGACTGGATTGCGCTACGACCGTTCGATCACTCCATCCCTTCCGACAGGCAGCCTGAGTGAGCCGGTCATGGCATTAGTGAAACCACGACCATATCCACATCACTGGAAATAAATTGAATAAAATTAGCAACGCCGCAACTCGAAATGGCCAAACTGCAACTGCACGACTAGTTCGTCCCTTTAAATGTTGTTCAGCGTATTTGGCTATCCACAACAGTCCGCACCCTGCTGCTAACAGAATTATGATTCCTATTGCGGCCTCATAATCAAGCTCCATTGGCCAGCCTCCGTTGCGCTACCCTAATCTCATGACTGTCATGATCTATGACGCTGGATTGAGCTATGACTGGTCCAATACCGCCGAAAGCGGACATTCGTCAGTGCTGTTGGCATGTCCGGACATTTTTCGGCGGTCTCAGTTTGTATCAGCCGGTCTCCGCTAGTCGTTGTCCGGGCCGTAAAAGCTCCGCAGAAGCCGATAATGGCCGCCAGTCGAAATGTACTCCTGGTGCAGGCAGCCTGATTGATTGCAAAGCGGCGCACCACCATCGCAGTGGAAATGCTCGAAGTGCAGCTTAATCAGCCGCGAATTCTGGAAATACGTAGCGAAGTAGTGCTCGGCTCTCGGCGACTGGCTGCACATCTGCATTACAGCGCTCCGAACCTCTACGGGAAGTTGTCTGATATGCTCAGGATTCCAGCGATGCTCGCGAGCGAAGCCGCCACGTGGATATGCTGGGCCTATTAGGCCGCATACACTCAATAGCACTACGAGCATCGGTAGCTGATGCGCGACAAGGCTGATAAATTCCCGCCGCATCATGGCCGTCTCCGGCACGAACGCAGGACATACGAAGCATAGCACTTGGAAAAGGTTTGCCTATGTCCGCTTGGGGTCAAGAGCAGACATGTGCAGTGCAATACTGAATGTCTGCTAAGAGCCAACAGTCCGAACCGCAGCCTTAGATACCCCTAGAACGCTCAGCTTGGCTTGGCGGGCAAGATACAGTGCCGTAAGAGCAGAACACACAACAGTCGCCTGGCTTCGGCTTAAGTTCTACACCACACCCTTTGCAAACATAAAAATACTGACAAGCGTCAGTCGGCATTTGCTCAACTGTTTGGTGCCCACACTTAGGACAGGTGATTGTAGAAGTCTTGATCATGGACGGCGTTGCCTAGGTGGCCAACACCATCCGAGGACAAATGTTCCGCTCAGTTTGTCGATCTATGAGTACACGACCTAGCTGCGCTATCCCCAAGCTCAACGTGATGACTGCGCTAACGCTAGCTCTACGGAAAGAAATGGTCACCTCTGGATTGCCCGCCCGGCAAAGATGATGATGCATGCTCCGATGAAGCCAGCGATCAAATAGCCTGTCCAACCACCACCGAGCGAGACACCGAACTGGTTGAATAGCCAGCTAGCGACTGCGGCCCCTATGATGCCAAGGACGATGTTCATTATGAGGCCGGTCTGGGTTTTCATGAACTTCTTGGCAAGCCAGCCTGCAAATCCGCCGATGATGATGGCTGCAATCCAGCCTACTTCTGCGTCATTCATTGCCGATCTCCTAAAATATGTGTTTGACGATTAGCGACATCGAATGCGTTGCTGAACGTTTCATGAGCCCAAATAGATTTAAAGAGCGATTGTCATATTTTCAGAATTTCTACACAGCTTGCTCGGGGGTATTGCGCCGATCCGAGCGCAAGATTTTGGCCCCGGCACCCTCATCAATCGACGCCAAAGATAATTTAACACGCAACGCTGATTCAAACATCAGCGCAACAACGCAACGAAGATGCTCGGATATTTATTGACTGCTTTCAAACGTAAGCGCCGGAGTAAGCGAGCCCTGTGAACGGCTGCCTTTCGTTCGCAGGGCTCTAACCCAAGCCAAGGGAGCGTGTTCAATGGCTAAGGCTGAGCAAGCATATCACTAGGGGTTCGGCAGTACCGAGCCCCTTTTACATTTGGAGGAGCTGACAATGAACGGAGCAGTGATGACGTTAGCCAGATGGCACGCAAGGGAAGCCGTCAAGGCTCAGTCGCGAGCGCAAGGAATAAAGCTAATTCACGTTGAGGCTAGTGAAATTAGCCGAGCCGCTAACCAGTACGTTGACGATCATCCCGAGATCATAGCGAAGGCCTGGGACAGCTACGGCAGGCTTGTGCCCTTGGCCGACTACGACCACCGAGAAAACTAAAGCTGCTGTGCAGAACTTAAGCAACTCGCACAAGAACGAAAGCCCTGATCTGTAAGGACTTTGGTTGTGCAGATATCGTGAACGAAATGAAACGCAATGCCACGAGAGGATCAGGGAAAATCCCTCTGCATGAATGGAGACCAAGAATGATCATCGGCTATGCCCGAGTAAGCACAGACGGACAAACGTTAGATGCACAACAAGCTGCGCTAAAGACGGCGGGTGCTGAGAAGGTCTTTGCTGAGAAAGTCAGCGGTACGCAGTCGGATCGGAAAGCTTTAGCCCAAGCTATCGATGCTCTTGACGCTGGTGATGTGTTGCTGGTGATGTGTTGCTGGTGACGAGGCTGGATCGGTTGGCTAGATCAACAAGAGACCTACTCAATGTTCTCGCTACAGTCACAGATAAAGGAGCTGGGTTTAAATCACTCGCTGATGCTTGGGCCGATACGACTACGCCGCACGGTCGGTTGATGCTCACCGTTCTAGGTGGCCTAGCCGAGTTTGAACGTGAGCTAATCAGAGCTCGAACCGACGAAGGACGTAAGCGGGCTCAGGCCAGAGGCGTTAGGTTTGGGAGAAAGCTGAAGCTTACTCAGCATCAAATCACGGAGGCGCTACGACGAAGGGAAGAAGGAGAGGAATTGGTCGAACTTGGTCGATCTTATAACGTGAGCCATTCAACGATATCGAGGCTTTGACCTGCGGCGGTTCAATGGGCTTGGCGGTGAACCTGCGAACTCGCTTATGCTAAGATCGTCAGTTATTGCGGTCCAAGCCTTGGCCAGCCGGCGCAATGGTCTTGGCCGCACGGGGAGCTAGCTCCTTCAGCCGCTTCGACCGGAGCCGCTTCCGCTTGAACTGCAAGACGGGAGGAAAGTCATGGAATGGTTCAGCCAGAAGACATCGATAGCGGGCATTCCAATTTCCAATTGGGCGCTTGTTCTGGGCGCTATCATCATAATCTTGATCGTCTACGGACAAATGTAAGACTTGCCCAAGCCCTAAGGCGAGTAGTCGTAAGGGTGACGATGATGGATCAATACGAGAGGTGAACCTCCACCATCACGGAAATTGGTAAGCACCAACCACCGAGAGGCTCTGAATTCCGGTAAGAATGTTGGCTCCGTCAGGCCGACCCTAACCGGATCGGGACGGGAGAGAGATCAGGGGCTGCACTCATCCAACCTGAGAGCAGCCCCTGATTTCTTTAACTGAAGAAGAGGTGGCCCCGACCTCTTGGGGGGTTCAGGGAAGGGTGAGATCAGGGCCGTGCTCTCTTGGGGAGAACGGCCCCACTTTTATCAGTTTGCATGTCAATGAAATGTATTTTCGGTGACCATCAACATAAATGACTAGACCTGGGCCATACCCTATCGATGCAAGGAGACTTCCCTGGACCCCTCATGTCTGACGCAATCATGAACCTGCAAAGAACCTAACCCGGTATCCCGCCATCTTTTCAGTTTAGAAACCGGGGGTCGCTACCAAGCGTGGGTGGCTGCGGGAGCGCCCCCGATCCCTCTCCGTCCCAACCGATGATTGCCCATTCGATGAGGCCGGAACCAACATTCCAACCCACGCATGTCGATGAAATATATTGGCCTTGTGTGTTATTGCCCTAGCAGGTGACTGTTAGTGGCTTCCCACCATTCGTACTCCCATCGTGGGCCTTAGTGGCGGCCCCTATCCAGCGCTGTGAAAATACGATTGGCTCGGCGCACATCCTCAGCGAACTGTTCTGCTTCCTCCAACGAGTTGAAGCGGCGTGGGTCACACTCCTCCTCTACTACGCCCCTCGGGAAGTTGTGCTGATAGTAGATGCGGACGTCTCTACCCTCTTGTTGGATACGTACATGCCAGGCGTAGTGTCTTTTGAACATGGCCTGTCACCACCTTCTAAGAAGATGGTGGCCCCAATCTCTGGGGACGGGGAATGGTTATGAGATCGGGGCCGTGCTCTCCTTGGGGATAAGAGCGACCCTGATTTTACTCCTCTGCCCATCTCAGCAACATGACTTAATTAGCAATGCTGCGCTGCAGAGCGTTGCAGCGATGGCTAGTGTGAATGGAGATGGCCCCGACCTCGGGGGCTAGCTGAGTGTGAGATCGGGGCCGCTGGGCGATGATGAACGGCCCGATTTTATCAGTTTGCATGTCAGGTACCACTGTGGCCGTATGTTACTGTGCTAACTGATGACTGTTAGCGACATCACCATCGCCGATAACGCCTATCAGGCACGGATGGCTTATGCGTATTCAAGTTCGTCGGCTTAGTGTCGCTGTCATCACTTGAAACATTCTCGCTTGGAACGCTGATCAGCGGCGTGGCTTCGATAACCTTTCGACTACGTTCGATAGCTCGGTCAAGTTGGGCAGCTAAATCGCCAGCATGAACCGTCGCCATAACGGCAAGCTTTGGGTGCTCGTGCGGCAAGGCAGCGGTAGCAGCTCGTAGCCTAGTCAGCAGGGGCAATGATGGGCTGCGATAAAACAGTGTTAGTGAGGTTGCGTTGGGCTCAAGCTCGAAGCGCTCATCCTCCTCCTTCTTATGTTGCACCGATTGAAGATCGATGAGTTCTTCCATCCCTGCAAAACAATCGGCACGTTCTGAAAATGCAAAGGCCGGCTCCCCGGCCGGCCCTTGCGCCCCTTCCCGCCCCCGCGGGTTTATTTCGCGATGATCGGTGCCGGCTCAGGCGCACCCCAGCGATAAACCATTGCCAGAGAAAAAACGTCAGCATGCGCGTTGACGTTGCCAATGTAATTAATGCCGTCAAAGAACGGATTGCCGGACACTGCCGTAATGTTGATGGATGGACCCTGTACCCAGACGTGCGAATAGGCGAGATCGAACGAGAACCCTCTGAACACTTGCCAGCTGGCGCCGATGGAGGCCCAGACCCGGTTGTTGTCGGGTATGAGCGGTGTGCGCACCCGGTCATCGATCGGGGAAATCTCGTAAGCTGCACCAGCACGAACTGTCAGCCGGTCGCTCCACTGATACTCGCCCCCCAGGGCGAAGAACCAGCCGTCCTTATATTGAAACGGTATCGTGACGGGCTTGGCGAGAACGATAGCCGGTGCCCCTGAAGCCGTCAGGATATTGGAGGTCCCGATCCGGCTCCAATTTGTCCATTCGGCCGTGCCAAGCAGCGTCAGCTGCGGCGTTACACGTTGCCGGATACCAAGAGACACGGTGTCGGGCAGATCGACGGTGGTGTGAATCGAACCATTACTAAAAGCTGCGACGATGGGGCCTGTCAGAAGCAGGGACCCGTCGATCTTCTGATTGAGAGCTGACCGGTAGCCAACGCCGATTGTCGTCGTGGGAGTCGGCGTGAGAGTTACGCCGGCCGTCAGGCCGTAAGCCCATCCGTCGCCGTGCAA